>NZ_NHYK01000001.1 GCF_003288805.1 Helicobacter sp. 10-6591 | reverse complement strand
AGGCATGGTGCCACCGAATGGTTCGAAATCCACAAACCAAGACTTGAAAATCGCTTGGGCTTGTTGTTCTAAATTATTATTTATCGAATTATTTAATTCAATTTTGTCATCAATCGCACTCAAAACCTTTGCTATTTTTTGTTGGGTTTCAAGTGGAGGTAATGGAATGCTCATTTTTAAAAAATGTGATTTGGGTAATTGCGGTTGAGCTGTTCCCGATTGCATTAATAATATCTTTTTAGCAAAAAAATCACTTGATAAAACAAAATAAAGATATTTATTACTTAGCGTTTCATCACACCTTACAATTAACATTCCAGAATTTATCCGTACATCGGTATATTTAATATCATTAGAGTATAGTGCTACATTCCCAACAGTACCTCTCGTCGTAATAACAATATCGCCGTACGATAATTTTCCATTTCTCAATATACTATCTTTTTCTTTTGTTATCCATTGGGTTTCGCTAAAATTAAAGCCTTTTTTGGTTACATTCTGCGCAGATAAAAACAAACAATCGCCTGAATTTAATAACTCTTGTTTATTAGGATAATTTTTCCCTCTGTCCCCATCGATTACTTGAATATTCAAATCTTCAATTTTATATTCTTTCCAATTAGAGGTCATTTTCTACTACCTTCTGTCCATGTTTAACAAATCTTGTACTCTGCTTGAATTTCTTTTTATTTGACGATTTGTTAGATGATCTGATAAATCATCTGCTATTATATGTTTTACTTCTTTATTCATTGAGGTAAGCATTGTTGTAATAGTTACTCTGTAATGTTGTGCAGTTTCAGTAATACATTCTTGTTGCATAGTTTCTCCTTTTTTATATTCAAACAAAGTAAAAAACAAAATATTTTATTTTATCATTTCAGTAAGTCATATCATAGTTAAAATTATCCCAGAAGTGTTACAAAGCTGCCTTATTTTGGTGTTTGTGATATATTTATCATGGGAAAAGTAAATTGTGATGTGCAAAAAATAAGAGGATATCCAATGGTTGAAAAGAATAATGCAAATATCGGATTTGAAGAGCAATTATGGAAAGCAGCTTGTGTATTGTGGGGGCATATTCCAGCTGCTGAATATAGAAAAGTCATAGTGGGTTTAATTTTCTTGCGTTATATCTCAAGTGTGTTTGATAAAAAATACCAACAACTTTTAAAAGAAGGTGATGGCTTTGAAAACGACAAAGACGAATATTTAGCAGAAAACATTTTCTTTGTGCCGCAAGAAGCCCGCTGGTCAAAAATTTCACAAAACGCACATACTCCTGAAATCGGAAAAGTTATTGATGATGCCATGCTTGCAATCGAAAAAGAAAATAAATCTCTCAAAGGTGTTCTTCCTAAAAATTATGGTTCTCCTGATTTAGATAAAAGAGTATTAGGTGATGTTGTAGATTTATTCACTAATAATATCAAAATGGATGATACCGAAGAAAGCAAGGATTTATTAGGCAGAACTTATGAATATTGTATCGCCCAATTTGCTGCTTATGAAGGCACAAAAGGCGGGGAATTTTATACTCCATCAAGTATTGTTAAAACATTAGTTTCAATACTTAAACCGTTTGAAAATTGCAGAGTTTATGATCCTTGCTGTGGTTCAGGTGGAATGTTTGTGCAGTCTGTAAAATTCTTACAAGCGCATAGCGGAAATAGAGATAAAATATCCGTATATGGGCAAGAGTCAAACTCTGATACTTGGAAAATGGCTAAAATGAATATGGCAATTCGTGGTATTGATGCAGATTTTGGGCCATCACATGCTGATACTTTCTTTAATGATATTCATCCGACATTGAAAGCTGATTTTATTATGGCAAACCCTCCGTTTAATCTTTCAAACTGGGGGCAAGATAAACTACAAGAAGATGTACGCTGGAAATATGGTATTCCACCTGCTGGGAACGCTAACTTTGCTTGGATTGAGCACATGATACACCACCTAGCACCAAATGGGAAAATTGGACTTGTTCTTGCTAATGGGGCTTTGTCAAGTCAAACAAGCGGAGAGGGTGAAATCAGAAAGAAAATTATAGAAGATGATTTGATTGAAGGCATTGTCGCATTACCGACACAACTTTTTTATAGCGTAACAATTCCTGTGACTCTTTGGTTTATATCTAAAAATAAAAAACAAAAGGGCAAGACCTTGTTTATTGATGCCCGTAAAATGGGCTATATGGTGAGTAGAAAGCATAGAGATTTTACAGATGAAGATATACAAAAATTAGCAGATACTTTTGCTGCATTCCAAGAAGGAATATTAGAAGATGTCAAAGGTTTTTGTGCAGTAACATCAACAGCAGATATTGCCAAACAAGATTATATTTTAACTCCGGGTAGATATGTTGGAATAGAAGAACAAGAGGATGATGGCGAACCGTTTGAGGATAAAATGCAACGATTAACGGGTGAATTATCTGAAATGTTTGCGAAATCTAACGAACTTCAAGAAGAAATCAAGAAAAATCTAAGCGCGATAGGGTTTGAGGTGAAGTAGGAGAAAAAATATAGTGACAGATTTATCAGATCATCTAACAAATCGTCAAATAAAAAGAAATTCAAGCAGAGTACAAGATTTGTTAAACATGGACAGAAGGTAGTAGAAAATGGCCTCTAATTGGAAAGAAGCAAAATTAAAAGATGTAGCATTAATTAATCCTGCTGAGTCGTTGAAAAAGGGGCAACTATCAAAAAAAATTCCCATGGATGGTTTGCTACCATTTTGTAAAAAAATTCCCGGTTATTTAATAGAAAAATATAATGGTGGAACTAAATTCAGAAATGGTGATACTATTATGGCAAGAATTACACCTTGTCTTGAAAATGGAAAGACTGCAAAAGTAGATATTTTAGATAATGACGAAATTGGTTTCGGCTCAACAGAATATATAGTATTCAGAGCAATTGAAAACGAAACGGACTCAGACTATCTTTATTATTTAATTACAAGTTCTCAAATAAGAGAACCTGCAATAAAATCTATGGTAGGTTCTTCTGGCAGACAGAGAGTTCAAACGGATGTTGTAAAAGACTTGAATATAATGCTACCACCTCTTGAAACCCAACAAAAAATAGCAAAGGTTTTGGGTGCGCTTGATGACAAAATCGAATTAAATAATTCGATAAATAATAATTTAGAACAACAAGCCCAAGCGATTTTCAAGTCTTGGTTTGTGGATTTCGAACCATTCGGTGGCACCATGCCTGATGATTGGGAAATTAAAACTCTTGATGAATTTTGTAATATTTTTACTGGTCGTAAGAATGCAAATGAAAATGATGAAAATGGCAAAAATAAATTTTTTACATGTGGTCCTAAACCATTATTAATAAATAGTTATATCCATGATGGTCCTGCAATAATTATTGCAGGAAACGGAGCATATACAGGAAGAACAAGATTTTATGATGGAAAATTTGATTTATATCAAAGAACGTATGCTTGTATAAGTTTAGAAAATATAAATAAAGACTACATTTATTTACTGTATATCATTATAAAAAATGTTTTACAAAAAAACATTATGGGTGGAACTCATGGTTCAGCAGTTCCATATATAGTAATGAATGATATTGCAAAATTTGAAATAACTTTCAAAAAAGACATATTTGACAATCTTTCTTCAATAATAAAACCATTCATAAATAAAATTTTAGAAAACGAGATTGAAAACGAACATTTAATTCAACTTCGGGACACGTTATTACCGAAGTTAATGAGTGGTGAAATTGATGTTTCAGGGGTAAATATTGAGGAAAAAATCATTTCAACACAATTATAGCCCACTCTTTTATAAGGGTATCCAAACTGTATCTGGCATTTGCAGGGCTGGTTGAAGGCATTTTGTGGCAATTATATTTTTCTAATAAATTCGGAAAATATTTCTTAAACACAGAATAAGATTTGTTGCCGTTTAAGCAAATTGTTTTAATACTGGGATATTTGTTCAACAAACTTTTAATGTCATTTGGGGTTTCATCTTGAATGTCAGAATCCAAGCTTCCCTCACGATCACAGGATTTTATTGTGTCCCAAAGTGCAATATTATTTTTAAGTAAAGTTGTTAATTTTAATCCATAACTATATTCATGCAATTTAGGTTCATTACAAATATTACCCATAACTTTCCAAAATCTGTTTTGCGGATGAGCATAATATTGCTGTTCTGCCAATGATTTTACCCCCGGCATTGATCCTAAAATAAGAATTTTAGAATGATTATCTATTGATGGTTTAAAGCTTTTGCAGTCATTCATAAGAAAATATTAGCATTAAAACACATTCTGGCACATAACTTATTAAAAATGTATCAGTAACTTTGAGAATGCATTATCTGTAAGTTTAAGAATTTGTATCAGGGACACATATTTGGGTGTTTGCATTTTCACATAACCGCTTTTATTGTCTATATGTTCGCCCCCTAAACTTAATGCCCCTCTGTATAGTTGCCAACACCACCTTTTGGTCGTTTAGCACTTTGTATATCTAATGCAATTTTGCTGTCTTGCATAAGCTCACTCATTTTCACAAGCTCATATTTACAATTTTCAAAGGGATTTTGTGCCTTGCCCTCACCTTGTGAATTGCTAGGATTTAAACTTATCGCCTTATTAAACTCCACTTTGTATTCACTTGTTTGCTTAAACGCATTGAGATATTCTTTGAAAGCATCAAGCTTTAGAATCTCATCATTAAGATTTCCCTCCAAAAAGCTTAAAAAATGCTCTTTGTTAAACTCTCTAAAATCACAATATGCACTTAGATAATTTTGATAAAAATCATCATTGTCTTGTAGATTTTCTGATTCTAAGCGTTCTTTTATAAGGCTGTAGTCTTGGGAGACAACGCTTTCTTCTTGTCTAAAAGTTTCTTTTTTGCGTAAAAATAAAATAATAGTGTTTGTGCCTGTTGCACCAAAGGTTTGGCTTCCAAGCTCTGCAATAGCGATAAAATCAAAGTTTTGGAAAAGTATTTCTCGTGTGGATTTGTAGATAGAATCTTTGTTTAAAATGGAGCTTGGCAAAATGATAGCGGCTTTTGCATTGTCTTTTAGAATTTGTTTGGCTCTCTCGATAAAAAAGCATTCAATGGAATTGTTAGATTCTATATTGATGTCGGTATTAAAAAGTTCATAGGTTTTTCTGGATTTTGGGCTTAGCGTTTCTAGGAAGCCTTTGACAGAATAGGGTGGATTGGCGATGAGTAAATCAAAGCTGCGTGATTGAATCTGTGGTTTTGGCTTTTGACCTTCCAAAACTCTTGTGTTGGCTAACTCAAAGCTTGAGAGGGCATCGGCGTATAAGATATTGATTTCATTTTGCCCATACATAGCACTTGAGACTTTGGAAACTTTGCTTAAGCGGTATTCTTTTTCGATTCCATAGATGTTTTTGTAATGCTCTTTTAAATCTTGCGTAATGTAGCGTTTGAGTTCGTTGGCATAAGTGTTTAGAAAATGTCCTGCACCACACGCATAGTCAATGACTTTTAGAGGTTTTGTGCTTAGCATAGAATCTAAGGGGAGAGAATACACGATAAATTCGCAAATTTGCATAGGGGTGAAAAACTGCCCCTCATCTTGCTTCATACCTTTTTGTAAAAACAATTCAAAGAGATTGCCTAAAAATTGATTGGTAGAATTCTGCGTGAGTTTGTAGGGTGCAAAAAGCTCAACGATTTCTTTTAAAACAAGGGCATTTTTTAAAAATAATTCTTTGTAATATTAACATGATCTCTTGACAGCGTTATGACAAAGGATTGAAGTTTTTTAGAATATTTGCGGATTTTGAGCTCACAAAATAAGATTAGAAACTTATTTTGTGTGGGTTATGTTGCTATGCTTGATATTCTTTAAGCTTTTCATTTAAGGCTTTAATCTTGTTAGAATCTAAAAATTCTTGTAGTTTAGATTCTAACTCTGCTATTGATGTATCAAGCTCATACCACCAAAATTTTTGATTGTCGTCAAGCCACCAAATATATTCGACATTTAAATATTCTATGATTTTGCTAGATATATTATCATCCATATTAGAATCTGAATCTTGCTCAAAAATCCGCACACCATAGCAATTATATTTCTCTTTTTGAATGTAATGTTCTACACAAAAGGCAAAATAATATTTACCGCAATTTTTAGGTTTAATCATAAAAGGATAGCTTAAATCAATTCTATTCCACCTACCCATTTTTTCATCCTTGCTCGTCTTAACAATCTCAAAGTCTTTGCTTTCAATTTGTTCTCTACATTTTTCTACAATCGCTTCGCAATAAGATTCTATAATTTTGTCTTTATTTTCTAGAATCTCAAAGACTATTTTCATATTCCCTTCAATACTGCCTTTGTTCTCTGTCAAAAACTTCTCTATACTCATTGTGTTTTCCTTTGTATTTGTAATGATTTGCACGACATCTTTATAAAAGAGCAATGCGGCATTTAGGCTTGTGATGCACCCAACTTTTGCTTGTGAGTTTTCTATCCATTTTAGAATCTCTCCTTTATAAGTGATAGCCTTAAATCTCACTTTATTATCTCCATTTACAAGAGAATCCCCTTGTATTTCCCATTTGCCTAAACTATACCCTGAAGGATTTCGTTTATAAGGGGCTAGGTAAAGCACAGCGATATTGTCATAAGACGCACCTTGCTCTTGTGGTGTTTCACTTTCGCTAGATTCTAGCTCATTAGATTCCATATCATCATTAAAATCTCTGCTTTGCTCTTTTGCTATTATCTCAATATACCGCTCAATCTGCCTATCTTGATCTTTTCCCCAAATCTTATTCTCTACAATGATATGTCTCTTTCCATTAGCGATATACACATCAATGTTTTCATACTCTTTATGCACCCTAGCATTACTGCTATCGCCAAACCACGCTTTAAGCCCAACAGATTCTAAAAATGTTTCTAAAAATACATCGCCTTGATAGTGATTGCCTAGCGGGTTTAAAAATCCACTTATTAACGCACTATGAAGTTTTACTTCATTACTTTCACTCCACATTTCAAGATAGGGATTAAAGTCATTATTCCCACGCCTTTTGTGAATCTCTGCTTGTTCCAAAAAGCCCTTTACGCGTTCAAAAAATTCTCTATATTCCACACTTTTACCCTTTCTTTAAATTTAATGTAGTAAAGATTAATCGCTACAAATATAAATGTATATTACAATCAAAAATACAAGACTAATATCGCCTAGCCCACTAACTTTTCCAACGCCTTTATAATCTCCACCATAGCAAGTGTATCAAGTTTGCAATATGCTAAAAGGGCTTGGCGATATTCTTCTTGCTCTTTTTTGGGTTTGGATTCTAGCGTGGCAAAGCATTCCATTGCTTCCCCGCCATTATGCACGAGACTTAGCTCTTGATAAGCGGATTCCATTTGTGGCACAAGGGCTGGTAGCACAACTTTGATAGAGTGGCTGCCATTTTGCTTATAATGATAATAATGCCTAGCGGCAAAGGGATACATTAAGTCTTCAATCTGTGAAGCAATATGCAAAAGCTCTTTTTCATATTGTGGAAAACTTGCAGCAAGTCTTGTAATGACGCCTTTTTCAAAACTCGCATTATAAGCTAGGATAAAGGCATTTGGCGGGATAGAATCTAGTAGGGTTTGAATAAGTTCAACTCTAGGGTCAATGCCACTTTTGGCTAAAAACTCTTTATGCTCTAGCTTGCCATCTTTATGCTGGATATGGAGTGAGAATTGAAAAGGGATTTGCTCATACGCACAAGTGCCTACAAATCTAGGCACAGCAGGTTGAAATGTCTCAAAATCTAAGTGATAAATGGGGTAGGATAAACTCCCTAAAAACTCCTTGATTTTATCCTTTTGTATATGCACGGATTTATTCTTAAAGCATTCTATTTGTAGTTGTTGCTTGTAGTTTAAGCTATCTATATCTTTTATATCACTAAATCGTGCTATCCCTTGTCTATATAGCCCTAGCTTTTTATCGCCATTAAGCCAAGCAAGATTAAATACAGAATCTTCTTCTGTTATATTCCTTTGGGCTTCCCAGCAATATGACTTTGCCTCGCAAGAGTAAGGATTATCACAATGTAATCCTATATCAATATTTGGCTCATTCTTTGTCTCTAAAATCTCGCTAAAATCACTTAAAATTGTTGGAATCTTTGGTGTAAATTCTTGCACAGATTCTAAGCAAGGCACACTTACAAAAAGCCTAGTTAAATCAAGTGATTTACCCCTTTTATAGTCTGTGTTTAAATGGATAAGATTCGCTTCCTTTATACTATATCCACAATGCGTGATGACATAGTGCTGCACGCTTAAATCATAGATATATACTTCCTTTAGGCTTGTGGAGCTTTTCACTTCATTGATGATAAGCCCTTGTGGCGTGTTTTGTAAAATATCTACCATTACAACAATGCCTTCATATATAAAAGTCGCTTCATATATCACGTTAGTGCCAGAATCTAGCAATTCCTTTGTGCGTTTAGCGTTATAACTTATACCATCACAAAAGTGGATTCTAGCTCCCTTAGGGAATAACTCACACGCTAAAATCCCTACATCTTCACCTACGCTAAATCGCTCTGTTTGCTGCATATCTGGCTCACTTAGGGCTTCTTTTTTATGAGTTAAAAGCCATAGTAGCTTTTGACACTGCATACCTTTGATAAAGCGAGATTTTGAGAGATTCATAGCTGTCCTTTTGTAGAGATTTGTTTGCCAGAGAAACTAAGAGAAACTTTAATGTCATTTTGCATATAAACTTTGATATTGTTTTCAAAAATGCCTTGCTTTTCGTGGTGAAATTCATAGCTTTCTTTCCATACAGAAAAAAGTTCAAGATTGTTGGTTGCTTTTGTATAGGATTTTTCTAATTCTTTTTCGTTTAGGTATTCTTGGTTATCAAAGGCTTGTATGATGTAGTTTTGATATTTGAGAGTATCATCTATAAAGTCGCTTGTGTAGAGACATAGATATTTCACGCCTCTTTCTTGTTGAAAATAGGAGAAAAGTTGTCCGCCATTTTCTAGCATTTTTGCCCATTCTTTGGCAAACTCGCTATTTTTAGAATCTGTGGTTTTGCACTCGATGAGCAAATAAGGACTGCCTTGATGATCTCGCACCAAAATATCTGCTTTGCCACCTTTTGCATCACGCCCTAGATTCCACCTTGGCTCTAGCTCTAAGTGTTCTGGCTTATAACCCTTTTGTAATAGCCTATGCACACATTCAAAAACGACGAAATTTTCTGGGTGAGAAAAGTTTGAAGTCGTAGCATCATGAATCTTTATGCCTTGTGGGTAGGCTTTTGATTGTTAAAATCTACTTGCATTGTGTGGGAATCTATGGTTTTTGTGTAGGTAGGCTTAGAATCTAGGCTTTTAGATTCCAATTTTTCAAAGCCTAAAAGCTCTAGCACCTCTTTTAGATTTTGCTGTGTAATCATTGCGCTATCCTTAAATTGACATTTTATACCAGCACAACATCACCTATAGCGGTAAAAAAGGCTTTAAAGGCTTCTGTGATGCTCTGGTTTTATATCTTGTTCCCAAACACTCTTTGAAAAATCGCATCGACATTTTTTGTGTAGTAGCTAAACTCAAAGCACTCTCTAATTGCCTCTTCTCCAATAAGTCCTACAAGCTCAGAATCTGCTAAGAGATATTGCAAATAAAGCGATTCGCCTTTATCGTTTAGCGCACTTTTTCCTTCTTGCAAATCGCCCCAAACCTTCATCGCATTGCGTTGCACGATTTTATAGGCATCTTCGCGTGATATGCCTTGTTTTGGAAGCTCCAAAAGTATGCGCTGGGAAAACACAAGCCCGCCTGTTAAGTTGAGATTTTTTAGCATATTTTTTGGATACACCACGAGCTTTTCAAGCAGTCCTTTTAAGCGATGGAGCATAAAATCTGTCGTAATAAAGCTATCTGGCAGAATAAAGCGCTCCACACTTGAGTGGCTAATATCCCTCTCATGCCAGAGGGCGACATTCTCCATTGCCGGCAGAGCATAGGAGCGAATCATTCTGCAAAGCCCTGTGATGTTTTCACTCAAAACCGGATTGCGCTTATGTGGCATCGCGGAGCTTCCCTTTTGTCCGCTTTCAAAATACTCTTCAGCTTCATAGACTTCTGTGCGTTGCAAATGGCGCACTTCTATGGCAATTTTCTCGCAACTACTGGCCAAAAGTGCTAAATCACTCATAAGCCTTGCATATCTATCGCGTTGGATGACTTGGTTACTCACAGGAGCGGGCTTTAGCCCTAGTTCTTTACACACCAGCTCTTCTAATTCCATAGGTGTATGCGCGAGATTCCCCATTGCGCCACTTAGCTGCCCTACAGAAATCACTTCAAGCGTGGATTCTAGGGCGTTTAGATGCCTCCTTAACTCATCATACCAAATAGCCAAAACAAGCCCAAAGGTGATAGGCTCTCCGTGGATTCCATGAGAGCGTCCAACCATAAGCGTGTATTTATGTTCTATTGCGCGGTTTTTTATGACTTCGCGCAAGTCTTGTAAATCTTGAATGATAATTTTTAGAGAATCGCGCATTTGCAACGCCACAGCCGTATCAATGCAATCACTTGAAGTAATCCCATAATGCACCCAGCGGCTTTCTTCACCCAAAGACTCCGCGACGCTTGTGGTAAAGGCGATTAAATCATGCTTTGTAACCGCCTCGATTTCATCAATGCGCGCAATGTCAAACTTAGCGTTTTTGCAGATTTTCTCACAATCAGAATCAGGGATTAGCCCTAAGCGATTCCACCCGCGCACAAGGGCTTTCTCCACCTCTAGCCACGCGCTGTATTTGGCCTCCATACTCCAAAGATTTTTCATCTCACTTCTTGCATATCGCTCTACCATTTTTCCTTTCCTTGTGCTTTAGATTTATCTGATTTTACTTGCTTTTTAGTTTGGTAGACGTTAAGTAAAGAAATTGGAAAGAAAGTATCTTTAAATATGATGGGTTGAAAAACTGGAATTGCATAGAAAATAAACAATGTGGTGGGATGGTGGGTTAAGAGTTTTGTGATTTTTCCCAATCGTAAGCACTTTCTACTATCAACTCTAAATTGTCAAAGCGGGGAAGCCAAGAGGTGAGAGTCTTAATCTTGTGGCTATCTGCTATAAGAATCGCGGGGTCTCCTGCTCTAGGAGAGCATAGATCTACCTTAAAATCCACTCCGCTTACCTGCTTGACCATTTTTATCACTTCTTTGACGCTGTAGCCGCGTCCGTAACCTACATTAAAAATCTCGCTTGTATGTGTAGAATCTAAAAACTTCCAAGCACTAAGGTGTGCAGCTGCTAAGTCATCAATGTGAATATAATCGCGTACACAAGTTCCATCTGGCGTCTGGTAATTCTCACCAAAGATTCCCATTGACTCTCTTTTACCTACTGCACATTCGCAAGCTACTTTGATGAGATGTGTCGCGTCTTTACTCCTCTGACCTAATCCCTGTTTTTGGATTAGAAGCTCTTTTGTGTTATGGCTGCTAGCACCTGCGACATTGAAATAGCGCAAAATCGCGTAGTTAAAATCAGGGTTTGCAATATGTGTATCTTGACATATACGCTCACTCATCATCTTACTTGCGCCATATGGATTGATAGGATCTAGTGGAGCTATCTCTGTGATAGGAATGAGCTTTGAATCTGGCTGGCCATATACCGCGGCTGTAGAGCTAAAGATGAATTTGTTAATATTGTGCTTGAGGCAAGATTCTATTAAAAGGGTGGTATTGAGTGTGTTGTTTTTGTAGTAGTGCAGAGGGAGTGTGACGGATTCGCTTACGATAAGTGAGGCGGCAAAATGCACGATGCCCGTAAATCTATGCTTCTGCATGAGGGATTCTAGGATTTGTGTTTGGTTGAGATCACCTTTGACAAATTCTACTCTTTTGCCAAATACGGATTGTAAGTAGAGATAGTTTTCTTGGAAACCACTGCTTAGGTTGTCATAAATCACTATCTGAGAATCTTGCATCGAAGTAAGAAACCAAAATGCTGTATGCGAACCAATGTAGCCACTACCACCAGTAAAGAGAAATTTGCTCATTTGCTGCCTTTCAAAATAAATTGAGCGGGGATTGTATAAGAATCTAGCTCATAATCACTTGAAGCTGTTCTCGGGTTTTGTAGAAATCCCATTTTTCCAATAAGTCTTGTTTGAGAAATTCTTCCATGAGGGGTTTTTTTTCTAACGCCTCATCAAGCTCAGGATCGCTACCTTTTTGGTATGCGCCGATGCGTATGAGGACCTCATTTTCTTTCAGTAAGGAGTAGAGTCGTCTGAATTTACGCACTGCTTGAGTATGTGCTGGCGTGATAATATCGTGCATGACCCTTGAGGCGGAGTTGAGGACATTGATAGGTGGGTAGATTCCAAAATCTGTAAGCTCGCGAGAAAGCATGATGTGTCCATCCAGAATCGATCGGCTTTGGTCAGCTATAGGATCGTTGAGATCATCGCCTTCGACTAGGATAGTGAAAAATGCGGTGATTGAGCCTGCATCTTCCTCTTTTCCTGCGCGCTCCATGAGTTGGGGTAAGATAGTAAGTGTCGATGGTGGATAACCTTTGCTTGTGGGTGGTTCGCCTAGTGCTAGCCCTATTTCTCTTTGTGCCATAGCAAAGCGCGTGATGGAATCCATCATAAAAAGTACATCTTTGCCTTGTTGTTTAAAAAACTCTGCGATTGCCATTGCACTGAATGCACCATATTTGCGCATAAGAGGAGAATCATCGCTTGTAGCAACGACTATTATTGTGTTGGTGAGATCGTTATTGAGGTTTTTATACACAAACTCTGGGACTTCACGCCCGCGCTCTCCTATGAGCGCTATGACTTTGATCTGGGCTTTTACCCCATTGACTATCATACCCATAAGGCTGGACTTTCCTACTCCAGAGCCAGCAAAGATACCGATTTTTTGTCCTTTACCACAGGTAAGCAATCCATCAATACTTTTTATACCAAGCTCAAATACTTCATCAATCACTCCGCGCTTCATCGCAGCGATAGGGGATCGTAAAAGAGGGGCTTTTTGTGTGGTATTAAGCGCACCTTTGCCATCTATGGGAGTACCCAAGGGATTTATAATACGCCCTTTGAGCGCTTCTCCTACCGGAATCTGTAGTCCTGCCTTGACAATACGCACAAAATCACCACTTTTACGACCTTCTACAAAAGAAAAGGGATTGACAAGAAAGCAATCTTTTTCTACTGCACTTACCATGCCTAAATCAGCGGACTGCAACTCTCTTTTCACCCCGAGATTCTTACAATCTCTACTTGAGAACTCGACTATATCACCTACGCTTGGACTTATTCCATTGGCCATGATAATGTTTGGTGTAATCTTGATTATATTCCCAAAGCTTGGAGAGAGATTAAGGTTGGAATTAAGTTTTTGTCGTATGTGGGAGAGTGGCATATGTGCTTCCATAGAGATGAGTAGAATTTAAAACTTTAAGGATTTTTAGTTAGAATGCGCAAATTATACTTCAAGAAATATTGAAATCAAACCCCAGGGCTTAAGGAACAATTATGGATTCTCAACCTTCTAACATACAAGCGCATAAAATTAATACTGCAAATGCGAGTATCAATGGCACTATTTTCGCAAAAACCTTAGAACAGAAACAAGAAGGCGTGATTAAGAAAATTTCCAAAAGCTTAAAACTTGACGGCTTTAGAAAAGGTAAAGTGCCAAAACAACTCATTTTGTCACGTTATAAAGATCAGATAGAACAAGATTCCAGACAAGAAGCGGTACAAGATTTACTTCAAGCTGGAGTGAAAGATTTAGAGGTTATTCCAGGGGACATTTTGGGGAATCCGAGCATCATAAAGTTTGAGGAAAAAGATGGTGCCATTGATGTCGAACTAAGGCTTAGCCTTAGGCCAGATATAGATCTACAAAAGGTGGAATCTTGTGTCCCAGACATAAAGATTCCGGCTATAAGCCAAAAGAAAATTGATGATCGTCTGAAAGAAATTGCTAAAAACAGAGCTCCATTAGGCGAAATGGCAGAAACTCACACTATCCAAAAAGATGATGTTGCGACGATTGATTTTGAAGGATTTATAGAAGGAGTGGCGTTTGATGGGGGTAAGGCAGAGAACTATAATCTTACGATTGGTTCAAACCAGTTTATCCCGGGATTTGAAGATTCTTTGCTTGGTATGAAAAAGGGTGAGGAGAAGACTATCAAAGTGACTTTTCCTAAAGACTACCAAACGACAAACTTAGCGGGTAAAGATGCGGAATTTAAGGTCAAAATACATAAGGTTTCTCAAAAACAATTACCAAAAATTGATGATGCATTTGCAAAGTCTGTGTTGGGTGAAAATATTCTTGGAGACAATGCTAATTTAGAAACACTCAAAAATGATGTGAAAACCCAACTAGAGCTTGAAGCAAAGACAGAAGTTTATAACAAAGAGTTAAAAGACAAACTACTTATGGCGCTTATCAAAGAAATAGTGTTTGACCTGCCAGAACAGATTGTTGAACAAGAGATGGATATTTTATTTAGGAATGCATTAAATGCTATGACAAAAGAGGAATTTGAATCTATCAAAAATGATGAGCAGAAGGCACGCAAAAAAAGAGAAAGCTTCAAAGTAGAGGCGCAAAAAAGCGTGCAAGTAACTTTTATCATGGATGCTTTGGCTAAGAAGCACAACATTACAATTTCTGATAACGAAGCACTGCAGACTATTTATTATGAATCTATGCTAACGGGACAGGATCCAAAAAATATGATCGAGTATTACAAGAGTAATAATCTTTTACCGGTTGTAAAGATGGCAATGATTGAAGATAGGGTGTTGAATTTTCTGCTTGATTCTAAACTTGACAATGCAAAAAAAGAATCTCAACAATCACAAGCAGAATCCAAGCAAAATTCTAAATAGTAAAGAATAAAGGACTACTATGAATTATATTCCTTATGTGATTGAACGTACAGGTAGAGGCGAGCGTAGCTATGATATTTACTCAAGGCTTTTGAAGGATCGCATTATTCTTCTAAGCGGGGAAATAAATGATTCTGTAGCTTCATCTATCGTAGCCCAATTGCTTTTCTTGGAAGCAGAGGATCCAGAAAAAGATATAAATTTCTATATCAATTCGCCTGGGGGTGTTATCACAAGTGCCTTTAGTATTTATGACACGATGAATTATATTCGTCCTGATATTTGCACAATTTGCATTGGTCAAGCGGCAAGTGCTGGTGCATTTTTGCTAAGTAGTGGAAGTAAGGGAAAGCGCTATTCTCTTCCGAATTCTCGTATTATGATTCATCAGCCTTTAGGTGGTGCGCAAGGGCAAGCCACCGATATACATATACAAGCTCAAGAGATTTTGCGTTTGAAAAAAACTCTCAATGAGATTATGGGAGAGAATACAGGCCAGAGTGCCAAAAGAATCGCACAGGATACTGAACGTGATTTTTTTATGAGCGCGCTACAAGCCAAGGAGTATGGGTTAATCGATGAGATTTTGAATAAAAGTTTGAAATAAAGGTCTGAGCATGGCAGAGAATAACAATGATTTTTTTGGGAGTTTTGGTTTAGAGGCTGATAAGTTATCCACTGCCAACGATTTAGATGATATATCTATGCTCGCTAAAGAGCGTTTGAAAGATATTTCCACAAAAACAATACAAATGTTAGAGGATGAGAATATCCTTCCCTTTCCAGAGAATTTTGAAACGCTCTTTGATAGGAATCTCAAGCAAGAAGAAAACAATGAGATAAGAAGCAAGATTGTCTATGCTTTGGAATCTCGTAATTACACTCAGAGGGCTATTGCATTGGAAAAGAGTATAGAAAAGAGTTTCTTGGGTGTAAAGACCATGTTAGAAAATATTAGTGTTGTGTGTGGCAATTTTGAAAAAATACAAAAACAAGTAGAAACTAAGCTCAAAGAGATAAATCGTATAGAAAATCCTCTTGGTATCAAGACTGCCACAAAAATCTTTTTTAATGATATTAACACGGCTTATCAAGGTATTTTTCACCAAGCTAAAGAAATTATCAAGCTTTATGATACTGCCTACAAAAATTTGTTTGACATAAAAAAACATTCTATGTATGACACTACGCTTGGTATTCTGAATAAAGATTTTTTTCTCTATCAGCTTGCAAAGGAAAAAGAGATAGATTCAAGTTTTGCCAGCGAGAGTGTGCTTTGTATTCTGCAAATACATGAAGAGGTTTTGAAAAATATCAAAGACAAACAATCTCTTATAAGTACAATCAAACTGACAGCAAAGTCTTTGGTAGAAAATCTCGGTAAAAATGATAGTGTTTGCTATTTTGGTAAGTATGAATTTGGGGTATTTGTGCGTAATGTCACAGAACAGCAAATAGAGGTTTTTTTAAAAGAATTGCTCAATTCAGTAAAAAACAATAAAGTATTTTTGAATGATATGTGTATGAGTTTGTATGTGGTCATTGGTGCGAGTAGGTTTGATATTGCATTAAGCATTGAGGAGAATATCGAAAATGCCAAGATAGCACTACAAGAGGCAAAGAAAGAGAACAAATCTTTTAAGATCTTCCAATCAAACCATGATGAAATAAGTAACGATGACTTTGGAAATTTTAAAATACCCTGATAAGCGTCTGCGCCAAAAGTCAATGCCTGTGGAAGTCTTTGATAAGGAGCTTCATACTCTGCTTGATACCATGTATGAAACAATGATGGCGCATAATGGTGTAGGATTGGCAGCCATACAAGTGGGGCTGCCCAAGCGCATTCTTATCGTAAATGTCCCACGAGAAGAGGATAACGAACAATATAAAGAGGATTTGCTAGAAATTATAAATCCTGTGTTTTTGAAGCAAGAAGGTGAAATGGAGTGGAATGAAGGCTGTCTCTCTGTGCCAGATTTTTATGAATCCACAACTCGCTTTGCATCTATCACCCTTACCTATAAGGACCGTTTTGGGAATGATAAAATCTTGCAAGCAGAGGGTTTACTGAGTGTAGCGCTCCAGCATGAAATTGATCATCTTAATGGTATGTTGTTTGTTGATAAGCTTCCGATTTTAAAACGCAAGAAGTTTGAAAAAGAACTTAGACGCAAATAAGAGTTTGCAAGTGAAATGACAAATAAGATTTTTTGTGCGAGTTTGGTTGGCACACAAACAAGAGTTATAGAAATAGAATCTGCTTTTACGCGCGGTCTTCCTAGCTTTAGTATTACAGGCCTTGCTACAAGCTCTATCCAAGAATCAAAAGGGCGTGTACAATCCGCGCTTGCAAATTCTCGCTTCACACTCCCCCCGCTTAAAATCAATGTCAATCTTTTTCCATCAGATATACAAAAGAGTGGGAGCTATTTTGACTTACCTATTGCATTAGTGCTCTATGTGCATTCCCAGCAACTTAGTGATACCGATAGAATCTGGTTTGCTTTTGGTGAGCTGGGGCTGGATGGAAGTATT
Source organism: Helicobacter sp. 10-6591 (assembly GCF_003288805.1). GTDB lineage: Bacteria > Campylobacterota > Campylobacteria > Campylobacterales > Helicobacteraceae > Helicobacter_F. The sequence goes on along the minus strand of NZ_NHYK01000001.1, from coordinate 139,327 downwards.
AAATACACTCCAAGTATATATCCTTTGCTTTTTGATTTAGCCTTAATCAAACCAAATTCCCATATCATCGTGCCAAAATGTGCCAGAGAGATTTTAAGTGTGATTCCAAATCTGCACCTACATTTTGCTTCCTCTTTACAAGAAGCCCTAGATATTATTACTACACCATCTTTAGGGCAAGAAGCTTTAGAGTCTGAATTGGTCGATAAGAAAGAGTTCTTCCAAAAGTTCGGTTTTTCTTTTCTGCAAATAGGAACGCACTATTATTACTATATGCCACATTTTGCGCTTGATTTCAAAGAAGTATATGGGCAAGAGTTAGCTAAGAGAGCCGCACTTATTGCGTCTGCAGGATTCCATAATATCATTTTTGAAGGAAGTCCTGGTTGTGGTAAAAGCATGATTGCGAAACGTATGCGCTACATACTGCCACCGATGGGGTTAGATGAAATGATGTATTCTCTTAAATTGAATTCGCTGGATTTACTACAAGCATTGGAGTACTCTGCCTTGCGTCCTTTTAGGAATCCTCACCAAAGTGCTTCTAAAGCAAGTATTTTAGGATCTGCGACGCAGTTTGAACCAAAACCAGGAGAGATAGCACTTGCGCATAATGGGATTCTCTTTTTTGATGAGCTTCCGTATTTTAAACGGGATATTTTAGAATCTCTGCGCGAGCCATTGGAAAACAATAAGATGACAATCTCGCGCGTGCATTCCAAACTAGAATATGATACTTCATTTCTTTTTGTCGGTGCGCAAAATCCCTGTCCTTGCGGAAATCTCTTGAGTACAAGCAAAGAGTGTCGCTGTCAAGATAAAGAGATTACAGCATACAAAAACCGATTGAGTGAGCCATTTTTGGATAGGATTGATATGTTTGTACAAATGAATGAGCATAGAGATGTTATACCTAGCGCACAAGAGTTGGATTCTCAAAGTATGTTTGAGCTTGTGTGTAAAGCTTTTGTATTCGCAAAAAATCGTGGGCAAAAAAATTTTAATGGTAAATTGACAGAAAGCCAAATAAAAGATTTTTGTGTGCTTGAGAGCGAGGCAGAGAATATTTTACTTAAAGCTATACAGAACTTTGGGCTTTCTTTACGCGCGCAAAACAAGCTTAAAAAAATCTCTCGCACGATTGCAGATCTAGAACAAAGCGATGTGATAAGAAAAAATCATGTTTTGGAAGCACTAAGTTTTAGAAAAATCTGATCAAATTAGTCAATGTACTTAGCGATCTCTATAAGATCTTGTGTGTCAATAATGATATTTGCAGCGGCTTTGAGTTTTGGCTTTGCACAAAATGCTATGCGTGTGCTAGCATAAGCAAACATACTTAGGTCATTTGCGCCATCGCCTACACACAGAGTATTTTCAATACTTATACCAAGCAGATTCTGTAATCGTAAAAGCATCTCGCCTTTTGAATGCTCAAACATCATTTCCCCACCGACTTCGCCTGTAAGCTCACCATTTCTAATATGCAAGATATTGCTAAAATCCGCATCCAATCCTAAGACTCTACTAAAATGCCTTGTAGCAAGACTGAATCCACCACTAAAGCACACCACCTTATATCCCTTATCTTTCAAGAAACCTATGATTTCTTTTGCACCGTTATTCAGAGGGAGATTCTCACAAATCTCTTTTGCTCTGTGCTCTTGCAAGCCTTTTAAGAATCTTACGCGTAAGATAAGGCTTTGATAAAAGTCAAGCTCACCTTCCATTGCTCTTTGTGTTATGGTAGCAACTTCTGTGGTTTTGCCGCATTCTTGGGCGAGAAAATCGATGGTTTCTCCATCCATCAATGTGGAATCAAAGTCAAATACAGCGAGTTTCATACTAAACCTTTGGTGGTATAACAATGCGTTTGATAAATGGCGAAAGACGTACAAGCACCTCATAGCTAATCGTACCAAAGACTTTTGCTATGGCTTTTGCATCACTCATCAAACACACTTTTGGCTTGTCGCTCATACAGGAAAAGCAGTCCATTGAAGTGCGTGGCAAGATTTTGTAGCCCTCGGCTGTTGTGAGCATATGATTTTCACTTACACGAAAGAATCCATCGCCATAGCCTATATCGTAAGTGCTTACGATACAATCTTTATCTACTATGCTTTTGCCACCATAACCTATGCTTTGGCCTTTTTTTATCGTTTGTGAGCAGATTCTATGAGCCCAAAGCGAAGCGACTTTTTTCAAATCTTTTGCAATATCTAATGGTGCTTCTAAGTACCCATAAGCGGCGATACCTACACGCACCAAATCTCCCTCGATACATTCTTGATTTTGTGCAAGCCGCAATGCACCAGATGAACTCAGACAATGGAATCGCGGTAGCTTTATGCCCAATTTATTGCATATCGTAGTTATATGCTGCTTGGCTTGTTTGAAATTTGCAAGCTGTCTTGTAAAGTCATCGCCACCTTCATCGCCAAAGCCAATATGAGCAAGCACACCAAAAAGCACCAGACCTCTTTTCGCTATTTCCTTGCAGAACTCCTGGCATTCGCTCAAGTCTATACCATTACGATTCATACCTACATTGATTTTAAGTTCTACTTTATCTCCATGTCTTAGAGAATCTAGTATGTCCTTGTTGTTGATTACTAATGCCATATTTGTACCAAGCGTATCAAGAGAATCTAACCCACCATAAAGAATGCTGATAGATTCAAAAAGGCATGCGACTTCCTTTGCTTCAGCATAGTTTTTTACAAATACATCTTTGATTCCATATTCTTGTGCCATATTGGCGATTTCGTGTAAGCCGTGTCCATAAGCATTGTCTTTTAATACGAGCGCGGGCTTTTGTTTGATTGTTTGGGTGATAAGCTTAAGATTGTGTCTGAATGCATTTGAATCTAGCAAGATCTCTGCCATGAGATTGGACCTGATTGTGACTTCAGAAAAAGCATCTAGAGGGTACTAAATGCTTAAAGATGTGAGAGAAGTTATTTTGGTAAGCCTGAAATATAAGTTGCAAGTTCTTCGATTTCCTCGTCAGTAAGTTTTGCTGCATTTGGATTCATAAGATTTGCCTTACCATGACGATTAAGTGTCTTAGCACGATAGCCCTTGAGATCCTCTATAAGCTGCGCTTTATCTACTCCAGCAATAGCCGAATTACCAAAAGTTGTTTTCTTGCCATCTGCGCCATGGCAACTTACGCATTTCTTAAAAGTAGCAGGCGCGTCTGCAAGAGCCATACTCACCATTCCTATAAAAGCCAACCCTAGCACTTTTTTCATCTTTTACTCCTTAAATTAGCTGTCTATCCAGCATTCTGTAAATTCGCTTCCTTAGAGAAACCGCAGCATTCTAGCACATTTTCTACTTAAGCAATAATTTTCGATGTTAGGAATATTCATAAGGATAATGACTTAAAAAACACTACAGTTTTTGTGGTTTCAGTATTTTATGCATTAAGAGTGGTTATTTGTAAAGGGAAACTCTGGTTATAAAAACTTTATTTCTTTCATTATAATTGCGCAAAAATCTTACACGAAGAAGGTTGGGTTTGATGGATGCAAAGTATGCTTTTAGAGCGGAACTTCTCAGCGAATCAGCTACAATCGCAATAACCTCGCTAGCACGCGAGCTTAAAGCACAAGGAAAGGATATTTTGAGTTTTTCGGCAGGTGAACCTGATTTTGACACACCTAAAGCAGTCAGAGATGAAGCGGTGCGTGCTCTCAATAGTGGATTTACACGTTACACAGCAGTAGGTGGGATACCAGAATTACTCCAAGCAATTAGCCTAAAATTAGAGCGTGATAATGCTCTGCATTATGATACAAATGAGATTCTCGTAAGCAATGGCGCAAAACACTCTCTTTTTAATGTATTCCAAAGCTTGCTTGATGATGGTGATGAGGTGATTATTCCTGCACCCTATTGGGTGAGTTATCCCGAGCTTGTGAAATATTGTGGCGGGTGTAATGTAGTTTTACAAACAGATGAAAGCACAAATTTTAAAATTACTGCTAAGCAACTCAAAGAAGCTATAACCCAAAAAACAAAGATTCTTGTCCTAAACTCTCCTGCAAACCCTACTGGAATGGTATATGCCAAGTCTGAGCTTCAAGAAATCGCCGATGTTTTAAAAGATAGCAATGTGTGGGTGGTCAGTGATGAAATTTACGAAAAGCTTATCTATGACACTGAGTTTCATTCGATTGCTTCGGTAAATTCCAATATGTTAGAGCGCACAATTGTAGTCAATGGTCTAAGTAAGGCAGCGGCTATGACTGGTTGGAGGGTTGGTTATATAGCATGCAAAGACAAAAAGCTCCTAAAATACATCAATAATCTACAAAGCCAATGCACTTCAAACATCAATTCCATCACACAAAAAGCTAGTATCGTAGCTTTGAATGGATATTGTGATGCAGATATTGAGGAGATGCGTCTTGCGTTTAAAGAGCGTATGGAATCTGCCTATAAGCAATTTAGCACCTTGCCAGGATTTTCTTTACTAAAGCCTCAAGGCACATTTTATTTATTCGTCAATATTAGTGGTTTAGGGCGTTTTGGCGGTGATTCTATGATGTTTTGTAAAGAATTGATAGAAAAAGAAGGAGTAGCTCTTGTACCTGGTAGTGCTTTTGGTAAAGATGGTTATGTTCGTTTTTCCTTTGCTTGTTCTTTGGAGCAGATAGCACAAGGAATCGAACGTATAGCAAGATTTACTAAGGTTTAGTTTAGAGTGTTTTTGCGATTTTTCTTCATTATTCTATGTGTTTGTTTTATTATTCTAGGTTCATTTTTACATCTCAAGAGAAGTGATTTTGAACAAAACAATGCGGCTTTTGTCTTCAAATCTAGCGGATTCACTCCTGACACTAAGAATCCACAAAACAAAGCTTCTGTCAATAAACAAATCCAAATTACTACCAAAAGCGATCTTTCACAATTTCAATTTTTTGAGTCAGGCAGCCACCTACTTGTCCCAAATTTTGAGAAAAGTGCCCATGCAAGTGCGTTGCTAGATTTAGATTCTAAGTTGATGGTCGTATTTTTTGCAGGCAGTAGAGAAGGTGCGCGTGATGTGAAGATTTATGGAAGCTTTTTGTCTAAGGGTAGTATGTATTGGAATGAGCCAAAACCATTAATTGATGCGCAAATGCTTTCACATTTGAGTGGAAAATTTATAAGAAAAGTTGGCAATCCTATTGTGTTTAAAGATTCTTTTAATCGTGTGCATTTGTTTGTGGTTGGCGTTTCTTTGGGTGGTTGGGCTACGAGTAAAATCTACCAATTCCGTTTTGATGAAGCGTTAGACAATATTGAGTATTTAGGTGAGTTACACTTAGGTGTATTTGCAAATTTTTCTCATCTTGTACGCACTCCTGCTTTAAGCTTAGAAAATGGTGGATTTATGCTTCCATTTTATTATGAGCTTGCAGATAAGTATCCTTTAGTGGGGTTTTTTGACAAAGATTCCAAACTGCTTTTTACCAAAAAGCTTCATAATTTTAAGTCGCAACTCCAGCCAAGTGTCATTCCGCTTAGCAGTAGCGATTGTTTGGCAGTATTTAGAATCCATCGTTCACATGATAATAAGATGTTTTTGCAGCAATGCAAGGATTTTGGTAATACCTGGGAAGCACCATATAAGAGTAATTTGCAGAATTTTGATAGCTCAAGTGTGTTGCTAAATATCAATGGAGAAGTGATACTCGTGCACAATGATGGATTAGATAACCCACTGCTCTTGCTCTATGATTTATTCCATGAAAAGGTGAGAATCCATCCTCGTGCAAGTCTTAGTCTCTTTTGGTTACGCGATAAGAGTAAAGGTGAGTTTGTGCGTCTAATGACACTTGATGCCCTTAAAGATGGTGAGGTAAGTTATCCTGCTGCTGTGAGCGATGATACAAATCTGTATATCAGCTACACCTATGACAGAAAACAGATTAAAAGCATCATAGTTTCACTTGATAGTATTTTTGAATTGATAAAGCAAGACAGAGAATCTCTTGAAGAGATTCATCTTGAGAGCTTAGTTCCAGACACTTCTCAGACAAACAGAGATTCTACGGACTTGGATTCTGAAACTATCACAGAAGAGCAAAAATGGGAATTGCATAAGTTTGATTATTTGCGTGATGTGGGGTAGGCATGTTTGGAATTTTTGTTTTGTTTTTGGGATTCTTATTTTGGCTTGCAAATTTATTTTTTAGCACTCATACAGCGCGTTTAGCCTTTGTATTTGGAGTTTTCACTTTTTGTGTCTTGCCGCTATTTAATGGATATTCTCTGTGTACTTTTGTCTATTCTTTTTTTGATTCTCCAAGCGTTTTTTGTATCTTGCTTGTGGGATTTTTTGTGGCTGGGCAATTCTATTTGGGTTTGGGTTTTAAGTCTTTAGGATCATTAGGTGTTTTCACACATAAAGCACAAGATAGGACTTTTTTTTTATTTTTTATTTTTGGCAGTTTGTTGTACATAAGCTCGCTCAATCTCTTGTGGTTTGATTTGTATCACACAAGCCCTATTGCACAAGCTGTATCTGTAGTAATTTTTGTTATTTTGATTGGAATTTTTGATAGATTTTCCCTTGTATTACTTAGCGTATCGCTTGCAATCTTTATACTCTGTGGATTAGATTTTTCATTTTTAGATAGATATTACAACTTAAGTATTTTTGAGTTTATTATTTGTCCTTATTTGTGGTTTTATAGCTTATTTTATAGCATGCTATTTTTAGTGCGAGGCATTCAAAAAACGTGGAGGAAACTGTAGGTTATGAAACAAAGTCTTCGCTTTGAAAAGGTCGTTTGGAAAAGCATAATTTTTATGCTTTTTTTGTATGTCTTGTGTTTATGTTTTAGAATATCTTTCATTCTTTATATTGGTGTAGGCAATGGCGTAATCGGTGATGTCATCAGCAAATGGGAATATATACATGCCCTTACTAATGGTATGCGTTATGATGGACAAACCATAGGCGCTTTAGCGGTGATATTCTTTTTCTTTTCATTAGTTCTTGGGCGAAGTCGTTTCGGGAATCTTATTGTAAATATCTTTGTAGGTTTAGTAATAGCTATATTCTGCTTTGTCAATATCGCTAATATAGGGTTTTATCAAATCTATGGCGATGTGTTTAATACCAATCTCTTAGGACTTGTCTTTGATGATAGAGAAGCAATCTTTAAGACAGCACTGAGTGGGCAATACCATCTGAGTTTGAAAATTTTCATTTGGATTGCATGCAATATAGTATTTTTATGGATTTTGCGTATTCTTTTTAGTTTCGTGGATTATTTTTATCGTGAGACCAATCGATTCCATAAAAACAAAAATCAGCAATCTTTCTTGAAACTGGTTTTTATCTTTTCTCTTTTTGGTTTTAGCGCTTTGTTTGCTATCAATGGGCATTTAGGACTAAAAGGTGTGAGTTTAGGCAAAGAAATAAAGCCTGTGGAAAACACTTTTTTACGCAAGATTACTGCTGGTGCATTCCGTGATCTGATTTATGTCTATAAAGCTTATGAAAAAATCTACCATTCATCTTTTGGAGACTATATAAATGAGATTCCACAAGTAGCTGTGAACAGGTATTTTGCCAAGAATTTTTCCCAAGATTCTCAAATCAATCTTTTGGATTTACTTAAGCACACTTCTCATAATACTTCTGAAGTCAAAATCGAGCATATTTTTTACATTATTGCTGAGAGTTTGAGTGAATGGCATTTTGACAAACGTTTTGATTCTTTAGGGTTAACTAGTGAACTCCAAAAAATAATCGATGAATCTCATGCATACAAGGCAGATGTATTTTTACAAAATGCAAGCAATACTATTGGAAGCTTAGATTCTCAAATTAGTGGGCTGTTTCATACAGGTATCCCGCTTAGTCTTATGGTTGGTCGTATGGGTACTTTTCAAACCGCGCCCGCTGTTATTTTTAAAGATTTAGGCTTCAAAACACATTTTTATTATGGTGGTTCATGTACTTGGCAAAAGCTTGATAGTTATATAGATTCTCAAGGCTTTGATGATATTTTGTGTAGTACCCATATTGTGCAAAATTCCAAGATAATGGATTATCCATCGCCCTATGAAAATTCTTGGGGTGCATACGACCATCATTTATTTTCTTTTATTCGAGATAAGATATTACTTTCGCGCGGACAAAGAACTTTTAATATGATAATGACGACATCAAACCACCCGCCATATGATGCGCCAGTAGAATCTTTTGGCGCACCAATCAAAGAGATTGAGGAATTTTTAAAAAATGACAAAGAATTTATCTATAAGGACACCAGCAGACAGATTCTGGCTCATATTTGGTACCAAGATAAAGTGATTGCAAAATTTATCAATGATATGAAAGAGAGATTCCCAAATAGTCTTTTTGTAGTTACAGGGGACCATTACGATAGAGAATATCCATATCCAAATATCACTGAACGCATAAGTAATAGTGTGCCTTTGATTGTCTATGCACCAAAGTTGCAACCCATGATAATCTCAAATGTTGGCTCGCATATTGATATAACACCCACTATTGTGGAGCTTGTTGCGCCTGATGGGTATGAATATATGAGCTTTGGCAAGCCCCTTTTGGGGAATAAGGCTATAGCATATGATGATAGGGATTATGCACTAGGGTTTTTTGGTGTTGCAAATGATAGATTTGTATTTGATGGCCATAAAATTGAATATTTCAATAATGGCTTAGAGCGGAGTAATGACAAAGAGTTATCGCATGATTTGTTTATGAATCTTAATAGAGCTAAGGCATTTAGCTGGTGGATTCTCTCAAATGGCTACAGCATACCAACACAGCATAAAAAGTAACCTAAGCTAATTCAAAGCTCCCAGCAGGATTTTTGGCTGTAATCTTTGAGCTCTTTTATTCCATTATCCCCACATACACGACAACTTGGATTTTTACTGATTGTAATCTTACGAAAGTTCATGCTTGAAGCATCAAAACTTAGGATTTGATCATATAGCGGAGCACCAGTACCTATGATGATTTTTAATACTTCTGTGGCTTGGATACTTCCTAAGATTCCAGCTACAGAGCCTAGTACCCCAGCATTTGCACAGCTTGGGACAGAATCTGGTGGTGGAGGCTCATCAAACACACATGCATAGCAAGCGCTCATATGCGGGTTGATACTCATGCATTGCCCGCTAAAGCGCAAGATACCACCAAATACTAGAGGTTTATTAAAAAGCACACACGCATCATTTATAAGGAATTTCGTGCCAAAATTATCGCTTCCCTCACATACAAGGTCATAATTTTTGAGAATCTCAGTGATATTCTCTGCACAGATTCTCACATTGTAAGTATTGATACGCACTTCTGGATTGAGTGCATTGAGCTGCATCTTTGCACTTATGACCTTTTGCTTGCCTAAAGATTGTGTGGTATGGATAATCTGTCTTTGTAAGTTGCTCAAATCTACTACATCATCATCAACTATGCCTATCTCTCCAACTCCTGCTGCGGCCAAATAAAGTGCTACAGGTGATCCAAGCCCGCCAGCACCTATAATTAGCACCTTTGCCTCAGCTAGCTTTTTTTGCCCTGTAACACCCACACCTTGCAAAACCAAATGCCGTGAATAGCGCTTCATTTGGGAATCATTAAACTCTAGCATACAATTCTCCTGATACAAAATATAGGGATTTAGCATATTTATACACCATCATTTCTGTGATCTTACCTTTATCCATGATTCAGGAATGATATTATCACTCCCTTGTATGCTGTGTATCCAAGGGCTTGGGGCGATGATAAGTTTATGTGGATTAGAATTGAGATAAGCAGCCCACCAGCTATAAGTGCTGTTGGCGATTATAGCATTCTTACAATGCATCATAAGTATCATATCTTCATAATGCAAAGAATAATCGCTTTGCACAATCTTAACAGGATAGCCTATGTCAAAGCTTCGTGCAAAATCTTTATCCACACAAAATACAAAAATACTTGGATTTTCCACTCGTTTTAATAATTCTTTGAGTGCTCGCCTATAATAAGTTATCCCAAGTTCCCAATTACCTTCTAAATAATCACCCCTACGGATATGTAAAAAAGTGCTTTCTTTGGAATTTAGAATTTCTGCGAGTATAACTTTATTTATTTTACTGGTAATGGGGGGGGGGTAAATGCATTCTTAAGGGCTAAAGAGAGGTGGGAAAAATAGAGAGGATTCTGAAAACATCCCCTATAGTAAGAGTATGATCTTTGTAATAGAAGTTTTGGATTGTAGTCAAAAACGCAAAATGGCGATAAAGTCGGCAGACCACAAATTTTTAAGATTTTACGCACAAGCCGAGATTTCTTTGCCTTAGAGATTTGTTCTTGCGTAGCATAGGGTAGGGTAATGGGAAATACATCAAGGCTTAAGCGCTCATGTTCTTTATGCCCAGGTGCATCATAAAAAGTTTTGTCAAGTAATACGGGCATATTAAAATGGTATTTTAAGCTCAGAGCAAAAGCATACTGAAACATTTGATTGCCTAAGCCGGAGTTTAACTGGACAATTTTCATTATTTCTCCCTAAATTAAAAATTAGTCGATTTTTAACACCGCAAGGAACGCTTCTTGTGGTAATTCTACTTTGCCTATAGCTTTCATACGCTTTTTGCCCTCTTTTTGTTTTTCTAGTAATTTGCGTTTGCGCGTGATGTCTCCACCATAGCATTTTGCCGTTACATTTTTTCCCATAGATTTCACGGTTTCGCGCGCAATGACTTTATTCCCCACGCTTGCTTGAATCGCCACTTCAAAAAGCTGGCGCGGGATAAGCTCTTTCATAGCCTCGACAAGTGCGCGTCCTTTTTCATAGGCTTTGGAAGATTCTACTATCGTGGAGAGCGCATCGACTATCTCACCTGCTACGCGAATATCTAGTTTGATTAAGTCTCCCTCTCTGTATTCTATTGGCTCGTAATCAAAACTCGCATAACCTTTGGTGCAAGATTTTAGTTTGTCATAAAAATCCATAACAATCTCATTGCTAGGGATTGCGTATTGCAAGCTTACGCGCTGTGGATTAAGATATTCCATTTTTTCTTGCATACCTCGTTTGTTGTTTAAAAGCGTGATGATATTGCCTAAAAACTCGCTAGGTGTGATAATGCTGGCACGCACATAGGGTTCTTTGATTTTTTCTATTTTTTGCACTTCTGGGAGCTGGCTTGGGTTTTGTACAAGCTGTAAGCTACCATCTGTAGTATATACTTCATAAATGACCGTTGGGGCAGTGGCTATGAGATTTAGTCCAAACTCTCGCTCTAAGCGCTCTTTTACCACTTCCATATGTAAGAGTCCTAAAAATCCTACGCGAAACCCAAAGCCAAGTGCTACGGAAGTTTCAGGCTCAAAACTCAGTGCAGAATCATTTAATTTTAGCTTTTTTAGTGCTTCGCGGAGTTCTTCAAATTTATCTGTCTCAATCGGATAAAGCCCTGCAAAGACAAAAGGTTTAGCCGGTTTAAAACCCTCAATTGCTTCAAGTGTTGGATTCTCGGCATTTGTAAGCGTATCGCCTACAGCTAGTTCATCAAGGTTTTTTAGCCCAAGGCACACGATGCCTATTTCGCCACATTCGATACTTTTTGTAGGGATTTTCTGCACAGGGTGAGGATAGTAAAGCCCTAGTATCTCATATTTTTTACCACTACTCATAATAAGCGCGTTTTTTCCGACTTTTAACACACCATCCTTTAAACGCACAAGCGCTAGCGCACCTAGATAGTTATCAAACCACGAATCATAGATGAGTGCTTTTGCTGGCGCATTTGGATTGCCATTTGGTGCGGGGATTTTTTCCACGATAGATTCCAAAAGTGCGTTAATGCCAATCCCACTTTTTGCGCTTACCTCTAGCGCGTTTGAGCAATCAAGCCCGATGCTAGATTCTATCTCATTTTTGACGCGCTCACTCTCTGCGGCTGGCAAGTCGATTTTGTTTATCACAGGGAGAATCTCAAGATTATTTTCAAGTGCGATATATACATTTGCAATCGTCTGTGCTTCTACACCTTGTGAGGCATCCACGACAAGTAGCGCACCCTCACATGAGCTAAGAGAGCGCGAGACTTCGTAGCTAAAATCCACGTGTCCGGGTGTATCGATAAGATTAAGAATATAGGTTTTGCCCTCATATGAATATTCTAAGCGCACAGATTGGGCTTTTATGGTGATACCACGCTCTTTTTCTATATCCATGGTATCCATTATTTGACTTGTCATCTCGCGCTGACTGACTGCGCCACACTCTTGGATAAGTCTATCTGCAAGGGTGGATTTTCCGTGGTCGATATGTGCGATTATAGAGAAGTTTCTGATAAGCTCTTGCATGGCTTGCCTTGTGTGTTCTATCAGGGAGTTTGGTTTTGAGTGATTTTTTGTTTAAAGGGGAGCATTTTAGCAAAGCATTCATAAAAAGCAGGCTGGGTAATTTTTTGGCTTAAAGAGTTTTTATGCATTCACTGGTTATAATTCATGCAACCGACGAGCAAGACGTTGGTTTTAACCTAAAATTTGTAGGAGTGTATGGTATGCAAAAAGAAGAGAAGCAAAAAGCAGTAGAACAGTTTTTTGAATTTTGTAAAACAAATCAAGTGGAGTTTATCGACTTTCGCTTTACTGACATTAAGGGTGTATGGCATCACTTAGCATTTTCTGCAAGTTCGATTAATGAAAGCAGCTTTGATGGGATTCCTTTTGATGGTAGCTCTATCCCTGCGTGGCAGCCTGTGAATAAATCTGATATGGTGTTAATCCCTGACCCTGTGCGCTATTTTATCGATCCATTTACGGCAGATACTACGGCTGTGGTATTTTGTGATGTGTGGGATATTTATAAAAATGAGCCTTATGAGAAGTGCCCTCGAAGTATCATAAAAAGAGCGATGAAGTATTTGCAAGAGAGTGGCATTGGCGATGTCGCGTATTTCGGTCCGGAGAATGAATTTTTCGTATTTGATTCCATTAAAGTCAAGGATTCTGTAAATTGCCAATATTATGAGATTGATACTGAAGAAGGCGAGTGGAATCGCGATAGAGAATTTGAAGGTGTGAATATCGGGCATCGTCCCGGCACAAAAGGTGGTTATTTCCCTGTTCCACCGGTGGATTCTATGATGGATTTGCGTGCTGAAATGGTAAAGGTACTAAACCAAGTGGGGCTGGAAACCTTTGTCGTGCATCACGAGGTGGCACAAGGGCAGGGTGAGATTGGTGTGAAGTTTGGGGATATGTTAGAAGCTGCTGATAATGTCCAGAAGCTAAAGTATGTCGTCAAAATGGTAGCCCACCTCAATGGCAAGAGTGCGACATTTATGCCAAAGCCTCTATATAGTGATAATGGCAGTGGAATGCATGTGCATACAAGTATTTGGAAAGATGGCAAGAATCTGTTTGCTGGAGATGCGTATGAGGGGTTGAGCCAAATGGCGTTGCATTATCTTGGCGGAGTTTTAAAGCACGCAAGAGCTCTAGCAGCTTTTACAAATCCTAGTACAAATTCTTACAAGCGACTAATCCCGGGCTTCGAAGCGCCTAGCATTCTTACATATTCCGCGCAAAACCGCTCTGCTAGCATTAGGATTCCATACAATAGTGGAGAGAAAGCTAAGAGAATGGAATTTAGATTCCCAGATAGCTCAAGCAACCCTTACCTAGCTTTTGCTTCAATGCTTATGGCAGGACTTGATGGGATCCGCAATAAAATAGACCCGGGCAAGCCAATGGAAGTCAATCTTTTCGAGCTTACATTAGATGAAATCCGCGAAAAAGGTATCAAGCAGCTTCCACATACACTTCGCCACGCCGTGGAGGAAATGCTTGTGGATAAGGCGTATTTAAAAGAAGGCGGGGTATTTAGCGAGGAATTTATCCAAACCTATAAGCAATACAAGTTCGAAACTGAAATCTGGCCTTGGGAGGGCAGACCACATCCATTTGAATTTATCACAACTTATAGCTGCTAGGATTTACAAAGCAGCATTTGTATTTATTCGTAATAAAAAGAGGAGTATGTTTGAGATAGACTTTGATACAAGCAAAACCAATATGCGCAGATTGTCTTTACATCAATTTTTGAGAATCTTTGCTTTGAGCAAGTTGGCGCAAACACATCCAAGCAAACCTTACCGACCAAAAGACTAAAACCTAAAACGATTAGTATCAATATAAACTCCTCGCATAGGGCAATCGATGCAGGTTAGCATGCTTTAAATCAAAAAGCTTCAAAATGTGCTTTTGCTGCAAATCATCCAAGTACTTTGTTTGTTGTAATCAACAGAAATAGAACCTAAATTAGAGAAAGGAAATCCATGCAAACACACAACCACATACAAAATATAGAATCTAACCCACTAGATTCTCAGCATATTGGGCTCTATGAGAGTAGGTTTGAGCATGATGCTTGTGGGATTGGCGCAGTGGTAAATATCAAGGGCGAACGTTCTTATAAGGTGATTGCAGATGCGCTTAGTATACTTATGCAGCTTGAGCATAGAGGTGGTACGGGGGCAGAGGATAATACAGGCGATGGTGCGGGGATACTTATCCAGATACCTCATGAATTTTTTAAGACCCAAGATTTAGGCTTTGATATAGGCAATGAGGGTGATTATGCGATAGCGCAAGTGTTTCTCTCTCCTAATACTCAAGCAAAAAACCAAGGCAAAGCCATTATCTTAGAAGTGTTGCAAGAGCAGAATCTAGAGTTTTTAGGATTCCGTGCAGTGCCAATAAATCCTAGTGATATAGGATCTACCGCTCGTAATGCGATGCCTTATTTTCTGCAAGCTTTTGTCAAGCGGCCTGCAAATATAGAGCGTGGCATAGATTTTGAACGCAAGCTTTATCTTGCACGTAGGATTATGGAAAAGCGCGCAATTGATGTTCCGAAGTTTTATATCTGCTCATTTTCTTCGCGCACGATAGTCTATAAAGGCATGCTTCTCTCCACGCAGTTAAGCGACTTCTATTTAGACTTCAAAGATGTGAATCTCAAAAGTGCCATTGCATTAGTGCATTCTCGCTTTTCTACAAATACCTTTCCTTCTTGGGAGCGCGCCCATCCAAATCGCTATATGGTGCATAATGGTGAGATAAACACGATTAAGGGCAATGTAGATGGTATAACTGCGCGTGAGGGATTATGCGAGAGTGAGTATTTTGAGGACTTAAGTCAGGTGTTTCCTATCATCGCTAAGCCAAGTAGCGATTCTGCAATGTTTGATAATACATTGGAGTTTTTGAGTTTGAATGGTCGTAGCCTTGAAGAGGCCTTTATGATGATGATCCCAGAACCCTGGAGTAAAAATCACAATATGGATTCCAAAAAGCGTGCATTCTATGAATACCACTCTATGCTTATGGAGCCTTGGGATGGGCCAGCGTCGATTATCTTTACAGATGGCGTGATAATGGGTGCAAGCCTTGATAGGAATGGTTTTAGACCTAGTCGTTATTATCTGACAAAAGACAATTTTCTTATCCTTGCAAGCGAAACAGGCGCGCTTAAAATTGATGAGCATAACATTGTGGCCAAAAAGCGTCTAGAGCCAGGCAAAATCTTGCTTGTAGATACTGCGCGTGGGCGATTGGTAAGTGATAGCGAATTAAAAGAGCAGTATGCTAATGCGAAGCCTTATAAAAAATGGCTTGAAAGTCTTATTAAAATAGAAAAGCTTGATTCGCACGGCTTTCAAGAGAAATTTATGGAATCTAGCGAAGTGCTATTGCTACAAAAGGCTTTTGGCTGGAGCTATGATGAGCTACGAGGCAGTATCTTGCCAATGGCGCAAAATGGCAAGGAATCTTTAGCTGCTATGGGAATAGACACACCTTTAGCTGTGCTGGATAACTCGCCGCAAAATCTCTTCAGCTACTTCAAGCAGCTCTTTGCGCAAGTGACTAATCCTCCGCTTGATGCTATACGCGAAGAGATTGTAACGAGCCAAAGAATCTACTTAGGGCGCGAGGGCAATCTCCTTAAGCCAAGCGAGCAGAATGCAAGACGAATGAAGCTTGTTTCGCCAATCATTAGCAATGAGGATCTCTACAAGATAGAAAATCTCTCAAATCTTCAAGTAGCCCGTTTAAGTCTTACTTTTAAGCACGATAAGCAAGATTTAGAATCAGCCTTAGAATCGCTTTTCCACATTGCATTAGAATCAATACAAAAAGGCGCATCTATATTGATTCTCAGCGATAGGGGTGTGAATAAGCATACAAGTGCGATACCATCGCTCCTTGCCGTCTCTGGCTTGCATAATTTTCTTGTGCGTAAAAATCGCCGCACACACGCAAGCCTTGTTATAGAATCCGCAGAGCCACGTGAGATTCATCATTTAGCTTGCTTGCTAGGCTATGGTGCTACAGCGATAAATCCTTATCTTGTGTATGAAAGCTTGCAAGTGCTCATTAGCAAAAACAATCTCCAACTCCCTTATGAAAAAGCCGTGACAAACTATATCCATGCCGCTACAAGCGGGATAGTCAAAATTGCTTCAAAAATGGGAATCTCGACTATGCAAAGCTACAACGGCGCGCAGATTTTTGAATGTGTCGGTATAAAATCAAGTGTGATTGATAAATACTTCACTTCCACACCAAGTAAAATCGAGGGTATTGGGCTTGATGAAATAGCAAGTGATTATTTGTGTGTACATAAGAGTGCTTTTGAATCTAAAAGTAATGCGCTAGATTCTAAAGGTTTGCATGCTTGGCGCGCTGGAGGCGAGGAGCATTTGCTCGATCCTATGGTGATTTTTAAACTCCAAGAGTCTTGCAAGAGAGGAGATTATGGGCTTTTTAAAGAATATAGCGCATTGGTGGATTCTAAGCTTGTGAGTTTGCGCGATTGTCTGGAGTTTGACTTCAGCGAGGCTATTAGCATTGATGAAGTCGAGAGTGTAGAGAGCATTGTGCAACGTTTTAAGACAGGTGCTATGAGCTATGGATCAATCTCACAAGAGGCTCACGAATGCTTAGCTATAGCTATGAATAAACTCAAAGCAAAGAGCAATAGCGGTGAGGGTGGAGAAAATGCTGAGCGCTATAAGATTCTCCCAAATGGTGATAATAAATCAAGTGCTATCAAGCAAGTAGCAAGTGGGCGCTTTGGTGTAGATATAGAATATTTGGTGAATGCAAAAGAGATACAAATCAAAGTAGCACAAGGGGCAAAGCCCGGCGAAGGTGGACAACTACCGGGTTTTAAAGTCTATCCTTGGGTTGCTAAGGCTCGTCATTCTACTCCCGGAGTTACACTTATCTCGCCTCCACCCCACCATGATATCTATTCTATCGAGGACTTAGCACAGCTTATTTATGATCTCAAAAATGCAAATACAAACGCAAATATCTCTGTGAAGCTCGTAGCAGAATCAGGCATAGGAACTGTGGCAGCAGGTGTAGCAAAGGCTGGTGCAAATATTATCCTTGTCTCTGGATATGATGGTGGCACTGGAGCAAGCCCTCGCACTAGTATTGCAAATGCCGGTTTGCCCTGGGAATTGGGTCTAAGCGAAACCCACCAAACGCTTATCTTAAACAATTTACGCGATAGAGTGCGTCTAGAGACTGATGGCAAGCTTTTAAACGGGCGCGATTTGGCCGTGGCTACATTGTTGGGCGCTGAGGAGTTTGGATTTTCTACTGCTCCACTTATCGTGATAGGCTGCACAATGATGCGTGTATGCCATCTGAATACTTGCCCATTTGGAATAGCTACTCAAGACAGACAGCTACGTGAACGATTCAAAGGCAAACCAGAATATGTAATGAATTTCATGCGCTTTGTTGCACAAGAGTTGCGAGAATATATGGCAAAGCTAGGATTTCGAACCATCGACGAGATGGTAGGGCGTGTTGATAAGCTCAAAAAGAAAGTACTTAGTGGCAAGCCTGGAACAATCAATCTTGATAGAATGATAAAAGACTTAAGCACCTATAACAAAACAGCTGTGCATTTTCAAGGATTTAAAGACAATAAACTAGAAAAAACTATTGATTACAGAATCTTGCTTCCTCTTTGTCAAAATGCAATCAAAAAAGGTAGGAAAATCAAGCTATCTTTGGAAGTAAGCAATCTCTCGCGGACATTTGCTACGATACTCTCAAGCGAAATTACAAAGATACATGGCGCACAAGGTCTCAAAGAGGATGCTATAACCATCACTGCCATTGGTAATGCCGGCAATAGCTTTGGTGCATTCTTAAATCACGGAATCACCTTAGAAATCATAGGCGATAGTAATGACTATCTAGGTAAGGGCTTGAGTGGGGGCAAAATCATCGCTAGGATTTCAAAAGATTCTACTTTTAGCGCGGAGGAAAACATCATCGTTGGTAATGCCTGCTTGTATGGAGCAAGTGCCGGGGAAGTCTATCTTGATGGAATCGCGGGTGAGAGATTTTGCGTGAGAAATTCCGGTGTGAATGCAGTGGTATTAGGAGTAGGCGTGCATGGGTGCGAATATATGACAGGTGGGCGCGTGCTAGTACTTGGCGATGTGGGTGAGAACTTCGCTGCTGGTATGAGTGGAGGCTATGCATATGTTTTAGGCGCACATAATATCCCACGTGTCAATAAAGAGCTTGTGGATACACGAGAGATCACCAAAGATGATGAGCATGAAATAAAGCAATGGCTACAAACTCACATAGCCTATACAGATTCTCAAAAGGGCAAGGAAGTGTTAGAGCGCTTCAATAAAAACGACTTTTTCAAGGTCATGCCACGCGACTATGAACGCGCTCTCAAAGCGCTGGAATCTTGTAAAAATGAATCTGATCCAGAACTCGCGGCATTTGAGGTGATAACAAAGGGGAGTAAGTAGAATCCAAGATCCTATGAAAAATAGGCAATTAAAATTTTATAGTATAGGGAGTCTAAAGTATGGAAGCAAGAGAAAATGGATTTAAGTTTGTTAGAGATGAAAAAAGACTCACTATCCCCTTTTTTCAAAGAGCATATGTTTGGAAAAAGGAACATTGGGAGCAGTTTTTCAATGATTTGAAAGAGAGTTTTGAAAGCAAAAAAGAGCATTTTTTAGGTTCTGTTATTATCAAGCGCCAGCAAGGGCAGGATAATTTTTCTATGGTGATAGATGGACAGCAGAGATTGACAACCTTTTCTATTTTAATAAAAGTTTTATACAATAGTCTAGAGCCAAGTAACCAAAACTATTTTAAAGATTATCTATTTGAGACATACACAGACAATGAACCAAAAATTTACCACTCTAAATTTGATAGAGAAAAATACATAAAAATCCTTCAAGATTCATCTGCTATTGATCCTAAAGAAGATGAAGGCATTTTTGGCTGCTTTAATTATTTTAAATCACGAGTTGAATCGTTTGACAATAATAAAACATTCAGTTTTATGCAATATATAATAGATAGTAAACTTTGGGTAGTAGTGTGCCTAAACGCCAATGAGGACGAACAAAAGATTTTCGATTCTATAAATTCTACTGGTGAAAAGCTAACTGCGACAGACATCATAAAAAATGCCTTGTTTGATAAGGCGATAAAAGAAACTGACCAAGAGCAAGCAACCAATTGGTATGAAAAGTATTGGGAATCTACTTTTGAAAGCAAAGAAAATCGAGAGTTTTGGAACGCAGAAATACCTACTGGCAGAATAAAACGCGTAAGAAGTGAAATATTTCTACATGCTTTTGCAATCATAAAAGGACTATTTGATCCAGACAAACATTCATTGGAAAAATTGAGTTCATTATATAAAGATTATATAAGAACAATAGACAAAAAAGAAACAAAAAAAGAATTAGAAAATTTACTATCATGTATTCAAAAATTAGCAAATATATATTTTAACTTTCCAAAAATAGACAAAGATACAATGTTTATATTTGACGAATACGAAAAAAGATTTTTTCATATTGTTGATACTTTCGAGATACATAGTGTTTTACCGCTCGTGATTTATTTAAAGGATACATTGCAAAAAGATGAGCAGACCTATAGGCAATGCTTATATATGCTTGAAATTTTGATTTTATGTAATTCTCACAAGAAAAACTACAATAAATTTTTTGCAAGAATAATTAAAGAATCTCAAAAAGAAAATGGTGGTTTGCAAGAATTCTTAAAAAATGAAATTAAAAAAAGCAAAGCATATTTATCTTGTTTGCAAATCGATTATGTAAAAGAATGGTTATACGATATAAACAATCACTCTGCAAGACTTATATTGTTTTGGATAGAGCTTTATAGACGGCACAAAGAGAAAGAGTATAAAGACATAATAGAACTTCAATATGTCTATACGCTAGAGCATCTCATGCCATCGGATTGGGACGAACATTGGAAAAATATAGGAGTAGATGATGAAAAAGCAGAAGGGTTAATTTATCAAATTGGCAATATGACTTTAGTAAAAGGCCAGCTTAATTCCGCTTTGCAGAATCTTGATTGGCAAAGCAAGCTCAATGGAATTAGCAAAAATGCTGATTTGCTAATCACAAAGGAATTATTGAATAAAAAAGAATGGGATGAAAATAAGATCAAAAAGCGAACAAAACAATTTATAAAAGATTTTATAGAAATATGGGATATAACTATTTTTAACCAACAACACTAAAGGAGGCAAGAATGGGTAACCCGCGAGGATTTTTAGACTATGAGAGAAAAGAAGGAAATGCGCTAGCACCAAAAGAAAGACTCAAGCACTATAAGGAGTTTTATTTTCTGCCAAGTAAACAAGAGCAAGAGATTCAAGGTGGGCGGTGTATGGATTGTGGTGTGGCATTTTGTCATACCGGCATTATCGCTAAAGCACAGCAGAGTATGGATTCTATGGATATGGGTGTGATAGCTTGTGCAGAGGATAATGCAAAGCCTATAAGTGGTGGAGATGTGGGCTGCCCTCTGCGTAATCTTATCCCAGAGTGGAATGACCTTATCTATCACGGGTTATGGAGTGAGGCCTATGATAGGTTAAGTCTTACAAATCCTTTTCCAGACTTTACAGGTAAGGTCTGTCCAGCACCATGCGAGGATTCTTGTGTCTGTGCTATCAATGGAGAATCTGTAACGATAAAAAACAACGAGCTTGCAATCATCGAAAATGCCTTCTCTGCTGGACTTGTGAAGCCATATATCCCCAAAAAGCGCAGTGGTAAAAAGGTAGCAATCATCGGTAGCGGACCTGCAGGGCTTGCGTGTGCGTGGGAACTTAATGCTAAGGGGCATAGTGTCATAGTGTATGAGCGAAGCGACAGAGCAGGTGGGCTATTAATGTATGGAATCCCAGATATGAAGCTTGATAAAAGCTTTGTCACTCGCCGCCTTGAGATTATGCGCCAAAGTGGGATTGAGTTCAAAACAAACCACAACATAAATTCCCAAAAAATCGCAAAAGATATTCTCAAAGAATTTGACGCAGTAGTATTGGCAACAGGCGCAAGTAAGCCTATCGACTTGTGTATTGAGGGTAGAGAGAGCAAGGGCGTCATGTTTGCTATGGATTTTCTTACGCTTAATACCAAGAGCTTGCTGGATTCCCAAAAAGGTGGAGATCTTGCAAAAAATAGAGATGTACTGATCATCGGGAGTGGGGATACAAGTGTGGATTGTGTCGCTGTGGCTTTAAGGCAAGGAGCCAAATCAATCACACGTTTTGAAAGAAGTCCTAAAAAGGCAGAAACCCGCTTAGATTCTAATCCTTGGCCTTTGAAAAAGGATACATTCAGCACAGACTATGGTCTCAAAGAAGCCATAGAGCATTTTGGCAAAGATATAAGAGAGTACCAGACGCTTACTAAGAGATTTGTTGCTAAAAATGGCCAAGTATGCGGAGTAGAAGCGGTACAACTAGAATGGAGCTTAGAAGACAAGAGAGTAAGCAGAGAAAAACCGGATTCTTTAAAGCATTATAAGGCTGACTTGGTTTTATTGGCTATGGGGTTTAGTGGGGCAGAGGATGGTTTGAGTAAAACCTTTGGGGTAGAACTGGATTCCAAAACCAATATAAAAACAAACAATTATCTCACAAGCCATAAAAAGATCTATGCGTGTGGTGATGCGAAAATGGGACAAAGCCTTGTAGTATGGGCGATAAAAGATGGCTGTGAATGTGCAAAAATTGTGGATAAGAACTTAACTGAGAAATTGTCATGTTGTGTCAAATAGTGGTAAGAAGCACGCAATACGCTAATGGCATTTAATGCGCAGGATACGCTCAAATGGAGTTTTTGTGGTCTTTTGGCTCTATCCTGAGATGTGATTTTTTGGTGAATCAGAAGAGCGCTTGCACAGATAAATACTATAGGCTTTTTAAATCTCTTTTGTGTAATAAGTAAAAGCAAATAGGGATTATAAAAAGCGTTAAGATAGTGCTAGTTATCATACCTCCAAGCATTGGTGCGGCGATTGCCTTTGTAATCTCACTGCCTACGTTTTCTGAAAACATTATTGGCAAAAGTGAAGCGATAATGCAAAATACACTCATAAGCTTTGGACGCACACGCAATGCAGCCCCTTGCAAGACGCACTCTTGCAAATCCTTCTCTACCGGGTTTGGAGTGTGTAATTGCATATCTT
Source organism: Helicobacter sp. 10-6591 (assembly GCF_003288805.1). Classification (GTDB taxonomy): domain Bacteria; phylum Campylobacterota; class Campylobacteria; order Campylobacterales; family Helicobacteraceae; genus Helicobacter_F. The sequence continues at coordinate 116,751 of NZ_NHYK01000001.1, read as the reverse complement.
GGTAAGCGTGTTGCAGATACAAAAGCATTACAATACTTGTCTCAGTGGCTACACCAAGTAATGCTAAAACTCCCACCACTCCAGCAATACTGAGGTTAAACCCTAGCAAATCAATGGCCAAAAATGCACCCATTATCGCAAAAGGCAAGGCACAAAAGCACAACAAAGCATAAGAAAGATTTTTAAGCGCAAAAAATATCAGCACAAAAATCATAAAAAGACTAAACGGAATGATGTATTGCAAAGAATCTAAAGCCTTTTCTATATATTCACTCTCTCCGCTAAATTCATAAAAATATCCGTTTGGCAATTCCAAATCCTTTAGTGCTTCTTTAGCCGCTTCTTTGTAGCTCTTTGCACTGACACGTGGCGTGATGTAGATGTAATTCACATTTAAGCCATTTTCTACTTTAAGCATACTGGGCTCGCTAGCGTATGTAATGTCTGCTAACTCATCTAAAGGGCGGAATCCCAGAGCTGTTTTGATATAAATCTCTTTGAGTGATTGTATATCATTGCGTTGTGTATCTAATAACCGCATTGATATGGGGTAGTTTTGTCTGCCTTCAATCTTTCTTGTTAGCTCCATTCCGCCGATAGCAGTATTAAGCAGGGTAAAAATAGAATCTTTTTGCACGCCATAACGCGCTAATTTTTCATCATCAATTTTTATCTCTACATAATATCCGCTATTTACGCGTTCAGCAAAAACTGAGAGGCTTTGCTCTAGCTTCTTCAGGCGGGATTCTATCTGCAAGGAAATCTCTTGTAAGAGCTCTGTATCATTACCATAGAGCTTGATACCTAGAGGCGTGCGGATTCCGCTTAAAAGCATATCGGTGCGTCCGCGGATGGGGTAGGTCCAAGAATTTGTAAGACCTTGTATTTGCAGGGCACTTTCAAACTTTTCACGTAATTGTGCGTAAGTAAGCTTTTCTTGCCATTGTTCTTTGGGTTTGAGGTGGATATAAACTTCTAGCATTGCTAAAGGTGCAGGGTCGCTACTTGTATTAGCTCTACCGGCTTTGCCAAAGACATTTTCTACTTCAGGGAAGCTTGCAAGGATAGAATCTACCTCTTTGAGATAAGTAGCAGCCATATCAATGCTTGGCGAGATGTTTGTAACAGGCATATACATCATTATGCCTTCATTAATTTGGGGCATAAATTCCCAATTGAGCTTTTTATACATCCCAAGTGAGAACACAAACAAAGCCCCGCAAGAAGCCAAAAAAATCCACTTAAACTTCAATGTATAGACCAAAGCAAAGCGGTAGATTCTTATAAAAAACATATTGATTGGATTCTTTGTCTCAGCGATTATCTTGCCTTTGAGGAAAAACAGCATCAAAATAGGCACGATTGTTATAGAAAGAATCGCACCAGAGAGCATCGCAAAGGTTTTGGTAAAAGCCAGTGGGGCAAAGAGCTTCTCTTCTTGTCCATTGAGTGCGAAAATCGGTAGGAATGAAACCACAACGATAATGAGTGCAAAAAATATAGGCGAGCCGACTTGCTGGGTGCTTTGGATGATGATTTTTTCACGCATTGGCTGTGTAGAATGATTGAGATTCTTATGCACATTTTCAATCATCACTATAGCTGCATCGACCATCGCACCAATGGCAATGGCTATGCCACCTAAGCTCATAATGGTTGATTCTATTCCAAACCACCACATAAGCAATGCCGTATAAAGCACACAAAGCACGAGGGTTATAATTACTACAAGGGCACTTCTAAAATGCAATAAGAAAATGGCCGTGATAATGAGCACAATAAGAGATTCTTCAAACAATGTATGCAGAAGTGAAAATAGAGAATCTTCAATAAGTTTGCTTCTATCATAAACAGGAGTGATACTCACCCCATCATTTGCGGCGTTAAGCTCATTTACCTTTTCTTTGATTTTTTGTAAGGTTTGGTATGTGTTCCCGCCATATTTGACTATCACAATCCCCCCGACTACCTCACCCTTGCCATCTAAATCAGCTATACCCCTTCGAGGTTTAGGCACAATCCTTACTTCGCCTATATCCTTAAGCTTCAATGGTATGCCATTTACAAGCTTGATAATGACATTTTCTAAATCCTGTGTATTTTGTATATAACCTTTTGCTTGTATGATTTTTTCAAAGCCACTTTCTATAAGTACGCCACCACCACTATCGTTATTAGTTTTTTGTATGGAATCTAGCACTTCTTTAAGACTGAGGTCATAAAGCAGTAGTTTTTCATTATCAAGTGTGATTTCATAATTTTGCGAGAATCCACCAATGCTCGCTACTTCGCTCACACCATCAATGCTTAAAAAAGCATATTGGTAATAGAAGTCTTGCAAATCTTTGAGTTGGCTTAAATCTTTGTTATCACTCAATAGGGCATATTGGTAAGCCCAACCAACACTTGTAGAATCACTACCTAAAGAGATTTTTGCTTGAGGAGGGAGATTTTGAACTTGGTTTAGTTGCTCTAAGATTCTGCTTCTGCCCCAATATAAGTCTGTCTTATCTTTGAAAATAACATAAACAAGAGCATTTTCATAGCCGGCGATCCCACGCACGACTTCTACATTTGCAATCGACATGAGGCTAGAGACAAGCGGATACATTACTTGCTCTTGGATAATTTTCGCTCCTTGGTTTGGAAAATCAATTTGTAATACAACCTGTGGAGGACTTAAATCTGGGAGTGCATCAAGACGAAGCTTAGGGAGTATGAAAAATGAGCCCAAAGCAAGTAAAAAGCTTATAAGCAAAATAATAAATTTATTTTCCGCACTCCATAAAATAATGGAATCTATAAACGCATTTTGGGAATGGTGAGCGTGGGTTTGTGTGGGTTCTTTCATTCAAAATCTCCATTATTTTGCGCGTCAGAATCCACCACAAAAAGTGCGTTTTTAACTACTTCTTCGCCCTCATCTAACCCGTGGAGTATCTCATATTTTTGGCTGCCTAAGATTCTTGTAGCTTGGATTTGCTTAGGCAGGATTTCCCCATTATCTTTGACAAACACAAAATATTTACCATTTTTATACAGCACAGATTGCTTAGGGAGAGTGAGTGCTTCTCGCTTTGGGGATTGTATAGAGACATAGGCAAACGCATTTGGGAAAAATGTAGGCTGAGAATCAATATAGCTATTTTGCAAGATAAAACGGGCTTGGAGAAAATTATCAACCACATTTGGATAGATGGTATCAAGTGTTATAGGGAATTTGGTATTTTTTATACCTTCAATCTCTACAAATGCTTCTTTTTGTGAGGTTTTTAAAAATTCCAAATCCTCTTGGTTGATACTCACTACCACCCATAAAGTATCAAGATTGACAATCCTAAAAACTTCATTGCCTTTTTTGACTCCGCTACCCACATTGAAGTTTTTTGCAAATACGATTCCAGAAAATGGTGCGTAGTAGGTAATTTCATTGAGTATAGTGCGTGTCTTAAGCATTTTTTGGATTTCTTTTTTATCTACACCTAAAAATTCTAGTTTTTCTTTTGCAAGCTGTCTGTAGCTATGGCTAGAAGCTGCTAAAAGCTCACTTTGTGCATCCAAAATCTCAGGGGAAAAAAACGAAAAAAGCTTCTCTCCTTTTTTTACATTTGTGAAGTTGTTTTCTACAAATAGCTTTTGTATATAGCCATCAGCTCGTACGCTAAGACTATACACAGAGCCTTCGTTTTCACTCAAACGTGCGTAATACTTTTTGGAATCTTGTATCTGCTCCTTTTTTACGGCTACGCTAGGGAATATACCTATTTTGTTTTCAGTCGCATGAGCATTGAGTAATGTGATAGAGAGAATCAATAGGATTTTTTTGAGATTCATAGAATTTCTCCTTTAAGTATCTGCAGATTCCAATAAATCATTGCTATTTCACTTAAAATCTGTATTTGTAGAATCTGTGTATCAATTTTTTCGTTGAGCGCATTATAGAATTCTATAAACCCTTCAGCTTGGCTCGTAGAGTGGTGCTTGTAAAGGTCTATTATCGCAGTATTTGCAGGCAATAGATTCTCCTCAATCACACTAAGATTTTTTTTAAGAAGTAAAAACTTTTTGAGAAGTGTTTTTGTAGAGTGGGTAAGTTTATTTTCTACACTAAGATATCCATATTCTTGTGCAAGTTTCTGCTCTCTAGCTTCTGCGATTGTCCGTTGTTCCTTGCCATATATTGGCAGTGGCACAGAGACACCAAGCCCAAATAAATCACTTCTATCAGCACGTGACATATACACGAGGTTCATACCAAAATTTGGCAAGGTAGATTTTTTAGCAAATACAAGTTTTTGCTCTGCTAGCACTATTTTATGCCTAGCAATTTGTAGCTCTAGATTCTGAGCTAAAAGAGACGGGATAAAGTCATCGTTCTGTGTATTGTGCATAATGATATCTTGTGCTTCTTTAGATGGGAAAAGGAATAAATCATATTTGGTATCTATCAAATGCGAATTATGTTTTGTGTCTGTTTTGTAGTCTTGCTGTGGTGCCTTGTGGAAATCTATTTCACTTATAGCAATATGTGAATTATTTAGTGCATTTTCTATCTGATTTTGCTTGATTTTTAGCCGTGCTTCTGCGACTTTGAGCTTCTGGGCTTGGATTGGATTAAATTTTTTTGATTTTTTGAGACTTGTAAAAATTGTTTCTAGATTCCCTAAAGATTGCTTGATAGATTCCAAAATAAGCTTGTTTTTATGCGATTCAATCATAGAGACCATGAGGTTTAGCATATATTCGTTTTTGAGATTTTTTAGCTCTAGAATTTTTATTTCAATTTCTACGTTTGTAACTTTGCTCTGGGCTAGGGACTTTAAATTCAAATCAATGCTTTGTGAGAGACCAAATGCAATATTTTGCATATCACTTGTGCCTAATAGGAGAGGTTTTTGTATATTCGCACTATTGTAAGCGAGATTGAAACTCGGGTTATTCCATTTACTCTGGGCTTTTTTGCGATTTTCAAGAGAATTGATTTCTAATTGGAGTTGTTTGATTTTTGGATTTTGTTCTATGATATCTCTAAAGTCTTGGATTACACTGCTAGGCAAAGGATTTTGGTAGGTCTGGAGATTGTCTTTTGTATCCCCTAAAGGATAACTATCAGCCATCCCGTAAGAGTATAAAAAGGTAATAAATCCAAGAATACATACAAAGTATTTCATGGATTAAAAATCTATACTACCTTTTGCTTGGTAGTCTTTTTTATCACTGCTAAACCCTACGCGAATCTGCCAAGTGCCACCATGTGGGAAATACACGACACCTTTATATATAGAATCATGAGGGGTTATTTCCGCTTTTTCTACCATCTTTGGCATACCAGGCATTTCAGGCATGATAAATCTCACAGAAAGATTTTCAACCTTGAGTGCTTTATTGTTGCTCTTTACTTGAATGGTAAAGTCATTTTTCCCAGAAACGAAATTTTTTTGCGATTCCAAAACAACTTCAAATCCATTTGTCTGTAACACTTTTTGAAAACTAAAAGCATTACTTACAAATAAAGCTCCCACAAACACCAATGCTAAAACCTTATGCATGTTTTCTCCTTACAAAAATCTAACTTTCAGCTTTTTATCACTTAAGAATCAAAATTTGAAAGCAGGCAATACTAATAGATAATTTTGCTTAAAAAGTAAATAAGACCCAGTGTAGTCAATATCGCGAGAGACAATCTAAGATATGTTTGGCTAAAGTCTGTGAATCCAGTCCTATGGAAGTTTCTACCATATCACTTTTACCATGAGAAACAAAGCTATCTTTGAGCTCAAGGCTAACAATCTTGGTGTTTAGTTCTCTACAAGCATTGGATTCTAAAATTGCGCTACCAACGCCACCTAAATAGTAGCTGTCACTTAATACAAAGGCATAGCTGTATTGAGCAAGTTGCTCTTTGAGACATTGCTCATCTAAGGGTTTGACAAAGCGCAAGTCCAAGATGCCAGCAGAGATTCCATGAGATTGCAAAATCTTACTTGTTTCATATGCACGACCCACACCATTCCCATAGCCTATAAGCAATACATCTTTGCCTGTTTGTAGAACTTCAGCTTTTCCTAACCTAAATTCTGTTGCTCCAAATTCTTCATTTTGCAATACAAATTTTCCGCGCGGATAGCGAAACGCGCAAGGAGTTGTGTCGTGCCCAGCGGCAAACTTCAGTGCGAATTCCAAAGTAGCATTATCACGTGGAGCAAAAACCACCATATTTGGTATGATCCGTAAATAAGCAATATCAAGCAAGCCTTGATGTGTTTCGCCATCTTCGCCCACAATACCGGCTCTATCTATTGCAAAGCGTACAGGCAGACTCATGATACTCACATCATGTACAATGGAATCAAAGGCACGCTGTAAGAATGTTGAGTAAATTGCTACAAAAGGAATAAAACCTTCTTTTGCCATTGCCGCCATTGAGGTTACGGCATGTGGTTCAGCGATTGCTATGTCCCAAAAACGTTCAGAATCATAGGCAATAAGAGAATCTAAACCCGTTCCACTTGGCATAGCTGCAGTGACACCTACAATCTTTGGATTATTTTTGGCAAGTTGCAAAAGTGTTTGACTAAAGACTTGTGTGGGATTAAGAGTGGTTGAGGATTTTGTTGTTTTACCCGTTTGCAAATCAAAGGGACTAACTCCATGCCATTTTTCAAAGCGCCCTTCAGCTATCTCATAACCCTTACCTTTAGTAGTTTGTGCATGGATTATGACCGGATTTTTCATCTCTTTGGCTTTTTGTAAGGTTGAGATTATAAGTTCAAGATTATGCCCATCAATTGGCCCTATATAATCAAGCCCTAATTCCTCAAACAATAATCCGGGAGTGATGAGTTTGATAGATTCTTCAAAGCGCTTTGCAAGATAGGAAGCAGATTCTGGCATTTTAGTGAGGATATTTTTGACTTTCGCGCGCAAACCTTGGTAAGTCGGCGTAGCGAGAATCTGAGAGAGATAATTGCTGATTGCGCCAATGGGTTTAGAAATACTCATTTCATTGTCATTGAGGATGATTATCACAGGATATTTGCGCGCTCCGAGTTCATTAAGCGCTTCATATACAAGTCCTGCACTCATACTACCATCGCCAATGAGTACAATTGGTGTGCGATCCTGCTTTTGGAGTTTAAAGCTTTTTGTTGCGCCTACAGCTAGGGAAATCGAAGTTGAGCTGTGTCCAGCGATAAAATAATCGCTTTTTGATTCCTTAGGATTGCAAAATCCACTCAAACCACCAAAGCTTCTTAGGGTCGCAAACTCCTCCCAACGATTTGTTAAAAGCTTATGTGCATAAGCTTGGTGGCTGACATCAAAGATAAAGGGATTTATTTGCCAGTCAAATACCACATGCATGCCTATAATCAGCTCTACCGCCCCAAGTGTCGAGCTTAAATGTCCTCCATTTGTGCTTACAACATCTAAGATTCTTGCGCGGATTCCATAAGCGAGGGCTTCTAGCTCCGCCTTATTCATCTTGCTTGGTGCTTTTGTATCTAGTAAATCTTTCGTGTTCTGCTGTACCTGCTTCAGAGAATCTAACTGCATCAATCTGAGATCCATACCAAAGCCCATACCTAGTACTCCTTTATATTTTCTAGGATTGATTGCTTCATATTTTTGTAGCGATTCATGATATTGGCATCAATAGTTCCTTCCGAACTAATCACTACGACTCCACCAAGTGATATTGCATTGTCTGAGATAATTTCTACTTTTTGCAAATCTTTGAGTTTCTCTTTGAGAAAAAGATAGTCTTGCGGATTGACCTTGACTTTGATGTTTGTAGCTTCCATAATCGAATGCAGTAATTCTTTTGCTAAAGCTAGTGCAATCTTTTGGCTATTCTCCTCTATTTCTTTGACAATGATTTCTTTAGCAATATCTACAGCAATAGCACTCAACTCTTTTTCTAGGTTTTGTAAATGCTTTTGGGAGTCTTTGAGTGCGTTTTCAAGTGTGATAATGGAATCTGTAAGAGTCTTTTTCTGTGCATTTATTTCTTGCTCTAACTCTTTTTTTATGTCTTCTTTTGCTTGGTTATAACCATCTTTGTAGCCATTGTCTTTGGCACTTGTGATTTGTTCTTGGCTTTGCGTCTGTAATTTATCAAATTGTATTTCAAGCTTTGCCAGAGAATCTGAGAGACTATCACTTTTGTTGAGGAGCTGCTGTACTATTTCTTTGTGCCAGTCTGGTTCAATTACTTGAGGCATGGTGGGTGCAAGTGCTGGGGTGCTTACTGATTCTTGAGGCTTCTCATTCTCTTTATTTGTGATTGATTTAAACTCATACTTACTCACACTATGTGTTTGTGTACTGTTTTTGTTGATAATATTTTCTTGCTTAAACAATAAGATCATCCTGTTCGCCTAGTTGGATAAGGCCTTGCTCTGATAATGATTGGACAATTTCTACAATTTTGCGTTGCGCGTTTTCTACATCACGCACTCTCACAGCACCGAGGAATTGCATCTCCTCTATAAACTGCTCGCTTGCACGTTGGCTCATATTTGCCATGAATTTCTGCTTTAAATCATCAGCAGCAGATTTAAGTGCAAGCGTAAGATCCTTTTTGTCTACTACCTTTAGAACCTCTCTGATTGCATTGTTATCAAGATTGCTAATATCCTCAAAGGTAAACATCATTTCTTTAATCTCATTTGCTAACTGCTCATCAATTTGCTCTATATGGGCAATCGTAGCTTTTGCAGCTTTTTGTCCCAAGCGATTAAACATTTCAGCAACACTTCTCGTCCCACCAACTTCAACTTTATAGCTGGTAAGGGATTCTAATTTGTTTTCTAGCACTGCTGATACTCTTTTGACAATAGTTGGAGAAATATCACCAAGATTTGCCATTCTGATTGCTATTTCGGCCCGTAGATCATCAGAGAAATATCCTAGAGTTTCTGCTGCTCTTTCTGCATCCATATGGGCTAGGATAAGGGCGATTGTTTGTGGGTGTTCGTTGATAATAAAATCTGCGAGTTGTTGTGGGCGCACTTTTCCAAGATAAGCAAAATTTTTTGTTGATTGCATAGTTTTTGCAAGCCTATCAAGAATATCTTTGGCAGTGTCGGCTCCAAGTGCTTTTACAAGTAGCTCTCTAGCATGATCCAAGCCACCTGTATTGATGTATTGGTTTGATTGCAAAATCACCCAAAATTCTTCCAAAATCGCCGCACCTATGCTTTTGTCAGTGTTACCAAGTTGAGCAATTTGCTTAGATATTTCAGTGATTGAATCTATATCAAGATGATGGAAAATCTCGCTTGTAATGTCATCACCAAGCTGTATAAGCAAAATAGCAATCTTTTCTGCCATAGAAAGCTCATCATATTGTGCTCTTTGACGAGGTGTAAGATTGATTGCCATTATGCTTCCTTTATTTTGGAATCTTTTATTCTAATTCGTCTTTGATAAGCGATTGGAACAGTGATGCTATTTCATCTGGTCGCTCTGAAATCACATTCCGCATACGTTCTAAAATCACTTCATATTTTACTTCATCTTCATTAAAGGTACTACCAAGGCCTAGTTGTTCCTCCACTCGCTTTCTTAGATCACTGAACTTATTAAGATCTTCATCTTCTTCATCAATCTGGAGTAGAGATTCCACCTCATCTTCCTCTTCTTCTTGTACTTCGAGCATACGTTCAGTAAATGGTGCAACAACTTTTTTGTAAAAAATAAACAATACCAAAGCCACAAGCAAATATTTAATGAGGGGTATAAATGGAGAAAGATAGCGATCCATATTATCCGAAAAGCTCTCCCACGAATCTTTTGGTTTATAGTTTGCTGTAGCGGCGTTGAGTTCGAAATTTGTGATCTTAACAAAATCCCCACGTTCTTCTCGATAGGCAATAACGCCTTTTACAATTTCTTCTATCTCTTTGAGATCGTGCTCGCTTCTTGGAATATATTCTAGTTTCAGATTCCCATTTTCATCATTTGTCTCTCTGTAAGTTCCATCGACAACGACACCGGCACTCATTCGCAATAGTTTGCCAATAGGTCCTTTGATTTCGCTGACTGTTCTATCTACACGATAATTTTTGGTTTCATCAGTTTTATTTCTTTCATTGACTACACCTGAATCATCAAGTCCTTGCACAGGTCCTATATTGCTCACCACACCTGGCACACCACCTACTGGAGCTTCTTTTTTTCCTTTTTCGTATTCCTCAATATTACGCTCTGCTGCAACTACATTGTTACCAAAAATTTCTTGCGTTTGCTTCACTTGACTGAAGTCAAATTCTGCGCTCACTTGCGCACGCACTCGTGTCTCATCACCGACAATGCCCTTAAGTGCTTGGACAATTTTATTTTCATAGACTTTTTCGTAATTCATTTGGTATCTACGTTGTTGCTCGGCCAGTTTTATCATTCCATGTGTATCGCTAAATTCATTAGATTCACCCAACAAATCACCATCTTGATTGATAATCTTTACGCGATCTGGTGTGAGGTTTGTCACAGAAGAAGCGACGAGATTCTTGATGCCTATAATCTGTGCTTGTGTGAGATCCATACCTTGTTTTAATTGAATCTTTACCGAAGCAGTCGGAGGAGTGGCTTGCTTTGCAAATACTGACTTTTCTGCTGGTGCAATAAGTACGCTCGCACTTTCGATAGCCGTAATACTTTCAATTGTTTTTGTTAATTCACCCTCGACAGCCAATTGGAATTTTGTTTGTTCTCTGAAATCTGTGTCACCGAGATTTTGATTTTCTAAGAAATCGCTAAAGCCAATTTTTTTGCCTTGCTTTGGAATCCCAAGCGAGGCTAGATTGATACGCTGCTCATAGACCTGGTCATTTGGCACAAGTATGGTGGTGTCATTTGGAAGTTTGTAGGGAATCTTATTTTGTTGGAGATTTTGCAAAATAGCAGCACTATCACTAGGATCAATACCATTGAATAATACAGAATAGCCTTCGTAATCTGTCTTTTCATCAATACGAAAAAGTATGAGATAGGTGAGAAATGAGATAAGTACAAGAAATGTCGCAAGAATCACAATGCGCTGTTTTTTATTTATGCGCTTAAGAAGTTTAGAGATTTGTTCCAAAATCAATTGCGGATTCATACTTTGACCTTCTTAACTACTTCATAGAATCCAAAAATTCTTTAAAAAGTTTTAAGACCTTTTGGTTTTGCTCGTTTGTACCAACAGTTATCCTGCAAGCATTCAAACCATAACTCTTAAGATCACGGAGAATAATGCCTTTTTGTAGAAACCACTCACATAGTTGTGTGCTATCAATTTTAGAATCTTTGATAGTCAAAAAATTTGTCCAAGAAGGAATAAAGCCAATATTGTATTGTGTGAAAAAGTCCTCATAAATGCGCATTTCAGAAAAATTCTTTTCTATGCATTGTTGCGTGAAATCTTGATATTTTAAGGCTGTGAACGCTGCACATAGACTGAGAGTTGTGATATTAAAAGGCGGGCGTACTTTATGTAACATCTTTATAATTTCTTGGCTTGCAATACCATATCCTACTCGCATACCACCAAGTCCATAGGCTTTTGAGAATGTCCCAAGATAGATCATGTTTTGGAACTTATGGAGCAAACGCTGAGGATTTAATGCTTTGCTTTCGTCTTTAAAAGCTGCATATTCTTGGTATGCACCATCAAGCACTACTAGGGTATCATGGGATATTTGGCCTAAAAATTGTTCGATCTCTTTACTTTCTAAGCATTCACCAAGTGGGTTATTTGGCGCACATAAAAAAATTATTGCTGGTTGTTCTTTCTTGGAGATTTCTAAAAATTGCTCCAAATCATGTGCTGCACTCTTTGTTTTGAGAACTTTAGCACCAAAAAGCTTTGCATAAATTTCATACATTGCGAAGGTTACACCCGCTTGTAGAATTTTAAATTCCCTATTTGTCTCAGCACATACATGTATGCAAAACTCTATAATCTGATCGCTACCAGAACCAATAATGATATTGCTAGATTCTGTATTGAATTTCTGGGCTAATGCACTTTTTAGTTGGTAATACGAATCATCGGGATAGAGATTTGCTGTATGTATATTTTCTTTGAGTGATTCTAAAACTTCTGGTGCAGCTCCATAAGGATTTTCATTGCTCGCAAGTTTGATAATATCCTCACGCGCAATCCCATACTCACGCATGACTTCTTCTATAGGTCTGCCTGCTTGGTAGGAATTAATATCTTGGAGATAAGGATTAAAATGCATGCCACCTCTTAAAAATACTAAAAGGGAATCTCGTTTGGTTTTGTCTTTAAGCTTCGTTAATTTTGGTTAAATCTTTTATAAAAACATGTGGGCTGGATTGTAGCGAAAATTCATCTAAGATTCTCTAAAACTTCTTAGGGCTTGGACATGTCAAGCATATCTACTAAGAAACTTAGTACAGGCAAAATTCTCGTAATTTTTACCGAAAGTTTTTTGTATCATTTTTGTTTTTATTGCATGTTATCCGATCGCGAGGAAAGAGGATGTTTGATAAGAAAATCCAAAAAATCTTTCGAGAATACGATATCCGTGGTGTATTTAAAGAAGATCTTAATAAAGATGTGGTGTTTAATATTGGTAGGCTTTTGGGAAAGAGGTTAAAGGCTCTGAATGAAAACAGTGTGCACGTAGGTTACGATGCAAGAATACACTCTCCTACGATTTTTGGTTGGCTACAAAGTGGCCTAGAATATGCAGGCATACAAGTCTATGATTTAGGGCTTATTCCGACACCTGTAGCGTATTTCGCTACATATCAAGCAGCCGATGGCGTTGAGTGCAAAAATTCTGTGATGATTACAGGATCGCACAATCCTCCACAATACAATGGATTTAAAATAACTCTCCAAAATGCACCCTTTTATGGACAAGAGATAAAAAAATTAGGAGAAGAACTTGTCACTGACTTTAACCCCTTTATAGAATCTCACAAAGAAGCTATAAAGCTAGATGTACTCAGTTTGTACATTAAGTTTATAAGCCAGCAGTTCCAACATTTGCAAAATTTTTCTTACCCCATTGCTGTTGATTGTGGTAATGGTGTAGCAGGAGTGGCGATACAAGGCATATTAGAGAATCTTAATATAAAACATGAACCCTTGTTTTTTGAACCTGATGGTACTTTCCCTAACCACCATCCAGATCCAAGCGAAGAGCATAATCTTCAGTCACTCAAAAACGTGATGAAAGAGAAAAATATCCCTATTGGTATTGCTTTTGATGGTGATGCTGATAGATTGGCACTTCTAAGCACAAACCATAGCTACAAAGGTGATGAACTTGCGATACTTTTTGCCCGTGAAATGACGCATAGGGGTATTAAGCCTGTTGTGATAGGAGAGGTCAAATGCTCGCAAGTGATGTATGATGAGATAAACAAAATTGGCAAAGCAGTAATGTACAAGACGGGACATTCAAATCTTAAAGTCAAACTCAAAGAATTAAATGCACACTTGGCAGCAGAGATGAGTGGGCATATATTTTTTAAAGAGCGTTATTTCGGTTATGATGATGCCATTTACTCGAGTTTTCGCGTATTAGAGCTACTTTTATACTCCACACCACAAGAATTAGAATCCCAGATTTTCGCCTTGCCCAAAACATTTTCTACTTTAGAAGAAAAGGTACAAACCACAGAAGATGAGAAGTTTTTGCTTATTGAAAGTCTCAAGGTAAAGCTCCAAAGCCTTCCTGATGATTTTCCTAAGATCAAAGAGATTATTACTATTGATGGATTGCGCGTAGTCTTTGAATATGGTTGGGGGTTAATACGCGCAAGCAATACGACCCCAGTGCTTGTAACACGTTTTGAGGCAGATTCTAAAGAGCATGCAATGCTTTATAAACAAAAACTTTTAGAACTTTTAGAATCTTGTAAATAAATCCTAATGACTTGAGAATGAGGTAGGTTGATGTTTGAGAAGTATTTCCGTTCTTTTGTCCAATCAAGTGAATTCGAAGATATCACTTTAGAAAATCCACTCGACATGCATTTACATTTGCGCGAGGCAGAGATGTGTCAATGTGTCTTGCCTTTTAGCGCTGTTAACTTTATTTCAAGCCTTGTAATGCCAAATCTCACTGTCCCAATAACGAATACAGAACTTGCTCTCATTTATAAAGAGTATATTTTGGGTATTGCCCGCAAAAAAGGGATTTATGACTATTGTCCTCTTATGAGTTTGTATCTGACTACAAGCCTTGATAAAGCAGAATTGCTCAGAGCCAAAAACGCAGGAATTAAGATTCTAAAGCTTTATCCAAAAGGTGTGACTACAGGCAGCGAAGGTGGGGTTGCTGCCATTTTAGATGAGAAGATACTAGAGATCTTGCAAATTGCTCAAGATCTTGGTTTTATCCTTTCTGTACATGGTGAGAGTACAGGATATTGCCTAGAGAGAGAATTTGAATTTTTAGTAGTTTTTGAAACACTAGCAAGAGACTTTCCAAAACTTAAGATTATCATTGAGCATATGAGTGATTCTCGATCGCTGAGAACTCTTGAGAAATTCGATAACCTTTATGCGACCTTAAGCTTGCATCATATGTTGTTAAGTCTTGATGATATGTTGGGCGGGAATTTGAAAGCAGATTTGTTTTGTAAACCAATACTTAAAGGTCATAAAGACAGAGATGCACTTTTACAAACTGCCCTGAGTGCTCATAAAAAAGTGAGTTTTGGTTCAGATTCTGCACCACATCTCCAAGAAAAAAAATACTCTCCATCGTCTCCAGGCGGAATTTTCTCTGCTCCGATTTTGTTGCCAATGTTAGCATGTGTGTTTGCTTATCATAATAAACTAGAAAATCTCCAAGCTTTTATAAGTGATAATCCAATTGCAAATTATGGATTAGAAAGTTTTATACAAGACATTTTGCAGCAGTCTCACTCCCAAGCAAAACTCAGACATTTATGTTTTAAACCTTACAAGATTCCAGAATCTGTACCTTGTGGAAAGGGTACTATTAGCGTGCTTTTTGGCAATAAGACTTGCCCTTATAGTTTATGTGAGTAGTGATCATAGATGCATTCGCGGTTTCCTTTTTTTTACTTTTTGTCTTGTATCGTGGTTTATGCCATTTGTCTGCCTCTTTTACTCCTCTCTTTAATCCGCTCAAAGCATAAAGATTCTATCCCACGACGTTTTTTTGGGGTTTCTTTGCGTCTAAATTTTGAGCCAGAATTTTGGTTTCATGCTTGCTCTTTTGGTGAAGTGAGATCATTGCAACCACTTATTAATGCTATCTTTGTAAAAAAACCTCATACAAAAATTCTTATCACTACAATCACACACACTGGTTTTCATGAAGCGACGCGACTTTTTGGGAACTCGCATACAACGAATGTGTGTGTGAAGTTTTTGCCTTTTGAGATTTTCTTGCCGCTTTGGGCTAAAAACCTTACTTCGCTTCAAAGTCTCGTGGTTACAGAGGCTGAGCTATGGATAATGCTGTTTTTTATCGCAAAAAAGAGTAGGGCAAAAACTTTTCTTATCAATGCGCGTATTTCAGATAAATCATATGGCAATTATAAGTACCTTAAGGGATTTTATAAGGAAATATTCAAAAATATTGATATTGTGCTTGCCCAAAGCACTAAAGATAAAAAGCGTTTAGAAGAACTTGGCGCACATAGTGTAGCTGTATTTGGAAATATAAAAATACTTAATATTCCAAAAGTGAGCACTATTTATAATAAACCAGATTCTCTGGTGATTTTGGCTGCAAGCACCCATATGGGAGAGGAAGAACTAATTATTAGCGCGTTTGTAAAATTCCACAAATCCAACCAAGATTCTATACTTTTGCTTGCACCTCGTCATCCAGAGCGCTTTACAGAAGTCTGCCAAATACTACAAAAAGCTAAGTTGGATTTTAAACGCTTTAGCGATCTCGTTGCACAAAGCAATTTGGATGGGAATATTGCTTTCAATTATCCAGTGATTGTGGTTGATAAGTTGGGAGAGCTTATAAATATGTATAATATAAGTGATGTGGTCATCCTGGGAGGTTCTTTTGTGCCAAAAGTTGGGGGTCATAACCCATTAGAGCCAGCATATTTTGGAGTAAAACTCATAAGTGGTAAATATATTTACAACCAACAAGCATTATTTTCGTATGTTAGGAATGTCATACTCATAGAATCCAAAGAATTAGCAACTACGCTTTTTAGTCTCGATTCTTTGGGGAATTCAGAAGTTGAATTCAAGCAGAATGCACTTGAAGAAATTTTAGGATTGATTATGTGATTTGATATGTAAATTTGAATAAAGTTTAATAAATATTTAAACTTTTACATTTTACTAACACGTTTTGTTTTATATGTTGATTGGAGTTTTTGTGTTTTTTAGTTTGTAATAATCTCAGTATAACAACGAAGGGTTTTTACTTGAATCAAGAACAAAAGAGATTAAGAGTGATGTCTTGGTCTTCAAAGTTAATGGGACACCATTATTTAAAGAAAGGAAAAAGCATGGGAATCAAACAAGCTCCAGAGAATGTTCCAGTTTGGATAGATGAGCAAAGGTGCAAGGGGTGCGACATATGCGTATCTTTGTGTCCAAGCGGCGTGCTTGGTATGCAAAAAAATGAGCATAAGATTTTAGGTAAGATTATTACGGTAGCACATCCAGAGAGTTGTATAGGCTGCTATGAATGTGAGCTGCATTGCCCGGATTTTGCCATATTTGTTGCAAGCAAAGATGAATTTAAATTTGCCAAGCTTACAGCAGAAGCAAAAGAACGGGCTAGGCTTGTTAAAGAAAATAAGTTTATGGTGCTTTAATTTTTTAGGTAGGTGGAGGAAAATATATGCGAGAGGTAATTACAGGTGGGAATGAGTTAGTTGCGCGAGCGGCAATTGATGTTGGGTGTAGTTTTTTTGGTGGGTATCCGATTACACCTTCTAGTGAAGTAGCACACGAAATGAGTGTAGCTTTACCGAAAAGAGGTGGGAAGTTTATACAAATGGAGGATGAGATCGGAGGAATCTCTGTAGCGCTAGGAGCGGCAATGAGTGGTAAAAAAGCAATGACCGCAACTTCAGGTCCTGGTATTTCTTTGAAAGCTGAGCAAATAGGGTATGGATTCATGGCAGAAATTCCATTGGTGATAGTCGATGTTATGCGTGGAGGTCCTTCGACCGGATTACCTACTCGTGTTTCCCAAGGTGATGTGAATCAAACAAAGTCTCCAAGTCATGGAGATTTTTGTTCTATTGCAATTGCAGTTGGTAATGTAAGCGAAGCATATACACAGACTGTTCGTGCATTTAATTTATCCGAAAAATATATGACACCTGTTTTCCTTTTGCTTGATGAAACAATTGGTCATATGCATACAAAAGCACAGATTCCAGAAATTCATGAAATAGAGATCATCAACAGAGAACAGTTTAAAGGCGATCCGAAAGATTATAAACCCTATGGAGTAGAAGCCGGAAAACCAGCTGTATTGAATCCGTTCTTTAAAGGCTATCGCTATCATATTACAGGCTTACATCATGCAGAAAGTGGATTCCCAACAGAAGACGAAAAACTATCCCAAAACCTTATTGATAGGCTTTTTAGCAAAATAGAGAATAATATTGATGATATTGTCGAGTTTGAGGAATATTATCTAGAAGATGCAGAGATAGCCGTAGTATGCTATGGATCTGTATCCTTAGCTGTAAAAGAGGCTATAAGCTCACTTCGTAGAGATGAAAAAAAAGTTGGTATGTTTCGTCCGATCACACTTTGGCCAAGTCCCAAAAAACAATTGAAAGCTTTGGGAGACAAAATCAAAAAGATTCTTGTGGTAGAGCTTAACAAAGGACAATATATCCAAGAGGTAGAGCGTGTTTTGCAAAGAGAAGTAGCGTTTTTAGGCAAAGCGAATGGCAGGAGCATTTCTCCTACTGAAATCATTCAAAAGATACAGGAGTTTTAACGATGGCATTCAATTACGAGGAGTATCTACGAATGGATAAAATGCCAACACTTTGGTGTTGGGGTTGTGGTGATGGTGTAGTGTTAAAAGCAGTTATTAGAGCTATTGATTCGCTAGGATGGAATATGGATGATGTATGCATCGTCAGTGGTATTGGGTGTAGCGGGAGATTTTCTTCTTATGTGAATTGCAATACTGTGCATACTACACATGGGAGAACACTTGCTTACGCTACTGGTATAAAGCTTGCAAATCCCGAGAAAAAAGTGATCGTTATTTCCGGTGATGGCGATTGTTTGGCAATTGGTGGGAATCACACAATACATGCTTGTCGTCGCAATATTGATATTAATTTGGTGCTTATCAATAATTTTATTTATGGTCTAACAAATTCTCAAACTTCCCCAACCACACCAAGAGGTTTTTGGACAGTAACTGCACAATATGGCAATATTGATCCAAGTTTTGATCCTGCAAGTATCGCTATGGCTGCTGGAGCTAGTTTTGTCGCAAGAGAAAGTATTTTAAGTCCTAAAAAACTGGAAAAAGTTTTAGTTGAAGGTTTTACGCACGAGGGTTTCAGTTTCTTTGACATTCATAGCAACTGCCATATCAACCTTGGACGAAAAAATAAAATGGGTGAAGCTACGCAGATGCTTAACTGGATAGAATCTCGGCTTGTTTCGAAAAATAAATTTGAAACTTTAAGCGATGAAGAGAGAAAAGATAAGTTCCCAACAGGAATACTTCGACACGATACAAGCAGAATGGAATATTGCAAGGCTTATGATGAAGTTATTAAAAGAGCACAAGCTAAGGGAGGAAATTAGGCCATGGAATTTCAACTACGATTTACCGGAGTTGGCGGGCAAGGGGTATTATTAGCAGGAGAGATTCTGGCAGAAGCTAAGATAAAAGATAAAGGTTATGGAGTAAAGGCTGCGACTTATACGAGCCAGGTGCGTGGTGGTCCTACAAAAGTGGATATTTTGCTTGATAGTCAAGAGATCCTTTATCCTTATGCAAATGAAGGTGAAATTGATTTTATGCTTTCAACAGCGCAGGTAAGTTATGACTCTTTTAAAAGTGGCGTCAAACAAGGCCAAATAATCGTTGTAGAACCAAATCTTGTAAAGCCCAGCGAACAAGATAAAGAAAAGTTCAGAATCTATGAAATCCCCATTATTACTATTGCCAAAGAAGAAGTAGGCAATGTTGTGACCCAATCAGTTGTAGCGCTTGCTATAACAATTGCAATGACAAAATGTGTAGATAAAGATATTGTGATTGAAACTATGCTTGAGAAAGTCCCAGCAAAAGTGAGAGAAGTTAATAAAAAGGCCTATGAATTAGGTGAACATTATGCATTGCAAGCATTACAGCAAAACTAATACAAGTCTGAATTCTATTTTTATAGGCCACATCAAAATTAAGTACTTTAGGTTTGGAAGCAAGGCTCTGTAACAAACTGCTAGCAGTTTGTTACAGGGATGATTGCTTTTATAGAGTAGGGCAGGCCTGGCTTCTAAACCCTTATATATAAATGATAATTTCTTGTACAGATTCTTTATGATACTCCGTACAAGAATAGTCGTACTTAGACTCGCGGTGCAAAAAAGTTTTTAAAAAATAATCGGGTTATCGTTCATATAAAAATTTAGGCTGTTTATTCCTGAGATACGATGATTCTTGGCTTCAAATAGGGGAGGGAATGTGAAAGAGGATGCATCAATTTGGGATGAACGCTACAAAAATAAAAATATTACACCTACATCTCCAAGTATGCTTTTAGTAAAGTTTACTCCGCTTTTACTTTCAATGAAAAACAGAGGCGCTACTAAAGCCCTAGATATAGCCTGTGGCAATGGACGTAATAGCAAGTTTCTAGCACAACTTGGTTTTGAAGTAGAGGCATTAGATATTTCTAGTGTAGCTTTAGAGTTTCTTAAAGACTTTGCGCGTATAGATGCTCAACTGGTTGATTTGGATACTTTTGTTTTAAACAAAAATTATGATGTGATAGCTGATTTTTATTTTTTAGACCGGAATCTTTTTGTGCAAATCAAAAACTGCCTCAATCCCAATGGGTTATTTTTCTATGAGAGTTTTGCTCAAGCTCCAGATGGATTTTTTCCACTCCAAACTACTTCAATCAGTCTGAATCGGACACTAAGAGATGGTGAGATTCGCAAAGAGTTTAGTGGATTCAATGTTTTGTGCGATGAGCATAAATGTATTTTTCGTGCTAATACACCACATTGTGTCCAGATGTTTGTGGCACAAAAAATTTAACCATGCACTATACCTTCACCCAAAAATGCAAAAAAATTTTTACAATTGCTTTGCCTAGTGGCGCCAATTCTCTGCTAGATACTTTGAATCTACTAGTAAGCTGGTATTTTGTTTCGCAAATCTCAACACACCATATTGTAGCGCTCGGCGTGAGTTTAAACTATATTATGATTTTATTTGCTATCACGACAATCTTTTTTGTTGGTACAAGTGCGCAAGTGGCTAGATTCTATGGTGCGAGAGATTTTAAAGCCATGAATGAAATTGTAGGTACAAGCACTATAAGTGTGCTTTTAATATCTGTGCCTGTTGTAATAGTGTTTTTTGCGTTCATTGAATCCTATTTTGAATGGATGGGTAAGGGTGTGAGTACTCAGGCACATGAACTCGGCGCACAATATTTGTCTATCACGCTACTTTATATACCAGCTTTATTGCTCAAGACAATCTTTATTGCTGCACTTTCAGGCATTGGAGATACCAAATGCATAATGTATATCAAAACTTTCACGACGACTCTTAATGTCATTTTGAATATCATCTTAATCAATGGGTTAGAATTAGGAAGCTTTGAGCTAGGTGGGTTTGGCATTATAGGCGCGGCATTAAGCAGCCTGATCGTCATGTTTGTGGAAGCATCATTGCTATTTTGGTTTATTGTTTTCAATAACACGAAATTAAATATTTTTTGGGTTTTTAAACTGGGATTTTTCAAGCAAATGCTGAATATTGGTATTCCTGCTGGAATCGAGCGATTTTTGACAATTTTTTCATTGATTTTAACCCAAAAATTTGTGAGCTCTTATGGTTTAGACACAATAGCAGGATTCCAAATAGGATCAAAAGTGGAGTCATTTATTTTGATGCCAGGATTTGGCTTTCAAGTTGCAGCAATGGTGCTTGTTGGACAAAGCTTAGGCAGAGGACAAATAAAGCTTGCTTATGGATTCATCAAGACACTTTTATTGATTGCAAGTTGTGTGATGGGAATCTTAGGATTGGTTATTTGTGTCTTTGCTATGGAATTAGCAAGCATTTTTAGCAATCAAAGCAGCGTATTGCAAAATAGTTTCTACTATATCCTTGCAGTCGGTCTTTCACAGATTCCACTTATTTGGATATTTTGTCTTGATGGGGCATTGCGCGGTGGTGGTGCCACTAAACTTTCCTTATTGCTTAATGTTTGCAGTATCTGGTTTTTGCGAATTACACCAATGTATTTATGTGTGTATTTTGAACAAAATGTGATTTTTTTATTTTTAATTATTTTTTTAGAGACTTATTTGAGAGCCTGTTTTTTTGCATGTATGTTTAAATATAGAATCTGGGAAAAATTTATTACAAGATTTTAGATAAAAAGTCCTTCTCATTGTTGAATGCTTTTAGCATGCTTCCTACGCTTGCATGATGTAAAATTTTATCACTTATACCATTAGAGTGATAATTTGTAAGTATAATTTCTTTATCAGCGTTATTGCAATGATTCCAAGCATGCCCTATATAAGAGCAAAGATTTGATACTTTCAACACACGCCATTTGTCCTCTATATAAATATTTATCCACTTTTGTATATTTGTTGGCTTTTGCTTAAGACGCCAATAACCAACAGGATCAAGGGTTATAAGAAGTTTTATTGAATTTTTTGGTAATGGATTTTTACTTTTTTCAAAAGCGCTCAACACTTTTAATATATTCGCAGCTCCCCAGCTATGTGAAATAATATATAACTCATATTCTTGGTCAATAAGAATGGGCAACCACGCTCTAAAGAGTGCTTTGCTATTAAAAGTTGCATATGCCTTAGCGGTAATGGTTGCGAATTTGCTGCACTTATTTTGTGTAAAGCTCGCAAACTCTCTAAAAACCGCCAGGTGTTTGCTATCCATAAATCCACCAATAAAAATCAATAGTACTTTTGGATTGTTTTGTTCATGAGATTCTAGAGTTTTTAAATTTGTAAGAAGTGGCTCAATTGCTGGTAGAGGTTTAAGGAACTTGTTTATAGTTTTAAAATATGAGCTTGGGGGAAGTGGAAGTTCAGAAATACCCTCAGTAATCAAAAGAGGCACTAGCATATTGGTTTTATTGGATTCCAATTATTTAAAAGCATAGAAGCATTTTCTTTTGGATTTCCAATCCATAAACTCTTTACTACAGCGCACATATCAGCATTTTTTAGCAAACTTATATTATATTTACTAATTCCACCAATAGCACAGATAGGAATCTTTAGAGTTTTTTTTGCTTGAGCCAGTATTTCTCTTTCTATGCATGCAGCATTTGGCTTAGTAGTAGAAGGAAATACAGAACCAAATGCCACATAATCCGCTCCTAATTTTTCTAACTCACAAGCAAGCATAATATCCCCATAGGATGAAGCTCCTAAAATACCAGAGAATCTTGCGCGTACAGCAGCAAACTCTTCAAGATAGTGGGCTTTGTTGTTGTGGGTTTTTGTGGGTACAGATGGTTTGTCTTTAATGCCATGAACTCCTAAGTGTAGAGATGGCAATTTCAGATTTATAGCCATCTCTACACGGTCATTAAGAACAAAGAGTATATTGTTTTTAGCACAAATATCATTTAAGTGATAAATATCCTCTATAATATCCTCATCACTGCTGTTTTTATCTCTTAGCTGGAATATTTTTACTCCGCCATCTATTGCTTCTTGGAGTTGTTCTCTGATGCTGCTAAAAGGTGTTAAGACTTCATCGCTTATGCCATAGATTCCATGCAGTAAGCTATTTTTCATACTTACGCCAATCAAGCTTGTCAAAAATATCCGGGGCATTGTGTAGGTATTCAAATGGCATGAAACGTTCTTTGTAGCCCATGCAGTAGTGATCTTTTATCCAATATCCCGGATAGAAGTAGCGTAAATTGTTTTCTTGCGCGAATTTTAATTGCATAAGGATATTAAATGTCCCTAGGCTCAAGTGTGAATAATCATGGTCATAGAAAAAATACACAGCGCTTACACTGTCTTTGACAATATCCGTAAGTCCTATGCCCACAAGCTTAGAATCTGTAAAGTACAAAAATTCATATCCAAAGTTTTCAGCTCCATCGACAAACATCTCCATATATGATTGTCTGGTGATTGGTGTGTATTCCCAAGATTTTTTCTGCTCCATATATTTATGGTATTTGTTGTAAAGAATGAGATGTTTGTCGCTGACACTAGGTTTTTGTATGTGTAATAGGGTGTTTTGGTTATTTTTTATCACTCTTTTATGGTTTTTGCTAAATTTGAAATCTTTGACTAAGGTGCGGATAGAGATGCATTCTGTGCATCGATTGCATATTGGGACAAAGAAATGATTCCCAAATCTCCTCCAGCCGCGTTCTAATAACCCTAGATAAAAGGAATCTGAACATTCATCAATATAAAAATAGCGCATAGTGCTTTGTCGATCGCTAAGATAGCTGCATATTTTAGAATCTGGCACAAACTCAAAAATCTTCATCTATAGTCCTATGTATTGCTTTTTGAAATTGGTGACTTTTTGCACATAACGTCTTGCCTCATCTTCTGTCAAATGTGCGACCAAATGCTTATAAACCTGTTGTGATGACATAGAGTTTATTCTGGCAATGGCTTGCTTTCTGTCTTTATGAAAAGCACGTAGCACATTTCCACTTCCGGTATTATAAGCCGCTATTACACAATACTCTTGGGACTTGGGATCTTGTATGTCTTTGAGATAGCGATTATAAAGGATGTGCAAGTAGGCTGAGCCATATTGGATGTTTGTCTCTGCGGTGAATAGCATGTCTTTATTTGGCATGCCTTTTTTGCCTGTGATAAGCTCGTGGGAATCTGCCCCTGCAGTGCTTGGGACAATTTGCATAAGCCCATAAGCTGGCACATGACTCATCGCATAAGGATTGAAATTAGATTCTGTATGGATAATCGCCATCACAAGAGCAGGTTCGAGATTGTAAAGTTTCGCATATTTTTTGGCAAAAGACTGGTAGCTTTGTCCTGCAAGTGCTTGGTAGTTCTTGCCCATTTGCAACTCCACAAAATACACTTTATTGCCTTTAGCATCTCTGCGCTGTTTTGTTTGTGTTTGTACCAAAAAATCCGCATATTTCTTTGCGCGCCATTCATACAAAATATCCTGTCCCTCATTGTCCTTGATAAGCCCAGCCAAAAACGGCTTGCCATCAAATTTCATTTCAGAATCAGAATACAAATCTACACCTCTAGGGTCTTTGGGCGTGAGCAATGTAGTAACAATGGCGTTTTTAAGCGCTACTTTAGGATTTGTCTTTTCAATAGTCTCTATACGAATCTTGCCGCTTTCAAAGTCAATGCTTGATTTTGAAAGATAATGATCGGTGTATTTGACCATTTTACTCGTGGTTGAGACCTCAAATTCATCACTTGCCCAATTTTTATTGATATTCCCACTGAGGCTCATAATGTCTTTTTTATGGGCTTTATTAGCTTTTTTTAGCGATTCTTGTGTTTGTCTGCTAAAGTCTGAATTATCCAGCCAACTTTCTAATGCCAAATCCGATTCTTCTAAGATACTATCGCGGATGAAAAATGAGGTCTTGCGATTGCTTAAAGGCTTTGGTCGAGATTCTTGGAAGTCACCAGAGCTCATCTGAGAATCTTTGAATGATACGCCTTTAGAGCTTGTATCACGATCTCCTAATGCACAGCCATAAAACACACATAAAGACAATATAAGAAAAGGATATTTTTTCAATCACTAAGCCTTGAAGGGTAGAAAATAGCCTAATTTTAAGCAAATAGGATTCCTGATTCTAAGAATCTTGCCTAAGAGAGCAAAGGCAGCAGAGAGTAGGGCAATACAAAGCTATCTGATAACTTAGAGCTTTGTAAGTGGCAGGTGAGCTATTGCTTCTTGTCGTTTTGTGTGTGAGAGGAAAGTCAGCTTTTTGGAATCATCGCGAGACTGCCTTGCTTTGTGTCTGGTGCAATACTCCTCCAAGTCTTTGTATGTGTCTAAAAACCAAAGCCAATCAGCACAAAGAGCTTTTTTGACAAAGAAAAGATTCACCCCACAAGAATCTGCACCCACAAAGCTATAGCCCTTAGCCTCTCCTAGCGCAATGAGTGCTGCTATACTCGCACCAAAATAAAGCCCACTAAAATGGGCTTTAAAGCGGTTAAAGTCTGCTCTATAAGGCACGCTTACACGGTCTTTAGCGCCAAAAAGTGCATTGTATTCGATCAGCACAATTGCTGGCTGTATGCAAGTGATACTCTCCCAGATATAGTAATCATTGCCATCTATATCAATGCTAAGAAGCGCTACATTCTCTAAATCGCGTGATTGTAGATAAGTGCTAATAAGAGCATTGATATTGTCTTTTGTGATAAAAACACATTTTGCTTCCAAGTCATAGCGCCAGTACAAATCATCATTTCTTATGTAGTCTATGTGCTGCTGACTGCCATCAAGGACTAGACCCATAAAATTGCGATGTTGCAGCAAAAATCTTGTGTTGGATTCTGTGTAATTTTCTACACCAAATTCTATAAAAGCCTTTGGATAAGCGCTCAAATCAAGCGCCTGGATAAGAAAATCGATAATCCCATCTTCACCGTTTTGGCTAAAAATTTTAAATTCTGTAGATTCTATAGAAAGGTGTTTATCCCCCCCCCCATTTATAAGCCCATTATTTATAAGCCCATTATTCAATCTCAGAGATTGGATAAGCTTTGTGTGCTCTGAAGAAAGCTGCTTGCCTTGTAGTAACAAAAGAGTCTCAAGTTTTTGTTTATGCTCTGCTACAAGAAACCTCCTAGCTTTTGTGGCTATCTTTTTTAGTAATGCTTTCATGGATCTGCTCCTTGTTTCTGGATGTAACTTTATGCGTTTTTACTACGCAGATGGATGTATAAGTGCAAGACATCCAGACTAGATGGTGTAATGCCGCTAATTTGGCTTGCTTCAAAGAGCGATTTTGGAGTGAATTTTTTCAACTTCTCTATAACTTCTAAGCTCAAACCAGGAATATTGTCAAATGCAAAATTCTTAGGGATTTCAACCTTGAGCATCTCTTGCATATTTTGTATGCTCTCAGCTTGCTTGGCGATATAAGTCGCGTATTTGGATTCTATACATATCTGCATCAGGGCTTCATCACTTAGAGTCTGCAGATCCAATCCAAAAGCTTTGGTGATGGCACAAAGTGAATGGTTTGTTGCATTATTGATAGTTTGGGCAAGTGTGGTTTTATCGTTGATAGGTTGGAGCTGCAGGGATTCTAAAAGCTGTTTGTTGGCTTGGGTGGGTGTGATAAATGTAGAGTTGAGAAAATCTAGTGCGCGCGCGATGTCTTGTTTGTCTTTTTGTATCTTTTGGAAGTCTTGGGGGCTTATAAGAGCATATTTGTAAGCATATTCTCCAAGCCGTAAGTAAGCATTATCCTCACGCAGTAGCAAGCGATATTCCGCGCGTGAAGTGAAAACGCGATATGGCTCATTTGTGCCTTTACTTACCAAATCATCAATCATCACGCCTATATAACCTTCATCACGTCTTAAGATAAAAGAATCCATCCCTCTTGCCTTGCACACAGCATTTATCCCTGCCATAAGCCCAAGTGCCGCAGCTTCCTCATAGCCTGTAGTGCCATTTATCTGTCCAGCTAGGAAAAGATTCTCACATTTTTTGCATTCTAATGTGTGCTTTAGCTCCGTGGGTTGGACAAAATCATATTCTATAGCATAGCCATAGCGCGTGATTCTGGCATTTTCTAACCCCGCGATAGTGTGGATGAGCTCCTCTTGAATATCTGTTGGCAATGAAGTAGAAAGGCCATTGATGTAATACTCCAAGCAGTCGCGTGTCTGGGGTTCTAGAAATAATTGGTGTCGCTCTTTTTCTGAGAATCTATACACCTTATCCTCAATGCTAGGGCAATATCTTGGTCCCACACCTTGAATCTGCCCTGTAAAAAGTGGCGTGCGATGGAAATTCTCGCGTATAAGATCGTGTGTTTGCTGGTTGGTGTAAGTCACATAGCAAGGAATCTGCACGGGATTGAAATCTTTTGTCCGCGCGCTAAAGTGCGGTGGATTAGCATCGCCAAAATGTGCCTCTAGGTTACTAAAATCAATGCTTCTGCCATCAATCCTTGCGCAAGTGCCTGTCTTAAGCCTGCCAACTTCAAGACCTATTTGGCTAAATGAATGGGGGAGATTCTCAGCGCTTAGCTCGCCAAAACGTCCATTCTTAAGCTGCTTCTCGCCAATATGGATAAGTCCTCTAAGAAATGTCCCAGTAGTAAGAATCACACATTTTGCATAATAGCTCTTTCCTAGATTGCTTTTCACACCTAGGACTTTTTTTCTGCCTTCAGATTCTTCAATAATAAGGTCTGTGATAAGCTCTTGAGAGACACTGAGATTTGGGGTGGTGAGTGCGACTTTTTTGGCGATGATGGGATACAAGTCCATATCAATCTGCGCTCTTGTGCCACGCACAGCAGGACCTTTTGATGCGTTTAATGTGCGAAATTGCAAGCCACATCTATCTGTAATCTCTCCCATTACGCCACCAAGCGCGTCTATTTCTTTGACCAGATGTCCTTTGCCAAGCCCACCAACTGCTGGATTGCAGCTCGCTAGTGCGAGGTTTTGGATGAGAATTGTAAAAAGATGTGTTTTTGCGCCCATTTTGGCAGCTGCACAAGCAGCCTCAAGCCCTGCATGCCCGCCGCCGACAACGATGACATCAAGAGTATCTTTCATATTTTCGCTTTACTTGGGATATTTGGGATTGTAGGAAGTTTGCAAAATCGGGGATTTTACAATTATGTATGTCAAAGTATTCTTAAGGCAGCTTGAGCAAGCGATTTTGTTTAAGCGACAATGAGCTATGATTGCAGCTCTCTTAACTCCTGGATAACTAAGGTTTTGTAATGCATACACAGATTCTTGTCTTAGATTTTGGCTCTCAATACACCCAACTCATCGCTAGGCGATTGCGTGAAGTAGGCATTTATACAGAAATAGTCCCATATTTTGAAAAGCCAGAATCCATACGCACGAAAAATCCTAAAGGCATTATCCTAAGCGGCGGACCTGCTAGCGTGTATGAAAAGGATGCGTATAAGCCAGATTCTGCGATTTTCTCACTTGGGATTCCTATACTTGGCATTTGCTATGGTATGCAATACATCGCGCACTTTTTTGGCGGGGAAGTGGTGAGGGCATGGGCGCAGGAGTTTGGCAAGGCAGTGCTAGAGATTAGTCAGGATTCCAATGCGCTTTTTGCTAGGATAAAGCAAGAATCTATCGTGTGGATGAGCCACGCTGATAAGGTCAAGAAGATTCCGCAAGGCTTTGTAGCAATCGCAAAATCTAGCAATACACAAAATTGCGCGATTGCGGATTTCTCAAGGCAAATTTATGCCCTGCAGTTCCACCCAGAAGTGGTGCATAGTGAGTGTGGCGCAGAGATTCTTAAAAACTTCGCCCTTAGGATTTGTCAGGCAAATGCAGATTGGGATATGAAAAACTTCGCACAACGGGAAATTGAGAGATTGCGCGAGATTGTAGGGCAGGGTAGTAAGCGGTGTGATTGGGCGAGTGCTAAAAATCAATCAGATAAGGCGCTCTATGAAGCTTATCATGACAAAGAGTGGGGCATAGAGCAGCATGATGATACCTTGCTTTTTGAAGCTTTGGTGTTGGATGGATTCCAAGCGGGGTTATCATGGATTGGCATTCTCAAGAAACGAGAGGCTTTCAGGGAAGCATTTGATGGCTTTGATGTGCGAAAAGTCGCAAACTACACAGAGCAGAAAATAGAATCCCTGCTGCAAAACACAGGCATTATAAGAAACCGCGCGAAAATACAAGCGGCTATCCATAATGCACAGGCATTTTTGCGCGTACAAGAGGAATTTGGAAGTTTTGACAAATATATTTGGGGCTTTGTGGATTATAAGCCTATCAATAATGCTTTTGATAGTATCAAGGAGATTCCTGCTACAAGTGCGCTCAGCGATAGAATCAGCAAGGATTTGCAAAAAAGAGGTTTCAAATTTGTAGGAAGCACGATTGTCTATGCTTTTATGCAAGCTATTGGGATGGTGAATGACCATTTAAGTAGCTGTGATTTTAAGGATACACGAGATTCTGAGAAAAATCTAGCACTTAAAAATGAATCTGCTAAAGTGCTATGCGCGGTAAGCGGTGGGGTAGATTCTAGCGTGGTGGCGACCTTGCTATATCGTGCCATAGGGGAGAATCTCATCCCTGTGTTTGTGGATACGGGGCTTTTACGCAAGGGTGAGAGAGAAGCGGTTGAAGAAATGTTTAGAGAGAATCTCAAAGTGCCTTTGATTGTGGTGGATTCTAGTGCGTTATTTTTAGAGCGACTACAAGGCATAAGCGAGCCAGAGAAAAAGCGTAAAATCATCGGCGAGACTTTTATAGAAGTCTTTGAAGCGGAGGCTAAGAAGCATAATGCAAATGGCGAGATTAAATATCTTGCACAAGGCACGCTCTATCCAGATGTGATTGAATCTGTAAGTATAAAGGGTCCTAGCAAGGTTATTAAATCTCATCATAATGTCGGGGGGCTGCCTGAGTGGATGAAGTTTGAGCTTATCGAGCCGCTACGGGAGCTTTTTAAAGATGAAGTGAGGGCTTTAGGCAAGGAGCTTGGGATGCCAGAATCTATGCTTATGCGTCATCCATTCCCCGGACCTGGACTTGCGATTCGCATTATGGGTGAGGTGAATAGGGCGGATTTGGATTTGCTACGCGAGGCGGATTCTATCTTTATCGAGGAGCTACACAAAGCAGGGCTTTATAACTCTGTGTGGCAAGCCTTTTGCGTGCTATTAAATGTGCGAAGTGTAGGCGTGATGGGCGATAATCGCACTTATGATAATACAATCTGTGTGCGTGCGGTAGAAGCTCAAGATGGAATGACAGCTAGCTTTTCACACTTACCCCACGCATTTTTAGAGAGCGTTTCAAACCGCATAATCAACGAAGTACAGGGTATTAACCGCGTAGTCTATGACATCACTTCAAAACCACCGGGAACAATTGAGTGGGAGTAGGGAATGAGTGAAAAAACACATTGCCTAATCTATTAAATGACTATGTGTGCAAGTGCAAGAGGATATCGCCCACCAATTGCACATCCCCATAAAATAAACATTATCCCCGATCCATACGATAGCAAGAAAGAAATATTTAGAAATAATCCATATACACTTGAAAAAGAACATCGGGACAAACTTAGAAAAAAAAAAAAAAAAATACAATATTCCTGAGTACAGTATCGAATCATTAAAGTTTTTATAAGATTTATAACTTTATTCTTCCTCTCTTAAATCAATTTTCAAGGGGCTTTCTTTTTAAAAGAAAAAGGAGTTGGGTATGAAAGAGCAAGTTATTAATAGAAATGTTGATGAATATATTTCATTTTTAAAAGAAAAATGTGATTTTTTTAATAGCATTTCATCTGATACGGATTATCTTTATAGCAAGATAAATAATTTAAAAAATACACAACTTGACGTTGTTTTGGATTTCTACAAAGACTCAATCTACAAAGACTCAACTATTCGTCCAGTAAACTTGCTACGTCTATTCATACTAAAATGCATCAAAAACGGAAAATATGTTGATGCTCAATTCGTACAAGAAGCAAAAGATAATTTTAATCAAAAAAATATCAAATTTTTTAAAGGATATTTAGATTCAAATGCACTAGAAAAAATTAGAATATATACTACTAAAAAAAATGGCGACCCATTCCTTAGTTATAAAAATCCTTTCAGGATATTTTATGTTTATTTTTATAATGGTGAATTAAAGAAAACAACAAAAACTTATCTAAATGCTATTGGTGATGAATTAATCAAAAGATTAAATTTGAACGATTGGGTTACTAGAATTGTAGGTTTTAATGGGACGCAAAATGAAGGTCAAGACATTGCTTGGATTTCTTTATATCCTGCAAGATTTAAAAATCACAACGATGCTATTCAAATATTCTGCACAATTACTAATAAACAACTTCTGGCAGGTATTCATAAAGGTGAAAACGTTTCAAAAGAAAAATTTTCTCAATTTTTAGTAAATGCTGGCTTTTCTGTCCAAACACCCTCGGGTAATCCAAATACAACATGGGTTTGTAAAGAAGGATCCCTTTCTTGGGAAGAACTTTTGACTGCCATAGATGATATAGTTATACAGTACGATAAAGGCGGAATTAAAGAAAATTTAGGCAAACAGTCAAAATCTGCAGTTATTAATGCATTAAAACAATATCAATATTATGAAGGAAATACTGTTGAAAGAACTAATTTACAAAAGACTAGAAATCAAAAAATTGTAAAAGCTGTAAAAGAAAGAGATAATTATACTTGTAGAGGATGTGGCTTTCATTTCGACAATAAAATTGTTGAAGCACATCATCTTATACCTATTTCAAACACAGAAGAAGAAAAACAAGTTAAAGAAGATGATTTAATAACATTATGTCCAAATTGCCACGCAATTGCGCATATAATATTGTTAGAAAGAGATAAGAAATACCAAAAAATAGAAAATTTAATTAATGAATTACAGGAAATTTATAATATGATAATGAAAGCAAAAAATTAGAATTTATAGCAGTAAATGCATTGAATGAAGTAGGTGAAAATATCAATATATCTAATTCTTAAATAATTCAATAGGATTTTTTACTACTTTTCCTATGACTTCCAATTTTTTGCTAGAAGACAAAAGATGAATCCTTAAGGAGTATTGAGATTTTCTATTGTAGAGTGGTGTCTATCCCTTCTAACTGCAACAAGGCTATTTTTTCTCAATGCCTCCAGCATAGCCTGTGAGATTCTCATTTACGCCCACAACTCTATGGCAAGGCACGATTATAGAAATTTCATTGCGTCCCACAGCACCGCCTATTGCTTGAGCAGACATTTTACTTACACCTCTTTTTATAGCAACTTGCTTTGCAATTTGTCCATAGGTAGTTGTCCTGCCATATGGGATAGGTTTGGAAAAGCCTTTAATGCAGAGGAACAAGAAACTCTGGGAACTATTGAGTCGGAGTAGGGGCAAACTGATTAAAATTTTGAAAATTGTAGTTTTCATAAGTACAAGTTAATTCAATTTGCTATTCCTTTCCACTATTCCATTAAGTTCTTTACAAGCTGTATTGTCATCTTGGATAAAGCATTTTTCTTGCAATTCCAAAAAATACTTTTCTTTATCTTGTTGGTATTTGTACTTTCGGTGTTCCACAGAGTGAAAAATATAAACCCCTAAACACACAAGGATTACCAATATAATATTCACACCATTAAGTTTGAATTTATTGCAAATCATGCAAGCTTTTTTGAGCTTCTTAGAATACCTTTTCACCTAAAAACTCCGTGGGATCTTGTGTTTTTATTTCTTGACGCAAGGATTGGATAATACAACCAAACACATCGTCCCAGTCCTTACTTTTACTCGTTAGCGATTTTTTTTCTCCATTTTCATAAATAAATGCAATGTTTTGTCCAAAATGCGTGATTTGCTTGATTTGAAGATGATTAGCAAGAATGCGGATTCTAATAAGCTCTAGGAAGCTCAATGTCAAGGTATCTAACTTCCCAAAGCGGTTTTCTATCTCCCCTTCTATTTCATATACTTCGTTTAAATCCTCACACAAGCAAAGTCTCCTATACAGCTCTAGACGCAACCTGTCGCTGGCTATAAGCTCTGGATTAAGATACGCACTAAGGTTAATCTTAATATCCACTTGGAGCTTCTTTTTCTGTCCTTTCCCACTCAACTGGTTGATACATTCCTCAAGCATATGCAGATAAAGCCCATAGCCAATTTTCTTTATATGACCGCTCTGTGCTTGGCCTAAGAGATTCCCACCACCTCGTATCTCTAAATCATGATAGGCTAAGTTCTCACCGCTTCCTAAATAAGAATTTTTCTCTAGCGCTCTTAGACGCTTTCTTGCGTCATGTGAGAGCATACCCTCATCACTGACCAGCAGATAGCAAAATCCTTCCTTATCTCCCCTCCCTACTCTTCCTCGGAGCTGGTGTAAGTCTGCGATCCCGAAGCGATTTGCCTCTTCGATGATGATTGTGTTTGCGTTTGGTAGGTGTAGTCCAGATTCCACAATGCTTGTGCAAAGCAGCAGTTGGGTTTTACCTGCCAAAAATTCACGCATGATATTTTCAGAATCTGTGCTATCGACCTGTGAATGCAAAACCGCGATTTTGAGTTTTGGCAAAAGCTTATTAAGTTCTCTGTACTTAGAGTCCATACTCGCGATGTTGTTGTGGAGATAAAACACTTGCCCTCCACGTCTTAGCTCACGCAAGATTACTTCGCAGATAAGATTAGGATTATAAGTCTTGACAAATGTCCTCACTCCCTTACGCTCTAATGGCGGCGTGCGTAAAGCGCTAAAACTTTTGATTTTTGACAAAGCCATATTAAGAGTTCTTGGGATTGGTGTAGCGCTCATATTTAGCAGATGTGTTTGCTCGCAGAGTGATTTTATTTTTTCTTTTTGTTTTACCCCAAACTTATGCTCCTCATCAATGACCACAAGTCCTAGATTCGCAAACTCCACACCTAAAACAGCATGTGTACCAATAAGTATATCTATGCTGCCATTTTTTGATTCTTGGAGAATCTGTTTCTTTTCTTTTGCGTTTGAAAATCTGTCTAGCTTCACTATATTTAGGGGTTTATTATCATTTTTTAGCATTTTAGAGAATCGAATGCTAAGTGTCTGAAAATGTTGTAGGCAAAGTAATGTCGTCGGAACTATAAACATACATTGGTAACCCTGCAAAACTACTGCACACATAGCAACCATAGCAACTTCCGTCTTCCCAAAACCTACATCTCCACTTAAAAGCCTATCCATAATGCGCCCAGATTCTAAATCAGAAAAAATCTCATTTATGCTTTGGGTTTGATCATCAGTGAGCTTAAATGGGCATTGTTTGATGAATTGCTGCAACGCTGGATTTTTACAATCTATCCTTATGCCGGGTATGAGAGCTCTATTTGCAGCTAGCTCAATGATATGACTTGCAATCTCTAAAAGCTTCTTGCGCACGCTCTCTTTCAGCTTGCTAAAACTCCCCTTCCCTAATCTATCAATCACAGGGACATTTCCAGAATCTGCTACAAATCTCTCGACCACTTCTAACCTATCTACAGGCAGCAGCAGCTTATCATCGCCTTGGTATGCAATTTCTAAAAAATCTCGCACTACACCAAGCACACTTACACTCTTAATACCCTTAAAAATACCAATACCATAGTCTTCATGCACGACATATTCACCAGTATTTAGTTCATTAAGATTTAATCTTGAGCGTCTTTTGCGTAGAACTTTTTGGGGTTGGAAAAAATTGAGTGACAAGAAAAGTCTTTTAGGAGTTAGGAGGTTAAAGACATTCTCGCACACAATTCCACGCACTTCTAATGAAGCTGGTGGATAATACAATCTCACATATTCTGTATTATGCTCTATTGCTTGAAAACCTAGAGATTTTGCAAATGCGATATTTGGCACAAGCAGCACAATCTCTCTATTGCTATGCAGATTCAAAAGAGAATCAAGCATTTTCGGAGAGAAAGTAATTTCTTGTGTCTGAGAATCTTTTGAATCTAGAAGCGTAAAATCCTGCAAAGAGTCCAAGGCACATTGATAAAAGTCACAATCTTGCCTTATTTCTAAGCTTTGGAGTTCCTTTGCTTGAGACAATGCAGCATCTGAAATAAAGCTAGTAAGTGTTTTGTGTAAAAGAGAGCCGTTTTCTCCCAGCGTCCAAAGACAATATGTGGCAATGAGATTTTCATTTGTCAAATCCCCCATGTCTTTAGCCAAAAACTCTAAGAACTTGTATTTCTCACTACTTTTAGTAAGTCCTGTCTGTGTGAAGTTAAAAAAAGTCGGTGGTATCTCAAGAGTATGGAATTCTTCTTGGATACTTATTTGTGTATGCAAATCAAACACCCTAATGCTCTCTACTTCATCGCCAAAAAAACAGATTCTATGAGGCTTATCAGAATTTGGCAAAAACACATCAAGTATCTCTCCACGCAAACTTATCTCACCCTTGACCTCTACAACTTCCACACTTTCATAGCCAAAACCTACTAACTTTTCAAAGAGTACTTGTGGTGTGATTGTGATTTGCTTGGAGAGGACAAAGGATTCTAAAAACTCTGCTTTTGGCAATGGATACAGAATGCTTGAAATTGGCGCTAAGAGAATCTTATTTTTCTGGAAACGAAAAAAATCGCGCAAAACTTGCAAAAGCTCAAGCAGATCTTCGCGAAATGGCGACAAATCATCGCCAAAATGGATACGCACTTCAGGGAGCAAAAAGGGTTTGGGAGGAATTGAAATGGGGGTAAATTCCGTGTGGTTATACAAAAACTCAAATGCAGCAAATGCACTTCTTGCTCCTTGAAAATCCTCAAGGGCTAGGAGAGATGGAGAATCAAATTTATGAAAAGAAGAATAGACCTGAGCCTGTATCACGCTACTCTTTGCTTACTTGTGGTTTTTGGGCGAGATTTTTAGAATCTCGTATTTTGCTCTCACCGATGAACACACCTTTGCGTTCAATGACTAATTCACTAGCGGTAATAATCCCTTCAATCCTCCCTTGTGCCTTAAGTTCAAGGAGGTTAGAAATAGAATTTCCCATAAATTTTCCCGCTACAATGAGTGCATTTGTATGTATCTCTCCTTTGACTGCACCACTTTTTCCTATCATTACCGTGTCTTTAGAGTGGATAACGCCATCAAAATCACCATCAATATGCAATCGACATTCAATATTTATCTCACCTTTTATCTTTGTGCCCTGCGCTATAATTGTAGCTCCTCCTGAGGAACTTGCTCCATCAAATTGTTTATTGTCATTAGTAAAGATTGCCATAATACACTCCTTTCATTTTCAAAGATTGAAGAAAAATTGCTCATTGTCCATTCTATAAAGTTCCTAGGATTAAGCACACTCCCTAAGAATCTTACTTCATAGTGCAAATGAGGTCCTGTGCTTACACCACTATTGCCAGAATATGCGATTATCTGCCCTTTTTTGACAAACCCACCACGTTTGACGACTATCTTGTTTAAATGTGCATAGTAAGTCCTAAACCCAAAAGAATGATCAAGCTTTATCAGATTGCCAAAGCCGCCATTGTGTCCCATCTGAGCAAACTCGACAACTCCATCAGCCGTAGCATAAATAGGTGTTCCAATATCAGTGGCAAAATCAATGCCCGTATGCAAGTGCTTGGTAAAAAATAATGGATGCACGCGATAGCCAAAATCTGCTGATATACGTTTATAATAATCCAATGGATAGCCATTTGGGATAAATTTCATCACAAAGGCTTTTTGACTGCCTGTAAGAGAGGCTATATCTATGCGTTCGCGTAAATCATCCACTGGTTGGGTTGTGCCATCAACACCTATGACGCTTTCCAGATCCCCTACTCTGTCGCCTACAAGCATAATCTCCTCAGAACGTTGCTCAATTTGCGCATTAAGATATGCATTCTTTTCCTGGATTTTTTCATATTGCTTCATAATGATTTCATTGAGCAAAGAGATGCTTGTTATTTCATCCTTGAAAGCTCTTATAGAGACCACACCAAAAATGATGAGTACAAACACAAACATAAGGAGATAGAGCCCTAATTGTCTGAAAATAGAATGGATATTAATACAACGAGTACCTTCATGATCGGTAATCATCAAAATAAGTCGTCTGCTCATAAGTAAAGACTAATTAACCGAATCCTGAGTATTTTCAGCTTTTGCTGTGCGATAGCTCTGTAGTTGTGCCAAGTCATCAAGTGCCCATACAAGACTTTGCCAATTAATATGTTCTTTGTTTTTGATGACAGAATCAAAATTCTGCAGATTCCATGATATGTAGTTCATCGTCCAAAGCGGCGATCCTAAAAAGCGCAATTCATAGAGCAAGCTCTCTTGCTTGGTTAGATTACTTTGTCCACTATATCCGATTAACTGGCCTTTTACAACAAACTCACCCTTTTGCACCAAAACCTTTTGTAAATAAGCATACACAGAAGTAAATCCAAAAGAATGTGCAAGCTTTACATAAGTACCATAACTGCCACCCTTTGAATTACTGATATGATTCACTATACCATTTGCAGTAGCAAACACTGGCGTTCCGAGAGGAATCTTATAGACAAATGCTTCCGCTTTTTTTGGTGTTCTCACCTCTTGCCATTCATAGTCTTTTATAGGATCACCATTTGGGATTATTTTGAGGATAATCTGTTTTTGCATTTCATTTAAGTCTTGAAAATTGATAGCAGTATAGTTTCCCTCATCGACTAGAGAATCCGACTTCTCATAAATATTTACAATTTTCTCTAACTCGTTAATGCGCATACTAGCTTTTAAAAGCTCGTTTGTTTTGTACTCCACATTGCGCGCTAGTTCATTGTTTTTTTCATAAATTTCTTGGAATTTTTCACGGACTCCATTTTTCTCTGCGATAAGCTCATCAAGTTCCTTGATAAGTAGCTTTACCATCAATAGATAGCTCACAAGCATCACAACAACACCGATTCCTAAATAAAAAAGTATTTTTTTGATAATACGATGGATGCTAAACTGCTTTGATCCCTCATCATCTACAATAGAAATCATGAGTTTATCTTGCATTCACTCTCCTCTGTTTATCTTTTGCTTGCTGTGCATTTTAAAAACTCCTCAACCACACTAAAAGACCCAAAAACCAAATAATATTTATCTTTTTCCAAACTTAAAGAATCAAATTCTACAAAATCTATCTCCAGCCTTTTCAAAATAGCCTTGAGATTATGTATTGGAACAATTCGTTCATTTTCAAAAATAGGCAAGATCAAAACTCTCTCGACATAGGGTTTAAAAAACTCCAAAATACCATTAATATCTTTGTCAAAGTAGCTATTATACACCAATGTGAAGCGTTTTTGGGCAAAAGTCTCAAGTAGCACAGCCACTAATGCCTTAGCACATTCAAGATTATGCCCGACATCAACCAAGATATTTTCAGCTATTCTCTCAGCACGTCCGCGTAAATCCAATGCCTTTAAGCGAGTAAAGTCAATATCCAATCCATAGAATCTCAAGACAAAGAATGCACCAAGAAGATTTTGTTTCAAAAATCCCACATAGTGGTTTTTAAGACAATACGACTGAAATAAGTTAAAAACACACTTATAATCCTGCAGCTTAGCTTTAGCTCCAAATACACCCGCAAACGCCTCACAAGCGTGCATAAAATCATCGCAAGTCTCTATGTTTTGCATACTAAAAATCCTTGCATTATATTCTTTGGCTATTTTGCAAGCAAGCTGCTGTGTTACAAGAAATTCTTGCTTGCTTAGAATCGCATTTTCTTTCATAGCGCGAAGTTTAGTGCCTGCAATAGATTCTATGCTATCCCCTAAAAAATCCCTATGATCGATTCCAATAGGTGTGAAAAAACTTAATTCACATTTAACGACACTGGTAGAATCAAACTCCCCCCCTACTCCAGCTTCTAAAACTAAAAATTCACAATCCTGCGCCAAAACTAGCGCCAAGAAAGTCGCATATTCGAAATAGCTAGACTCTTTTATGAAACCAAAAGTTTGTAAAAAATTATGCGCACGCTCTAAAGCCTCATCACTTACATGCTGCCCATTGAGATAAAAACGTTCATGAAATTCAAAAAGATGTGGTGAGCTAAAGTGCAACACACTGCGATGATTTTGTATAAGCGCTAGTGTTATAAAGCGTCCAGTACTACCCTTACCATTTGTGCCTACAAGATGGATGATGTGCTTTGGTATATGCAAGTACCTTTCAAGCTGTGAGTAGATTCTCTTGGCACGATTTGGGTCAAATGGAGCGACTTCGGCGCCTTTACTTCGAAGATATGCAACAAGACTGGATGGCTTCATTGCTTATTTTAAGTGTTTCACTCTTGGGCAGTTTTCTTAGAATCTTCTTTGAAGCTAGATTGCTCAGCATTTTTTTCTATCTGACTCCCATGGAATGCTACTTGTGAGATAAACTTATCAAGGGCTTGGGTTGTAGCATTTGAAATCGCATTAAGCTTCGCATCCTCTATTATCACAGCCGAAGTCGAGTTTGCTGCGTAATCATAATAGCCCGAGTTGCTCACACTAAGTCTCACACCATCCTTATTTTTCAGTACAAAATTTAAATCAACACTCACCCGATAAAAACTCACAAATCCATTGCTATCATAGGCTATCGGGGAGTTTGTTACAGAATTCACACGCATATCAATGATTGTATTTGCATTCTCTTTTGATGCAAGCGTATTGTGGAAACGCGTGAGTATCGCAAGATTGATGGTATCTTTTGCGCCCACAGAAGCCTCTGGTATCAATGGATTCATCGTTAGCTCCACATACACTCCCTCGCCAAAGACAAACTCAGAATACCTACTCATAGGCAAATACCCGCAAGCACCTAGCAAAAACACTAAAGCACTAAGGGTAAGCAATCTACACAAGTTCATAGCCAAGATTCTCAATCTTTATTTTGTAACAAAATTCACAAGCTTGTTTGGCACAATGATTTCTTTGACTATCTGTACATCTTGTAGCCATTTATTAGCACTTATTTTTGCAACTGCTAAGAGTTCCTCTTTTTCTATTGTATTAGACACTTCGATTTCAACACGTTTCTTGCCATTAATTGTAATTGCTATCGTGATTTCTTGGGATTGGAGTGCTTGGGAATCCACTGGGATCTTAACAAAATTTGCACGTTGGAAATAATAATCGCTCAACTCCCAGCAAATATGTGGTGTGATTGGCTCTAAAATATGCAAAAGGATAAAATATCCCTCGCTTAAGACCTCAAAACACTGGTTCTCTTTAGCTTCTAATTGCTTATCTAAAGCATTGAAGGCTTCCATACACGCTGCAATAAGCGTATTAAAAGCATAGCCTGTCTGCTTTTTATCAAAAATCGCATAAGACTTTTGCAATGCTTCATAGACTTTTTTACGCGCTGTTTTTTGGGCTTTGCTGAGTGAAGTGGTCTCTATCTTTGGCAAGCTTTGTGCAGGAATAATATCTTTACTTCTATCCCATAAACGTTTTAAGAATCGAAACGCTCCATCAAGCGCATTATCATTCCACTCTAAGTCTTTTGTTGGAGGCGCTGCAAACAACACAAACAATCTTGCACTATCACTTCCATAACGTGCAATCAGATCATTTGGCTCGACGACATTCCCTTTAGACTTACTCATCTTTGCACTATCTTTTAATACCATGCCTTGGGTAATGAGATTCCTAAAAGGCTCGCTTAAATCCACATATCCCAAATCTCTCAAGACTTTTGTGAAAAACCTTGCATACAACAAATGCAAAATCGCATGCTCAATCCCGCCAATATACTCATCAACATCTAGCCAATAAGCAATATCCTCTTTTCTAAACGCACAAGTTTCCCAGAATCTCTTGGGTGTAGCATAGCGCAGAAAATACCAGCTAGATTGGAAAAATGTATCCATCGTATCAGTCTCGCGTATGGCTTTTTGCCCACATTTTGGGCAGATACATTCTCTCCAAGTGGGATGCTGCTCGAGCGGATTCCCCTCGCCAGATATTGTGATATCCTCAGGCAGAGTGATTGGAAGATTCTCTACTCTCTCAGGAACAATCCCACACTGCTCACAATGCACCATAGGAATAGGTGCTCCCCAATATCTCTGTCTAGAAACCCCCCAATCACGCAAGCGATAGTTGATACTACCCTCCCCTAAATTATACTTTTCAAAATGTCTGATTATGGCTTCTCGTGCAGCATTCCCACTAAGCCCATCAAACTCTTGGGATTCTATAAGCTCCCCATCATCGCAATAAGGTAGATTCTCTAATCCCGGTTTTAAGACGACTTTTATTGGCAAGCCAAACTGCTTGGCAAATTCGAAATCCCGCTCATCATGTGCTGGTACACTCATCACCGCACCACTTGCATATTCCATCAAGACAAAATTTGCCACCCAAACAGGAATCTCCTCCTTGTTCAAAGGATGGATAGCCCTAATCCCTAAATCAAAACCATCCTTTGCGAGATTAAGACGCTCTCTGGCCGATGTCTTGCGCATGGCATGTAAGTGCTTTATTTGCGTCTGTGTGAGCATTCCATTTTCCAATAGAGAATCAACAATCCTATGCTCTGGCGCAAGCGCGCAATAAGTAACGCCAAAAATAGTATCCGCCCGTGTACTAAAAACTCTAAAACTCTCTACTCCACATTTATTTTGCGACTCTTGAGTGAGGACAAAAGAAAACTCAAGTCCTTGCGACTTTCCTATCCAATTTTTTTGCATTATAAGCACCTGGTTTGGCCAATGCCCCTCTAGCGATTCTAAGCCTTTTAAAAGATCATCCGCGTAATCCGTGATTTTTATATAGTACTGGAACATAAGCTTTTGCTCTATCTGCGTCCCACATCGCCAGCACCCGCCATCTATAACCTGCTCATTTGCAAGCACAGTCTTATCATGAGGACACCAATTCAAATACGCTTCTTTGCGATAGATTAGACCCTTTTCCCACATTTTGATAAAAAACTCTTGCTCAAAACGCGTATAAATACTATCGCTTGTAGCAAACTCTCTTTCTTGAGAGAAGCTAAGTCCAAGACTTTGGAGTTCTTTGCGCATAGTATCGATGTTTGTATAAGTCCATATTTTAGGGTGGATTCCATGTTTT
Source organism: Helicobacter sp. 10-6591 (assembly GCF_003288805.1). Taxonomy (GTDB): domain Bacteria; phylum Campylobacterota; class Campylobacteria; order Campylobacterales; family Helicobacteraceae; genus Helicobacter_F. The sequence goes on along the minus strand of NZ_NHYK01000001.1, from coordinate 74,744 downwards.
ATCGCGGCATTTTCAGCAGGCATACCAAACGCATCCCACCCCATAGGATGCAGGACATTAAATCCAATCTGTCGGTAATGTCTTGCAAGAGCATCGCCTATACAGTAATTGCGCACATGCCCCATATGAATAGCTCCACTAGGATACGGAAACATAGAGAGGATGTATTTTTTCTCCTTCTGACTTATTTCTTGTGGTTCAAAGCTTTTGTTTTCTTGCCAAAATTTCTGCCACTTTTGCTCAATGTCCTTTGGATGATACGCTATATCCATCTTAAATCCCTGCCTAATTTGGTAATTGTAAATTGTGATAAAAAGATAAGGGGTTATTTACCCTGCTTTGCCCAAGTTATTAGAATCTCTTTATTCACCTTCTAATTCATCTTGTTTTTGTTTTGGACATTTGTTAGCATAAGCAACTTTATCATCACCTACATTGACGATTTTCACCCCGCTTGTATTGCGTCCAGCTTCTCTTATAGCCTCTGTATCTACTCGTATCATTTTGCCTGAGCTTGTAAGCACCATAAGGTCCATATTTTCATCATTTATGCTTATCACGCTCACAAGCTTCCCTGTTTTTGCAGTGAGCTTCATCGCGATGACACCTTTTCCACCGCGACTTTGCAGTCTGTATTCCCCAGCACTTGTCTGCTTACCTATGCCCTGCTCGCTTACACTTAGTAGTTTATCACTATCGCTTTCAAGAGTTGTAGCTCCTATCACAAAGTCCTCATTTGCTTTGAATCTTATGCCTGTGACCCCTCGACTAACACGCCCAATCTCACGCACATCATCGATACTAAATCGTATACACATACCCTTATAAGTCGCAATAAAGAGCTCCTTAGTATCTTGCGTGATGATATTTGCGCCGACAATCTCATCATTCTCATCGAGATTTATCGCGCGCACGCCTACACTCCGTATATTGCTATATTCGCTTAGATTTGTCCGCTTCACGATTCCATTTTTTGTAAAAAACACCAATGATTTATCATTATTGAAATCAGTCGTAGTGATGGTGGCCATGATTTTCTCATCGCTTTGAAGACTGATAAGGTTTACCACTGCCTTGCCTATAGCAGTCCTGCCAGCTTCTGGGATCTTATACACCTTCAGCCAATACAGCTGCCCACGATTTGTGATAAACATAATCGTATCATGCGTATTTGCTACAAAAAAAGATTCTATGAAGTCATCATCATGTGTATTGCCACTTATCTTGCCTTTGCCTCCGCGGTTTTGCTTCTCATACACCTTGAGCTGTACTCGCTTGACATAGCCGCGATGACTTATAGTTACTACCACCGGCTCATTTGGAATCAAATCCTCTATATCTATAGCATCATAATCATCCTCAATCTGTGTTCTGCGTGGCGAGCTAAACTTCTCTTTGACTTCGAGTAACTCAGATTTAATAATTTCCTTTAGCTTCTCCTCACTTCTAAGTATTGCCTCTAAACGCGCAATTTCCTTTAAAAGCTCTGCATGTTCGCTCAGAATCTTATCTCTCTCTAGACCTGTAAGCCTTTGTAATCTCATCTCTAAGATTGCCTTGGCTTGCAGATCCGACAGTTGAAACTTCTCCATTAGAGCACTTTTTGCAGATTCTGTATCTGCACTCTGTCTTATTATAGATATGACTGCATCAATATTATCAAGCGCGATGATAAGTCCCTCTAAGATATGAGCTCTGGCTTTTGCCTTTTCCAACTCAAAGATACTACGACGGATAACGATAGTCTTGCGATGATTGATAAAGATATTGATTAGCTCCAAGAGATTGAAGATTTTTGGCTCTTTATTATTAATCGCCAACAAAATAATCCCAAAAGTACTCTCCATCGTAGTGGATTTAAAAAGATGATTAAGCACAATCTCACTCATTGCCTCGCGCTTGAGCTCTATAACCACACGGATTCCCTCTCTATCAGATTCATCGCGCACCTCCGAGATACCCTCAATGACCTTCTCTCTGGCTAATTCACTGATTTGCTCTACAAGTTTGGCTTTATTAACCATATAAGGCACTTCATCAATGACTATCATTTCTTTTGTCTTGCCATGTTCGATATGGGTCTTTGCCCGCACTCGTACACGACCACGCCCTGTGCGATAAGCTTCTATAATACCCTGCTTACCGTAGATGATTCCACCCGTGGGGAAGTCTGGCCCCTTAACAATCTCTAGCAAATCATCGACACTCACTTCCTTAGAATCCAAGACAGACAGCACAGCATCAACAATCTCATCTACTCTATGTGGAGGGATAGAAGTAGCCATACCTACAGCGATTCCACTTGAGCCATTTATAAGCAGATTAGGCAATCTCGTGGGTAAAACCGCTGGCTCACTCAAAGTATCATCATAATTTGGGACAAACTCAACAACCTCTTTTTCTATATCCCTCAGCATCTCCTCGCTTGCTTGTGTCATTCTAGCCTCTGTATATCGCATAGCAGCAGCACTATCCCCATCAATCGACCCAAAGTTACCCTGTCCATCGACAAGCTCCAAACGCATAGAAAAATCCTGTGCCATTCGCACCAAAGCATCATATACGGCAGTATCGCCATGCGGATGATATTTACCAATGACATCACCCACAATCCTCGCACTTTTCTTATAAGGTTTGCGAGAAGTTACACCAAGTTCATGCATTGCATAGAGGATTCTCCTATGTACTGGTTTTAGGCCATCTTTCGCATCAGGCAATGCACGTCCCACAATCACGCTCATTGAATAATCAAGATAGCTCTCTTTTATACTTTCATCGATACGCACATCAGTGATTTTTCCATGTTCTAGCAGATTTTCCATAATTCACACACTCTCCAAGTTTTAAGTTTCGCCATTGTATCCAAAAGCTGCTCTTAGTCAGACAGCCCTTCAAGTGCCCAAAGCATTCTTAAACCATCCTAGTTTCCATAGAATTTATTCAAACATGTTGCTTGGAGGCTATTTGGTAGAATCCAGAAAACATCTTGCCAAGCATTTGGGTGCTCAAAATGTTAGGTTTGTGATTAATAGCCCCTTACAAGAAACTCTTGCGCTTTTAGTAGGTCGCATTGTTCGTTTATATCTACACTGCTGTTTTGAGACATTTCATAGTGCGCTGTCTTTGGACTTAGAAAACTTTGGTGTTTTTTAAAGAAGGATGTTTTGGAGATATAAATTGCCCCATTGCTCATAAACACATCAGGCAAAGCTTGTCGTGGCATAAAAGGATAGGTGTTGTTGCAGATTCCCTTGAGATTCCCATCTTCATCAAGGATGAAGGATTTAAGAATCTCCTTGTTTGTCCTAAATACGCTTATAAGAGTTGTATAGTCTCCTTGGTAGAACAGCTCTAGGGCTTTTGTGATGTGGATTGCAGTGCGTAGTGGTGAAGTGGGCTGGAGCAGAATAAATGTATCAAATCCGCGAAAATGCTCTAAGACATGCAGCAAGGCTTCATCGCTCCTGACAGTATCGCTTGCCAGTATACTTGGTCTTTTGAGTGTTTGAATCGCATGGGTACTTGCATATTCTAAAATCTCTTCGCCATCACTGCTACATACAATCTCATCTATTCCATAGGCTTCTTGAGCTGCTGTAATCGTGTAGTACAACAGAGGTTTACCACCTAAAAGAGCGAGATTTTTATTCTTGATTCCTTTGGAATTGGCTCGGGCTAGTATGACTGCTAGGGTCATGGTAGTTCCATAAAGGTTTTTTGTGTGTTTATAGTAAAAAAGACTTGTTGTTGTAGAAGTTGGGAAAATAGCTCATCGCTTCTGTGTGCAGTATTTGGAGAAATGTTTCTTGTGGTTTTATAAGGCTTTATTTCTTTGATGGCTTGTAAGATGGCATCTTTATCACTTGGGACATTTTTGATGAGAACACTATCGATTCCTGTGCGTTTGGTTTGTCTTGAACCTACATTAATGCCTTGTATGCCTAAAAATACAGCTTCTTTGAGGATACAAGATGAGTTGCCTATAATAAAATCAGCGTGTTTGAGTAGAGCTATAAAATATTCGAATCGAATCGATGGGAAGATTCTAAATCGTTGATTGTCTTGGAATGCTTTGTAGCTTTCAATGATACATTCAAACCCCAAATCATTGTTTGGGTAGATAACTATGTAGTTTTTCCCACTATCTATAAGGCTTGTAGCAAAGTCTTTAGCTTGATTCATCATAGAGTGAAATTCTGTGACTACAGGATGGAACATTGCTATTGCATAATTCTTAAAAGGTATCTCGTAGTAGCTTTTGACTTGCTTGATATTGATTGTTTTATCTTGCAAAATATCAAGGTCGGGAGAACCTATGATGAAAATTGCTTTTTCGTCTTCTCCTAGTTGTATAAGATTTTTCTTGGCTTTTTGGTCATTGACCAAATGGATATGCGCAAGCTTAGAAGTAGCATGTCTTAGGCTGTCATCTATGGTTCCTGAAATCTCTCCACCTTCTATATGGGCAACCAAGATATTATTCAAACTCCCCACACTTGCAGCGGCAAGTGGCTCGATACGATCTCCATGCACAATGATTAGATGGGGTTTGATCTCAGCTACAAATTTTGAGAATCCATCTATGGTTGTACTTAGGGCTTTGTCCATTGAGTAATATCTATCGTGGTTTATAAATTTGTAGATATTTTTAAAACCTTCTTTTTCTACTTCTCTGAAAGTCGCACCAAAATAATTGCTCATATGCATGCCTGTTACAAAAACAAAGAGTTCGAAATTCTCATTCTCTTCGACTTTTCGCATCAAGGATTTGAGTTTGGAGAAATCTGCTCTCGTACCTGTAACAAAAACTATGCGTTTCTTGTCTTTATTGTTTTTCATTCAAAATCCTCATATCGCAATTGTCTGTTAGATTCGATGTGAGTGCGTGCTTTTTTGCCTAGAATCTTTTCAAATTCTTCAGCGGGTATGCCTCCTGCTGGTCTTTTGACCCAAATATTTTCTGTACTTAAGATTTCGCCTTTTTGTATAGGCTTTATGCTCACTACGCTTGCAAAGGCAAAATTTATAGTGACTTGCTCTTGGCTTGTTGCTTCTTTACTTGCTCCATCGCCTCTCATTATATACACACGCCTGCTTTGCTCGATGAGATCTTTTAAGGCAAACTCATCCATTGAACACACAATATCTGGTCCTTCTCTATCCATCGTATCGGTAAAATGTCTCTCTAATACACTTGCTCCGAGTGCTGTAGCACTAAGACAGGCTAGATTGCTCAAAGTATGATCACTTAGTCCGACAAGACATTGGAACTCAGATTCCAATTTTTTCATTGCGCTTAGGCGTACGAGATTTTCAGGTGTAGGATAGAGATTGGTAGTATGCAAAAGTACAAAAGGCACTTCAAACTCCCTTAATATCTTTACACTTTTGGCAATACTATGCAAGGTGTTCATACCCGTACTCAGCAAGATAGGTTTTTTAAAAGCAGCTATGTACTTGATAAGTGGATAATTATTACACTCTCCAGATCCTATTTTATATGCGCATATACCCATATCTTCTAAGCGGTTGGCTCCAGCTCGAGAAAACGGCGTGCTTAAATACATAAGACCTTGTTTCTCTGTATATTCTTTTAATGCTATTTCATCTTGTCGGCTTAATGCACATCGTTTCATAATCTCATAGATACTGACTTGGGCATTGCCTGGAATAATCTTTGTGGCTTCAGAGCTCATCTCATCTTCTATGATATGTGTTTGGTGCTTGATAAGCTTTGCTCCAGCTCTTTTGGCACTATCTACCATGAGTTTGGCAATCTCTAATGACCCGTTATGGTTTATCCCGATTTCAGGAATAACAAGTGGAGGTATCTTAGAAGAAATAGCAATAGTGTCTGTGAGGTGAATTTCTTGTGATTCCAAGATTATCCTTTCAATAAGTATTGGAAATACATAGAGAAAATTTGCTTATAAGGCTGGATATTTCTTGAGAGATAGAAAACGCGAAATTGCACTATTTCTTATAATTCCTTATTGCATTTTCAAGAATCTCTTTGGCTGCAGCAACATCTTTGAAGTCTTTGACTTTTACCCATTTGTTAGGTTCTAGTGTCTTATAGGTTTCAAAAAAATTCTTAATCCTATCAAGCGTGATTTGTGGCAAATCATCTAGGCTTTTGATTCTGTCATAACGCGGATCAATCTTTGAAATCGGTACGCTGATAAGCTTTTCATCCAATCCACTCTCATCTTCCATGATAAGCACACCAAGCAATCGCACCTTAATCACGCTGCCTGCTTGCAATGGATACTCATTAAGCACCAAGACATCAGCTGGATCGCCATCATTGCTTAAAGTATTTGGCACAAAGCCGTAATTAGCCGGATAGAACATAGCGCTATACATCACCCTATCGACTACTACAGCACCACTTTCTTTGTCTATTTCGTATTTGATATTTGAGCCATAGGGGATTTCGATTACTACATTGATTTTGTCTGGGTTTGAATCTACTTCGATTTTTTGTAAATCCATTGTCTGTCCTTTAAAGTTGGGATTTGATAAATGCTTGCATGTCATCTACGATTTGCTCGATACTGCGCTGGCCATCGATTTTGTGCAGCAAATTGTCTTTGGCATAAAAATCTTGGATTGTCTTTAGGGGGGCTAGATACACATTCATACGGTTATAAAACACCTCCACATTATCATCAGCACCTCTAGCGCGTCCTAGCACTCTGTCTTTGGCTACTTCCTCGCTCACGACTACTTCAATCACGCTTTTAAGCACGACATCCTTGTGTATCTTAAGCTGGGAATCCAAAGCCTCCATTTGCTCGACACTACGCGGATAGCCATCGATGAGTATGATGTCTTTTGGCGCGGTTTTGATGGCACTAATAATTGTGTCTATAACTATCTCAAGCGGCACGAGATTCCCTTTGCTCACAAAGCTATCGATTAATTTCCCGCGCTCGCTTCCGCTTGATACTTCCTCTCGCAGCAAATCCCCTGTAGAGTAATGCACAATGTGCTCAGCGTTGTTCTTAGCGATAATCTGCGCATCGGTAGTTTTCCCACTTCCGGGTGCTCCAATAATCAAAAATAACTGTTTCATATTCTCCCTTTATATTGATTTTTTGAGATTTCTTAAACGGATATGAAGCTCGCGTAATTGCTCCTCGCTGACATCATTTGGCGCATTAGTAAGGAGGCAAGTAGCCTTTTGCGTCTTGGGGAATGCTATCACATCGCGCAGAGAGAGGCTATTGCTAAGTAGCATGATAAGCCTATCAAGTCCTATGGCAAAGCCTCCATGTGGAGGCGCACCAAAACTTAGCGCCTCAAGCAAGAAGCCAAAGCGTTGCTTTGCATCCTCTTGAGAAATACCAAGAATCTTAAAAACTTCTTGCTGGATCTCTGGCTTGTGGATTCTTATACTCCCCCCGCCTAGCTCCACGCCATTGAGCACTATATCATAGGCTATAGATTGGATGGATTCTATGTCATCGGATTCTAGATTTTTGGGCATTGTGAAGGGATGGTGGAGTGCTGAGATGGAATTGTCCTCATTGCGCTCAAACATTGGAAAATCTACAATCCACACAAATTCTAATGCTTTGGTATCGATGAGGTCAAAATCTTGCGCGATTTTGATACGCAAGCGCCCCATATAATCCCACACAAGCTTTTTGTGACCTGCCCCAAAGAAAACAATATCATTGACCTCTGCCCCGACACGTTCTAAGAGAGCTTGTAAGCTTGATTCGCTCAGAAACTTCACAAGCGGGCCTTTAGCGCCATCTTCTTTGAGCTGTATGTATGCAAGCCCTTTGGCGCCAAACTTCCGCACAAATTCCTCTGTCTCACCCAGACTCTTGCGTGTGAATCTCAAATCCCCTTCTTTGACGCAGAGTGCCTTGATACGATTGCTCTGAAAATCTGCAGCGATAGAAGCAAAGATCTCATTGCTTGAATCCGTAAATAAATCCCCCACCTCTATCAGAGGCAAGCCAAAACGCAAATCAGGCTTATCGCTCCCATAAGTCTCCATCGCTTGGATGTATGGCATACGGGCAAAAGGTATGTGTATCTCATGCCCGCTTATTTGAAAAATATCTTTGAGCAAGCTCTCAGCTACACCCATGACATCCTCTTGGCTACAAAAGCTCATCTCCACATCAATCTGACTAAACTCTGGCTGCCTATCAGCACGCAAATCCTCATCGCGAAAACATTTGGCAATCTGGAAATACCTATCAAAGCCACCAACCATAAGCAGCTGCTTAAAGAGCTGTGGGCTTTGTGGCAAGGCAAAAAACTGCCCATCATGCACGCGCGATGGCACGAGATAATCACGCGCTCCTTCTGGCGTAGAAGCCGTGAGAATGGGTGTCTCGACTTCCAAAAATCCCATTTTGTGCAGCGAATTTCTTATAGCGATGGTTATCTCAGAGCGAAGTTTGAATATCTCAAAATTTTTCAATGAGCGCAAATCAAGATAGCGATATTTTAATCGCAGCTCCTCATTGACATTTGTCTCTCCTACGCTAAATGGCGGAGTGAGTGATTTGTTTTCGATGATAAGCTCATCGAGCACGACTTCGATTTTTCCGGTTTTGAGCTTTGGATTTTCTAATCCCTCGCCGCGAGCACGGACTTTGCCTTTAGCAAGCAACACAAACTCATCGCGCACACTTGAAGCACTCTCATAAGCAGGCGAGCTCGGGTCGCAGACAAGCTGTAAGATTCCGCTTTTATCGCGTAAGTCTAAAAAGATCACACCGCCGTGATCGCGATAGCTATTACACCAACCACATACATGCACCACCTGCCCTATAGTATCTGTACTGACTTCCGTGCAAAGATGTGTCCTATGCATTATGTATCCTTTAGTAAGTTTGTGATTTGGTTTGAGAAGCCTAGTGTTTGAGTAGTTTTTTGAGTGCTTGTTCTATCTCTGTTGGATTGGACTTTGTGATGAAAGCATCAGCCTTTAGGGCTTCTGCCATCTGCTTGTTAGAATCTGAGCTCATAGAAGAGTTGATAATCACTGGAATATGTGCCGTCTGTGGATTCTCTTTCACTCTTTTTAATACTTCAAAGCCTGATACCATAGGCATTTCAAGGTCTGTGATGATCGCTCCGACCATTTGCGCAACGCCTTTATTCTCGAGATAATCCAAAAGCGCCTTGCCATTTGGAAAAGCAAAATACTGGATTTCAAGCTTCTCTATAATGTTTTGCAAGGATTTTGCGGCTGTTTTGGAATCTTCGGCTAGTAACAGGACTTTATTGCTATGTATCGCTTCGATGCTTTCAAGCTCTAATTCTTTCACTTCATCATGTACTGGGAAAATATCAGATACCATGCGCTCTACATCCAGAATCTGTATCACAGAACCATCATCATATTTTGTCGTGGCTGTGACTTTAGAATTCCCATCGATTCCATACTCGCTGCCTACATTAACTTCAGCCCAATTCTTTTGGATGATACGACGAACCCCCAGAATCTTAAGCCCCACAGTGCAGTTTGAAAAATTACAAATCACCACAAGACATTTGCCATCTTCATTATCAATAGAATGCGCGCGTAAATCGCGATTTGGATGCTCAGGGTGATAATACAGCCAGCGACGCATATCAACAAGCGGTATGGTTTCATCTCTTACATTCAAAAATCCTAGGAGCACGCCGCTATTATCGCCTTCTGTCTCTGTGATGATATCGGTGTAATAAATAAGCTCGCGTATTTTAAAGACATTCATTGCATAAAGCTGGATTTCACCATTTTCCTCTTTCTCAAGTGTAAAACAAAGAAATTGCGCTTCATTTTTTAAATGCAACGAAGTATCTATTTTGTCTATCAAAATTTTCTCCTGTTTCATTAAAGTTTTGTGAAAAATGCTTTTGGTTTCGTTTGCTCTGTTGCTTTGTGTCTTGTGGATTGGTGTATAATTCTAGCTTAAATTATCCACAAATCCACTATAAAATTTAAGGGCGAACTTGCAGATCTTAGATTCCAAAGATTATAAAAATGCCGTAGCACTCTTAAAGAAAATGGCATACCACTACTATGTCCTTGATGACCCAATAGCAAGTGATTGGCAGTATGATGAGCTCTACCACAAAGTCAAAAGATACGAGCTTACCTCTAATGAAATAGATCCCACCTCTCCTACACAGCGAGTAGGCGATACTCCACTTCCTGAGTTTGAAAAAAGTTCACATCTAAATCGCATGTGGAGTTTGGATGATGTTTTTGATGAAACTGAACTAAAAGAGTGGCTGCAGAGAATCTATAAGGTATATCCAAATGCTAGCTTTGTGTGTTCGCCGAAGTTTGATGGGCTTTCTTTGAATCTGATCTATAACAATGGCATTTTACAAAGCGCTATCACACGAGGTAATGGTCTAGAAGGTGAATTAGTCACACAAAATGCACGCACGATTTTTTCAATCCCAATTGATATTCCCTACCAAGATCATATCGAGATACGCGGCGAAATCGTGATTGCAAAAGATGACTTTCAGCTGCTAAATTCCGCGCGGCTGGAGGAAAACCTCCCATTGTTTGCTAATCCCAGGAATGCAGCCGCAGGCAGCCTCAGACAATTAGATCCTAAGATAACTGCAAAGCGTCCTTTGAAATTTATGGTATGGGGAGTTGGGCATTGTAGCTTGCAATCAAATAGCTTTTATGAGATTCTTAAACACATAGAAACTTTTGGCTTCATTCCCATGCCGTTTTTTAAATACTGCACATCGCAAGATGAAATTTTACAAGCTTACACATCGCTCAAAGATATTCGCGATAGCTATCCTATAGCACTTGATGGTATGGTGGTCATGCTCGATGAGATCACTTCACAGCTCTCACTTGGCTGGACTATCAAATCCCCCCGTTTTGCCTGTGCGTATAAGTTCCCAGCGGTTGAGAAAATCTCTAAGATTATAGATGTGAGTTTCCAAGTAGGCAGGACGGGTGTCATCACACCTGTGGCAAGTCTTGATCCTATTGAGATAGAGGGTGCTATCATCTCGCGCGCAAGCTTGCACAACTTCAGTGAAATTGCAAAAAAAGATATACGCTTGTATGATAAAGTCGTAGTCGTTCGCAGTGGAGATGTGATTCCAAGAATCATCAAGCCTTTGGAATCACAAAGAGATGGCAGCCAAGAGAAGATCCAATCCCCAACAATCTGTCCTGTATGTGGAGAGAAGCTGCTTGTAGAGGAAATACTTGTCAAATGTCAGAATCTTAATTGTGAAGCACGAGTAAAAGAATCCATCATACATTTTGCGTCCAAAAAAGCCATAAATATCGATGGTTTGGGTGATAAGATTGTCTATGAGCTTTTTGATAAGGGCTTAATCAAAGGGATATTAGATCTCTATAACTTGCAAGAAGAGCAGCTTTTAGAGCTTGATGGGTGGAAAGAAAAGCGCGCAAGAAATTTGATCCTAAGTATCAAAAGCACCCGTGGAATCGAGCTTTGGCGGCTTATTAATGCATTGGGGATTGAGCATATAGGTGAGGGTGCTAGCAAAAAACTTGCAAAGCAGTTTGGGCTTGATGTGTTTAGTTTAAGCCTTGAAGAAATCACACAAATCGATGGCTTTGGTGCGGAAATGGCAAAATCCTTGTGTGAGTTTAACCATGCAAACAAAGATCTCATCACAAAAATACTTAAAATCTTGCAGCCTAGAGTGCCAGTATCTAATGCCAAAAAAGATTCTGTATTTTTGGAAAAAAATATTGTCATCACAGGTACATTATCTTTGCCCAGAGAGCATTTTGTTGGTTTAATAGAAAATCTCGGAGGCAAGGTTAGCTCATCTGTGGGTAAAAATACACACTATGTTCTTTGTGGGGAAAATGCCGGTAGCAAGCTCCATAAGGCTCAGACTCTTGGAATCCAAATTTTAGACGAAGAGACCTTTAATAAGCTAGTAGCAAAAGCCCAGTGATGAAACGATTAGGGCTTTAAACTCATATTAATTACAAGGAGTAAAAATGCAAGTCAGAGGAAAGGCTTTAGTATATGGAGACAATGTTGATACCGATGTGATTATTCCAGCGCGCTATCTCAATACCGCTGACCACAAAGAGTTGGCAATGCATTGCATGGAGGATATCGACAAGGATTTTGTGAAAAAGGTGCAACCGGGTGACATTATGGTGGGTGGTTGGAATTTCGGCTGTGGAAGTAGTCGAGAACATGCACCTATCGCTATTAAAGCCAGTGGGATTAGCTGTATTATCGCTAAATCTTTTGCTCGCATTTTTTATCGCAATGCCATAAATATAGGCCTAGCGATTATAGAATCTGAGGAGATTGCAGATTCTATAAGCTCTGATGATGAGATTGAAATAGATTTTGATAGTGGCATTATAAAGAACCTTCACACGCAAAAAAACTTTAGTACCACACCATTCCCCCCATTTATACAAGAAATCATCAATGCTAATGGTTACTTGAACTGGATAGCAAAAGACAAGAAAAACTAGCTTATGCTATTTCAAGGCACACTCTAGCGCACTCTTTCTGAGAGTGATTTACACCAAATAAGCCTGTATCTTGTAAGGAGTAACGATGACAAAAAATATCGCACTAATCAGTGGAGATGGCATAGGAATTGAGGTAATAGCGCAAGCAAGAAAAGTCTTAGATTCTGTAGCAAAGAAGTTCCACCATAGTTTTGCTTTCAATGAGCTTTTGGCCGGAGGTATAGCCATCGATAAGACAGGCAAGTGCCTACCAGAATCCACCCTCAAAGCTTGTAAGCAAAGTGATAGCGTGCTTTTAGGCGCAGTAGGCGGTCCAAAATGGGATACTCAGCCAAAGGACAATCGCCCTGAAAGTGCACTTTTAAGAATCCGCAAAGAATTGGATTTGTTTGCAAATATCCGCCCTGCAAAGATTTTCCCTCAGTTAAAAGATGCAAGTCCACTCAAAATCGAGATTTTGCAAAAAGGCATAGATTTTGTGATTGTAAGGGAGCTTGTGGGTGGCGCATACTTTGGTGAGAAAAAAATCGAAGTTATCAATGGAGAGAAGTACGCAAGTGATGCGATGAGCTATACACAATCCCAGATTACAAACATTGCAAAAGCGGCATTTGAACTAGCACTCAAGCGCAAGAAGCATATTGTGTGTGTGGATAAGGCCAATGTGCTAGATTCCAGTAGGCTGTGGCGTGAGGTAGTGGAATATGTAGCAAGAGATTATCAAGAAGTGAGCTTAGAATTTATGTATGTGGATAATGCAGCTATGCAGATAGTGCGCTGCCCTAGCCAATTTGATGTGATTTTGACAGAAAATATGTTTGGGGATATTCTAAGTGATGAAGCAAGTGTAATCACAGGGACAATTGGCGTGATTCCATCAGCATCTTTAGGACACACAAAGCTAGGGATGTATGAGCCTATACACGGAAGCGCGCCAGATATTGCAGGACAGGATAAGGCAAATCCCATAGGTACCATCCTAAGCGCGGCATTAATGCTTGATCTTTCTTTTGGACTGAAAGCAGAAGCAGAGGCGTTGCAGCAAGCAGTCATAAAAGTCTTAGATTCTGGCTATCGTACTTTGGACATGATGAGTGAGGGCATGATCAGCGTGGGGTGTGAGAAAATGGGTGATTTGATTGCGCAAAATATTTAGTTGAGGTTAATCAAGTTACTTTCCTGCTCATAGGGGATCTGTGATTTATCCCAGATTCTTGAATCTTTCTTATTTGTCAGAGTTGCTTTGACTTGTTGCTTCTTTGTCTGTCTTAAAAGAATTTCTGCTTTGTCTGCTTGTCTTATGAGCTTCTGTGATTTTCTTATTTTTCTTATTTTAAATTTTGGCAACTTCAGCGGGGCTTTATCAAAAATGCTTTGCTGTCTGACTTTGTGCTGGGCGTAGCTATGATAAGTTTTTAAGAGATTATCTTGGTATGTGGGGTTTTGGAATAGATGGGATTGTGGATAAGAGAGATTGTTTGCTAAAGCTTTAAAACACAAGAAACAAGCAAAAGACAAAGTTCTTTTCATCAGCACTGCCTTGAGAGAAATTTGGCGATTATAAACTATTTTCTCCTACTTTATACTCCTACGACCTTTGCGCTTCTATCAATAAATCCTTTGTGAACATAGCTTAAAATACGACCTTATAAACCACTTCTTGATTTTCCTCCATGTTGTCATGAGCTAGTATCCCAAACGGGATGACATAGACACGCGCTCCAAGCTTTCTACATTGATTCAATATATCCTGCTCGTGAGTATAATAATCATCAAGATATAGCACATCACCCTGTTTGAACGCAGAAAGTCTCTCTAGTAGACTCTTGGTTTCTATGCGCAGAAATTGCGCATTTGGCGTAAATCCATAGATTTCATACTGTCGCTGCTTCTTCGCCATGATCATATTTGTATCCACAATGTATGCATTATTTTCATTACGAGAATCTTGCGTGATGAATTGGAATTTCGCGCGAGAATTATCTCCTATACCAATAGGTTGGATTGTATGATTCGTCAGTGCGATAAGAATCATCGAAGCACTTAAGGTGATAAATCCCATAACCTGTGCTCTTGTGGGCATAATAGATTGTGCCAGCAAGACAATCCCTATGCTTAATACACAGAGCATAAAAGGATAGATGATATAAATAGCGTACTTAGGCACATAGATAGGTCGGATAAAGCTAAGCAAAAATGGCAGGGTTATACACAGAATAATCATCATCGCACATACCCAAAGAAATGCATTGCGGGACTTTGGGATAAGCAAAAAGAGTAGCAAAAATATAAATGCTCCGCTTGCACTTCCAAGAGATACAGGCAGAGTCAAAAACAATGTATCAAGTGAAGGATAGGGAATCCAAGTATTAAAGCTTGTATCACTTAGTGCTCTAGAAAATGCAGTGATGATAAAAAATGGCAGAAGCGAGCAAGCGATAAGCACATCACAGACAAAAATCGCAAGTATCTTTTTGTGCTCCCCCCAAAGCATTATCACGCTGACAATAAAGCTAGCAAACACCACAATCGAGCCAAAATAATGGGTATTACACAATATGCTCGCACTTATGATATAGCCTAGTATATTTCTCCAACTCAGGCTTTTGTAGAGATTCAAAAGAAAATAAAACACCAAAGGAATCACACTCAGTACAAGTACATATCCCCTAACCTCGTGTGATGCACCTATGGCTACATATGAACAAGCAAAGAAAAAGGCACCAATAAGTGCGATGGAAGTTGGTGGAATAATAAGATGTGATGGAGCTAGAGAATCTGGGGTGATGGAACTAGCAGACACCCAACCCTTAGTTTTTAATGTAAGCGCGTGGTTTTTCAGCAAAAGATACATACTATAAGTCCCAAGCGATCCTATAAGCACGCTAAGACTCCTAGCAGCCGCACTTGTGTAGCCAAATATATGCAGCCAGATTTTCAGTAGGAGATTATAAAAGGGCGGATTTCCCGGGTCTAAAAACACACTTGAAAATTCGGAGTTAGGATAGCTGACAACCCCCACAGAATACAGCTCATCACCCCAAAGACTAAAACTATTGTAATTATTTACGCGCAATACCACTCCAAGAATGATGATAAACGACAAAAGCAAGAGAGGCGAAATTTCTTTTTTGCTAGGGAATTGTTCTCGCATAAAGAGTGCTAATACAATGCAAAACACCCATATAAACATATACGGAGGCGTGAGAAAATAATAAAAGAAGCCAAATACAAGTGATGTATATGAATTCATGATCAAATCAGAATCTTTAAGCTTGTAGTGCGAAAGATCCAAGACCTTAGAATCCCAGAGCTCTATCATCTCTAAAATCTGCTCTTTGGCAATATAGAAATTCTCACTTCCTATTGTGATAGAGATAAATTCAATATCCTCTATCGCGTTTTGAGATTGCATATGTAAAGACGCTTTTTTGATCGGTGCGTTGATAGCATTCCGAGCTAGCGCGCAGATATATGGTCTGGCTTCAAAGGACAAAGGATAGAATCGCACATTATCCGACTTTATCTCAAAAGACAGAGCACGTTTATTCACACTTACGCTAAGTGCGTAATTCTCGCAAGGGCTATATGTGGCTACAGTGACATGTATAGGCGCAAAAGTCGAGCTCAAACCAGCATAATTCCCAGAGTATATGGGTTTAAAAACCAGCACAAATATGCTTACAACACAGCAGAAAATCAAATATTTCTTCACTGCTTGCCTCCTTTTGTAAAAATAAAAAACTTCGATAAGCAAAAGTTACTCACCATCGCACACACTATGCCAAGAGCTTGGAACAAAAGCATTGCGTGATTTTTCGTGATAAAAGCCAAGAGAGTAGAAAGCATAAACTTTTGGCACACAAACAGCACGATAAGATTGATACCAAGCCCAAAAATATTTACACTGACATAAAGAAGATAGGCACGCACACAAATGGTATAAGAAAAAGTCAAGAGAGAATTCAAGATGTAGTTTTGGCTTACTGCGATACAAAAACACAAACACGCGTTAAGAATATACTGCACCCCAAAAAGTTGTAGAAAATAAAAGCACACAAGATTACTAATACTTCCAAGTACTCCCACACAGCTAAATAGGACAAATTGCCGCACAAACTACCTTTGTCTTAGGCGCAAAAGCGGCACGCGATACAGAGCTTCTAGAATGATGGATTTATTCATCTTAGATGTGCCATTTACTCTATCCTCAAAGATAATAGGCAGCTCAATGATCTTCGCCCCAGCAAGCAAGGCTTTATACTTCATCTCGATTTGGAAGCAATAGCCATTAGAAGTAATACTCTCAAGCCCTAAAGCTAGCAATATATCTTTGCTATAGGCATTAAATCCACCTGTAAAGTCCATAATCCTAGCTCCAAGCCATAACCGCGCATACAAACTTCCAAATGACGACAAAAACCTCCGGAAAATCCCCCAACCAAGCACACCTCCGCCAATGATATTGCGCGAGTTTATGACCACATCAAAGCACGAGAGATTACAAAGAGTTTGTTTCAGATAACTTGGATTATGAGAAAAATCCGCATCCATTTGTATGAAGTACAAGAATCCTTTTTCTATCCCCCACAAAAACCCAGAGATATACGCACTCCCTAAACCCATCTTGCCAGAGCGCTCTAAAATATGAAGATTCGGATACTTCTGAGCGATGTTTTTTACAATCTCTCTTGTGCCATCTTGGGAATTGTCATCAATAATAAGAATGTGTAACTGCGGGTAGAGAGAGAGGATTTTATATAAGAGGTCAGCGATGTTATTGGCTTCGTTGTAAGTAGGGATACAAATAAGCGTGTAAAGATAAGAGCTATTCTCTACTGCCCCCCCCCCAATTAGAAGTAATGCAATCTTGTGTAGTCATATTCTCTTGTCCTTACCTATAGAAATAAGACGTAATTCTAGCAGAATCCCTTTTTGATACTTGTTTTCAATATCTGACATTCCCTTAAG
The DNA here is from genome assembly GCF_003288805.1 of Helicobacter sp. 10-6591. Lineage (GTDB taxonomy): Bacteria > Campylobacterota > Campylobacteria > Campylobacterales > Helicobacteraceae > Helicobacter_F. The sequence continues at coordinate 57,298 of NZ_NHYK01000001.1, read as the reverse complement.
CAAATTTGCTTTTAGAGCCTAAAATTCTCCGAATTTTTACAGTATTGTTTAGGTGAGATTTATGCGAATAAGAGTTTATTTTGAGGACACAGATTGCGGTCAGATTGTTTATCATACAAGTTATATCAGATACTGTGAAAGAGCGCGAAGCGAGTTGTTTTTTACAAGAAATATTCTGCCTTGCGAGGATAATTGTGGGTTTGTGCTAAGCACGATGAATGCGAAATTTCACAATACCGCCGTTCTTGGAGATGTATTAGAAGTGCGCACCAAGCTCCTGAAATCCCGCAAAACGACTATCTTACTGGACCAAAAGATTTTTAAAGTCGCCACCGCCAAACCAAGCAGACAAGGTAGCCAAAGCAACCAAGAAATTCTCATCTTTAGTATGGAAGTGTTGCTTGCATTTGTAGATGTCAAGCTCCAAAAGCCTCGCAAAATCCCGCAAGCTTTCCTAGATATTTTGCAGAATCTCTAAACCTTTAAGGAGTAACAATGCCCCATGCTTACTTTTACATGAGCTATCCTAATGCATACAATCGTGCAATTACACAATCTCATTTCGCAGCTTCATGCAAATGCTAAAAGAGATCCTATACCCTAGAGTGTGGGAATACGCCGTGATCGGCAAAGATGAGAATGAAGTCAAGGAGGCTATTTTCCAAATCCTAGACATTCCTTTTACATTCACTAGAATCCGCCCCTCAAGCAAAGGCAACTTTATAAGCGTGCATATCATCTTAGAAGTGGATTCTCAAGATACGCGTGATAGTATTTTTCGCGCACTAAGCGCACACAAACATATCAAGATGGTGATCTAATGCGCTTTGGAAAAATAGAATATCTCAATCTCCTGCCATTTGATACATTTATCAAAGCCTACCCCTTAAGTGCTTCGAGCAAGAAATTTATCACCTTAAAGAAATCTTACCCCTCAAGACTCAATCATGACTTTTTATTCCGCCGTATCGATGCAGGCTTTATCTCCTCTATCGCAGGGATGTATGCGGATTCTAGACACAAAGCCTTACCTTGCGGGATAATCTCAAAGGGAGCTGTATGGAGTGTGCTAGCAAAAAGTGGCAGTGGCCTTGACTACCAGTCAGCTACTTCTAATGCGCTTTTACGAGTTCTTGAGCTCAAAGGCGAGGTGCTTATAGGAGATAGAGCATTGAAATTCAAAGCCGATGGTGGCAAGGCATTAGATCTCGGAGAGCTCTGGTGGCACAAACACAAGCTACCTTTTGTCTTTGGACGCTTGTGTTACAACAAATATGGCAAGTACTTAGAGCAAATCACCAAAGCCTTCACCAAACACCATAGATACAAAATCCCCCACTACATACTACACAGAGCAGCAAGAGACACACAAATACAATCAAACTATATCAGAGAATACCTCAAGCGTATTTTCTACTCGATGGGAACAAAGGAGCATATCGCTCTACACAGATTCTATCGCGAGCTAAGACTAAGGCGTATCAAGCCACCACAAAGGTTTGAAGCTCTAAGAGGGTGCAAAGGAGGAATATGAAAATCGCAATTTTAAACTACAACATAGGCAATCTCGCAAGTGTGAGAAACGCACTTGAGTTTTGTGCAAAAACTTCTAAGCATACAGAGATTTGCATAGAATCTAGCCCATCTGCTTTGCGGCACTATGACAAGATCATCTTGCCTGGTGTTGGTGCATTTGGCGATTCTATCAAACATCTGCAAGCAAATGGCATGGATCAAGCAATCCATGAGTTTGTAAAAAGTGGCAAATACTTACTAGGCATCTGTCTTGGTATGCAGCTTCTGCTTCATAAAAGCTATGAGTTTGGTAGCCATCGCGGGCTTGGGCTTATACAGGGGGAAGTAGTCAAGTTTAAAAATCTGGATTTTCTAAAGATTCCACAAATTGGCTGGAATACCTGCCTCCTCACAGATGAGGGCAGAAAGCACCCTTTGTTCAAAGACTATCCCCAGAAGTTTTATCTCTATTTTGTACATAGTTTTCATGCTACAGATATAGCCCTGCAAGACACCTTAGCTTTCTCTAAATACGGTTACTCCTTCCCCTCCATCATCGCAAGAGAGAATGTCTTAGGCATACAACCACATCCAGAGAAAAGCCACAATCTCGGACTAAAACTCCTAGAAAATTTCATAGCATTATAAATTACTCCTGGCTTGCTCTCTGCCTATTCTCACTAGGATATTTGAGGCCACAGCTATATTTGAAACAATCTTTCATTTTTTCTGTCTTCATATTGTGGTGTGTGAAAAACCAGAATCAAGACAAAGCGGGATTCTCTTCTGGTGTTGGGAAGCTTGAATGTAATCGCAATACTTTCAAAGCAAAAGCGATAAGTCCTATTGTAGCAATAAGGCTTAAGGGGAGTATCACAGACATATAGCGCGTCTCTGGCACTGGAGTAAAAAGCACGATAACAATCGCACTTATAAATCCAGCAAAACTTACGCTCAGGCTAAAGACAAGCAAGCTATTGCATAAATGTGGCTTATACAGCACAAGAGCAAGGCTTAGCAACAAGATGCAGGCACTAAGAACCACACCATAAAAATGATTTAAAACAATGCGGTGGTTATAAAGAAAATTATAGATTTTCTCTTGTTGGGGGGTAAGGGTTACTGATCGTTCATTTTCAGGGAAAAGACTTACCACTTCTTTATGCCAAGGATCTGTTGGCTTGTTTTGGAGCTGTGCAGAGCTGAAAATCCAATCTGGAGTGGCAAACCACATAGATTCTACAAATCGCCATTGGTGCTTTGCGAAATCTAGTGGATGCTTGAGTATGGAGCGTATCCAATTTGTATAAAGCCCATCTATTTTGCCATGGGGGATAGGTAATTCATCATGATTTGGCCACCAAAAGACATTGAAAGGATCAGCATTGAGTGGATATTTTTCATAGAGTGCTTTTATATCCTCCCAGCCTTTGTGTGGGTAATACCACTCTTGCTTGAAACAACTCCAATCATCGCTTGGAACACACGTACCAGCCATTTGGTGTAAGAATATGTGGTTTGCTGGAAAAGAATCTCCTCTGCTTAAAAGTCGTGGAAATAAGCTTACGATACAAACAGAGAGTATCCCAAAGATAAAGACACCTCTTGTAAAGAATCTCACAAAATCCCTTTTAGGTAATTGGTAGCGCGATAAATACGTATATATGATAATGAAGCTAGCGGGGAATACACTCACAATGGCATTATGCCTCCACAGAAGTGCAAAGAAAAACACCACTGCTATGCCTATGTACATGCAACAACGCCAGAATCTGCTAGAAATAGGCACAAGGATACTAAAAAGCAGCATGCAATAGCCACAAAATAGCAGCATAGGTAGAGTAAAGCTATGGTATTGGATGAAGTTTTGGAAATAGATATTGCCCACAAAAATAATGCTGATAGATAAAATAGCCCATATGCTTCTAAAATGCAGATACAATCCACATACAAGAAAAGCTAGTCCGACATAAAAAGGTATGAGATTAGCAAGAAATAAAAAATACAAATGTTTGCCAAAAAGCGCATAGAGCAATTGTAAGACATAGGCGATAAATACGGGGTGGCCATTGTTTTTAAATAATGTAATGGAGGTGTAAGTATCACCCAAGACATGATACCCCGGAAAGCCTAGAGAGAATTGGAAAACAAAAAGTACAAGAATGAGCGTACAGATGGAAAAAAGCAGCACATAAGAGATAGGCTTTTGTGGTGTGTGAGTAGTGGGAATCTTTGGGTAAGTCGTATCGATATTTGCAAGTATTTTCTTCAATGGCACACAAAGCCACCATATACCAACGCCAAAGATAAAGACAATCATCAGTCTTGGTAGGATATCCCACAAGAAAATAAAGTTTGTAGAAAAGCTTATTTTTCCTATATTTTGCTCATTACTTAGTGCTTGCTTGCTTTGGAACTCTAGGTAATTTGCGCTATCTTTGTGCAAGCGTATGTCAGTGATTTGGTAGGAAGTGTGTGCTTGTATCAGCGTGATTGTCGAGACATTGGACTGATTGCGAAAGATGTGGCTATCAAAATACAGCTTAGCGATATAGGTGTCTGGGGCGATTTTATTTTTCACAATGATTTGGGCAGTGTCTATTCTGTTTCTACTCATAGAATCTAAGACTACAAAGCCAATGATTGTAGTCAGTACAAGCAGTAGCCATAGGGCAATGAAAAATATGAGAGTTTTTTTATACATTATTCTTTGTAGATAAAAGTCTTTCTTGCAAAAAAGCCATAAAAGGCTACGACAAATGAAGCCAAGATCTTAGAGAGCAAAATATCCATCCCACCAAACTCAACGAGAATCCATAAAATAAGGGTATTTATCCCCATACCAATGGTATTTATCGCATAGCTTGCAAACGTCTGGAATAGCGCGCTTTTGTGTGAGGTCGTAAAGACAAAGCGTCTGTATGCAAGAATCCCGCAAGCAGAGATGAACACAAACATCACCAAAGAAGCAAGGATATAGTGCATACCCATAACGCACAAATAATAGAATCCTATCCACTCAGCGAGACTTAATCCCCCGCCAATAAGGAAAAATAATGCAAGCTGCTTGTAGGTTTTCATACTTTAAGAGGGTATTTTGGCATTAAGATAAGCAAGATACCTGCTTTCTTTAATGCCCTTTTGTACTAAGTATGCTAAGAGTCCGGCGACACCAAAGATAATGCTTACCACACCAAAGCCCACACTGACAAAAAGCGTAGGAAATCGTAAGACTTTAGAAGTCTCCAAAAATTCCATAACAATAGGTATCCCAAGAGAGAGAGAGAAAGAACAGCAAATCGCACTCAATAAACCAAATACAAACAATGGACGCTCGCTAAAGAGGAGATTTAACATCATAAGTGAGATTTTAAAGCCGTCTTTGAAGGTAGAAAGCTTGGAGTGCGAAAATTCTGGGCGGCTTTTATAGCTGGCTTGTATCTCATGGCAACGTAAATGCTGCTGTAAGGCAAACACAGTAAGCTCAGTTTCAATCTCAAAGCCACGAGAGTGTGCAGGAAAGCTTTTGACAAATGGGTAAGAGAAAATTCTGTATCCACTGAGTATGTCGTTTATCCTTGTGCGAAAGAGGATTTGTGCGAGTTTGGAGAACATCTTATTGCCAAAACTATGTCCTAGTCTATAGACTATATTCTCCGCACTTCTAGCGATATTTAGCATATCAAGCTTTTGCTCTGTGAATATCTTGAGTGCTTGGGGCAGGATTGAAGTGTCATATTGCGTATCTGCATCAATCATCACATACACATCAGCCTCTATCAGAGAAAATGCTTCTCTGATAACAGCCCCCTTGCCCTGTGTGGATACATGATATACGAAGAGATTGCAAAAGCTAGAAGGCTTAGCAGCTTTGAGGGAATGGATTTTGGATTCTACAAATTTGCGTGAGTTGTCAGTGGAGTTGTTGTCAAACACATATATGAAACTTTCTGGAATGATGGCTAAAATCTCATCAATCACTTGGATAATGGTGCTTTCTTCATTGTAGCAGGGAATGATTATTGCGATTTTTTGATTTTGCAGACTATTGCATTCTTGTGTGCTCATATCTCTCTCTTTGATTTTGTCTTATAAGATGCTCTAAGAAGCCAAAGCGGCCATTATAACGCGCGTTTTTTTAATATGCAAAATAACTTCCAAATTGGAATTTAATCGCCAAAGTTGCTTGTGTAGGGCTAAAGTTGGGAATATATACGATGGGCGATAAGATAGAGCGAAGTGCTAAATCCTACAATATCCGAAACTATGATTGCCCAAAATGCGATATTTACTACGCGCGATGCAAGCACGAAAAATAAGCTTAAAGGAAAGAGAATAAAGCCAAAACCTATAAATGCCCAGCCGAGCAAACAGCAGGAAAGCCCGAAATAAAAGAAATTTGTTTTTTTCATCTGTATCCTTTACAAACTTATGTATGAGCTATCACAAGAGAGTTTTTGCTCTATCCAAATCCTCTAAAACTTTTACAACACGCAATGTGTGATCGCGATAAAACTCGAGATTCTCGTTATGGAATCTCTGAATAATAAGGTCTCTAAAGCATTCTATGCTTTTATTCAGAGCCAGCTTTGTTTCGAGCTTTGGACTAAATACTTCGCCTAATTTGTATTGCACCATTTTGTCGTACAAATCATTGCATTCAAAATTATCATGCACAACAACCCCGCTTGTATAAATTGTGAGTTTGTCTTTTTTGCCCTCATCATATATGGCACTTTGTAAAGTCCCTCCAATATGCATTTCTCGAACTTTTACAGGAGAGAGCCAGGATACATGAATAAGCGCAACTACGCCATTTTCCAGCTCTAGGCTGATATTTGCAAGAGCGTCATTCGGATGTTTGGGGTATTTCTTACTAAAAACACTGAGTTTCTTGACTTGCAATCCAACAAGATAATCAATAATACTTAAATCATGGATTGCTAGATCCCATATACAATCTGTCTCAGTCTGAAAAAGTCCTAAGTTTATGCGCCTAGAGGTAATAGAAATGATATTGCCAAAATCATCTAAGTGGGATTTGAGATATTTCACTGCAGGGGAGTGCAAGAAAATATGGTCAGAAAATAGCATAAGATTCTTTTGCTCTGCAAGGTCATAGAGCTCTTTGGCATGGAGAGTCTGTAGGCTTAGTGGTTTTTCCACAAAAGTATGCTTGCCTGCTTTAAGTGCGGCAAGAGCAAGGGTAAAATGTGTCTGTGGCGGGGTGATAATAAATACACATTCTATCTTGTCGTCTAAAAGCTCTTTGTAGCTTGTATAAAGCTTGAGTGCTGGGTAGAGTTTTTTTGCTTCAAGTACACGCGAGGTTTCTTTTTCATAAAGCCCTACTAATTGGAGATTCTCTACCTCGTATAAGGTCCTAGCGACATTCCTACCCCAATATCCAAACCCAACCATTGCGCACTTTATCACTTCATTTGCCTTCTTTTTTGTTTGCTTTGAACTTTATTTACTTTTGATTTGACGGGTAAAATGGCGCAATTATAACGCATACAGACTTGCAAGTCTCGCGTTTTAAGGGAAGCTTAAAAGGCTTTTTGTTAAAAGCTCATCTTGTTTTTAAGACTTGTTACTAATGTTACGCAAGGAGGGAATATGGCTTTAATGATAAGTGATGAGTGTATAGCATGTGATGCTTGCAGGGAAGAATGTCCAAATGATGCTATTGAAGCAGATGATCCATTTTATGTAATAGATCCAGATTTATGTACAGAATGCGTTGGCTGCTATGATGAGCCAAACTGCATCGTTGTTTGCCCTGTGGATGCCATTGTTCTAGATCCAGATAATGTAGAAAATGCAGAGGAACTTCGCTATAAGTTTGAGCAACTCCAAGGGCAGGAGTAATGGCTAAAGTTACCAGTGTCATAGATATTGGTTCAAACTCTGCTCGAATGGCGATTTTTCGCAAAACCAGTCGCTTTGGATTCCATCTTGTTCATGAGGTAAAAAGCAAAGTTCGTATCTCAGAAGGCTGCTATGAGAACAATGGAATCTTGCAAGAACTCCCAATGCAGCGCGCGATCTCTGCGCTAAAAGAATTTCTCCAAATTGCTAAGGCACACAAAAGCAGAAAGCTCTTTTGTGTCGCTACTTCTGCTATAAGAGACGCTCCAAATGCCAAAGAATTTTTATCTCGTGTGAAAAAGGCTTGCGGACTTGATATAAAAGTCATTGATGGTAGGACAGAAGCATTCTATGGTGGGATTGCTTGTGCGAATCTCTTGCATGAGAAAAATGGCATAACCATAGACATTGGTGGGGGCAGTACAGAATGCGCACTTATAGAAAATGGCAAAATCATTGATACTATCTCGCTGAATGTAGGCACGATACGCATCAAAGAGCTATTTTTTGACAAAAAAAGCAATATCAGCAGTACAAAAAAATACATACAAGATCAGCTCAAGCTTTTGCCAAAACATTACAAGCACAATGTGGTGTTTGGCATAGGCGGAAGCATCAGAGCACTCTCAAAATTCATCATGAAGCAAGAAGATTATCCGTTTATGAGAGTGCATGGTTTTGAATACGAAGTCCATGCCTACAAAAAGCTCTTTGAGAAGCTCATCGCTTCATCCCAAAGCAAGCTAGAATCATTGCATATCCCACAAGACAGAATAGATACTATCCGTAGCGGGACATTGATTTTGTATATGTTTTTAGAGCATCTGCAGGCTGAGCGTCTGATTACAAGTGGTGCTGGTGTAAGAGAGGGAGTGTTTTTAGCAGATATGTTGCGCAATAACAATTTGCATTTCCCGCCAAACTTCAATCTGTGTGTGAGAAGTTTGCTTGATAGATTTTCACTCGATGAGACAGAATCTAAGCTCCTTAAATCCAGTGCGCTCAAGATCTTTGATTCGTTATTACAAGCTCATGGATGCACACAAAAAGATCGCGCACTTCTTGGTGTGGCAGCAAGCCTAAGCAAGATTGGGGTATTGCTGAATTTTTATCAGGCAAACTCGCATGGCGCATATCTTCTGCTCAATGGTTTGGAATATGGATTCTCACACCATGAACGCGTGCTTATAGAGCTTCTTGTCCAATACAGCAACAAGAAAATCCCAAAGCAAGAGCGCCTTCTTTCTTGCAAACTCCCAAACCTAGAAAAACTCCAGTGGCTAAGCTTTATTCTCTCTCTTGCACAAAGCGTCCATAAAGGCGGAGCAAGAGCTAATATCCGCTTTGAATCTCTGTATCTCAGAGACTGTATCCATTTTAGAATCTACACACAAGATTCTCTTTATCTTTGCAAGGAATCCCTACATAAGCTCCAAAAACCCAATGCAAATCTTGAGATAGAAATTATTGAGGAGTAGCTTTGCGTATCGGGATTATCCGTTTATCAGCATTGGGTGATTGCATAGTATGTGCAGCATTTTTAGCTTATTTTCTCAAAACCTTAGAATCTCATGGACAAAAAATTCATATTACTTGGTTTGTAGATTCTCGTTTTGCAGGGATTTTAGAACATTCTCCATATATTCATTCTTTGGAACTTATCACGCTCAAACACCAGAGCTTCAGACAGCTTTTCTCGCTGACAAGACATCTTGCAAAAATCCGGGCATTTGATCTGCTCATTGATATGCAGGGATTACTAAAGTCTGCTCTTATTGGAGCGTTTCTGAAAAAAAATAAGTTTTTGGGCTTTAGCTTTCTGAGCGCTAAGGAATCTCTGAGTGCATTGTTTTACTCGCATAGCGTGAGAATCGCCTACCAAGAGAATATTTTAAAACGCAATGCACTTTTAATCTTACAAGCCCAGAAATTGCTAGGTATAGATTCTGCACTCTTGACCTCAGAACTCCACAAGATGCTCTCTTATAGACAAGAGGTTTTTTCTTACAGCAAGCAAGCAAGCAAGCAGAGCACTAAAGCTGTAGATTCGTTACGTCTTATCTTTGTCCTTGAAGCTTCTTTGGAATCAAAGACTTATCATCCCCTGCTTTTTAGTGAGCTTGCCATTTTGTTAGATAAGAGATTAAAAAATACAGAGATTATCTTACTTACCCATAGACACAAACACAAAGCGGAGCAGATTTTCAAAACCACAAAATCACAGTTACAGAACATCACACTTACACAAATTACAAATCTCAATCTTGATGTGATCAAAGCACTTGTATCTAGCTGTGATTTGCTTATAGGTGGCGATACGGGTATTACCCATCTTGCTTGGGCACTTGCTCGCCCTTCTATCACGCTTTATGGCAATACCCCCAAAAAGCGCTTTGAGCTTTTAGGAGAAAAGACTATCTCACTAAGTGCAAACACAAAAGCAACTTACAAAAAAGATGATTTTTCAATCAATACAATCACACCACAAACGATTGCCTCGCATGTATTTGTGCTTTTAGACATGCTTTAAAGTCTAGCTCAAATAAAGCAAAGTAAAATACAAATTCTTAGAAACACAAGGAGTGCAAATGGCAAAAATTGCCTTTGTTTTGGTGGAGTGTGTGGTGTTTTTGCTCGGAAAATTCCTAAGCATTATCCCGCACAAACTTTTTGTATTTCATGTAAAAATGCTTGCAAAGGTTTTAAGCCTTCTTGATACACGTCGCTACAAAGACGCTCGGGCAAATCTCGATTTTGTTTATGGTGATGGGCTGAGTGTAGAGCAAAAAGAAGCGATTATTAGACGTTGCTATAGAAATTTCGCCTTTGTCATTTTGGAATCTATACGTGTGGTCTATCTAAAGAGAGAAGAGTATGAGAGGAGATTTGTATTTATCGATGAGCATTTTCTCACAGATTGCATAAGCAAAGATGGCAGTGCTGTCGTAGTTTCTATGCATTTTGGATACTGGGAAGCTATGGCTACTGCCCTACCCCAACGCTATAGAATGTGTGAGATGGCATCCCTTGGACGACTGACACAATTTGAAAGCATAAATCGCTTGATAATCAAAAGACGAGAATCTCAAGGCGTGCGTATGATTGACAAAAAGGGTGCTTTTAAGCATCTGCTCAAACTCTATAGCAAAAGAAATGCTATTGCTGGAATCCTTGTGGACCAAAATATCGATTTAGGCGAAGGTATAGAGGTGCGCTTTTTTGGCAAAAGGGCTACACACACTACGATTGCCTCAGTATTATCTAGACGCTTTGGCGTAGCAATCGTGCCTTTATTTATTGATTTCAATGAGGACTACTCACGTTATTATGTGCGATTTTGCGAACCAATCAGAACACAAGTAACCAACAACAGCACACAAGATATACTCCAAGCTACACAGAAGCAAGCCAATATCACACAGCAGATTATAGAATCCAATCCTTCCAGTTGGTTTTGGTTCCATAAGCGTTTTAAGATTTTCTATCCTGATATTTATGCGAAAAAGCCATGAATACACCTAGATTCTCTCTTGGGCGCACAAATCTTGCGTTAAAGATCACTTTTAGCGGGGAGTGGAACTACACCACTCCAAAACAAACACTCAAAAACCTTAGAAATATAATAAGAAGTACGAACACAATAATAGAACTAGAATTTCTTGAAGATTGCAAGGTAGATTTTGCAATTTGCTCGCTTCTAAAATACCATTTGCAAGGCAAGCGTTTCTTGCTCCACACACAAGATTCTAACATCTCTAAAATATTCGCACTTTTAGAGGATTTTCCACAAGATACTCCTACATACAAACAGCCAAATATCTTTTTGTCGTTTTACAAAGACCTGAATCTCAGCACACAAAACTTTTTTACAAGTATGATTGATTTTATGAATTTTTTTGGTATGTGGATTTATTACTTTTGCTTGAGCTTCAGGCATCCGAGCCGTTTCAAGATAGCTTCGATTTTCTATCATATTTCTGAATCTGGCATTAGAGCGCTTCCTATTGTGCTTATTACAAGTTTTATCGTGAGCTATGCGATTGCTATGCAAGGAGTCATACAGCTTGATAAGATGGGTGCTCCTTTAATGAGTGTGGAGATTATTGGGAAGCTTTCTCTACGCGAGCTGGGGCCATTTATTTTAGCACTTGTGGTCGCTGGAAGATCTGCTTCAAGCTTTAGTGCTCAGATTGGCGTGATGAATCTCACAGAAGAAAACGATGCTTTAAAAACTATGGGTTTTAGCGTGATTGACTTTTTGGTAACTCCCAGAATCATAGCCCTTGTGATTACAATGCCTTTGCTTGTGTTTTTAGCTGACTTGGTTAGTCTTATCTCTGGAATGCTTGCACTGAATGTGCAAGCTGGTATCAGCTTTACGCAATATTGGGAGAGATTTTATGAGTATGTGAGTATCACGAATTTTTTCATAGGCATCGCAAAAGCCCCATTTTTTGGTGTGGCAATAGCGCTTGTTGGGTGTTTTCGTGGGCTAAAAGTGCATGGCGATACAGAATCTCTAGGCAAGCAGACAACACTTAGTGTCGTGAATGCAATCTTTTGGGTGATTGTCATCAATGCAATATTTTCGTTTTTTACCACAAGTCTTGGGATATAAATGTCGTACTCAAAAAATATTATAGAAGTTAGCAATCTTAGCACGCGCTATGGTGATATTACCATTCATGAGAATATCAGCTTTTGCGTGAAGGAATTTGAGATTTTTGCCATTCTTGGTGGTAGCGGCAGTGGTAAAAGCACGCTTTTGCGTAATATGCTCTATCTACAAAAGCCTTATACAGGAGAAATCAAATTCTTTGGTATCGGTATCTGGGAGTTAGCAGAATCTAAACGCAAGGTGATACTAGATAGATGCAGTATTATGTTCCAATTTGGCGCACTTTTTAGCTCTATGAGCGTATTGGATAACGTAGGTATGCCATTAGCACAAAAAGGCAAGTTCAGTAAGCTTGAGGTTGAAAAACTCGCACTTTTTTGGATCGATAAAGTTGGCTTGCCAAAAGATAGTGCCTACAAGTTTCCTCACGAACTCAGCGGCGGTATGAAAAAGCGAGCAAGTCTTGCAAGAGCACTTATTACAAGCCCTAAGATTCTATTCCTTGATGAGCCTACAAGTGGGCTAGATCCAAAGAGTGCCGATACTTTTGATGAGCTTATTTTGCATTTGCGTGAGATCACAAACACAACGATTATTATGGTGACCCACGATCTGGATTCTATTAAAGACAGTGTGGATAGATTCATTCTGTTAGAAAACAAACATATTGTGTTTTGTGGCAGTTTGCAAGAGCTTAAATCTAGTGGTGTCAAGACAGAAATCTTCACAGGATTAAGAGGACAGAGGGCATTAGGATACTAGGCTTTCTACTTGTTTAATTTTCTGCCAAAAAACTCCTTGCAAAGCGGGGCATTAAGATTACAAAAGATTCTGGGATTTGTCTTAAGATCGCTGGGCTGGATTGTGAATACTAGCTTTGTATCTTGTATATGTGCTATGAGACGAGGCGAAGGAGCAGATTCAAAGACAAAGCCGCAAGTCTTTTGTGAATGCAGTTTGTTTAAGAGATTATAGGCTTGTAGAGTGGTATTTGGATTTGTATGTAAAAAATCGCGCAGATACAGCATGCTGAGATGTTCTTGTGTCAAGAAAAGCTGGGTTTTTAGATGTTTGAGACAGGTCTTTTGCTGGTGTGTCTTGAATGTATTTGTAGCGATAATACTCAAAATCCCAAGAATCATAATCACAAAAAGAAGTTCTAGCGCGCTAAAAGCCTTGTATGTGTTAAAAGAGTGAGTTTGAAACATTCAGCTGCATTTGCTTGCCATTTGGGTGGCGGGACAAAAGCTTTGTACAGAGTGTGGAATCTGTATTTTGTGTTACCACAAATTTTAAGGTGCTTTGCGCGCTATCATAAGTCACAGACACGCAAGAATTTGCGCTATCGACTGCGAAATTTTTTGCGAGTGTGAGCGTGTTGTTGTTTTGCACTATCCAACGAGTTGTACTGAGATTCGCGAGTGTGAAAATTTGATTAATATCAAGTGATTTTGGGTCAAGATTACGCGAGAATACTTCGAGCGAGATAGTGCTAAAAGCATTGTTTATATCATTTTCGATCGCCACTATTTGCGCATCGATTCTGCTTAATGAAAATCGAGGGATGGCTATTGCCGCCAAAATCCCCAAAATCACAAGCACAAATACAAGCTCTACCATACTAAAAGCCTTTTGGGCGTGCCATTTTTGCATGCCTTTAATCTCCTTGCATGGTTTTTAGAAAGTATTGTAGCCTTGAGAATATATTCCTTCTTGCCTGCGAGGAAGATAGTACGAGACAAGAGCAAGTGTAGGAAATCTTATGCAAACTCCACCCCTAGAGCTTTGATAAGCTCGATACTAAATTGCGCGCTAAGCTTGGCTGCTTGTCCCAAAAACTCATCAAAGCTTACATCGGCTTTGCCATCAGCACTATCGCTTATTGAACGTAAGATACAAAATGGAATCCGAAAGGAATCACACACCACAGCTACACTAGCACCCTCCATCTCGACTGCTACTGCTTGGAAATTCTGCGCGATCCATCGCTTCTTGTCCTCATCGCAAATAAATTGGTCTCCTGAAGCGATGATTCCTGTCTTTAACTCTCTGCCAAGACTCTTAGCTACTTGTTTTGCAAGAGTATTAAGCCTCTCATCTGCTTGCAAATACAATTTGCTCTCTGGAATAAAGCCTAAGGGATGTCCAAACGCACTGATATCCACATCATGCTGTAATAGCTTTGTGGCTATCAGCAAATCACCTACTTTCAGACTTGAATCTAGTCCACCAGCTACACCTGTAAAGATAATCTGCTCGCACCCAAAATGTGAGACCATCATAGTTGCAGTGATTGCTGCATGCACTTTGCCAATCTTGCTGTATGCAACAAAAAGCTTATGTGAGTTTATTTCCACCTTATGGTAGGAGTTACCACCAAGATTACTCACTTCTATAGCAAATCCACGAGTCTGAAAAAACTCTATGAGCGGGCTTATCTCCTCTATCATAGCTCCTATGATGCCTATTGTCATTTGCTTTCCTTAATGAGTTTGTATAAATTCCAAAATCTCTTTGAGAGATTGCAAATCGCTAAGTGTGAATGTGGGCTTTTGACTCAAACGCTTATTAAGACCTTTTAGCACTCCGCCATGCCCAAATTCAATAAAAGCATCCACTTGAGAATCCACCTTACACACGCTTTGCTGATAAAGTACGCTTTGGGTGAGCTGCTTTGTGAGCAATTCTTTTGCATCTGCCTTGCTTGTGTAGGTTTGTAAAGTAGCATTTGAGAGAATAGGCACGCTTGAATCTCCTTGAACTAGAGAATCCAGTAAGCCTTTAAAGTCATCTGTAATAGATTCTAACATCGGGCAGTGGCTTGCTACTGACATCGGAAGCAAGAGCGTGCGCTTTGCGCCAAGAGCCTTAAGAGAATCTTGAATATGTGTCAAGTCCGTCTTTTTCCCGGCAAGCACGACTTGGGCATTGCCGTTATAGTTCGCACACCAGACCTTCTTGCCATCATTTTGTGCTTGGGTACAAAACTTTTCCAATACACCATCCTCTATACCGACAACGACCATCATTCCAGCATCCTGCCCTTCACAAGCCTTGCTCATTAAAAGTCCTCTTTCATGTGTGAGCCTAATAGCATGCTCAAAGTCCAATCCACAAAAAAGCGCATAGGCGCTGACTTCACCTAGCGAATGCCCAAAAGCCAGAGTGGGCTGTATATCGCATTCTTGTCGGAAAATCTGATATGCCACTGCACTTACAAGAAAAATCGCTGGTTGTGTAAAAGGAGTGAGATTGAGATTGTCGTTTGGCTCAAAGAGTAGTGCCTTAAAATCAACTTTTATAGAATCTGAGGCAGACATAAAAAGTTCTTTTGTGATTGGAAAGTTTTCATAAAATTCTTTTCCCATGCCCAAGGCCTGGCTTCCTTGACCAGGAAAAATAAAAGCATAATTCTGCATATGTGTCCCCCAAAAAAATTGAATGTAGGTTAGAGATTGAAAGCTGTGGATTCTAACACACTTTGTTTTGAACTTTTTGTACGCTAACCCATATGTAAGCTATGAGTTGTTAAGCGGTATTTTATTTTGTTTGCATTACAATCCCAGGCTTTGGGTTGAGCGCATAAGCCTTAAGGACAGGTGGGTGAGTTGGCTGAAACCACATCCCTGCTAAGGATGCATAGCCGCAAGGTTATCGAGGGTTCGAATCCCTCCCTGTCCGCCATACATTTGGTCTTCAAACCTTAAACTATCACTTACAATATTTTTAGAATATCAAATAAGCTTCAAATCATCTATTACGCTATTGTATTTACTACATCAGCAATCATCACTTACAATCCTTTAGAATAACTAGACATATTACAAAATATTTTTTAGTGGGGACAGATTGCAGATAAGACTTATAGATGAAGAGGCTAAAATTGGCGTGAATAAGACAAGTCAAAAATGTGAAGGTGCCAGAAGCAAGGGACTCAATAATCGCGATATAGCCTATTATGTGCCCTAGACTGATGAGAAATATGAAAGACACGAGCGTAAAGTCGGCACAAAGGCTAGTCATTAAATGCGCGTTTAAACTCTCTTAAATCATTCGTTTGAAAAATCCTACAACCACACTGATAACGTCATATTCTCCCCTCTAGCTCTACATTTTCATAGCTTTTATTATCGCTTATAAGGCGGTATTTGGGGAGTTTTTGCAAACGCTTGACATAGAGCTCATCATCAATACGCACTACGTATATCTCAAAAATGGCTTTGAAATAAGCGAATGGGAGATGGACGGGATTAAAATCAAAAGGAGATCTCCCCTAGAGCTTATAGACGAGCTAGAGAAGATTAAAGATTTGACGTGTAAGAGTTCCTTGCCTGTGAGTGTGTAATATGTTTTTAAGTAAGTGTTGTCTTTTTGCGATAGAAGCGGGAATCTGCACTCGGAGCTTTTAGTCATTTATGTCTAATAAACTCTCTTACTCCTTTTTTGATAACCCACTTTTCTCATCAAAAATACTGCCACTTGATAAGCTTATACTAGCGTGTGGGTTACCACCAAAACCCCGTAAGCTTAGGGAAAATTAAGCTTATACTACTTAATGCGTGTGGGTTACACCCAGTTGTAGACCTGCTGCTAGCAGTCCATCACACGCAAAAGTTACGCTTACAAGATAAGGATGAGAGATTTGGGAATTTTTAGCTTTTTATCTCGCCGCCGCCACACAAAAAAAGACAAAGCAAAGATTCTATGCCTCCCCAAGTCTTAATCCCAGCACCCTAGAGCGTAACGAACTGCTATCCCTCCTTCACAACCACGAGGCAGATAGCTTTGCTAGAGCTTTGCGCCACCAAGCTCGTAGCATTGCGACTGCCTCGCCGCTAATTAGTGGCTATTTTGATACGCTAGATTCTGAAATCTTTGGCGACAATGGCATTATCTTAGATTTGCATTCACAAGATACTAGCTTAAATACTGGAGAGCGTGGCGAGAGCATATCCCTCACTCACATTTAGATTTTTGGGACATAGAATCGCTTGTGTTGCTGTATCTGAAAAGAGATGGCGAGTGTTTTGTGTATGCGAATGAAACCCCACAAGGCTTAAGCCTCAAAATCATAGACCCCGATAGTGTCGATGAGAGTGTGGATAATCCGAGCAAAAATATCTTATGCACTGATTTTATTGTGTTTCTTGCTGTGTTATCGTGCTTTGAGACACATGTGCTTCAAAGATGGTGCTGTAATAACTGAGAATCTTTGTGTTCATGTTTTTGATTGCGCATGTTTTAGCCGTTCATGTTTCCACTGTCCTATAAAAATTAGGACACTCATTTATAACACTAATAGACAGAAAATATCTCCATAAGTCAATATATAAAAAATTATATCTGTGTAGAAAATAAACATGCGGCTTGAAAGCTATGCTTATGCGTGAGCAAGACGTTTAAAAACTCTCAGATTACAAAATGCTGTGTGTTATAATCCCTGAGATTATCTCTAGCAAGGAGCTTTTATGCAAATCATTCATACACAGAACGCGCCACAGGCTATAGGTCCTTATTCGCAAGCTATCAAATCTGGTGGATTTATCTTTGCTTCTGGGCAAATCGCACTAGATTCTCAAAACAGCTTTCCTCATACTGATATACGCGAGCAGACCATTCAAGTGCTAAAAAATCTCCAAGCGATTTTAGAATCTCAAGGCAGCTCGTTACAAAAAGTCATCAAAACAACAATTTTTCTTACAGATATGGATAACTTTGGCATAGTAAATGAAGTATATGCAGAGTTTTTTGGCCCTCACAAGCCTGCGCGTAGCACCATAGGAGTAAAAGAATTGCCTAGGGGTGCGCTTGTAGAAATTGAATGTATCGCTCTAGATTGATTCAAATACAAGCCCTAAAGTATTGGCTGGTTTGGAGCGCAACTCATTGAATCTTGCGATGTTTTCTTCTAGAGTATTGCGGTAGGAAGGCACCATCTGGGCTATCTTTTCCTGCCACTGTGGCAATGCCATTTCTTTGCTGAAACAGCTCTCCAAGATCTCTAAGATAATATCCACAGAGGTCGAAGCTCCAGGAGATGCTCCGAGTATGGCGCTTAGCGTGCCATCTTGTGAGGCAATAACTTCTGTGCCAAATTGCAAACTCCCTCGGCCACTGGAATCTTTTTTGATGATTTGCACGCGCTGGCCTGCGACCTGAACTTCCCAATCTTCGCTTTGGGCCTGAGGAAAGAATGAGCGTAGGCGCTCCACACGACCACTTTTGCTTAAAAAAACTTGTTTGATAAGGTAGGTTGTAAGCGAGATATTATCTAAGCCTGCTTGTATCATCGGCAGTAAATTATCAAATCTCACAGAGAGTGGAAAGTCAAGCAAACTACCACTCTTAAGAAAACGAGTGTTGAAACTTGCGAATGGCCCAAACATCAGCTCCTTATTCCCATCGATAAATCGTGTGTCTAAATGTGGTACAGACATCGGTGGATCGCCAACAGAAGCTTTGCCATAAACTTTTGTACTGTGAAGGTTTATAACTTCTTGGTTTTTGCATACTAGCCATAGGCCATTGACAGGGAATCCCGCATATCCCCTACTCTCTCTGATACCGCTTTTTTGCAAAAGCGGGAATGCACCGCCACCAGCTCCGATAAAGACAAACCGTGCTTTTGCTTTTTTTATGCTACCACTGGCTTTGTCTTTGATAGTAAGCTCCCAATAAGCGTCTTGTTTCTTGAGATCTGTGACTTTGTGCTGTGTAAAAACATTTACGCCATTTTTCTGTAAAGATCGGCAGAGGCCTCTTGTGATAGCGCCAAAATCCACATCGCTGCCACTCTTCATAAGAGTAAGAGCAAGATTCTGCGAGGTATCACGACCCTGCATAAGCAATGGTGCAAATTCTGCAATCTCATCTCTGTCTTGCGTGAAAATCATATTTTTATAGAATGGACAAGTTGTGAGCGCATCAAATCGTGCTTTGAGAAACTCGACATTATTATCTAGTACAAAACTTATATGCGGTATGTTATTGATAAAGCTGGATGGGTTTTGCAAAATTTCTTGTTCTACACAATACGCCCAGAACTCTTTGCTTAATTCAAATTGCTGATTAATAACAAGAGACTTTGCAATATCAATACTCCCGTCTTTGCGCCTAGGGGTGTAGTTCAACTCACAAAGTGCTTGATGTCCTGTGCCTGCATTGTTCCATGCCATAGAGCTTTCTGTCGCAATATCTTCAAGAGCTTCATAGATAGTTATGCTTCGTGTGGGATCTAATTCTTTTAGGAAAGTAGCAAGTGTCAGGCTCATAATCCCTCCACCAATGAGAATAATTTCTGATTCCTCTTTCGTGTTCATTACAAGCCTTTGTATAGGAATGGTAGCGCGCTATTGTATTAAGAAAATGTAAATTATTTTTTAATCTTTATGTGCGTCTCTGTGCAATAAAAACACCAAGAACAATCACACAAATTCCAAATATTTCTATGACACCCAAATATTCATCTAAAATTAGATAGCCTAATATGGCTGCAATAGCGGGAGAAAAAAGCAATAGAAGGGAATAAAGTTGGATATTCATCCTTCCCATAATGTATCCGAAAAATCCCTGCCCCACAACCTGCCCAAAAAATGCGATGAGAATACACAAAAACCATTGGTATGAATCTTGTGGGATAACAAAACCCTCCAAAATACAACCCAAAATGAGCAAAAACAAACATGCGCCAATTCCTGAATAAAACATAATCTGTAATGTCCTATAGCATCGCCTTAGATTATAAATAAGCGCTAGAAATATAGCATAAGAGAGCATGCTCAAGAATGCCAGAAAGTCTCCGAATGGACTTGCTACACTCAGATCGCTCCTGCCTTTTATAAGAATAAAAGCGCCAATAATGGCAATCATGCTGCCAAGTACAAAAGAAAGATAAAGCTTTTTTTTGAAAAAAATTACGCCGATTGGCACAAGCACAAGACATGCGGTAGAACAGATAAGATTGACATTTGCGACACTTGTATGGTGTAAGGCGAGATTAAAAAATAATAAATCTAAGCCAAAAAACACTCCAGAAAGAATCATAAGTAGGAGGTCTTTTTTATGCGGTAAACAAAGATTTTTACTCTTGATATAAAAGAGAGCAAAGACCGGTAAGGCAAGGAAGACTCTATAAAAACCGAGCATAATCGGCGGGATATCTGAAATCTTCACCAAAACACTGGCATATATGATAAATGCTTCGGCAATGAGGGTCAATACAATAAAAGCACTTTTAGAATCTTGCATGCTCGATCAAAAGAAAAATTTGTATCCACTTGCACAAAGTGAAAAAAGATAGATGACAATCAACGCGTAACGATGATTTGCAAGGCTTACTAAATCCAAAATCTTTATGCCAACCACCACACCTAAAAATGCAAAGATTCCTATAACAAACCCCTTATGAATATCAATGAGATTGCAAGAATAGAGTGAGAAAAAACCAGAAATTGAAGCAAAGATAATAAAAAGCAGCGCGATTGGCACGGCTTTTTTAGAATCTATTCCCAAAAAATATGCAAGCAATGGACCTATGATAAGCCCACCACCGATTCCAAGGCTGATGGCAAATATTCCTGTGATTGTCCCTATCGCAAGCATTACAAGTTTTTGGGCGTTTGGATTGGTGATTGGTGGATTTGGGTTGGCTGTGGTTTTGGTATTAAAAACATATTTTTTAAGACTAAAGAGTGTAAGGGCTATAAAAAGTCCAAGCAAGAGTTTTGAGGGCAGAAGCAAAACGATAAATCCGCTGAAACTAGCACCAATGAGCCCACCAATACCTACAAAAATACCAATTTTTATATCAAGATTTTTGCGTATGAGATTGAGCAAAGTCCCAAAAACAGACGAAAACATCATCTGCATAATCGAGATTCCAATAGCGTACTCCATACTCATACCTAAAAATAGCAAGCAAGGCACAATAATTACGCCACCACCAATACCGAAAAATCCAGCCGCAATACCACTAATAAATCCAAGTACGCCAAAGATAATGTCGTAATCCTGCAGAAAATCCACGAGCTGAGAATCTTGCATGCCCTGTGCCTTCATAAAGTTTTTAGAATTATTTCTAATTCGCTGAAGTCTAGCATATTTGAGCTGGTTAGGGTTTTTAAGATTGGCTGTTTAAATGTGAGATTTCAACACCATTTGCTGTTGTATTGATTTCACGCCAAATGCTTTGGAATCTGAATTGTTGCAGGATTGAGGATTTTATGAATGTTATGAAGTTATTGGCGTTTGACACATCAACATGCCTCTGAAAGTCTTTGATATGCAAAGCAGCTTCATTCAAATCATACTCCCACCACTGCGTGCTGTCTATATCAGAACACAACTCATCGCTAAAGCGCATTTTCTTGATCCTAGCAGGATTTCCGGCAACTATCGCATAAGGCGGGATATCTTTTGTCACCACACTTCCAGCAGCTATTATAGCGCCTCTGCCAATTTTTAGAGGCATGCTAGCGGGTATAAGGACATTTGCACCTATCCATACACCAGATTCTATATCACATAATGAAGGCATCGAATCATTCAAATCTATGGCACTTACTATATTGTGATTGAATTGATAAGAGCTAAGAGAAGTAAAGTGAAATAAATGCGACATCACCACCCAGCTTGGATCGTGCCTGGCAAGGCCGATTTGTACATTATGTCCGATAGAACAATATCTTGCAATTCTTACATTCTGTAAGATACTATTAAAACTGATATAGCTATACCCCCCCCCACAGTATTTAACAACGATACATTGTTGTATACGCAAAAGGGCTGTTCGTAAATGACGTTTAGTACACTAAATGAGCCATTTGCTATGAAACCATGCTTTATGAGCTCATTTCTCATTAGCTATTCTCTTTAGATTTAAATTTTCTGGTAGGGCTTCTGCCCTACTTCATAAAAATTATTGCCCTGTGTATCAATAGCCACGATAGCGGGAAAATCCTCTATAGTAATGCGGGCGATTGCCTCAGGTCCTAGCTCTGCAAAGGCAAGCACTTCGTATTTTTTGATCGTCTTGGAAATAAGTGCAGCAGCACCACCTACTGCTACCATATATACCACATCGTTTTTAACCATAGAATCTACCACTTCTTTTGAACGGTAGCCTTTGCCTATCATACCGCTAATGCCTTGTTGGATAATAGCGGGTGTGTATTTATCCATCCTCCCACTTGTCGTAGGTCCAGCAGAGCCAATCGCATTACCTGGCTTTGCAGGGCTTGGTCCTAGATAATAGATTGTCTCTCCATTCAAATCCACAGGTAGTTTTTCGCCTTTATCCAAAAGCTCGCTCAGAGCTTTGTGTGCGGCATCTCTTGCGACAAGAATAGTGCCGCTAATTAGCACAGATTCTCCAGCCTTTAGGCTTTTAGCCACTTCTTTGTCAAATGGTGCGGTAATCTTTTTTATCTGATTACTCATAGATTACTCCTTTTCAAAGCTCTGCATCGCAATGTCTTGCGGCATGGCAATTTATATTAATGGCTACAGGAAGCCCTGCGATATGAGTGGGATACCATTCTACATTGACTTTAAATGCCGTGGTTACTCCACCTAAGCCCTGTGGTCCTACACCCGTGGCATTTGCTAATTCCAACAACTCATCCTCGAGCTTGGCATAACGCGAATCTGGGTTTTTAGAATCTGTCTCGCGTACAGCGGCAATCTTAGCCAAAAGCGCAGCTTTCTCCATAGTCCCTCCAATACCTACGCCTATCACCATCGGCGGACAAGCGTTTGGCCCTGCAAGCTTGACTGCTTCTAGAAAAACTTTTTTGACACCCTCGATTCCATCAGCTGGAACTAGCATTTTAAGAACACTTTTGTTTTCGCTCCCAAAACCTTTAGGTGCTACTTGGATACGAATCTTATCACCCCTGACAATACGCGTATGTATAACCGCTGGAGCATTGTTTGTTGTATTTTTACGCTCAAAAAGCGGTTCTTCTACGACAGATTTACGCAAATAGCCCTCTGTGTAGCCCTTTTTCACACCATCATTGATAGCATCTTCGAGATAACCACCTATGATATGCACCTCTTGTCCAACTTCGACAAAAACTACGAGCATACCCGTATCTTGACAAATTGGCATCATATTGGATTCTGCGATTTTGCCATTTTCTATAAGAGTATCAAGTATATTTTGCCCAAGGATCGATACTTCTGTACTCCTAGCTTTCCTAAAAGCATGCTTGATATCATCTGTCTGCACACAACAAGCTTGTATAGCAAGCTTTCCTACACAATCACTTATCTCTTGACAACTCACTTCTCTCATTTGCAGATCCTCCTTTAAGTTTGAAAAAACATATGATTACACACATAAAATTATATTGTTTAAACATTTTTTATAAATGGGATTTAAAAAAACATTGTGTAACTGGGTTTATGTCTTGAATCTTAGAAGTAATGGTGGAGTGTAGGGGGGTCGAACCCCTGACCTCAACGCTGCCAGCGTTGCGCTCTCCCAACTGAGCTAACACCCCTGTTTAGAGAATAAGCGATTGTACCGGTTAAAAGCTGTTTGTCGCCTTAAGGATTGCACTGGGCATAGTGCGCTTGGTAGGTTTGTGTCATTAAAGATTCAAGCTCTGCATACCAATTTGGATTGCTAAAATCTGGGATAAATGCTTGCAGCATCACGATACGAGCCTTGTTGGTATTTGATGCAACAGGGGCAGTATCATACATTTTGCGCGAGTTGATAATAAGTATTGGTTGGATTTTGAGCTTTAATTTTTCAGCAAGCACCTTGGCACCGGGTTTAAAGGGTAGTAATTCTTCTTCACCCTTACCTCGTGTGCCTTCCGGAAAGATCACAATAGGTCGATTTTGCGCAAGTTTTTCTTTGGCACTTTTCAAAAGAAAAACAATGCCTGCTTTATCTTCTCTGTCTATTAATATCATCTCTGGCAATGTCAATGCGTAACCGTACAAAGGAATCTCGCCTAGTTGCTTTTTTGCCACCCAACAAATATTGCTAGGATGAAATCCTTCTAAAAACATAATATCACTCACACTTTGGTGATTTAGGATAATAAGCTGCGCACTTGTATCAAATTCTCCTATACGCTCCACATGGAATCCATTGAGTGTAAAAAACCATCCACATTGCAATCGAGCTTTTCTGCCATTTTGCTTATGTCGCGTGAAATAAATTTGCAAAATAATAATTGGCAGATACACGATGATGCAAAGGGTGGCAAATAGACCTCTAATCTTTGCTAACATACTCACTCCTTACCCAACCTATTTGGGAATCTCCAATAAGCACCTTATAAAACATCACTAAATTACCATCAATAATCACCTGACGAGAATCCATAATCTCTACAGGTATATCAGATTCGATAATTCTTACAATCGTTGATTGATTCATAGGCAAGATACTGAGATGCGCCCCACTCTTTAATACTGCCTCAGAACTATTAAGCGTGAAATTATATATGATAGTTCCCACAAGCACAGCAGCTATAATAAGAGCAAGTTTGCTTTTTTTCCAAAGAAAAAGTCCACAGAAAAATACTACGCCCAAACCCAGAAAAACAAACTTAAAAAGCGTAGAGGTGGTTTTGGGCCTGAGATCGCTCTGCATATTCAAAGAATCTGCACTTACTATAACAGGAATCTGCACACTTTCAAAACGCGACAACTCGAGATCAAAATAATCAAAACTCAATTCACGCGCAACTTTTGGTAAAACCGCATAATAGATTGCTCGAGCTTTATCATCATTGTATTTTATTTCCTCAAAACCTTGATTTTTGACGTTTTGTAATTTCATATCACGCACATTTTGGCTTCTGATTTCAAACTCAAAAATCACAATATTATTGCTGTCGTCATAGGTTTTACTTTTGTAATGCAAGATCTTAAAGTCTGTGCCCAAGACACCAATATAACGCGGATTTGTACTGAGATTAAGCGCACTAATAGCAATCTCTCCAACACTCGCACTCTCCTCATAAGCCCCATCAATATTTAGAGCCTCCGCATGTAATGATGGGATTACCGCGTATTCCTGCTTTATCTTAAAAACATATGTTATTTGGAATTTATCTTGTTCTACATTTTTCCACTGGGCATTTTTATTTTTGAGCTCGATCTTGTCAGTATCAATCTTTTCAAAACTCGCGCCTATGAAATGCGCACCGGCAAAGAGCGAAACTTCATAGCTTACTTTTATCTCTTGTCCTGTATAGATTGTTTCGTTTTGGGGGAATGCAGTGGCTTTGAGATAGATAATCTTTGGTCGCAATTCCTCTTGGTCATCTTGTGAATCTTGAGCGTTAAGATAAGAAAAAATTGTCCATATACTAAGGAAAATACAAAAAAAAACCTGTGCAAAGACACTTGCATAATGTTTCATCTAGCTATCACTACCTAATCTGCTTGTGCTTTAAGGCGTTTTTATAAATTGAATCTAACATCTTTAGTCCATCTGTGCTGCCTAATAGAGATTCTATAGCTCGCTCAGGATGAGGCATAAGGCCAAAAATATTTTTTGATTGGTTGCATATTCCGGCAATGGAGGAAATAGAACCATTAGGATTAGTTTCATAACGCAAAAGAATCTGATGGTTATGCTCCAATTCATCAAGGAGATAATCTTCAATAAAGTAGCTTCCATCAGCATGAGCTATAGGCAAATAAACAAGACTATTTGGCACATAATCTTGTAAAAAGGCATTATCAGTAGCAACTACACGCAAAGACTCAAGCCGACTGATAAAATGTAATCCCACATTACGTTTTAAAGCACCTGGCAAAAGACCAGATTCACATAGGATTTGGAATCCATTGCAAATACCAAGTACAAAACCGCCATTTCTAGCAAACTCTGTTACCGCACGCATAATGGGGGAGTATCTAGCAATGGCTCCACTACGCAAATAATCACCATAGCTAAATCCACCAGGAACCACTACTAACGCACAATCTAAAGGTAAAGATTCTTGTTTATGCCAAATAACCTCACTTGCAATACCCAAAAAATTATAGGCATACTGCATATCTTTCTCGCAATTAGTGCCCGGAAATTGCAAAATAGCAACACTCATAACTAAGGTCTTTGTACCCGATAATCTTCAATCACCAAATTTGCCAATAATTCCTTACACATCTCATCAACTATCCGCAAGGCTGTTGCCTCATCATCTGTATCAAGCTCTAAAGTAATCTCTCTTGCAAGTTTAATGTCTTTCAGCATACTAAAGCCACATGAATGGAGTGCGTGATAGATGGCCTTGGCTTGAGGATCAAGAACTCCATCTTTTAGACTTACAATCGCCTTTACTTGCATCAATTTGTCCTTATTGCTTACTTAAAACGCGTCTTAAAACTTCCTGATAAGCAACGCTCACATCACCCAAATTCTGCCGAAATCTATCTTTATCAAGTTTTTGATTTGTTTCTTTATCCCAGAATCTGCAACTATCTGGACTTATTTCATCAGCTAAGATAATCTCTCCATTTTCATCTTTCCCAAACTCAAGCTTGAAATCAATCAGTCTCAAATTTCTTTCTAGAAAAAATTCTTTAAGAATAGTGTTGATCTTACGAGCTTGCATTTTTAAAAACTCTAATTCATCTTGATTTTGCGTTATATCCAAAATCTTGCAATGCTCATCATTAATCAAAGGATCACCTAATGAATCATCTTTGTAATAAAACTCTACAAGCGCGAATGGCAACTCTCTGCCTTCGCTAATGCCTAGTCGTTTTGTAAGCGATCCAGTAGCGACATTACGTGTAACAACCTCTATTGGAATGATAGAGACCTTTTTGCAGAGCATATGCGTAGAATCAAGACAGGATAAAAAATGTGTAGCAACACCATGAGTTTGCAAAAGAGTAAAAAGCTCGCTGCTAATACGACAATTCAACTCTCCCTTCCCCTGCTCGCTTCCTTTTTTCTCTGCATTAAATGCAGTCAAGTCATCTTTGAATTCAGCGATGACTTGGCATCCATTATCTGTGGCAAATAGTCTTTTTGCCTTACCTTCATAGAGCATTACACCTTTTTGCATTTCTTTACAACTCCTCACATCCTACAAAGGAATTCAGTTTTTATGTGGCGCAAAGACATTCCAGGCTTTAAGAATATCAATGGCTGTTTTAAGCTGAATATCCTTATAAATATCATCTTTGGTGATTGGTTTGTCTTTTTGTGTTGAATTTTTATCATTACTTGACTTTTCTTTTGTTGGTTTTTCTGGGGTTGATTTTTCTGTCTTTTCTAATTCACCTCGTAAATGGCGTTTTAAATCTGCTTCTTTGATAGAGATTGCATCTTCTGCTTGTGGCACAACTCCAGGATGCACCAAAATATCAGGCTGTACTCCAACAGCTTGGATAGTCCTGCCACTTGGAAGATAATATTTGGCAATAGTAAGCTTAATAGCTTCATTATTCTCAAGACCTATTACCATCTGCACGCTTCCCTTGCCAAAAGTAGGTTCTCCGATCAAAATAGCTCGCTTATGATCTTGTAATGCTCCAGCAACAATCTCACTGGCACTAGCACTTCCTCCATTTACAAGAACCACAAGGGGTGTATCAGCATAAGGTGCATTTGCTGATGCTTTGTAATCGACATTTTCGTTTTTATTACGAGATTTTTGTGAGACGATAATGCCGGTTTTGATAAACAATTTTGAAAGATCAACTGCCTGATTAAGTAGGCCTCCGGGATTTGAACGCAAATCAAGAACAATACCATCAAATTTACCAAGTGCTTTCAATCCATTTCTTACATCCAAGGTAACATTTTTATCAAAAGAAGTCACACGCACATAGGCATAAGAACTATCTTCGATCTTTCTTACTTTGACAGACTCTACACGGATAATATCACGAGTAAGCTGGAATACTAAAGGCTTCAATTCCCCTGAACGCACAATTGTAAGTTCTAATTTTGTTTTTGGCTTACCACGCATAAGATTAACTGCAGTATCAATAGGCATTCCAAGAGTGCTTTCATTGTTTATTTTGAGAATAATATCCCCACTCTTAATTCCTGCTTTGTATGCCGGAGTATTATCAATCGGAGCAACAACATGGAGCGCTCCATCTTTCATATCAAGCGATAGGCCAATGCCTCCAAATTCACCTTCTGTCTGTCTCCTAATATCCTCAAACTTTTTTTTATCTAGATACGAAGAATGTGCATCAAGATTATTCAAAAGCCCATCAATTGCTTTATCTACAATCTCATCAATTTTAATTTCATCAACATAATTTTCTTCAATTGCGCTAATGACTTTGCGTAATTTTTTATAAGCATCGAGTCTATTTTGCTCCTTATCCTCAGCAGCTGATAAACTAAGAAAAATTCCACAAAAAATAAAAAATAAAAACACACATATTACTTTGCTAAAAAATATTCGATAAAACATGTTGTGAGAGCCTTTGGTGAGTTTAGAAATTTACGCGAAAAGCACGGGATTCTACCAAAAAATCGCTATTTTACAAGAGACACATTCCCCCAATGAGAAATAGAATTTATCTCTCACAAAAGAGACACAAAAAATTATGAGAACAACTAAAAATTGTATAGAGCATCAATATGCTTAAGATTCTAATAAAATTGCCAAACCACCATTTACAAGAATGCTTTTTTGCCTAAGAGAAACACCAACAATATAAGCCTTAATATAGGGCAACAAAAAACTTTTACGAATCTTCCTGTTTCTTATACCCAGTTCCTCCTGTATGACAGAATTTGGATTTGACAAAGATATAAGATTTCTGTCTGTTGCAATATGGAGATAGTCAATATTACCTATACGCTCAATCTCAACCACTTCACCTAATACGACATTATCCTCAAATATTTTACAACCCACGATATCAAACCAAAAAAACTCTCCATCATCAAGCTTGCAGTTTTCTCTGGTGGCTTGTATCGTATTAAAAAGTAAAAAATTCGTTAATTGATCGGCACTATCTTTAGAATCAATTCCAACAAATCTAACCAATGCTTTTGAATTTGAGTGGCTACTTTCATCTTTTGGAAACATAAAATAACTCACTTCCAAATTTGGATACAAAGGGCTATCGCTCTTTAACTTAACACCCCTTTTAATACTTTGTGGAAAATCAGTTTGTAAAAACAGACGCAATGTGCCATCAACTCCCACACTACGTCCAAATTTGCCGACAACGAGTAAATTACTATTCTGCAGAGTAGATAACGATCTTATAGTTTTGGCCATTTTTTGCTTTTGCACCAGAGATAAGAACTTTCAACGATCCTATCATCTTGCCTTCTTTGCCAATCAAACGTCCCACATCATTTGGATGCGCAAGAACTGAAATTTCTTTAAGTTTATTGCCTCTAGGATCCGTACCCGTCTGACTTTGGACACTGACACACTGAGGTCGAGTAACAATTTTCTTTGCATACTTTTCAATAAATTTTTCTATCATAATTTGATTTGTCTTACATTCATAAGAAAAAATCTATTGTGTAAGCTTACTCACGCGATCACTCATCTTTGCGCCTACACTTTTCCAGTATTCTAAACGCTCTTTATTGAATTGTACAATCGCAGGATTTGTCAAGGGATTATAATAGCCTATCGCCTCTATCCAACCACCATCGCGTTTTTTACGAGAATCTGTAACCACAATGCGATAAAAAGGCTTTTTCTTTCGTCCCATTTTTGTCAAACGAACCACAGTCATATTTTGAAACTCCTTGAGAAATAATCAGTACAGAGATAGGGGCGCATTATAAAAGTGTTTTGCTTAAAAGATGTTTATTATCTAGGGAAACGTGCATTCCCTAACATATTCATAAAATCTTGGATGCCACCTTTTTGACTTATTTTTTTCGCCATTCTTGAAGCATTCTCAAATTGTTTGATTATACGATTGATAGTTGCTACGTCAAGTCCGCTCCCTTGTGCGATTCTTTTGCGACGAGAGCCATTCAAAATATCAGGGTTAGCTCTCTCTTTTGGCGTCATAGAATTCACCATTGCACGGATATTTTTAATTTCACTTGAATTTTCTAAATCCATATTTTTTAATGCCCCAGCCATATTGCCAAGTCCTGGAATCATCGATACTATTGAACTCATTGAGCCTAATTTTTTCATATTTTCTATTTGGGCAAGAAAATCTTCAAAACCAAACTGTCCTTTTTTAAGCTTCTTGGCAATATTTTTTGCTTCTTTTTCATCAATCACACTTGCAGTTTTTTCCACAATAGATGCTATATCCCCTGCTCCCATAAGTCGTGAAACAATACGCTCTGGCAAAAATATATCTAAATCAGCCACCTTCTCACCGTTTCCAATAAAACGCAGTGGCACACCGATCTGATACGCTACGCTAAGAGCAATACCACCTTTTGAATCACTATCAAATTTTGAAAGCACAACTCCTGTAATGCCAATTTTTTCATCAAATTGCATAGCAGACTTAACACCATCTTGACCACTAAGAGAATCTGCTACATAAAAGCATTCATAAGGGTTTATCGCTTCCTTTATTATTTGTAATTCATTCATAAGCGTCTCATCAATCCCCAATCGCCCAGCTGTATCTATCAGCAGAACATCAAAATGTGCATCTGATGCTTTCTGTTTCGCTTCTTGGGCAATTTGTAATGCAGTTTTGATCTCTCCATCTAATGTAGGGGCATAAACTTCCACCTCAATACCTTTACCAAGCTGAGATAGTTGCTCCACAGCACCTAATCGCTGTAAATCGCAAGCTGCCATTAGCACCTTCTTGCCTTTGTTTTTAAGGTAGTTTGCAATCTTGGCTGTTGTGGTAGTTTTACCACTGCCCTGCAAGCCCATCATCAAAACAATTGTGGGTGGTACTGGAGAAAAGTTAAAGCCATAATATTTTGAGGTCTGCAAGATCTCTAGTAAAGCTTGTTCCAATGCTCTATTAAAGCTTTGTTTGCCGATACCTAGTTGCTTGGTTTTTCGCTCTACTAACTGGAGAATCTCTTTGGTAACTTTATGATAAACATCATTGCGCAGCAAGATTTTTTTGAGTTCATCTAGTGCATTTTTGAGCGCCTTCTCATCATCGCTAAAACGGATTTTATTCGCGACATTTCTAAATGACTGCGTGAGTGTATCAAACACTTCCAACCTCCTCTACAGTAAAGTGTATGGATTAAAATATCTAAGGTGGATATTACTTAAAAATAATGGAGCCCAGGATTGTATAGAAACTTCCTTGTAATTTTGCTAAATTTAATTTTCACTCATATATAATACACGCGGTTTTATTTCTTGAATAGAAATTTTTTTATATGGATTCTCGAGATGGACATACAGTTTGTAAAGGATTTGAAAGCCAAAAACCTCAAGGTTACCCCACAACGAGTCGCTATGCTCAATGAAATCAAGGAAAACGGTCACATGGACGTTGATGAGATCTATTTAAAAATCAAAGAATTTTATCCATCAATTTCACTTGCAACAATCTATAAAAATATCATTACATTGTGTGAAGCAAATATTCTACGCGAAGTGAAAGCTCCTACACAAAAACAGAAATATGAGCTTGCATGCGATAAACACATCCATGTGGTATGTGAAAAATGTGGCAAACTCGAAGATCTCAAAATTGATACAAAAAAACTAGAAAAGCTCACAGCAACAAAAAGTGGTTACAAAATCTATGATGTCTCTGCCGTGTTGATTGGAATTTGCCCCAAATGTTCTGAAAGCATGTAAGCAATGAAGAATTTGGATGAGATTTTTACTTCTCTCTGGGAATCTTGTGCATTCAAAAGAGAAAAACTAAGACAACAAACAAGCCACAAAAATATTTTTGATTCTCTGGGGTTTGTATTAGCAGCTGATATAAGAGCTTCTCGTCCTTTGCCACCATTTGATAGCTCTGCTATGGACGGCTATGCAACCCTGCTTGATAATGCAGGCAAAGAAACAAGACTACTTGGATGCACCTTAGCAGGAGAGAAGCCCCAAGAGTCTTTGCTACGAAAAGGTTTCGTGCAAAAAGTCATGACAGGCTCTCCACTTCCTAAAAATACCCAAGCGGTTGTGCCAATTGAACTTGTACAAATCCTAGAAAATGGTGCAATAAAGCTTCCACAAGACTTAAAGCATAACCAAAATATCCGCTTACAGGGCGAAGAAATAGCTAAGGATTCTTTATTACTCGATGCTTTTAAGCGCTTAAAACCTCTTGATCTTGGAATGATTGCTTCACAAGGACTAAACACTCTATGTGTATGTAAAAAACCAAAAATTGCGCTCTTTTCAACTGGTGATGAAGTGATAGAACCTGGCTTGAACGCACTGCCTCACCAAATTTATAATACTAATGCCATCAGCATTATGAGTATTCTTAAAAGATTCCATCACGATGTGCAATACCATGGAATCTTGTCCGATAAAAGTAGCACATTATTAGATCAGCTACAAAAGTTTTCTACCACAAACTACGATGTGATTATCACTACAGGTGGTGCGAGTGTAGGAGATGCAGATATGATCAAGAGTACACTTCATCAACTTGGCGCACGGATTGTGTTTGATGGTGTGAACCTCAAGCCGGGAAGACACTTAAGCGTAGTTATTTTAAATGAGCAGATTTTTATCCTTTTACCGGGCAATCCACTTGCAAGTTTGCTGCATATTTATACAATCATTCTGAGTTTTTTGGAGTTTTTGAGTGGTGCAAGATCATACTTTCTCAAAACCTACGAGGCACTAGCAGATTCAGAGTGTATTTTGAAGCCAAAAACACAAAGTATTCTATTGGGGAATCTTATTGATGGGAAATTTTTGGTTTTTAGAAACGGCAAATTTGGATCAAGCGCTTTAAGGTATGTTTGGGAAAATAATGCCATCGTCATAGTCGATAATGATTACGGAGCGATAAAAACTGGCAGCAAATTAAAATGTCTGTGTTTTGATCAAACAGAGTTTGAAGAAAATTGCAACTTCATCAACACACAATAAAGCCTAAATCAGTTGGTTTTTCATCATAGAAGTTTCAGCCACTTCTATAAATTTTCAAGATTTAAGCAAGTAATTCACTTAGTATAAAAAGTCATGCTTATATTGTCGTAATCCCACTCCAAACACCAAGAATCTGTTACTTTTCGTACATAATGAGCATATATATATATATATATATCAAAAATACGCAAAAGCCATTTCGCTTCATCTATAATTGACGCTGTCAAAATTTTCAAAATTAAGGATATAGTTATGATAAGAGCATTAGTAAGTTTTTTGGCTATGGCAAGTATAACTTGCGCATTAGAATCAGGAGTGTATGTTGGTGTAAGTGGTGGAGTGAATAGAGTGAGTTCTCTACAATCTATAGATTTTAAAGGGACAAATCTATGGAATACACTTCCCGGTCCATCAGGACCCAATGGAACCTCAGCAGGCCAATATGATCGCAATGGCAATATAACAAATAAAAAAACAACACTAGGTTTCATGTGGGGATTAAGGGCAGGCTACCAGTATGCTTTTAATAGATTTAACGGCATAAGAGTCTATGGAACATTCTCTCAAATAGGAATCTCTATTGGTGTAGATGAAAAGCTCAATGCAGATAATTTCCAAGCAACAAAATACACTTTCTCCCAAGCAGGCATAGCTACAGATTATCTTTTAGAATTTCTAAGATTAGAAACCATAAAATTTGGGATTCTAGGAGGTGTTGGTTATGAACATACTTTTGGGACAAATAAAATCAATATCCAAAAGAATCAACCTTATGCAAATCTTGGTCTTTTTACTTCGCTTGGCAGAGAGGGTAAATTGTTTTTTGAAGTTGGTGCAAAGCTACCTTTTTCTACGATTTATGAGAGTTTCTCAGATGCAAGAAAAGGACCATACATATACCTTTCTCAATCAACAGGAGTTGAATACAGTGAGCGTAAAGAAAGTCTAAATGCAAAGCTTCAAGTGTATTACATAGCTTTGAGCTATGTATTTTAAGCAAATAATAAAAAAGTTTATCATTGGGAAGTCATATTACTTTCCAATGCTTTCAAAGATAAAGAATTTGTTTTAAGTATATTTTTTACCGAACAAAACCCTTGCTTTATTTTGAAATCTTGCAGGAATGAGTTTTCTGATACACACACGAGGCACAATGTAAAAAACATAACGCAAGGCATAAAATACAGGATAGAGCCTATTGTATTTGTAACCAATCTTGCAATCCTCCTTAAACATTCTCCAAGAAAGCGATGAACTCACACCTTCTACATTAAAACAAGCCACCACAAGAGGTATGTGTAAGAAGTTTATTCCATTATTGTAAGCTTTAGTAAAAAAATCTGTATCTCCCGCGATTTTAAAGTGAGTATCGTATTTGTGATGTTTCATAAGAGAAGCTTCTATAAAGGCACTTTGATGAAGAAAGTGATGATGATATTTATGGTTGGTAGTTTTAGAATACAAAATCTTAGAATCTGTAGAGCTATATATTATGGATGCGTCACCATAAAGTATCTTGGCTGATTTCCTTGTATCTAAATGTTTTTTATAAAAATTAAAAAACTCCTCTATTACATCTACTTGAGAAAATCTATCGCCGCAATTCATAAAATTGCACCATCGCCCAGTGACAAGGTCAATGCCTTTATTCATTGCATCATAGATTCCATTATCTTTTTGACTTAAAAATTTGAAAGTGAAATGTGGATTGTCCTTGTGTGTGCCTTGGAGATAAAAGCTGGGAATGTCGTATTTGATACTCAAAGGTGCTAACTTGCCTAAAATCGTAGAATCCAAATCCGCGAGATCCTCTAATTCTCCTTTGCTAAAATCATCAATTATTGAAATACTTGATTTTGGTGGATATTCAGATACCAAAAGACTAGAAGCTAGCGCAATTTCTCGCAAAACAGATTCTATATATTCGCGCGTGCCATCAGTGCTCACCGCATCAATAAGAATGTATTCAATGTGTGGGTAGCTTTGATTGATTACAGAATCCATTGTTTCCTTGATGTGCGCGACATCGTTATAAACAATGGTTACGATGCTAATTTTTGATTGATTCACAGCAACGCTTTTTTAAATGCGGATTTAACTAGCTGCTACGTTTCTCCATAATCTCCTTAGCAATATTATTTGGCACCTCGCCATAATGGTCAAACTCCATCGTATAAGTCCCACGACCTTGTGTAGCTGAACGTAAATCCGTAGAATAGCCAAACATTTCAGCCAAAGGCACAAATGCATTGATAATCTTAAGTCCCATTCTGTCGTCCATTGAGTTAATTTGTCCGCGTCTGCGGTTAAGATCACCTATCACATCGCCCATATATTCCTCTGGCACTTCAACTTCAACTTTCATCAACGGCTCAAGCAACACCGCATTTGCTTTGCGACATGCATCTTTAAATGCCATTGAGCCGGCAATTTTAAACGCCATTTCACTAGAATCTACATCATGGTAGCTTCCATCATAAAGCGTTACCTTGAAATCCACAACCGGATAGCCTGCTAGCACACCGCTTTGCATTGCTTCTTGGATACCTTTATCCACCGCAGGAATATATTCTTTTGGAATTACACCACCACTGATATTATTCACAAACTCATATCCAGTGCCGGGCTCTTTTGGCTCAAGCTTAATAAACACATGCCCATATTGCCCACGCCCACCAGATTGCTTAGCGTATTTACATTCTTGCTCCACACTACTACGGATAGTTTCGCGGAATGCCACTTGTGGCTGTCCAACCTCTGCTTCTACTTTAAATTCACGTTTCAACCTATCCACAATGATTTCAAGGTGCAATTCACCCATACCGCCGATGAGCGTTTGTCCTGTCTCTTCTTGCGTGCTTACTCTAAAGCTTGGATCCTCTTCTGCAAGCTTACCAAGTGCGATTGACATTTTTTCTTGATCAGCCTTTGTCTTTGGCTCTACGGCAATATGAATTACAGGCTCTGGAAACTCCATACGTTCCAAAATTACCGGCGCTTTTTCATCGCAAAGTGTATCGCCTGTGAGCGTTTCTTTTAATCCCACAAATGCACAAATTTCACCCGCATAAATCTCTTTGATGTCTTCTCTTTTATTAGAGTGCATTTTGAGCAAGCGTCCAACACGCTCTTTTTTGCCTTTTGTAGAGTTTAGTACATAGCTTCCAGATTCTAGCTTTCCTCGGTAGGCGCGTACAAAAGTGAGCTGTCCAACAAATGGGTCAGTCATAATTTTAAACGCAAGTCCTGCAAATGCGCCATTATCACTAGATTCTACGCTTAGCTCACTTTCATCTTTTGGGTTAATCCCCTTAATCTCGGCAACTTCAGTTGGCGCAGGGAGAAAATCTACCACTGCATCAAGCAAAGTCTGCACACCCTTATTTTTAAAGCTCGAACCACAAAGCATTGGAATAAGACTCATATTCAAGCAACCTAACTTGATACCTTTTTTAATCTCTTCAATGCTCAATTCCTCGCCACCAAGATATTTTTCCATTAACGCTTCATCTTGCTCAGCAACGGATTCCAAAAGCTTCTCTCTATATTCGGCTGCTTTATCTGCAAGCTCCGCTGGAATCTCCTCTATATCGTATTTTGCACCCATAGATTCATCATTCCATACGATGGCTTTCATTTGAATCAAATCAATCACACCCTTAAAATTCTCCTCTGACCCAATAGGAATATTAATAGGGATAGGATTAGCTTTAAGACGTTGTTTAATTTGGGATTCTACATTGTAGAAATTCGCGCCGATTCTGTCCATTTTATTGACGAAAACCATTCTTGGCACGCCATATTTATTTGCTTGTCGCCAAACGGTCTCACTCTGTGGCTGCACACCACCAACGGAACAAAACACTGCTACAGCGCCATCAAGCACACGCATAGAACGTTCAACCTCGATAGTGAAATCCACGTGTCCGGGGGTGTCAATAAGGTTTATTTGATAATCTTTCCAAAAACAAGTAGTCGCGGCAGAAGTAATGGTAATCCCGCGCTCTTTCTCTTGCTCCATCCAGTCCATTGTAGCCGCGCCATCATGAACTTCACCAATCTTATGACTTACACCAGTGTAAAAAAGAATCCTCTCGGAAGTGGTAGTTTTCCCTGCATCAATATGGGCTGCAATTCCTATGTTTCTTATTCTATTTAATGGGGTTTTTCTTGCCATAACACTTCCTTGAAAAGTCTAAAAGTTCAAATCAACCACTACCAACGATAATGCGCAAATGCTTTGTTTGCTTCTGCCATTTTATGCACATCTTCTTTTTTCTTAAATGCGGCACCTCTATCGTTAGTTGCATCTATAAGTTCATTTGCTAATCGCTCAACCATAGTTCGCTCATTGCGCTTTCTAGTTGCTTCTAGAATCCAGCGGATCGATAAAGATTGTTGACGAGCATGACGAACCTCTACTGGTACCTGATAAGTAGCACCACCCACACGACGAGACCTGACCTCCACAAGTGGTTTTACTTTGTCAAGTGCCCTTTCAAATACATCAATACCTTTTTCACCACTTTTCTCCTCTATTTTATTAAAAGCTGCATAAATTATCTTTTTACTAACGCTTTTCTTGCCATCGTACATCATCTTATTGACAAATTTTGTTACAACTTTGTTACCATATATAGGGTCACCCAAAATCTCTCTCACAGGTGCTTTTCTTCTTCTCATTGTCAGTTCCTTATTGTCTATTACTTTTTCTTATCAGCAGCGACTTTTGCTTTCTTAGTGCCATATTTACTACGAGAAACAGTGCGTTTGGCCACTCCTGCAGTATCAAGTGCACCACGAACAATATGGTACTTTACACCTGGCAAGTCTTTTACACGACCACCACGCACAAGTACTATGGAGTGTTCTTGTAAATTGTGTCCTTCACCTGGAATATAACTTATAACTTCAAATTTTGATGTCAATTTCACTTTAGCCACTTTTCTCAGCGCCGAGTTAGGCTTCTTAGGAGTTGTGGTATAAACCCTTGTACAAACGCCTCGCCTCTGTGGACACTCTAACAACGCCGGTGATTTAGTCTTTCTGCTAATTTTTTTTCTTTCTTTCCTAATAAGCTGATTAATAGTTGGCACTTATTATCCTCCTCTCTTTACTTACCTCTAGCAAGGCTCTAGATTTCATTCAGCTTTCCGAAGGAGCATTCTACTCGTTATAAGCTTTTAAAAATCTTACAAAGATAACATTCCTTAAACGTCTTTACTGTATTGAAAATTTCTATAACAATAAAGGCCCGTACCTACAGGTATCATTCTACCTAACACAACATTTTCTTTTAAGTCATCAAGAGTATCGGTTCGAGCGGCGATACTTGCTTCTGTTAATACTTTAGTAGTTTCCTGGAAAGAAGCAGCCGAAATCACAGAATCACTTCCAATTGCAGCCCTCGTAATACCAAGCAAAACAGGCTCAGCAATTGCTGGTTCACCAGATAATCTTAATACACGCTCATTTTCTTCTTTAAAATGTCGTTTACTCACAAGATCGCCTTCAATAAATTTCGTGTCTCCACTATCAACAATTTTAACTTGCCGTAGCATCTGAGAAACAATAATTTCGATGTGCTTGTCAGCAATACTTACGCCTTGTCTCCGGTAAACTTGTTGAATCTCGCTTATTATATATTTATACAAAGCCTTCTCTCCTGCAATACGCAAAATATCGTGACTCGACACCATACCATCTGTCATTGCTTCACTAGCATGTACAAAATCACCATCGCGTACTAATATTTTTTTGTTTTTATCGACAGCATACTCTGCAACTCGCCCATCTTCGGCAGTAACAACAATACGTTCCTTACCTCGAATTACCTTGCCAAAACTCACATAACCGTCGATCTCTGCTAATACTGCAGCGTCCTTTGGTTTCCGTGCTTCAAAAAGCTCAGATACACGAGGCAAACCACCGGTAATATCTTTAGATTTTACAAGCGCCTTAGGAGTCTTAGCCAAAATATCAGCTTCTTTAACATCATCACCGTTATCCACCAAGATTGCAGTCTTAGGCTCTAATTTATAAACATGTTCTTTTTGATGTTTATCAATAAGCACAAGTGATGGTTTAAGATTGGCTGGAATATATTCACCAACAACAAGACTTTTACTCCCTGTAAGTTCATCTTCTTGCTCACTCACTGTCAATCCAAAAATAATATCTCTATACACTATTTTTCCACTTACTTCAGCAATAACTGGAATACCATAAGGATCCCATTCAGCAATAATGACACTTTCTTTTGAAGCTGGTTCAGATATGATACTTTCTGGAGCTACTTGCGTATTATCATCTATAAGAATCCTAGAATTCCTTGCAATATAATGTCGAGTAGCCTCCCTATCATTCTCATCAGCAATGACTGCAAAGATTCCTTTTTCTTCTACTATCATACCCTTCTTGATATTCCTACAGCGCTCTAGAGTATCCGTTTCAAGAAAATAGAATTTTATTGTCCCTTTTTCTTTTGCCTTAATAGTAGAAGCTATTGGTTCATTATTAACAACCTTTAACTCACTACCATAGGGGATTCTATGTGGAATATTCCAACCATCTTTAATAACATCTACAACACTACCACCAGCTGTAACCTTATAACCACTTTTGTATGGAATAAGCAATTTGCCATCGACCCTATTTCCTACGCCTGCGAGCTCACTACTTTTTGCAATGCTATCTTTACGTAAGTTATAACTTACCTTTTTAGTATCACTTACAATAGTTACCACAACTTCATCGTGGACATTTTCTAGATGCACAGTCCCATCAAATGGGGCTTTAATTTTTGGCTCAACAAGCAAAATAGCTGCGTTTCTTCTGTTTGCCACAATTCTTTTGCCATTTTCGCCTCTAAACGTCTTTATGTTGTAATAACGAATAAAACCTTCTTTGGTAGCTTCTATCTGGCGTTCTTCTGCACTTCTACTTGCAGTTCCACCAATATGGAACGTTCTAAGAGTAAGCTGTGTTCCTGGTTCCCCAATACTTTGGGCTGCTAAAACTCCCACAGCATCACCAGGTTTTGCTATAGCAGACTCCCCGAGATTCAATCCATAACATTTTGCACACACACCTTTTGGCGCCTTGCAGGTTATAGGTGTACGAATTATGACACTCTTTACACCAGCTTCTTCAATCTTAGTGGCCTTCTCCTCGTCTATCAATGTTCCTTCGCTGCATAAAATTTCGTTTGTAATAGGATCAATCACATCTTTTGCAAGTACGCGTCCCAATACACTTTCTTTAAGAGATTCTATCAAGTCATTACCCACAGTAATATCCGCTATCTCAACTCCCTCATGCGTACCACAATCCTCAATCGTAACTTTCATATTTTGACTTACATCAATAAGCTTTCGCGTCAGATATCCAGCATTAGCTGTTTTAAGAGCGGTATCAGCCAGACCTTTGCGTGCTCCATGAGTTGAATTAAAATATTCAAGTACATTGAGACCTTCTTTAAAATTCGAAGTAATTGGCGTCTCAATAATTGTTCCATCAGGTTTTGTCATGAGGCCACGCATTGCAGAAAGTTGTCGGATCTGTGCTGCACTACCACGTGCACCAGAATCTGCCATCATATAAATTGAATTAAATCCACCTTTATCGGCTGCAATAACTTTCATCATTTCTTTGCCCATAGCCTCACTTGTCTCTGTCCAAATATCTATACTCTTATTGTATCTCTCTTGGTCAGCCAAAGAACCCTGATCATACTGGGCTTGAGCTTTTTTGATTTCTATTTTTGCCCCATCAATCCTTGCTTGCTTATTTTTTGGAATAATGATATCTGCAGCAGAGATAGAAATGCCTGCTTTCGTGGCATATTTAAATCCTAAATTTTTCAAGCTATCCAAGAAATTTGCGGTAATACCAAGACCCCCGTTTTTATACACAAAATCTACCATGTTGCTAATATCTTTTTTCTTTAAGATCCGATTCCAAAGTCCGATAGGTACACAATCCGGCAGTATCGATCTAATAATCATTCTACCAGCCGTAGTTTCAATAATTCTCTTATCTTCAAGAGCTCGAATCTTTGCATTAATATCAAGTTGTCCCAAATCAATAGCTATCATAACTTCTTGAACATTTGCAAAAAGCTTATGCTCTCCTTTTGCACCCTTTTTTTCCAAAGAAAGATAATAAAGCCCTAAAACCATATCTTGACTGGGAACTGCAACAGCCTTGCCACTAGCTGGAAGCAAGATGTTCATAGAACTTAACATAAGCACCTTACATTCTGTTATTGCCTCTTGGCTTAAAGGTACATGCACCGCCATTTGATCGCCATCAAAATCCGCATTAAACGCGGAGCACACAAGTGGATGTAATTGGATCGCCTTACCATCAATAAGAGTCGGATGAAAAGCTTGTATCGATTGTTTGTGTAGCGTAGGAGCACGATTGAGTAATACTGGATAATTCTCTACAATCTCCTGTAAACACTCCCAAACTTCATTGTTTTTCTGAGCAATCATCTTTGTCGCTTGTTTAAGGTTTGTAGCATAACCCTTTTCCTCAAGCTTAGCAAATAAATGCGGTTTAAATAGCTCTAAAGCCATATTTTTGGGCAATCCACATTGATCCATTCTCAGATTTGGACCGACAACAATCACACTTCTACCACTGAAATCTACACGTTTGCCAAGCAGATTCTGTCGGAATCTCCCCTGTTTGCCCTTGATAATCTCTGATAAAGATTTCAACGGTCTCTTATTTGCACCTTTTACAGCATTTGCATTTCTACCATTATCAAAAAGTGCATCAACGGCCTCTTGCAACATTCTCTTCTCGTTGCGAATAATAATTTCTGGAGAATCCAATTCAATAAGTCGTTTCAAACGCTGATTTCTATTGATTACACGACGATATAAATCATTTACATCACTTACCGCAAACTTCCCACCATCAAGCGCCACAAGCGGACGCAAATCTGGTGGTAACACGGGTAATATTGTTAGAATCATCCATTCTGGGCGATTCCCAGAATTTATAAAATTCTCAACCACTTTCAAGCGTTTAACTATAGTTTTTTTCTTAGCCTCAGAATTTGTAGATTTCGCCTCCTCACGCAAAGACTGAAGCAAAGCAACCAGATCAATTTGCTCAAGCAAATCCCGTACAGCTTCGCCACCCATCTGTGCAACAAACCCCTTATCAGCAAAACGCTGATTGATATTTTGGAATTGTTCTTCATTCAAAATATCGTATTTCAAAATAGGCTTGGCACCTTCGTTATCATACGACGCTTCACCTGGATCTTTCACAATATAAGCCTCATAATACAATACACGCTCTAAATCTTTCATCTTCACACCGAGCAATGTACCAATCCGACTTGGCAAAGAACTCACATACCAAATATGTGCTACTGGAGCTACAAGTTCAATATGTCCCATACGATAACGACGAACTTTAGCTTCTGTAACTTCCACACCACATTTCTCACACACTATGCCTTTATAGCGCATTTTTTTATATTTCCCAC
This sequence comes from Helicobacter sp. 10-6591, assembly GCF_003288805.1. GTDB lineage: Bacteria > Campylobacterota > Campylobacteria > Campylobacterales > Helicobacteraceae > Helicobacter_F. The sequence continues at coordinate 14,808 of NZ_NHYK01000001.1, read as the reverse complement.
AAAGACATTCGTAATTACGCACTGGACCAAAAATCTTTGCACAAAACAAACCATCTCTTTCGGGTTTAAGCGTGCGATAATTAATAGTTTCTGGTTTTTTAACTTCTCCCCTACTCCAAGAAAGAATACTTTCTGGACTTGCAAGTACTAATTGAAACGCACTAAAATCCTTCAAACGATTATCTTCTTTGATAAACAAAGGCTTAGGAACACCATTTTCATCAGTCTCATCACTATAAACTTTAACATCCAACACTAGAGACTGTAACTCTTTTGTTAAAACAAAAAACGTCTCTGGAATCCTAGATTCCCCTACAGGTTCACCTCTTGTAATTGCCTTATAGGCCTCCTTACGCCCTTCCGTATCATCAGATTTAATAGTAAGCATTTCTTTTAGTGTATGAGCAGCTCCATAAGCTTCAAGAGCCCATACCTCCATTTCACCAAACCTCTGTCCTCCAAAAAGGGCTTTTCCGCCAACAGGTTGCTGGGTGACAAGACTATAAGGGCCAGTAGAGCGAGCATGAACCTTTTCATCAATCAAATGATGAAGCTTAAGCATATACATACAGCCAACATTGACACGTTCAAGCATTTTTTCACCTGTTTTCCCATCATAAAGTTCGCTTTTACCATCAATGTCAATTTTTGCAAGTTCAAAAAGTCTATCAAAATGTTCTTGTTCGATTCTTTCAAATACAGGAATTGCGAATTTTACTCCCCTACTCCAATCTCTCGCATACACTACTAACTCATCATCACTTATATTTTTTAAAAAATCTACAACCGAAGTATTATCAGGATTAACAACTTCTGAAATCTCTATCATTTTGGCTCGTAAATCTTTGAGCCAAGATTTTCTTTGAGAATAGAAAATCTCTTCAATCTGTCTGCCGAGATTCTCGCCAACAAGTCCCAAATGTACTTCTAAAATCTGTCCAATATTCATGCGACTAGGAACACCAAGCGGATTTAATATCATATCAATTGGCTCGCCATCTTTGGTATACGGCATATCTACCAAAGGCACAATACTCGAAACAATACCTTTGTTGCCATGCCTTCCGGCCATTTTATCTCCAACTTTAAGCTTACGTTTAGTCGCGATGTAGATTTTCACAAGCTTAATAACACCGCTTGGCAAAATATCATCTTTTTCTAAAATTGATAATTTCTCTTCATGTTCTTCACCAAGATTCTTTTTTTGTTCTAAAAAATTCGTTTTGATTGCTTCATATTTTACTTGGACTTCTTTAGAGTAATTTTTAATTAAGGTATTAAGCGCAAAACGATTAATATTGACAATATCTTCCTTTGGTACCTTATCGCCCTTCTTAAAAACTTTTTCTCCAATAGTGGTATTACTTGAAAGCTTTTCTTTTGAAAGCATAGAATATATTCTCATCATTTCTTCCTGATTTAACATTGTCAATCTATCATGATGTTCAATATCCAACACTAATTTTTCCTGTTCATAAGCACTAATAGCACGAGAATCTTTTTCATATCCCTTCTTCGTGAAAATCTTCACATCAACTACCACTCCCTCTAAAGAAGGCGGACAATAAAGTGATTTATTTACCACGTGGCCAGCTTTTTCGCCAAAAATCGCGCGCAACAAACGCTCTTCAGGTGTAGGCTTCACTTCACCCTTGGGAGAAACCTTACCAACCAAAATCATACCTTGCGTTACATAGGTTCCTATACGTACGATACCGCTTTCATCAAGATGCGCGATTTCATTCTCCTTTACACCAGGAATCTCTGCTGTAATCTCCTCTATACCATGCTTTAATTCACGCGCCTCAATCTCTTTCTCATAAATATGTACTGATGTAAAAGTATCCTCTTGAATAAGTCGCTCACTTACTACAATAGCATCCTCAAAGTTATATCCATTCCAAGGCATAAATGCCACGCGAATATTCTTTCCCAATGCCAATTCACCATTGTCCATGCTTGGTCCATCAGCAATAATTTGCCCACACTCAACACTATCTCCTTTCTTAACGATAGGTTTTTGGTAGAACGAAGTATTTTGATTCGTACGAAGATTCTTACAGAGAGAATAATGATCTATATATGCACCATTTTCATCTTCACCCAAAATATAAATATTTTTAGAATCTATCTTTTCGACAATGCCACCTCTCTTTGCTTTGATTGCCTCCCATGCATCTCTAGCAATAATTTTTTCGATTCCTGTACCTACAAGTGGTGCATTAGGTTTCAACAAAGGCACAGCTTGACGCTGCATATTTGAACCCATAAGAGCACGATTTGCATCATCATGCTCTAAAAAAGGAATAAGAGAGGCAGCTATACCTACAAGCATTCTAGCGCTCAAATCAATCAGTTCAACCTTTGAGCGTTCCGCTAAAATGATCGCGCCATCTTTGCGTGCCTCAATCAAATCTTCTATGATATAGCCATTTTTATCGAGTTTAGTCGAAGCAGGAGCAATGATTGTACCTTCCTCTTGTGCTGCTGTGAGATGTACAACTTCATCTGTCACCTTGCCATCTTTCACTCTACGATAGGGAGCTTCAATAAACCCTAACTTATTGACACGAGTAAAAGTCGAAAGCGTATTGATAAGACCAATATTTTGACCTTCTGGTGTTTCGATAGGACAAATTCTTCCGTAGTGAGTTGGATGCACATCACGCGCCTCAAACCCTACTCTTTCCTTCACGAGACCACCTTCACCAAGTGCTGATAATCGACGCTTGTGAGTAATCTCCGAAAGCGGATTGGTCTGATCCATAAACTGAGAAAGCTGCCCTCCAGTAAAAAACTCCATAACAGTGCTTGTGATCATTTTAGAATTAATCAAATCATGCGGCATAAGATTCTCAAATGAACCATTAAGCGAGCTCAATTTGTCACGGATAGCCTTTTGCATTTTGACCAAACCTGTATGCAACTCATTTGCAAGCAGCTCCCCAATAGATCGAATTCTTCTATTCCCCAAATGGTCTCTGTCATCTATATGCCCTTCGCCATTGCGCACATTCATTAAATACCTAATTGTAGCAATCAGATCATTATGTGTAAGCACAGTAACATACTCAGGCACATTAAGCCCAAGCTTATGATTCATCTTCATACGACCAACGCTTGTAAGGTCATAACGTTCTGGATCAAAGAATAATTGATTAATAAAGTTCTTTGCAACATCCTTTGTTACAGGTTCTCCTGGACGCATAACCTTATAGATTCTGATTGCTGAAAGATCATTTTCATCATCAATCTTCTCGCTTTGTTTTAAAAGACGTAAAGACTCCATATCGCTAGCAAAGGAATTTATAATAGAATTATCGAGACCCTTAGCAGTATCATTGGCTACACTAAAGTCTTTGATGCCAAGTTCATGGAGTTTATTAAGTTTGTTTTCATCAAGCTGTGTTAAAACATCAAAAACCAATTCGCCTTGTTTATTAAACACTGCGTTGCTTAAATATTTATTTGTAAGATTTTCTATGGGATATTCCATCCAAGCAATTTCTTTTTCACGATCTTTTAATTCCTTGATTTTCTTACTTGAAAGCCTTTTACCAGAAGCAATAAGTAAATTTCCATGAGAATCTTTGATATCAAACTCTGTACGCATACCTATATTTTCCACACTAAAAGGTATGAGGTACTTTCCTTTTTCAACGCGTACATTAAGCGTTGGATAAAAAATATTGATAATATCCTGTTTTGTGTAGCCAAGAGCACGTAAAATAATTGTTATAGGGACCTTACGACGCTTATTGATACGTGCATACAAAATATCTTTCGAATCATACTCAAAATACAGCCAAGCACCTCTATCCGGGATAATCTGCCCGGTATATATTAATTTATTTGAAGAGGTATTTGACTCTTCTTCTTTAAAAATTACTCCTGGACTTCTGTGTAACTGATTAACCACAACACGCTCAACGCCATTAATAATAAAACTTGTCCTATCAGTCATTAATGGAATCTCACGTATAAAAATACTTTGTTCCTTAACATCTTTTACGCCAAGCTTTTCTCCAGTTTTATCATCCTTTTCCCAAAAAATAAGGCGTATTTTTATTTTAAGAGGAATAGAATAAGTAATACCACGAACCATGGCTTCTGTAGTTGTATATCGAGGTTTACCAAATTCACACGACACATATTCTAAAGTGATACGCCCTTGCGTATCTTGAATAGGAAAAATAGATTTAAAAACCTTTTCAATCCCACTCTCCCTATCAGCATCCGCAGATAAAAAATCACGATAGCTTTCTCTCTGAAGAGATAATAAATCTGGAACATCAAGTAACTGAGGATTTTTTGTAAAATCAACTCGTAATCTATTCTTTAGCTTTGTTTGTTTTAGCATTATCTAAACCTCACGCAAGTAGAATTTTAAGAGAAACACTCCAAAGAAAACCTACAAATACACATACTAATGAAAATAGGGTTTCTGTAAAGTGTTTACTACAAACATTCATATAAGGGTGTTTGTAGTAAAGTTCAAGTCTATTTGATTTCTACTTTTGCACCAGCTTCTTCAAGTTTTTTCTTAAAGCTCTCCGAATCTGCTTTATTGACGCCTTCTTTCAATGTACTTGGCACATTTTCGGTAGCATCTTTCGCTTCTTTTAAACCAAGTCCAGTAATTTCTCTCACAGCCTTAATAACGTTAATTTTATTAGCACCAGCATCAACAAGAATAACGCTAAATTCAGTCTTTTCCTCTACCGCAATGCCTGCATTAGCTCCCCCCGAAGGACCAGCCACTACTGCGGGTGCTGCACTTACACCAAATTTTTCTTCAAATGCTTTCACGAGCTCAGCAAGCTCCAAAACAGATAAATTACCAATATAATCTAAAACCTCTTCTTTTGAAATTGCCATTACGCACTCCTTAAATTAATTTAAATTACAACAAAAAAAATACAAACCACACATGGAAATCTAAATCCAACTCAACCAGTCTAAATCACTAAAAAATCTAACAACCTAAGCTTGCTCTTTTTGCTTCTTGAGATTATCAATACCCGTAACAAAATATCTTAATGGGGCACTCCAAACAGACAAAAGCATACCAATCAACTCTTCTTTACTTGGTAGTTTCGAAACAGATACAATATGTTGTTGCTGAACAATAGTGCCATCAAAATATCCAAACTTTATCAAAAAGGTATCTTCATTTGTTTCAGCGAACTTACAAATTACTTTTGCCAGAGCAACCTGATCTTGACCCCAAACAAATATATTTGTACCCTTAAGTTGAGTTTCTGGATATTTTGCATTATTCATAGCAAGAGCTGCTAATGTGTTCTTGATTACCTGAACTTTAAGATTATTTTTTCTTGCAATTGCACGTAAAAACTCTAACTTAGCAACACTCAAACCCCTATAATCGCATACAACCATAGCAGATGCATTTTTAAAGTCCGAACTCAAACATTCAACCGTCTGAAGTTTTTCTTGTCTAGTCATTCTCTCTCCTTTCAGACCAAATCTCACATAGGGATAAAATTTAAGTTTCTATGAAACCCCGATGATCTCCGATCTAAGATAAATGTTACAAAGTTATTACAAGGATTATTTAATATCCATAAGCTCTTGAGAATCTAACTTAACTCCTGGACTCATTGTCAGAGACAATGTGCCACTTCTAATATATTTACCTTTTGCGGATGAAGGTTTAAGACGATTAATGTTACGCACAAACTCAAGCATATTTTCTTTTATTTCATCTTGTTGGAAACTTGCTTTTCCAATTGGTGCATGTATTACACCTTTTTTATCTACTCGAAAATTTACTTGTCCATTTTTTATATCAATGACTGCTCTACTTACATCGAGAGTAACTGTACCTGTTTTTGGGGTTGGCATAAGTCCCTTTGGTCCAAGAATCCTACCTAAATTGCCAACTAAAGCCATCATATCAGGTGTGGCTATTAACATATCAAAATTTATGTTTCCATTTTTAATTTGCTCTGCTAAATCATCAGTTCCAACAATATCTGCACCAGCGGCTTTTGCTTCATCAGCCTTTACGCCTTTAGCAAACACTGCTACACGAACTCTCTTTCCTGTGCCATGCGGTAGAACGACCGCACCTCTAATCATCTGATCTGCATGCCGAGGATCAACACCCAAACTCAAGGCCAATTCCACAGTCTCATCAAATTTAATGGAAGCCAAAGATTTCACAATAGTAATACCAGATTCAATGTCATACATCCTAGTGGTATCAATCTTAGATTGCAATTTTTTTAAACGCTTTGTCACTTTTTTCATAAATGCACCCCAAAAAAAACAAATTAATCAACAATATCCACGCCCATGCTCCGTGCACTACCTGCAACTATTTTCTTTGCAGCCTCCATATCAACGGCATTAAGATCTTCTAACTTCGCTCTTGCAATTCCTTCTAACTGTTCTTGTGTGAGTTTCGCAACTTTATTTTTCAATGGATTATCCGAACCTTTTTGCAAATTCAAAGTATTCTTAATAAGATCTGTTACTGGAGGTTTTTTTACAACAAACGTAAAACTCTTATCTTGATAAATAGTAATAATTACAGGAATATTGAAACTCCCCATATCTTTGGTTTTTTCATTAAAAGCTTTACAAAATTCCATAATATTAACACCCCTCTGACCTAATGCTGGTCCAACGGGAGGGGATGGATTAGCTTTACCTGCAGGAATCTGCAATTTTAATTGACCAACAATCTTTTTGCCCATAACAACACCACCTGTACTTAAAAAATATAACTAAAAAATCAAATTATTTTTTCTACTTGAGAATACATTATCTCAACTAACGTATTCCTGCTAAATATAGAAACATTGAGTTTGAGTTTGCGATGCTCAATATCGTACTCTTCAACTGTCCCTGTAAAATTTGCAAAAGGACCATCGATGATTCTAACAGTCTCTCCATTTTCAAAAAACACTTTTGGTCTTGGTTCAGCAGGATTTCTAATTTTATCAAGTATCTTTTCAATATCAGATTCACTTAAGGGCGTAGGTTTTTTGCTTTCGCCTATAAAACGTCCGACTCTAGGCAAAGATTGTATCATCTGCCAAAGCCGCGTATCAAGCTGAACTTTAACAAAAACATATCCAGGATATAAACTTTTTTGTGTAATTTTCTTTTTATCTTCAAAAATAGCTTCTGTTGGAACAACAATCTGCTCAAATCTATCTTGAATATTATTTTCAACAACCAAATTCTCGATAGCCCTTTTAACAGATTGCTCGCTACCAGAATAAGTTTGTATAGCATACCATTCCAAAATTACACCTCCCGGATACTTTGTAAATTCCTGATCTCAAACCGTTAAGATATTTCTCTTGTGTACAATCAAACAGCAAAAATTAGGACAAGATACTGGACAAGAACACAGACAAAATAATATCAACTAATCCAAGAAAAAGCATAACAACTAGTACTACAGAAACAACTGAAACAAAAGCACTAAAGATATTTTCTTTTGCTGGGTAAATAACTTTAGCTAATTCTTCTCGAGCATTTCTGTAATACCCTATAACCCTTTTCATAGAATCTCACTTTTATATTTAAATATAAACCACTCAGAGCACAATAACTACAGGCCACTGCAATTTATGGCAGGCCAGGAGGGACTCGAACCCCCAACATTCGGTTTTGGAGACCGACGCTCTACCATTAGAGCTACTGACCTAAAAAGTTAGTTCTGATATTCTAACTTTTTAGTTTGATTTCTTTATGAACAGTGTGCTTATTTAACCTGGGACAGAATTTTTTTAGCTCCAGTTTCTCGGTATTTGTTTTAGCATTTTTAGTGGTACTATAATTAATATCACCACATATTGAGCACTTCAATCCGATCTTAATAACATGTGCCTTAGCCATACAAAACCTATTCTACAATTTTTGTTACAACACCTGCACCAACTGTTCTACCACCTTCACGAATAGCAAAACGTGTACCCTCTTCAAGGGCAATTGGATTAATAAGCGTAACTGTAATTTTAATATTATCACCTGGCATAACCATCTCAACACCACTAGGAAGTTCTATAGAACCCGTAACATCGGTTGTTCGAACATAAAACTGTGGCCTATAACCATTAAAAAATGGAGTATGACGACCGCCTTCCTCCTTTGATAACACATAAATTTCACCCTCAAACTTCTTATGTGGAGTAATCGAACTAGGCTTGCATAGAACCATTCCACGCTCAACTTCTTCTTTTTTGGTTCCGCGTAATAAGATACCTACATTGTCACCAGCTTCACCCTTATCAAGTTCTTTCCTAAACATTTCAACGCCAGTAACAGTGGTTTTCTGTGTATCACGAATTCCTACAATCTCAACTTCATCGCCAACTTTCACAACACCCCGCTCAATTCTACCAGTAACAACTGTTCCACGACCAGCAATTGAAAATACATCTTCTACAGGCATCAAAAATGTTTTTTCGGTGTCTCTTTGTGGTGTCGGAATATATCTATCCACCTCTTCCATTAATTTAAGTATTTTTTCTCCCCATTCACCTACATTGCCGGCTTTTGCTTCTTCAAGTGCTTTCAATGCAGAACCTGCAACAATTGGTGTATTATCACCTGGGAACTCATATTGATTAAGTAAGTCACGGACCTCCATCTCTACAAGTTCAAGCAATTCTGAATCATCAACCATATCCTGCTTATTCAAAAAAACCACAATATATGGAACACCGACCTGTCTTGAAAGCAAAATATGTTCACGAGTCTGTGGCATAGGGCCATCAGCAGCAGAAACCACAAGAATCGCGCCATCCATCTGTGCTGCACCTGTAATCATATTCTTAACATAATCTGCATGTCCAGGGCAATCCACATGTGCATAATGACGATTTTCTGTCTCATACTCTATATGGGAAGTCGCAATCGTGATTCCTCTTTCTTTTTCCTCTGGAGCATTGTCGATATTATCATAATCCTTTAATTCTGCAAGCCCCTTAGTAGCCAATACAGCAGAGATGGCAGCACTTAAAGTAGTCTTACCATGATCAACATGCCCTATAGTACCCACATTTACATGCGGTTTGCTTCTATTAAATTTCTCTTTCGCCACAATGTCCTCCTTCTAAAAAAAACATAATATTACCACGTTATTACAAACTGGAGCCCATAAGCGGAATTGAACCGCTGACCTCTTCCTTACCAAGAAAGTGCTCTGCCACTAAGCTACATGGGCACATCATCGATATATTTGCAGAAACATACAACTAAGAAGTGTATTTCAGTCTTATATTATTCCTAACATCAAAGTCAGACAAAAAAACCTTCAATTCCATGGATTAAAATCTTACGTCGCTTATGGAGCGGGAAACGGGGCTCGAACCCGCGACCCTCAGCTTGGAAGGCTGATGCTCTAGCCAACTGAGCTATTCCCGCAAAAAACTGCCAGAACTTACCTTAAACATCCCGGTAAATAAAATCTCGCTTAAGACGACACAAAAATACCCTGTCAGATGGTGGTGAGTCGTGGATTCGAACCACGGAAGACGAAAGTCAGCAGATTTACAGTCTGCCCTCGTTGGCCACTTGAGTAACTCACCAAATACCTAAAATTGAAACTATAAACCGCAGCCACAAACACCAAAGCTACAATAAAACCTTATAAAAGCTATGGAGCTGGTTAAGGGACTTGAACCCCCGACCCTCTGCTTACAAGGCAGATGCTCTACCAACTGAGCTAAACCAGCAAAAAAAATCTAGAAATAGTTGAAAATGACCCACTAGACCCTAGACTTTAACTTAAGGAACACCCAAAAATTATGTTTTCGCCTAGAATCCTTAATATAAGGATTTCAAACATAGAGCTTTCGAAAACTCTAAATGAAACACCCACGGTAAGCAAAAGCGCTTATTATAATGCTACGAAGATAGTTTGTCAAGAAAATAACAATCTTATTTTTTGGCTAAAAGCTTTAATGCTTCTTTAGTAATTTGAGTAATTGACATGTTGTCAAGTTTTATATTTCCAAGTACATTGCTAATATCTGTACTTTTGAAACCTAAAGACTCCAAAGCAAAAAATACGTCCTTTGTATTAGTCCTATCATTTTGCACAAGAGTCGAAACTTTTTCCACAATCAATTCATCAAAAAATCCTGCTAAATCTACCATAATCTTACCAGCACTCTTTGCTCCAATTCCCGGGACACGTTGTAAGGCTTTGATATCTTTATTTTGCAAAATATCTGCAAAACTTTGTGGCGTATAAGTACTAAGAATTGTAAGTGCTACCTTAGGACCTACTCCATTAACTTTTATTAAGCGCTCAAAACTTATACGCTCTATCTTATCTGCAAAACCAAACAACAAATGATTGTCTTCCCTAATAATCTGCAAACAAAACACATAAACCTCTTCTCCATTCTCCTTTGCTATTGCTAGCTTTGTACTTGTATTCATAGAAATTCCTAATCCATAAATCACACCCCTAACATTTATTTCTAAAAATGTCGCTTCAAGATTTTCAATATAGCCTCTTAATCCAACTATCATAGAGTAACCTCCCAACAAAACAACTTTAAAATTTCAGGGTGTGCATTCTACTTGATATTTTGTTGTATAATCAAACGCAGACAGAGTTCATAAACACATATAGACACCATACAAATCCAAAGATTCCAAAAATTACTTCGAAGAATTATCGATTTTTAAGGATATTACTTGTGAGCAAAAAATTAAGCAACGAAGAAATCAAAACTCTATCTCTCAGTTCTTTGGGTGGAATGTTAGAGTTTTATGACTTTATCATATTCGTATTTTTTACAAAAGTACTTGGGCAATTATTTTTTCCGGCAAACGATCCTTTTTGGACTGACATAAGTACTTTTAGTGCGTTTGCTGCTGGATATTTTGCCAGACCAGTTGGCGGTATTGTCATGGCACATTTTGGTGATAAGTTTGGTCGCAAAAATGTATTTATGTTATCGATACTCCTCATGGTTATTCCAACATTCATATTAGGTCTTATGCCTACTTATGAAAACATTGGTATATATGCGCCAATTGTCTTGATTCTTATTAGAATCTTGCAAGGGATTGCTATTGGTGGCGAACTTCCAGGTGCTTGGGTATTTGTTTGTGAGCATAGTGACCCTAGAGTGCTTGGAACTACAATGGGCATATTTACAAGCGCGGTAGTTTCTGGAATCTTGCTAGGAAGCATCGTGACTCTTCTTGTAAATCTTAACTTTACTCAAGAGGAAATCAAAGATTATGCATGGAGACTACCATTTATCCTTGGTGGAGTATTTGGTATTATCTCTATTTTTTTACGCAGATACTTAAACGAAACCCCTGTTTTCAAAGAAATTCAAGCCTTAAAACAAACACAAAAGATACCTATCAAAGAGGTTATAAAGTCTCACAAGAAAGGTATCATCATGTCATTTCTAAGCACTTGGATTCTCACAGGTTGCGTTGTTATTACTGTTCTTTTAATGCCAAAACTTCTATCAAAAATTTTTTCTATTAGCAATGTGTCAGAAGTTACATATCAGATTGTAGCGATCTTTTTTCTTGCATTTGGGAACGTATTTATTGGCATCTTAAGTGATAGATTAGGATTTAAACGTACAAATATTATCTTTGCGAGTGGTCTAATTATTTTTGCATTCTTGTTTCATGGTTGTATCGTACAGAATATGAATCTTAACATTACGTTATTATTTTATTATCTTATGGCTTTTAGCGCTGGGGTTATGATTTTTACACCATTGTTTCTTGTAAAGAGCTTCCCTCCCCAAATCCGATATAGCGGTATTTCATTCGCCTACAATATCTCTTATGCTATTTTTGGAGGAATAACACCTATATTTTTTGCATGGGTACTCAATCTTGGTAATTATTTCTTGCTTGGAATGTATATGATATTTTTAGGTTCTTTAAGCATAGTCTTAGGATTAATCTTTGAAAGAAAACACTAAGATACAGTTTCCTGATCTCCATTTTATTGGAGTTTTTTTATTTAGTATTTTTTCGGCTTGCGGTTCTAATAACACTACACAAACAAACCAAGATCTCACAAATACAACAAAAACTCCATTTGTAGAAATTTATACTCCAAATCCCACGCTTCTTAAAAATTACGAAAGATTTCTTTCTCGCTTGTCGCACAAGCAATTAATTTTTAATCCTAGAGGAATTCCAACAAAATTCAATGTACCTATAAGGGATAATATTGCACCCTACACTGATATACAAACACTAAAACTCACTAATTTTACAAACATTGATGAGTTAAGAATCGATACACAACAAGTAATAATGGAAGATTTATTGGTCGATAAAGACAAAGATGAAACATTTATGCTTCCCCGATTTTCTCTTGCTGATATACGAAGCATCACCTACAAATACAAGACAATAAACAACAAACAAAGCAAACATATAAAGAATGATATAGAAAAGTTTGAAGGGTGTTTCTTGATAGATTCTCAGGCAGTCATCAAAGATTCTAAGCTTGTAAGAAGAAGCGAAGCTAGTAATAGGTTTTTAAAACGTTATGAATTTGGTTTGCCAGATATGGATCTTGTCCTCTATAAGATTTCAAACAATGACTGTAAATCCAATGAAATACAAAACTTCATTTCTCAATTCTATTGATGCAATAATTAAAAAATTATATGGAAAGTAAATTTTTTGCAAACTCCGCTAGATTCTGCACATCAAACCCGAAACGCTCAAAAAGCATATCGCCTTTTCCACTCGCTCCAAAACTATTGATTCCATATACACTATGTGCAAATTTATACCATTCAAATCCTCTGCTAGCTTCTATAGCCAACACTTTGCTATCCCCAAAAAGCGAAGCCAGATACGCTCTGTCTTGTTCCAAAAGTAAATCAAAACAAGGCGCACTTACCACACGTGTATGTACACCTTGTTTATTCAATTTGTGTTGAACTCTAAGACTTAGTGCCACCTCACTTCCACTTGCCACTAAGGTAATCTGAGGGTTTTTACAATCGCTTAAGATATACGCGCCCTTTGCCACGGATTCAACATTCGGATTACTTATAACTTCGAGATTCTGTCGGCTTAATACAAACATACTTGGATTTTGTCTTTTCAATGCAACTTGCCAACAAGCTACATTCTCATTCGCATCGCAAGGACGAAAGACTAAAAGATTTGGCATTGCTCGAAAATGGCTTAACTGCTCAATCGGTTGGTGTGTCGCACCGTCCTCACCAACACCTATACTGTCATGAGTAAATACGTAAAATACACGTGCATTCATAAGACTAGCAATACGAATACTAGGCGCAAGATAGTCGCTAAAAACAAAAAAAGTAGCACAAAATGGTGTATATAAACCATAATTGGCAATCCCATTACAAATAGCACCCATAGCATGCTCTCTAATCCCAAAGCGTATATTCCGACCTGCTGGAAAATCTCCATCACCAACAATGTCAGTGTTATTGCTTGGTGCAAGATCTGCGCTGCCTCCTAAAAACCCAGATACTGATTCTGCGATGCAATTTATTATCTTGCCATTGCTCACTCTTGTAGCGATAAAACTACCCTGTTCAAAACATGGAAATTTTACATGTGAAAAATCCAAATTTTTTACAATTTTTTCACGTATCTGAGAATCTAGCAAACTTTCCCATTGCTGATTAGCAAGCGCGCCAATTTCTGCAACATTTCTGAAACGAAGCAAACAGTCTTGTGGAATCACAAAATGTTCTTCTTGGTTGAATCCAAGTGCTTGCTTTGTTTTAGCCAAAACATCAATCCCTAAGGGTGCGCCATGCGTTTTATGACTCCCTTCTAGGTCTATTGCACCTTTACCTATAATGGTATGGGCGATAATAATACTTGGGTATTGAGAATCTAGAGCTTTTTGGAATGCTTCATTGATATCTATAAAATCATGTCCATTGCATTCTATAACTTCAAAACCTTGTGAATCAAAACGATTAGCAAGGTTTTCAACAAAAACCCTATCAACGTTACCCTCGATACTAACATTATTACTATCATAAATCAGTATAAGATTCTCAAGCTTATGGAGCCCCGCCAAAGAACAAGCTTCATAACTTATACCCTCCTGTAAATCACCATCACCACAAAAACAAAATACATTATGGTTAATCACATTTTTATTTGTTTGATTGAGTGAATTTTTCGCGTGTTTTGACGCTAAAGCCATACCTACGGCATTAGCTATACCCTGCCCTAAAGGTCCAGTAGTTACTTCTATTCCAGGAGTATGGGAAAACTCCGGATGACCAGGAGTCTTAGAATCTAACTGACGAAAATTTCGCAAATCATTTAAGCTCACATCAAATCCCCATAAATGCAACAAACTATACACCAAAGCACTGACATGTCCACCACTAAAAATAAGTCTATCCCGATTAAGCCAAGTTGGATTGGAAGGATTCACTCTAATATAAAAACCAAGAATTACAGCAATATCAGCTAATCCCATAGGAGCACCTGGATGGCCACTATTAGCAGCTTGCACCATATCAGCACACAAAAGGCGTAGGGTGCCAGCCATTCTTGTGAGTTGTGGGAGATCAGAGGCATCTATAGATTTCATTCACAATCCTTATTTCATCAATAACTTGATACATGTATTTTGTTGAATTCTTTTGTAGAAATTCTAACAAAATAGAATTTCGATACATCACTAAAATCTGTCTGTGTTATCGATTCAAGCAAAAACCCCTTAATCTCCAATTAAGCTATTAGTTATATAATCACGCCTCTCATTTTTTAGAATCAAGTTGTTTCAGAATTTAGAGTAGATTTGGTTTGGAATAAATT
>NZ_NHYK01000019.1 GCF_003288805.1 Helicobacter sp. 10-6591 | reverse complement strand
AGAATCTTGTAGCACAATCTCATCGTTTTCTAGGCGTAGTTGTATGTCTTTTAGGCGTTCAAAGTTTTCATCACAAAGGATTTTTAGGTGGAATTTTAGCTCTATCATATTGTTTAGCATAGAAACGAGGAAATGTCCGCTTCCTACGCTTGGATCGCATACTTTTATGGAATCAAATATTTCATTTGCTTCTTTGTAGCCATCAGGTGAATCTGTGAGTTTATCTAGTCTTAGTTTTAGGGATTGTAAATCTTTGCAATTCCAATTTTTAGCGGTGTTAAACTTCTGTATCACGACTTGCTGCAGGGATTGCTTACACATATAGTTTGTAATAAAGCTTGGCGTGTAGAAACTGCCTTCCTTGTAGCCATTGAGCTTTTCAAAGACTAGCCCTAAAACAGCGGCGTTGATAAGTTTGTCGTGGTTTATTTTGACATTGTCTTGTATATCTTTTGGGGTGGTGGTGAAGTCATAAGCGTTTAGGAAATAAAAGAGATATTCTAAAAGTGGCAGGGGCTTTTTGGTGTCTTTGAGGATTGATTTTTTATAAAGTGCTAATGGCTTTGAATCTAAAAGCTTGATTTCTTTGCCTTGCTTTTCAAGCTCGGTTTTGTCAAATAGGCTTGAGTTCAGGTAAGGGATAGAATCTAGCTCTTTTGGTATGCTTTTGCGGACATTTTCTCTAAGTGCGAGAATCTCAAAAAAGAGTGTGTTTAGTTTGGCAAAGCTTTCTATCACACTTGAATCCAAAAAGGGCTTTGGGATATGTTTGAAGCTTAGCAGCATAGATTCTAACAAACGCAAGAATAAAAGGCGGTTATTCCATGTGATGATAAGCTCAAATATGCTCTCAAAATCTCGCACGCAATCTAGCCCTAAATTTTCTCTTATCGCGTAGCTTAGGGTGTTTGGCGTGTCGCTAAGTTTGATGAGTTTGTTGGCGCCATCTTTTGTTTCTTCTAATCCCAAGATATATAGTAGCTCTTCATAGAAGTTTTGGTTTAGCACATTGCTATCGATGTGGGTTTTGTAGCCAAGTAGTATATGTGGGCTAAAGACTTGATATAGCAAGACAGGCTCGGTGTCTTTAATCCCAAAATGTGTAAAAGTCATCTCCATATCAAGTGTGCTTAGGATTTCTTGGGCTTTTTGATAGAATTTTTTTGTGCTTGTGTCGTTGCCTTGCTTTTTGTCGACATTTTTGTAGGCTTTTTGCAATTCTTTGTTTTGGGAGAGTTTCTCAAACTCCTTGGCACTGATGAGATAAAAAGATTCTACATTGCATAAGAGGATACATTTGAGGTTGTTATTTCCCTCGTTTTGTTCTCTCATATAATACAGCAGGGCTTCATACAAGGCTTTGGAATCTAGGGATTGGGTGCTTTTGGGGAATTCGCTTTTGTTGGCTATGGATTTGACTTCAAAAAATGTCTTGACTTCATCATCTTCGTATATGGCAAGATCGATTTTGTGTTTTGTGTTGATTTTTGGGTAGCTAAATGCTTGTTTTAAAAAATCTGCAATAAGGTTCTTTTGAAATTCCTCACTCTCGCTTGTATCTTGCGCGGTGTGTTTGTGGCATTGGGCTAAAAAATGATCTAAGTGTTCTTTAAATGTGTTAAGGGATTGTGTCGTGGGGTTTGGTAATGTATATGTGTGTAAAAATTCTTGCAATGGCTTAGAAATGTAGTGCATACGCCTCCTTTGTGGTATGTAATGTGTAGCTTAGTATATCTGCATAGTTGTGCAATGCAAACTGCCATGCCATTTAATGAGGGTCTTTGCAGGGACTCCTATTACGCGATGATGTGGCAGTGCGTCTTGGAGAATATGTAGGGCTTTTTTGTCATTTTTTTTGTCTCCATAGATTGGCACAAGTAGCCCACCATTGACAAACAAAAAGTTTGCATAACTCGCAGGCAAGCGTTCTTTTTTGTGATATATGGGTTTAGGAAATGGTAATGCGATAAGCTTAAATGGCTTAATGTTTTGATTGTTTTGGCATATCGTAAGTGGGGCAAAATCTCGCGCCCACACATCATTGCTTCGCACATCAAGGATTTGTAAGGTCCCATTTTTGATTTCTTTTTTGCACGATGAAAGCACGAATTTTTTCGCATCTTTGTCGCGTGGATCTATGCACACCCACACAGATTCAAACTCCGCTATGTGTTTGATAAATGCAATCATACATTCTTGAGCTTCCCTAAGCATAGGCTTCCAATCACTTTTTTTATGTGGGAATCCCACAAGCACGGACTTTTGCTTTTCCCATTCTGCGCGCTAAACATTTCAGCACTCTGATGCTTTTTGGCTTCAATCAACACTTCGATAGAGTCGCTATTTTTTAGTACTAAGTCGATGTTGCTGTTATTGTTACCTTGTGATTGCTCAGCGATACTGATAAAGCCTAATTTATCAAAAAGTAGCGCTTTTAGTGCGTTGGCTACGAGGTTGCGCTCAGATTCTGCTTTGTGCGTGTCGATGTAGGCGAGGTAGGATTCTAATGTGACAACAAGACTTGCGTGCAAGTCAGAATCCTTACACTCAAAATGCGAAAAATCATTCAGTGGTATTTGGCTAAATTCCAGTTTCACTTAAAACTCCTTAAAGGCTTGAGAAATTTTCTTTTGCACAAATGACAATATTAACCAAAAAGCTTCCCGTACTTGCCTACACTTGTGCACATTACAGAGCTTTTAATAATTCTTTGTTTAGGACTTTGGCTGTGTTTGATTGATTTTGCTTAAGTGATTTTTGCTACCGGCAGTATTTTTGGTAGTGATGCCACCAGATTCAAGATTGCTAATTGTAGTAGTACCACTACTATCACTTCCACTGTGATTGCTGTCATTGCTTCCGCTAATCTCCCACTTAGTATCTTTATGATGAGCTACTGCACTTGAGAGACAAAGCCGCTCATGGTTGAGACAAACTATTACTATTACAACACCTCGCCAAATAAGCTTCCGCCTTGTGTATCTGTAATACGTACTTTAAGAATTTCACCTATCTTGCGTTTGTGGCCTAAGATCTTAATAAGTCGATTTGTCCCACTTCTGCCCTCGCTCCAGCTTTCTTTCCCATCATCTCGAAAGTTTTCTATCAATACTTCCATAATCTTTCCAATCTCATTTTTGGAGCGCATACTAAGCTGTGATCTGTGCAGGGTCTGCAATCTCTCAAGCCTTTCTTTAGCCACTTTAGAATCTACAAGCTTGGAATTATCAATATTGTATGCGCTTGTATGTGGACGTGGGGAATATATAAAACTATAGAGCGTATCAAAGCCAATTTGCTTGACCACATCAAGTGTCTCTTCAAAATCTTCATCGCTTTCTTCCGGGAATCCTACGATAATATCTGTGCCAATACCTACATCGCTAATACCTGCTTTTTGTAAGAAAAAATGCAATTTCTCGATGCGTTGCAAATACCACTCTTTGCTGTATCCGCGCTTCATTGCTTTGAGTACCTTACTAGAACCGCTCTGAAGAGGCATATGAATTGACTTGCAAATTTTAGGATTATTGGCAAATTCCTCCAAAAATGCATCATTCATATGTAATGGATGGGGTGAAGTGAAGCGTAGTCTCTCAATGCCATCAATTTGACTAAGAGAGCGTAAAAGCTGCGTAAAATTGACTTTTGGATGTGGAGCGCTAAATCGCACACCATAATTATTGACATTCTGGCCTAATAAAAGCAGTTCTTTTACTCCGTTTTGGGCAAGTTTTCTTGCTTCGTTTAAAAGCAAATCTTGTGGAATTGAGATTTCTTGTCCGCGAGTGAAGGGCACAATGCAATAGCTGCATTTTTTATCGCAACCAATAGAAATATTTAGAAGTGCTTTGATTCCCATAGTTTGTCCAGATGCAAAAACATACGAGCTGTCATCATAGTTTATATCTACTTCCACAGCTTTTGGCGTGTGTAAAACTTGTGTGATTTTTGAGGTGTTGCGAGCACCGAGTACAAAGTCTACATCTGGCGATTTTTTTATGATTTCTTCGCCTAAGTGGCTAGCAGTGCAGCCACAGATACCGATTTTTGCACCTTGCTTTTTTTCTCTAGCAAACTGCCCTATTTCGCTAAAAAGCTTTCTTTCAGGCTTCTCGCGGACAGAACAGGTATTGATAAGTATGAGGTCTGCTTCTTTTGGATTGCTAGTAAGTGTGTATCTTTCTTTTTCTTGTAGTTCCGCTAGTAAATGTTGGGAATCCCTTTCATTCATTGCGCAACCTAGAGTCTCAATATAGACTCTCTTGTATTGGGGTGGGGTATGTACCATAACTGGATGTATCACACCACATAAAGCTCATAGATGTAGGTGTTGTCATCTAGTCCATAGCGCACTTCATTAAGCTGGACACGAAGTCCAGATTTCTCGAGACTAGCCTTAGCTTTTTGCATATCTTTATGTGTATTTGTACCATCTAGGTAAAAAGCGTGTTCGTTGTGTTCCTGCACTCTAGTTTTTATTTCATCAAGGCTGATTTTTGCTTCGTTCTTTTTTTTGGTGTGTAAGTCTGCTCTAGCGATTTTTAATTCCATAAGAATCTCCTCCTGAAGTTTTATAGCTAAGTGAGTTTGTGCTGTAAAAAAGTGGCTAAGTATAGCAAAAGTTTGATGTTCTTAAGGGTGGGCTTATAAAGAGTGTATTAGAGTGGAAAAGTAATGGTAGTGCTAGATTAAGAATCTAGCTGGATTAAAAACTTAAGCAAATTGTCCTTTGATTTCTGCTACCCATTTGCTGATTCTCTGATCTGTCAAATCGCTCTGGTTGTCTTCATCAAGCAATAGGCCAACCAATTTCCCATCTACAAGTGCTCGAGATTCATCAAAATCATAGCCCTTATTTTCTGTTCGTCCTATAATTTTTGCCTGCTGCACCTTTTCGTACAGATAAGATACACCATCACAGAAAGTATCTGCATAAGTATCTTGGTCACCAACACCAATAAGCGCAATAGTCTTCCCAGCAAAATCTTCTTCGCTTAAAGTGCTAAGAAAACTATCCCAATCATCTTGCAAATCACCTGCACCATAGGTTGGTGTAGCAAGGATTAGATTTATAAAACCAGTAATATCATCTTTTGAGGCTTTTGCTACATCAAAAAGCTTTGCCCCATCTCCTAACTCTTTGGCTACTTTTTCGCAAATACTTTGTGTATTTGAAGAATCGCTTCCGTAAAATATACCGACAGTACTCATAAAAACTCCTTGTAAATTTAAAAAAACTATCTCCAAGAACTCATGAAACTTATGATCTTTAAAGGTTTTTTAAAGAAGATTCCACGCTCTTTTGGCGCAGAGATTTTAGTATGTTTTAGATAATAAATTTAAGCTTATTTTTCATTATATACATTCCAAGAAAAAGCGCTACATACAAGAAAAGAACGCAAAAAGAGAGCAGATGAAACCAATGGATGATTTTCTTAAATATTTAAGAATAGGTAATAAAATAGCACCCTTTGATGTAATTTCAAACTCCATTATTCTTTAAAATCTAAAGAAAACAACAAAAAATCTTAAAATAAATTTTAAGGAGCAGTTCTTATGAGATCTCTGTATGTAACCATTCTTATGGCTTTTTTGGCAAATCTTTATGCTTTTGAATTCAAAAGCGCACCCGGTGTGAAAGAAAGAACAAACCCAACAATCTCTCAAACCACTATCCAATCTTATGCTTCAAGCCTTAGCGATGCCACAAAAGCAGTAGTAAATATCTCGACACAAAAACAAGTCGCAAACAACTTACCAAACCACCCAATGTTTGAAGACCCCTTTTTCCAGCATTTTTTTGGTGATATTTATGGGCAGATTCCTCGCGATAGAATGGAACGAAGCCTAGGAAGTGGCGTTGTGATCTCAAATGATGGCTATATCATTACAAACCACCACGTAATCGATGGTGCAGACAAGATACTCGTATCTTTTTCTGGAAGCTCGAAGGAATATACAGCCAAACTTATTGGTTCAGATTCTCGAAGTGATATTGCAGTTATCAAGGTTGATAAACCAAACACGCCAGCGATAGCAATTGCTGATAGCGACAAGCTTATGGTCGGTGATGTTGTTTTTGCTATTGGTAATCCCTTTGGTGTGGGAGAGTCTGTCACACAGGGGATAATCTCAGCTCTTAATAAAAGTGGTATTGGAATCAATGACTACGAAAACTTTATACAGACTGATGCTTCAATCAATCCTGGAAACTCTGGTGGTGCGCTTGTAGATTCCCGTGGTGCACTTATTGGTATAAATACTGCGATAATTTCTCGCACAGGGGGCAATCATGGCATAGGATTTGCGATTCCCTCTGAGATGGTTAAAAAGATTGCAAAAGAATTGATAGAAAAAGGTTCGATTAGACGCGGTTATTTGGGCGTTGGCATCCAAGATGTAAGCGATGACTTAAAGGATACATACAACCAAAAAGATGGTGCATTGCTCATTAGCATAGAGCAAGATTCTCCTGCAGCAAAAGCTGGACTTATGGTATGGGATCTCATAATAGAGGTTAATGGCAAAAAAATCTCTTCTGCCCAAGATCTCAAAAATACTATTGGGATGTTTGCACCAAAAGAGAAAGTCAATATCAAATATATTCGCGATAAGCAAGAAAAGGTAGCCCAAATCACATTAAGTGAGCTTAGCGATGGAAAACAAAGCATACAAGATTCTAAATCAAACGGACAACAAACAGACAGTGGGATCGATGGCTTGAGTCTTAGTGAGCTTAATCAAAACTTACGCCAAAAATTCAGAATTCGTAGTGATGTACAAGGTGTGGTTGTTACAGGAGTGAATAAAAATTCACTCGCACAAAAGATAGGCTTTGAAGTGGGTGATGTTATTGCGCAAGTAGAAAATATCAGCATCACAAAGCCATCTCATTTCAATGCAGCCTTAACAAAATTTAAAAACAAAAATAAAAGAATCCTCATTTATTCTCGCAATGGCACAAAGACGATCATCTTTAAATAAACATCTCAAAACAAACTATTAAGGAGAAAGTGGAATGCTGGAGTTAAATGAGCGCGGGCTAAACTTGCTACAAAATAAAATTTATGAGCTTTCTCGTATCCATATAGTTGATTCTAAAATGGCAATGATTAAAAATCGTATAGCAAAGCTCACGAAGGATATGGATTATTCAAACATAGAAGAGTTGCTCAAAGCAATTGATAAAGACAAAAAATTAGCCCAAGAATTTATCAATGTCTTTACCACCAATAAGACAGATTTTTTTCGAGAATCTTTCCATTTTGAAGACTTGCTTGATAGGGTATTGCCATCTCTTTTTGCTAAAAATAGACCAATCAAGATTTTCTGCTGTGCTTCCTCAACAGGACAAGAACCCTACTCAATCGCTTGCACTGCACTCTATGCGAAGAAAATCTATAATTCAGGTGCAAAAATTGAAATCACTGCTACAGATATTGATACAGAGGTTTTGCAAATTGCTAAGAGTGGTAAATATACTCTCAATCCAAATTTAGAAAAATGGCCAGAATGGGTCTATGATGAAATCAATGAGTTCTTTGATATTCAAGATGAAAATCCCCAGGTAAGACATCTAAGCGTAAAACAAAAGCTTAAAGAGATGATAACTTTTCGCCAACTCAATCTCTTTAATAAAACCTATCCATTTTTATCTCAGGATTTTGATGTGATTTTTTGTCGCAATGTATTAATTTACTTCAAAAAGAATGACCAGATGGAGATATTATCGCGACTTTTTGGATTATTGAAAATCAATGGAACGCTTTACCTTGGGCATTCTGAAGGATTGTATGATCTCGATGTAGAGACAGAAAAACTTGGCAGAAAAATTTTTATCAAAAAAGCTTAAGTAACAAATATGATACAGCACAACAAAATCCATCCAAAAGACCCTAAAGACGATAATCTTCGCGTAAAGCTACATCCAGATGTGCTTTTGCCCAAAAAACCATGCAAAGACCCATTGCGTCCAAAACTCATTGCAATAGGAGCAAGTACGGGTGGCGTGGATGCGTTGAGTGTGATTTTTGAGAATCTTCCGAATACCTTACCACCAATAGTTGTCGTCCAACATATTCCAAAGCTTTTTGGAACTTCTTTTGCCAAGAGATTGGATTCCCTATCAAAAGTCAAGGTCTTTGAAGTGACCGAAAAAATGTATCTGCAAAATTCTTGTGCGTATCTTGCAAGTGGTGATTCGCACATTTTATTAAACTACGAGCATAATGCCTATACAGCCCAGCCTTTTGAAGGCCCTAGAATCTCTCGACATAAGCCAAGCGTAGATATTCTGTTTCGCTCAGTGAATAATGTCGCTGGCAAAAGTGCACTTGGTATTATTCTTACAGGAATGGGTGATGATGGAAGTATAGGTATAAAGGAGCTTTTTGATAATGGCACAACCACAATAGCACAGAGCGAGCAAAGCTGTGTTGTTTTTGGTATGCCAAAAAAGGCGATAGAAGTCGGTGCAATCACGTATGTACTTGATCTTGATCAAATTATTGAAAAAATCATCAATTTTAAATAAAGGCATTATTCATGAGACATATCTTATTTGCTGCGTTTTTTTGTAATGTTTTTTTGGGTTATGTATGGGCTGAGGTGATTGCTGGAGTGGCGATTAGAGTAAATAGCCATGCTATCACAATCCAAGAAATTAAAGCTGCACAAGAGCAGTTCAAGGTCAATAAAGAGCAAGCGATTGATATGCTTATTAATGAGCGTTTGAGAGATGATGAGATTGAACGTTTTAAAATCAAAATTGATGAATTCAAAATCGATGATGAGATATCAAGAATTGCTACAAGCAATGGAATCACCAAAAGCGCCCTTATATCAAAAATCGCCAAAGAAGGCATGAGCTACCAAGCTTACCGTACTGAGCTCAAAAAGCAGCTCCAAACACGCGAACTTATGCAAAAAATCCTCGCAAGCAATGTGAGTATCACTGATGAGAACGAATTGTTTGCTTACTATAACAAGCATAAAAAAGAGTTTGATTTACCCAAATCAGTAAATGTTACGCGCTATAGTTCCAAAAGCGATGCTTTATTGCAAAGAGCGATAAAAAATCCTAAGAAAAATATTGATGGTGTGGAAAAGACTTCTGAGGAGATTTCACTGCATATTCTCAATCCACAAATAGCCCAAGTTTTCATCACAACACCAAAAAATGAATTTACACCCATACTAAATACTGGGGATGGGCTGTTTATTAGCTTCTTGATTGTAGAAAAAAAGGGCAATAAATTGATGAGTTTTGAGGAAGCCAAACCGCTTATAAATAGTCGTGTTGTGGCACAAAAAGAACAAACTATCATCAAAAATCACTTTGACAAAATGCGCTCATCTGCAAAAATCGTTTATGTAAGAAAATAATATGACCTGGTATAAGGACCCACTTTTTGGGGTTGTTGTTCTCTTTGTCGTCGTTGCTGTCGTCGGCGCGCTGGATTTTATCCGTAATAAATTGCGAGAGAAAAAGCGTTTGGATTCTATTGAGAATCTGAAAAAATCCTATGATTATCTGGGCATCAAAGATGGTGTTGAGGAGTTTTTGAATCTCAGTCCAAACCCATTGCCTACACTTGAATTCATCGCGCAAGCATATATCCAAAGTGGCAATATCCAAGAAGCTATCAAAATCTATGCAAGCATCGCTAATAATCTGACAAATCCCCAAGAAAAATCACGTATTTTGTATGCGCTAGGTATCGCGTATTTTCGCGCTGGTTTCCTACAGAGAGCAAAAAATATTTTTTTGGAAATAATCAAAAACTATCCGCGTAATCCAGAAGTCTTGGAATTTTTGTTAAAGACTTATGAAAATCTTGGGGAGTATAAAGCAGCACTTGATGCCTTATCTTGTATAGATGAGATTTGTACACAGGATAATGACAAAAAATACCTCGAGCAGATATATACAAACTCTCTGTATCTACAAGCTCTTGATGTGATTGCTGATACAAATCTGAGCTTAAGGTCCAAGTTTCATAAACTCAAAGATTTGCAATCCAAATTCCCAAAACTCCAAAAGCTCGTATTAAAATTCTATAAAGAAACCAATATTGCATTTTTTTGGCAAGAGGTATTACAGCTAGAAAATGTTGAAAATCTCATAGATATATTTTGGAAATTTAACAAAGAGGAAATTCCTCTCAATCAATTACAAAACCAAAAAATCTTAGATATTTATCGAGCAAAAGGCTATCTGGATTCTGCACCCTGCAGTAGTTTTGAATTAGAAAGCATTAGAGTCTTGCGCGAATTTTCGGACTTTAAAGCAAATCTTGTGTTTGAGTATCGCTGCAATGAGTGCAAAAATATTTTTCCATTTGAGAGTAATCGTTGCCCTAAATGCAATGAGCCTTTGAGCCTTGAAGTTATCTCTAAAGTCGTTGAGCAAAAGAATGAAATCAGTTACTCTCTATTGTGATGGTTCATCTCTTGGCAATCCAGGAGCAGGTGGATGGTGTGGAATTTTGCAATTCAAGGAGGCAAAGAAGATTCTCAGTGGCGGAGAAGCACACACAACAAATAATAGAATGGAGCTTCTTGCAGTCATAGAAAGCCTTAAAGCACTCAAAGAATCTTGCTATGTAGAGCTTTATAGCGATTCAAAATATGTGTGTGATGGCATAAATTTATGGCTAAAAAATTGGATAGCAAAGGACTTTGCGAAAGTGAAAAATCCTGATTTATGGCGTTTGTATTTGGATGTAAGCAAACCACATGTTGTGCACGCTACTTGGATACGAGGACACTCTGGTATTGCACTAAACGAAGAATGCGACAAAATCGCAAAATCACAAGCACTAAGATTTCTCTAAGCACTTCTCAAAAGTTTTATCCCAAATCAAGAATATTCAGAGAAGCCATCTACATAGAATCAAAGCCAAGAACGCTTATTTAGTGTTTATAGGATTCTAGAGAAAATATCGGATAGATGCAAAACCCTGCAAGCCATCTATGCTGCTAAGTGTGTCAATGTTTCTTTGCGAAGTTATCCCACCGAGTGCGAAAGTGCACTGACGTAATGCATAAGAGAGAGAATATAATGCCTCTATACCAAGCGCTTTGCCTTTATTTGGTGTAGCAAAGATAGGACTAAGTGTGCAGTAATGCGCACCTTGATGGAGTGCATACAAAACATCATCTTTATTGTGGGCGCTAAAGCCTAGCTTCTTGGATTTGGTAGGATTTGCTTTGTTGAAAGATTCCAAAAGACTTGCCTGTGTATTTTTAAGATGGATTCCATCAAAAGATGCGAAAATATCATATTGCAAGGCATTTTCTAAAAGAGAATCTGGCAGATTGTAAAAACATACAACCCCAGATTTTTGGCAAATAGATACAAACCTCTCTGCAAGCTTTAAGACTTCATCAAAGCATTGCATACAATCATATTGGCTGATGCGAAACATCGCAAAATCAGGCTGGAACATTTGTAAGATGAGAGGAAAGCTAGCGATATAGTCTGAAGTAATCTGTGGAGTGATAAGGTAAGACTTGAGATTCAATATAAAACGGTAGGCTAATGGTCAGAATCTACCATCACTGCCCCATGTAAATACACATAAGTGAGAATCATAAACACAAAAGCTTGTAAAAACGCCATAAAAGTCAAAATAGCAAAAGGAATGACTGGAACTACCCAAGGTGCAAGCATAAGCATTATGAGTAAGAACATATCATCACCCTTGATATTGCCAAATAAACGGAATGAAAGAGAGATGATACGCGAGAAATGCGAGATAATCTCTACAGGCAACATGAGTGGTGCAAGCCACCACACAGGACCTGCAAAGTGTTTGAAGTAATTCACAACACCTTGCGATTTGATACCTTCAAAATGGTAGTAAAAAAACACGACAAGTGCTAAAACAAGCGTGAAACTCAGACTAGATGATGGGGATTCAAAACCAGGAATGATTCCAATAAGATTTGCAAAAAGCACCATAAAACCAATTGTTGCAGCAAGAGGAAAGTATTTTCTTGCAACTTCTTCGCCTACAATGTCTCTGGAAAAGTCCACAATCCCTCTAAGCAAAGCCTCATAAATATTTTGAATCCCATTAGGAACAAGCTGCATTTTGCTGGTTGCAATTCTTGCAAACAACAAAATCAAAAGTGTAATAAGCAGGGTATAAATCCCAACAACAAAATCATGATGTGAAAGTATTCCCTCTAAAGAATGCGGATATACTAAACCTGCAAATGTAAAGACTCTATCTCCAATGTCTGCTTTTACCTCTTCCATCGTCGCTACCACCTTAAATATGGATAAATAAATGCGGGTATTATGCCTGCTATTGAGTAAAACAAAAATTAAAATATTGGGCTTAAATGAATTTTTTGTTGATTTTACGTAGAAAATACAAGCTGATTCCAACAAGCACCAAAAATGGGCTTAAAACACCAATCTCTGGTTGCAAAAGCCCACTAATGCTGAGTTCTGAAAATGAAAAAAACAGCCCCCAAATGATTAATGCCCCTATAATACAAGCAAAACTTATCAATGCGAGATTCCCATAGCGGTGGAGTGAGGGGATATAAGAGGCAATGATAAGAATACTCAAAGGCACAAAAAATGGCACGAGAATCAAACTATAAAGAATCGCACGCATTTTGGTGGAATTTGTACCTTGCTCGATAGAAATCTTTAGTGTATCCAGCGCATCGATGATAGACACAGTTGGCTTATCTTGAGAGAATGTATCAAGCACCTTTGGACGAAAACCCTTCAAAACTTCTAGCTCTCCGAGGTCTGTGCGCTCTAATGCTAACTTGCCAAGCTCCAATTCTTTGGCGATACGCAAAAAACTTGCATTTTCCAATCTCCATATGTCGTGAGAAAAAAATGCGCTCTTGGCCACATAATAGCTATGTAACTGCTTGTTTTCTAATTCGAAAATCTTAATATTTTCTGCATGTGCGCTGCCATCATCGAGTGGAAAAATCTTGCCCATAAAGATGTATTTGTTGTCAAATTTTAATAATGCATCTTGTCTGACATTTAGTACGGCTTTGTTGTTAACAATAGATTCTGCGCTTTCTTTGGCATAAGCAAATGGAGTGCAATTGAGCAAGATATGCAAACAAGTAATAAAGGTAGCAACAAACAGAATCGGTGCAATAATGCTAATCCGAGAGAATCCTAAAGCAAGTAGAGCTGTAAGCTGGTTGCTTTTCAAAAAAGTGACCAAAAACATAATAGAGCTAAGAATGAGCGAAATAGGCAGTGTGTAGCTCATGGCATACACGCAATCATAAAATAAAAAAAGAATAAAAAGATTCGCAGAATCTGGCAGGTCATCGACATACTTGAGCATATCAATCCCGACAAAAAACAACTCCAAGGCAAGAAAAATGATAAAAAAATATTTGCAATAATAGAAGGTGATAAAGCGGAAAAACATGGATGCAAATGCCCTTAATTTTGCGAAGGATTATAACCTAAGAGCGAGATTTTAGTAATGGCAAAGACTAACGTTTCAAGGTATTGACAGTTTGGAGCATTGAATCTGCTGTCTGGATACTCTTTGAATTTGCTTCGTATGCGCGTTGCCCAGTGATGAGATCTGTCATTTCTTCAACAAGTTTGACATTACTAAGTTCAATAAATCCCTGTCTGAGTTGCCCAAATCCCTCCATTCCAGGAACACCTACAATAGGCTCTCCTGAAGCATTTGTGTTGATAAAAAGATTATCCCCTAGGCTATGCAAACCAGCAGGATTAATAAAATTGACTATCTCGATTTGTCCTAAAACATTTATTTCTGTTTGATTCCCTTCTTTGACGCTTACAGTCCCATCAGTACCAATACTTATTTCTGTGGTATTTTCAGGCAGATTTATATTTGGTACAAGCAAATAGCCACTGGAATTGACAAGATTTCCTTGGTTATCAAGTTTAAAGCTTCCAGCGCGAGTATAAGCGATATTGCCATCAGGAAGTTGAATCTGGAAGAATCCATTTCCTGTAATAGCAATATCAAGATTATTTTCTGTTTCTTTTGGATGTCCTTGAGAAAACATTTTTTGCACAGAGATTGGTCTTACACCTATACCTACTTCAATCCCTGTGGGTGAGATAGTAGTCTCGCTTGTAGAAGTGCCAGCATATTGCAAGACTTGATAGAACAAATCTGCTGATTCTGAACGCTGTTTTTTGTAGCCGATTGTATTGACATTGGCGATGTTGTTTGAAGTCGTATCGATTTGGAGTTGTTGTGCAACCATACCTGTGGTGGCAGTATAAAGAGATCTCATCATGGTATCAAATCCTTAAGTCATAGCTAGTGAGTCTAAAGCAAAAGAGATTCCTTGTTTTAAGTTTCCACCTACTATAATCCCGGAGCTTTAAAATCTTTGTTAAGAGAGTAAATCTAGCAATGTATATTGATGATGCTACGCTTCTGACTTGGCTTTTTATACTTGGTATCTCTGTGGAAGCAGTTACAGGAGCGCTTGCAGCAGGAAGACATAAGATGGATCTTTTCGGGGTTATGTTTATAGCGCTTGTCACTGCTATTGGAGGGGGTTCTATACGCGATATGTTGCTAGGGAATTATCCGCTTACTTGGGTGAGCAATCCCCATTATGTGATTCTCATTTGTGTGATTGCTATTCTCACGACAAAGATTCCAAAGACACTCGTGCGATTTGAAAAGCTGTTTTTAAGTCTTGATGCGCTCGGGCTTGTAGTATTTAGTATCATCGGTGCACAAGTAGCAATGGCAGGAAACTACGGATTTGTCATCGCTATAAGTTCAGCGTGTATTACAGGTGTTTTTGGTGGGGTATTGCGCGATATATTTTGTAATCGTATCCCACTTGTATTCCAAAAGGAGCTTTATGCAGGCGTTTCAATGATAAGTGCAAGTTTGTATTATGTTTTGGTGAAATTTTTCCATACAGATTCGCTTCTGGGCGTTTTTATCACACTCATTTTTGGCACACTTTTGCGACTTTTTGCAATCCGATACAAGCTTGATCTGCCAATATTCAGCTTTGAAGACTCAAAGGAAAAATAATGTCCTTAGCTCTTGCACTTAAATACCGTCCCAAAAGCTTTGAAGACCTTATTGGTCAGCATGCGGTTTCACAAACACTTTCTTTGGCTTTAGATTCTCAGCATATTTCTCATGCCTATCTTTTCAGTGGGTTACGCGGCAGTGGCAAAACAAGTTCTGCAAGAATATTTGCCCGATCATTGCAGTGTGAGAAAGGACCAACCTCTAAGCCATGTGGAGAATGCGAGAATTGTAAGGCGGCGTTAGAAGGAAGGCATCTTGATATTATCGAGATGGATGCAGCCTCAAACCGCAAAATCGATGATATACGCGACCTTATCGAAGCGACAAAATACCAACCAGCCTTTGGGAGATTCAAAATCTTTATTATCGATGAAGTACATATGCTTACCAAGGAGGCTTTTAATGCACTCCTTAAGACATTAGAAGAACCTCCAGGATATGTAAAGTTCATCCTTGCTACCACTGATCCCTTGAAGTTGCCAGCAACCATTCTAAGCCGCACACAGCATTTCCGCTTCAAGCAGATTCCACAAAAGCTCGTGATTGAGCATCTTGTCAATATTTTAGAGAAGGAAAATATCTCCTATCAGATTCAGGCCTTAGAGATTATCGCTCGTAGTGGTGCTGGAAGTTTGCGTGACACGCTTACTTTGCTTGATCAAGCGATTATCTTTTGCAAGAAGAGTATTGATGTCATCAGTGTAAGCGATATGCTTGGCATAGTCGATCCACAGATTTTTGAAACACTTTTCACACAGCTACTACAAATTCCTGATAATCTCGATCTTACAGCGCATATACAGACCCTTCAAGAATATGAATGCGAAATGGTCTTAGATGAAATGATGCTATTTCTTAAAGACAGACTGATACACAATGACAAGAGATTTTCACCTGTATTACTCGATAGATTTTTTAGAATTCTCGTGGATTCTAAAACTCTTCTCTCTCTTAATACCGATGGGAGCTTTGTCTTGCTGCTTAGCCTTTTAAAAATGCGAGAAGCTCTAAAAGTCAAAGAGATAGAATCAATGATACAAGATCTCGAAAATGAGATATTTGTCACGCAAAACACACAGAGCAAAGCCCCGACGACCAAAAATACACAAACCCACTCCGTGCACCACAGCCACATACAGCCACAAGAATCAATAAGCCCACACCCAGTAACACAAGGAGAGGCGCTCTTTGTAAAGCTCAAAAATGCGATCTATGACAGAAACTACGAACTGGGCGAATGCTTTAGTAAAAACATCGAGTTTGTGAGTTTTGCAAATAATGTTTTAAGCTGGAAAACTTCCGCTCAAGGTGATTGCAAACAAATGCTTTCTCAAGGATTTGCTTTTATCAAAAATAAAATTACTGAGATTTTTGGCGAAGGCGTGAGTATAGAATCAACCAAAGTGCCACAAAATACGCAAACAGATTCCCAACTAAAACAGCCCATCCAAGAACCTACTATCAGAGAGGAATCGGCTATTACACAAGAGCCCACTATCGCAGAAGAATCTGCTCAGGATAATCTCGCCTCTGTTAAAGCAATTCCATCACAAGACCAACAAAATATGCAAGAAAATGACAAAGCATTTATAGAGCGCAATAAGTCTCTCATTAGCGGTATACAAGAATATTTAGGATTGAAAGATGTTATCAGATCATAAGAGCTTTATATTTTCTGAAGACAACCTCAATGAGCTTTGTGTGTATCTGCTAGATATATCCACACACAATCCGCATGTGTTTTTTCTGCTCAATGGAGATTTGGGCAGTGGCAAAACCACTTTGGTAAAAGAGTTTGTGAAATTTTTTCTCAAAACAGATGGAGTAACTTCCCCAACTTTTAGTATCTCGCAAGATTACGAAGATAAGGTATTCCACTATGATTTGTACCAAAGGGAGTTTGGTCATCTTTTGGAGCTTGGCTTTCTTGAGCTTTTTGAAAGAAAGGGAATACACTTTATCGAGTGGGCAGAGGATCATCTGAGAGATATGCTAAAAAGATGGGATTTTTTTACTGTCACAATCACTATAACCCCATTACAAGACAATCAAAGAAAGTATGAGATAACACAATGAATAAACTTGAAGCACGTAATCTCAGTAAGCAAATCAAAAAAACAAAAATAGTCAATGATGTATCAGTGGAGGTAAGTAGCGGGGAAGTTGTAGGGTTGCTAGGGCCAAATGGCGCAGGTAAAACAACGACTTTTTATATGATTTGTGGGCTTTTGCACCCAAACTCTGGAGATGTGTTTTTGAATGGGCATAAAATCACTTCTTTACCACTACATGCACGCTCAAATATGGGCATAGGTTACTTACCACAGGAATCTAGCATTTTTAAAGATCTAAGCGTGGAGCAAAACCTTATGCTTTCTGCAGAAGCGAGTATTAAAAGCGGCAAGGAGCGTAAAATTCGCATAGAAAAGATGTTAGAGGAATTTAATATAGAGCCTCTGCGCTCTCGAAAGGGTGTAAGTCTAAGTGGTGGTGAACGCAGACGCGTAGAGATAGCGCGTGCATTGGTGAAAAATCCAAAATTCGTACTGTTAGATGAACCATTTGCTGGAGTTGATCCAAAGGCTGTGGCAGACATCCAAAATATCATCTTAAAACTCATAGAACTTAATATTGGCGTGCTAATAACTGACCACAATGTGAGGGAAACACTTTCAGTCTGCCACAGATCTTATGTGATCAAAAGTGGCTCTTTATTGGCAAGCGGCAGTGCTGATGAAATCTACCAGAATGCACTTGTCAAGAAATACTATCTTGGGGAACACTTTAAGGCATGAGTATTGGAGGCAAACTCAGGACAAACACCACCATAAAGCCACGACTTTCAAATACGCTCAAAAATTGGCTTCCCATCTTACAAAGTGGAGCTAATGAGATAGAGGAGGTGCTCAATGATTTTGCAAAAGAGAATCCCTACATAGAGATTCAATCAAATCGCACCCAAAGCTTGCAAAAGCCTCTCAAAAAAACACAAAGTCTTAAAAACCCAGTCACAGACAAAATAGAATCTCTTGCTATTGCACAAGAAAATTTGCATGAAATGCTTATCGATCAGATAAACCCAAAAATTTTTCCCACAGAAACATCACGCAAGATAGCAATGTGCGTTATTGAAAATATCAACCAAGATGGATTCTTAGATAGCGATATTGCAAAATTAGCCCAAGAGTTAAGCGTAAGTATCGAGGAATTTGATCGAGTGCGCTCAAGATTTAGCCTGCTTGAACCCTGTGGTGTTGGCGCAAAAGATGCGCAAGAAGCATTCTATTTCCAACTCCAAGAAAGCGAACTAGAAGGCGAGGCTTACACACTCGCATCTAAAATCATCAAAGACCTTGCTAACCATGCCACATACAAAAGGAATCCGCATTACCAAAAGGTCATGCGGACTATCAAGCTTTTTAAAAATCCTCCAGCTTCAGATTTCAATGCAAAGATTCCAGAGATAATCCCAGATATTTTTATATTTGAGCATCTCAAAGAAGATTCTTTGAAGCCAACTTATGAGCTTGAGGTGCGTATCAATGATATTTACTATCCAAATATTATGATTGAAGGACTGCCAAAAGATTTTAAAAATACAGATGGAATCGAACAGAAAAAAGCCCAAGATTTTCTCAAAACAAAACTCAAAGAGGCAAAAGATTTGGTAGATGCACTTGATATGCGTAAGGCCACAATCCTAAAAATCGCCCTTGCCCTGCGTGAGAATCAATACAATTTTTTTATGGGCGGGGAAATACATCCCATGAAATTAAAGGATATTGCCCAAGATCTAGGCTATGCAGCCAGCACAATCTCACGTGCAATAGCCAATAAATATCTAGAATGCGATCGCGGGATTTTTCCAATCAAGAGCTTTTTTACCGCAGCAATCGATGGTGATACTTCAAATGCATCTATTAAGGACTTCATACTCGGTCTGGTAAAAAATGAGAATAAGAAGAAACCCTTAAGCGATGTAAAGATTCTTAAAAGTGTTGAAGAAAAGTTCGGGATTAAAATCGTGCGTAGGACGATTACTAAATACAGGCAACAGCTCAATATCGCAAGCTCAAGCGAGAGAAAGAAGCTGTATGAGATGAGTTTGTGAAGGTATAAGCCCCAAACATTTGCCTATAAAGACGGAGTGAAATTTCAAATGATACATTTTAATAATCTCTTGATGTTAGCCCCGCTTGCAGGCTACACAGATTTACCATTTCGATCAATGGTCAAGAAATTTGGTGTTGATATAACTGTGAGCGAGATGATAAGCTCTCATGCACTTGTTTTTAATAACAAGAAAACATTCAAGATGCTTGAAAAAGCCCCAGAAGAATCGCCATTTTCTGTGCAGATCGCAGGATCAAAGCCAGAGATACTCAAGCAGGCTGTAGAGATTCTCAATACAAGAAGCGGCATTGATATAATCGATCTTAATTGTGGCTGTCCTGCGCCAAAGGTCGCAAATCATGGCAATGGCAGCGGGCTTTTAAAAGACCTTAAGCTTTTGGTGCAAAGTGCTAACTTAATCAAGTCTCTGAGTACTAAGCCCTATACAAGCCTCAAGCTTCGATTAGGGTTTGACAAAAAGATTCCGCTTGAATTAGCCCATGCACTTAATGATACGAATATAGATTTCGTCGTGGTGCATGGGAGGACGCGAGCTGATGGATACAAAAAGGAGAAGATAGATTATGACAGCATAGCTCTTATCAAAAGCAAAATAGCTATCCCACTGATTGCAAATGGTGAAATCAGTGATGCAAAAAGCGCATATGATGTGCTAAGACTCACTGGGGCAAATGGCGTGATGATAGGCAGGGCAGCTATTAAATCACCCTGGGTGTTTTGGCAAATCAAAAATAACACAAACCAAATCCCGCAGGTCTTGCTGCAAAATCTTGTATTAGAGCATTTTGACAAGATGGTAGAGTTTTATGGCGAGCGTGGAGTGATAATGTTTCGAAAGAATCTCCATGCTTATAGCAAAGGTAGGCACAATGCGCATGAGTTTAGAAACACTATTAATTCCATGACTAACCCAAGTCAAGCACGTCAAGAGATAGAAGATTTTTTTGGCGATGCTTAAAAAATCTTTTGTTGGATTGAGGAAGTGTATTAGCAAATCTTTTACATGATGAATTCTCTTCTGTGATTTAAGAAAACTAAGCCATTGTGCTTAATTTTCTTTTCGCATAGCTTTTTGTATAATCCCCACAAATACTTCTTTGGAGACATATCCTTGCAAATAAGCAAATTACAACCTCTTAGTAAAGAAAAACTCCAAGAGATTGGTTTAGAGTGGCACACAGATTCTGATAATTCTGCATATATTAGTAATGAGTTGGTGCATATTAGTAAAGAGGAAGCCCAGGCGTTTTATAATGCAGGCAATGAGCTCTATGATATGTATGTGGAAGCTGGGGAGTATGTACTAGCTCATGATTTGCTCTATGAGCTTGATGTTCCGCCCATCTTGCATGATATGGTGCGCCAAAGCTGGGAGGAGGATATACATTGGCATTTATATGGACGTTTTGACTTGGCTGGAGGATTAGATGGCAAAGCAATCAAGCTGCTAGAATTTAACGCAGATACGCCCACTATGCTTTATGAAAGCGCGATAATCCAATGGGCGCTTTTGAAGCACAACTCCTTAGATGAAAATTTACAATTTAACAACATCTCAGAATCCCTGCGCCAAAACTTCAAGCGACTTATCACTCTAGATTCTGATACAAGCAAGTTTGCCGAGTTTTATGAAGGCTGGAGAATCCTATTTTCAAGTGTAAGGGGCAATATCGAGGAGGAAATCACCACTCGCTACTTAGAGCAGATAGCTAAAGAAGCCGGGTTTGCTACAGATTATGCATACATCGATGAGGTTGGATTCTCTCATGATGAAGGCGTGCTATGTAATGGACACAATTACGAATTTCTCTTTAAGCTCATACCTTGGGAAAATATAGCAATCGATGAGAGCGAGATGGCTTCTCTTATGCGTGAGATGATGCGTAATAAAAATGCGATTTTTCTCAACCCCGCTTATACGATTATGTTCCAGAGTAAAAGGATGCTTAAGATTCTGTGGGATCTGTTTCCTAAGCATCCGCTGCTTTTAGAATCAGGCTTTGAGCCATTAGGCAAAAAGCAAGTATTAAAGCGCTCATTTGGTAGAGAGGGTGCAAATATAGAGATTTTGGATTCCGTTAATCGCATTCTTAGTGCCACAGATGGAATCTACAGCGCACACAAAGAGGTATATCAAGAGTTTTATGAGCTTAATTCACACGAAGGGTCCTACTACCAAGCAAATGTGTTCTTTGCCTATGAATCTTGCGGCTTGGGCTTTAGAAAAGGTGGGCTTATCTTGGATAATTTTTCAAAATTTGTTTCTCATACAATCCAATGATAAGAATGTGGCAAGCAGGCATGAATTTTCCAGTGTATTTTAAAGAGGATTTGAGTGGGTAATCTCCGATATGCGATTGCGCTTACTGGCGCGATGGGTAGCGGTAAAAGTACCCTAGCTCACCTACTGAAGCTTCGCGGCTATGAGGTGCTTTGTGCAGATTCTCTCTCGCATAGGATTTTGCAGGAATGCACCAAAGAGATTGTAGAGCTCTTTGGTAATGGGATTTTAGAGCAGACCTCCTTGCGTATTGATAGAAAGAAATTAGGTGCGCTTGTTTTTAGTGACAAGGAAGCTCTCAAATCTTTAGAATCCATACTCCATCCAAGAATCAGACTTCGCATGCTTGAGCAAGCTAGAGAGTTAGAAAAAAAATGCGTGCCTTATTTTTTGGATATTCCATTGTTTTTTGAGGTTGGGGGGAGGGCGAGCTATCCCGTGGCTTTCGTGCTTGTGGTGTATGCGTCACGTGAAGTATGTCTGCATCGCGTGAAATCGCGGGATTGTCTGAGCGAGTCTTGTATCAATGCTCGCTTAGACTCCCAGCTTGATATAGAGCAAAAACGGGAAATGGCGGATTTTGTGATTGATAATTCTTTGGGGGTAGAAAGATTGCAAGAAGAGCTTGAATATTTTTTACAAAAATTAGAAGCAAAGCTAGAAGGACGAGTATGCTAAGACTTACAAAATATTGTGCTAATGGCAACGATTTTTTGCTTCTGAATGCTTATAAAACCGACTTGAGCAATCCAAGCGCATTGAGTAGTCTTGCTAGAATCTTATGTGATAGGCATAGCGGCTTTGGTGCAGATGGTTTTGTGGTGCTGCTACCGACTACAGAGCGTGGGTGTGCTTACCGATGGGAGTTTTATAATGCAGATGGCTCAAGTGCGAAGATGTGTGGCAATGCAAGTAGGTGTGTGGGGAGCTTCGCATTTACAGAGGGTATAGCGGGTGCAGAGCATAGGTTTTTAAGCGGATCGGGTCAAATCTCTGTCAATATAGATTTGGCAAATCCCTTGCTTGTAGAATCAGGCATTGGAATCTGCAAATTTTTAGATTCTATAAAAGAGCAGAGTATTTGGGGGACAGAGTGGTTTTTGGTTGATAGTGGTGTGCCACATTTACTCTGTTTTTATCCAAAGCTTTTTTCTCTAGAAAGTCTCACAAACTTAGAGAATCTCGCTCGCCTCAAAGAGCTCAGAGATAAATATAATGCAAATGTAAGTATTGCCTTTATCTATGACAGGGTTACTCTCTATTACGCGACTTTCGAGCGCGGTGTAGAAAATATCACTCTTGCTTGCGGCACAGCAGCAGGCGCGCTATTAGCGCAGGCATATACACTAGGTCTTACAGAATCTAGCGTGGCATGCATTCCCCCAAGCAGACAAAATCTCCAAGTACGCATAGATTCCCGCAACTCTCTTTATCTTAAGGGCGAAGTTTTACGCATTGGCATGTGTGAGCTAGATAATGCACTGTTAGAGAAAAGTTTAGAGAATATTTTGCTATCACAAGGTTTGGTATGAGAGAAATAGTAGATTATGGTGTGTTGGGCTTTTTGCTGTTTTTGAGCATTATTGTCATTGGTATAGCTATTGAGCGGTTTTGGTTTTTTAAGAAAGTGCAAGTTAGCCAATTCAAAGACAAGAGAGTATTAGAACTCCAATTGTTTAAACGCCTCACACTGATTGCGACCATTGGTGCGAATGCGCCTTATATTGGATTGCTGGGCACAATCTTTGGCATTATGGTGACTTTTGTGGAGATAGGAAATAACGCCTTGCTGGATACCCAGCAGATTATGGTAGGTCTTTCTTTAGCGCTCAAAGCCACAGCCGCAGGGCTATGTTTGGCTATTCCTTGTATCGTGTGCTACAACACCCTCACTCGCAAGGCCGAAGTCATTTTGATGCAATGGGATATCACTTATATCCCCCAAGATGCTCATAATAATAAATATGCGGTCTGAGGAGGCAGGTATGAAAAAAATAGATTCTCTCAATCTTGTGCCATTCATTGACATAATGTTAGTGCTTTTGGTTATTGTGCTCACGAGTGCTAGTTTTGTGCAGCATTCAAAGATCCCAATCGATATTCCAAAGCTCCAAGAGCAGCAAGGTGCTTCCACACAGGACAAGCAAGAAAAGCTCATCGCAATTGACAAAAATGGACAATACTACATTGATGAGAAGCAAGTGAGTTTCAAGGATTTAAAGGCGGCTTTAGCTGCTTTGCCAAGACATACACAGATTGTTATCAAAGGCGATAAGTTAAGCGGGCTAGAATTTTTTCTAGAACTTTCTGTGGGCTTGCAAGATCTTGGTTTTGAAAATGTTTATGTCCTGACACAAAAAGACCAAGATTAAGGAAAGGCATGCAAACAGCGATTTTAACCATCAATGCCCTCTGGACAATCTTTATGCTATGGCTTTTTATCGTGGATTACAAGAGCTTTGGTAAGCCATCGCACAAAGACTTCAAGTCTATTATTATGAGTGCGGGTGTTCTTGGGACATTTGTAGGGATTTTAATAGGCTTGCTTGATTTTGACACTATGCAGCTGGAGTATTCAGTCTCACTGCTTTTGGATGGTCTTAAGACTGCATTTTATACTTCAATTTTAGGTATGGGATTAGCGATCTTGCTCTCTATCCTCCAAAAGAGCGCAGGTACAGAGTATGTCAATGAAGACAGTCTTGAATTTATCGCAAGAAAGGTGGACTTGCTTGATAATCTGCGTTTCTTGCAGCTTCTAGAAAAGCTCCCAGATTCTAAGACTTTCAAAAGCTCTCTTGAAAACCATCGTAGTTTTTTAGAGCAGAAACTCGATGCAATAGATTCCTCGCTCAAGAGCGCCACACAAGAGCTTGCTAAGGGTGCTTCTAAGGAGCTTATCACTGCATTAGAAAGAGTGATAAGTGATTTTAATGCAAACCTTAGCAGCCAGTTTGGCGATAATTTTAAGGAGCTAAACACTGCTACCTCCAAGCTTTTGCAATGGCAGGAGGAATACAAAGACTTTGTTCGTGATACACAAAAGCTCTTAAAAGACACCCAAAAGACATTGCAAAAATCCCAGCTTGCTATAAGCAGCGCAGAAGAATCCATAAAGACAATCGCAGAGCAAAATACCCAAGTCCAAGAGTTCTATGCAAACAATCTCAAAA
The DNA here is from genome assembly GCF_003288805.1 of Helicobacter sp. 10-6591. GTDB lineage: Bacteria > Campylobacterota > Campylobacteria > Campylobacterales > Helicobacteraceae > Helicobacter_F. The sequence continues at coordinate 7,204 of NZ_NHYK01000019.1, read as the reverse complement.
TCTTGCAGTCTTTTGAGGTACAAAACCAAAAACTTGAGGTGCATTTGGAGTCTGTAGCCTCTTTGCGCGAGGATTCCATCGCATCGTTAAGAAGCCTGCAAGAGTTTTTTACACAATCCAAGATTCAAAACTCACAATTACAAGAAGATCTCTCCACTCTTAGCAAAGATGTAAGCGCATACATAAGCCAAATGGGAGAGAACATAGAATCAAGTCTAATGCAAAGTGCCAAGAGTTTAGAGGCTAACACCCACTCGCATTTCATGCAGATTGAAAAGTCAATCCATAACTATGGTGGGGAGATAACAGCACTCTCAAAAGATAGCCTTATTAATCTCAAAGGCTTCACAAAAGATATGATCGCAGATACTTCACAAAGCTTACAAGACACAAGCAATGAATACAAAGAGATTTTAGGTACTCTAAGTGAAAGCTTCAAGCAAGTGATAGAAAATATCGATGCGGAGTTAAAAACATTGGCACAAAACCTTTTAGATTCCCAAAATGGTATTTTTGAAAGCTTGCAGTTACAAAGCAAGGACTACCAAGAATACGCACAAAAAGTGCTAGATTCCCAAATGACTTCCGCTGATGAGTTTATAAAAACTTGTCTAGGGAATCTTAATGCCAACCAGGAGCATTTCAGCAGATATATAAAAAATCTCGCTGTTGAATATCTCAAAGTTCTCCAAAAACTCAGCAAAGAATCTCTGAAGGCACCGCGTGAGAGTGGCGATCAGATTCTTACAGAATTTAAGACATTACAACAAGAGCTTGTCTTGCAAATATCCCAGACGCAATCAAAGCTTATGCAAGCCCATAGTCTCATCAATACAATTTTTACAAACATACAAGATAATCTCAAAACCAGTATCACAGGCAACCAAGCGCTTGCAGTTGAGTTAAGAAATTCGCTTAAGGATTTGGATGAGGCGATGAAAGGCAGTGTGGATAATTTCGCCAAAGACTACCAATGGTTTTTGGAGCGCATAAGAGAGCTAGTTGGCACGAGATTCTAAGCCTTAGTCGTAGTATTCTTTGAAAAATAGCCCAAGCAAGCATACCTTAAGCTCAGCTGCACCAAGTTAATCTGAGGCATGGCTTTCACAAGCGCCAAATGCAGGGTTTTAGGCGATTTCTTGGACTTGTTAAGGAATTAAGACATCCCAATAAATAAAAGGCCAAATATGCAACATAAAAAAGAACGTAATTATTGGATTAGTATTGCTGATATGATGGCAGGTATTATGATGATTTTCTTGCTCATTATGGTTTCTTTTATGCTGCTTTCTTCTAAAAGCAAATCGCACTTAGAGGAACAGAATCGACGCTATAGCGAAATCAATACTAAAATGAGCGCGATAGCAAAGGATCATTCAGATTTGCAAGTAGAACTTTACAATGAGCTACAAAAAGAGTTTGCAAAGGATTTTTCGCGTTGGAATGCACAGATTGATACAGACAACACAATACGTTTTCGCGATCCTGAGGTGCTATTTGATACAGGGGATAAACAGGTCAAAAAGCGCTTCCAAAATATCTTAGATGATTTTTTTCCGCGTTATGTAACCATCCTTTCATTGCCAAAATACAAGGAGAGTATCGAGGAGATTCGCATTGAAGGACATACTTCAAGCAATTGGGAGAGTGCTACTACATTGGAGGATCGCTATTTGGGGAATGCAGAGCTTTCACAAGCAAGGGCATTTGAAGTTTTAAAATATTGTTTCAACCAAAAAAGCATAGATTCTCAAAAGTATTGGCTTATCGCGGTTTTGCGAGCTAATGGACTAAGTTTTGCTCGACCATTGCAAAATGACGCAATATCTCGTAGGGTAGAGTTTCGAGTGCTCACAAAAGCCGACAAGAATCTCACCAAGATTCTAGAGCTCAGCAAAGAATTCGCTCACTAACTTATCTTTAAGTAATTTTTTGGAAGAATCGCGCATTTTTAACAGATCACATTTATAAAGGCCAAATCCAATGAAAAGAACATACCAGCCCCACAATACCCCAAGAAAGCGCACCCACGGATTCCGCACAAGAATGAAGACCAAGACTGGACGCAGGATAATAAACGCTCGTCGCGCCAAAGGTAGAAAACGACTAAGTGTCTAGCCTACATACCAACACCACACACCCCTAGCAGACTTTAGAACAATCTTTGATTCCATTCCGCAGATCTCTTCGTAGTTTAGACTAATCTCTACAGGTTCTGCTTGGAGAAGCCCTTGACAATAGATTCCCTAAAAGACAGACAAGAATTTGAGCTTTTGTACAAAAATGCCTACCGCTTTCACACGCCTTATTTCACTCTGTATATTTCTAAAATCCCCTATCTGAGCAAGAAGCTCCAGCTCCATCCCAAACACTCAAAGCTTTTAAAACGAATCCTTTCGCGTGGAGCGGATTTGTATCTTGGTCTGAGTGTGAGCAAAAAAATTGGCAATGCCCCCAAACGCAATCTTTACAAGAGACAAATGCGCTCAATCGTGCGCAATGAAAGCTTTCGTGGATATATGATTGTCTTTGCCCCAAAGGTTGGATTTGAGAATCTTGGGTTCAAAGAATTCCACGCACTTTGTCTCAAAGCCCTTAAGTGAGACTTCCAAGCCACAATCCAGAAGAGATTCCTAGCATGCACACATTGCGCCAGATAGCACGATTTTTACAAGCTCGCATTTTTTGTATGACCTCGCACATTTTCAACCTATCTTACTCTCTGCTCTGTGTTGTCTTAAGATATTGCATACTCGCCTACCAACGAAGTTTTTCTCTTGTGCTTGGAAGGAGTTGCCGTTTTTATCCTAGCTGTTCAAACTACGCACTACAGATTCTAGATTTCAACAAGCCCTTCAGTGCACTTATTTTAGGGCTGTATCGGATTTTTTTGTGCAATCCACTGCACCCTGGGGGTATCCATCACCCCCTGCTCAAATTGCATCTTTACGTGGAGTTTAGACCAAGCTCCCTCGTGCCACAATATTGGCTCATCCCCTATCAAAACCCCGTATTTTTGGCTACAATTCTGCATTCAGGACATCTACAAGGTTCGTTTTATATTATCAAATCCACTTATAAGGTCTTATCTTCAATGCGCTATCCAAATCCTAATCAAAATAACAATGACAACTTTGGGTTTGGGCGGATTTTGTTAGTTATGGCGCTTGCAATCGGGTTTTTCGCCCTTTATACATCTTTGTTTCCACAACCAAATACACAAGAGACTTCCAAGTCACACATTACCCAGAATGCAGACACCATAGCTTCCCCCCAAGCCGCTAAGACATCAAATCCGCTCAAAGACAATGTCTCCAAACCCGCACAATCCCTTCCTTTACGAGATACTTTACTCATCTCTTTAGGTAAGCCGGCTTTTGATGACTTTGAAATCACAATCGATGCCCTAGGACGAATCTCTCAAGTTTATCTCAAAGATGAGAAATTCATCCATGGTGAAAAGGAAAGCCTTTTTAGTATTGTTGGCTCGGTATTAGGATTGCAATCCTCTAAGAAAGAGCATATTGATAAGCTCGCTTTATTTGGTGATTCCGCGCTTAAGACACTTGAGGTGCGCTTTAGCGATGTAGAGTTGAATCAAAGAGCTTTTAATACACCTTATGTCTTAGATTCTCATTCAAGCCAAGATGGTGTACAAAAGCTTGTCTTAAAGCAAGATCTAGGCGAGGTGCAGATACAAAAAACACTTACTTTTTACAAAGATCTAAGCTATGAGCTCAATTTCTCTCTCAGCAACCCAAATATCGAATATTTTATAAGCAATGGCATGCGTCCTATAGGTGACAGCGATACCTATGCTTTTCGCGGTGTTTTGCTTAAAACAAGCGATGGCACGATTGAGAAAATCGAAGATGGGGACAAGCAGCGACGGGATTTTCCACAAGCCAGATTCCTGGCAAGTGTCGATAGATATTACACAAGCCTCTTTTACACACCAGATTCAAGTTTTTATGTCCGCTTGGATTATGATTATGTAGGAAATCCAATGCCTTTTGTCTATGTACGAGGAGGCGATAGCTACTTCAAAGGCTACATCGGACCAAAGGACTATAAGACTTTAGAGTCTATAAATCCCATCCTTACTGATGTTATAGAGTATGGAATGATTACATTCTTTGCCCGTCCAGTGTTTTGGCTCTTAAGCGTGTTGTATGATTTTTGCGGGAATTGGGGCTGGGCTATCGTATTACTTACGCTTGTGGTGAGAATCCTGCTTTTCCCACTTACTTATAAAGGCATGATTTCTATGCAAAAACTCAAAGACATAGCCCCCAAGATGAAAGAGATTCAGACTCGCTACAAAGGCGACCCGCAAAAAATGCAGCTACATATGATGGAGCTTTATAAAAAGCACGGGGCAAATCCACTTGGTGGCTGCCTACCATTACTCTTGCAGATACCCGTATTTTTTGCAATTTATCGTGTACTTTATAACGCTATTGAACTCAAAAATTCCGAGTGGATTTTCTGGATTTCTGATCTCTCAGCCATTGATCCATACTTTGTTTTGCCTATTCTCATGGGTGTAAGTATGTATATCTCTCAGCTCTTGACACCTTCAAATTTCACCGACCCCATGCAAGAGAAGATTTTCAAGATGTTGCCATGGATTTTTATGGTGTTTTTTATTATTTTTCCTTTTCCTGCTGGGCTTGTGTTGTATTGGACGATAAATAATGTTTTCTCAATCATCCAGCAATTGCTGATAAATTCTCTTTTAAAGTCTAAAAAACAATAGGGTGTAAAACAAGAATAAGGATTACAGTATGAAAAAATTCACTGCTAAAACTTTACAAGAAGCTCTTTTGAACGCATCACAAGAATTCCAATGCTCTGTTGTGGATTTAGAGTATGAAATTGTACAAAACCCAAGTACAGGCTTTTTAGGCTTTGGCAAAAAGGACGCTATTATCGTGGCTACTACCAAAGCATCATTGCAATCATCCCAAGATAAATCTATCTCCCAAGAGAAACCCCACAGCTTAATAGATCAAGAAACAAAGCAGGAAATCAAAGAAGCATACGATGAATTAGACTTATATACTCAAACACAAGACCAAGACTCTCTACAGTCCTTTACAGAATCCAAGGCAAAGCAGACGTATGAGTGCAATGAAATTTGGGGTGTAGAAAATGATTTTGCTTACAAAGACTTAGGCAATGATTTTTATACTCCCAAACAAACAAACCCTAGAGTATCCAAACCCTATAATTCACGTGAGAATCTCTTATCACAAGAAGAGGTGTTAGACAATATAAGAACTGAGCTCAAAGAACTTTTGTTGTGTTTGCCATTCGACCTAGAATGCGTTGAGGTAAGCTTGCGCAATGACAATTTATTGTTTATCAAAATTGATGGCAAGGATTGTCCATTACTCATTGGCGAGAAAGGCTATCGCTACAAAGCTCTCTTGTATTTACTCGTCAATTGGATCAATCCAAAATATGGCTTTACGCTTCGCCTTGAAGTTGCCCAGTTTCTCTCAAACCAAGAGCAGCTTATTGATTCCTACCTCCAAAGCATCATCAAGCTAGTCCAAGAGACTTCAAAAGCACAGACCAAACCATTTGATGGTGTCCTTGCCTACATCGCATTAGGCAAGCTCCGCGAAGTATTCCCGCGGAAATATGTCTCTTTCCGTACCAACAAAAATGGTGAAAAATACATCATCATCGATGACTTCAAACGATTCTAATCACCCATCCAAAACCATCATAGGAATCTCTACGCCAGTAGGCACGGGTGCTATTTGTATCGTGCGTATAAGCGGCAAACAGGCACTTCCAATCACATTATCCCTAAGCAAGCGCGATTTTCTCAAGCCCCGTTATGCAACACTAAGCTTTATCTACGACGAAGCCAATCGCCCTATCGATGAAGCCATCTTGCTCTACTTTAAAGCACCGCATAGCTATAGTGGCGAGGATATTTGCGAGATTCAATGTCATGGCGGCGTACTTATTGGAAAGACTATCATACAGCGCGCACTAGATCTAGGCGCCACTCTTGCGCGACCCGGGGAATTCACCAAGCGAGCTTTCCTCAATGGTAAGCTTGACTTCGCACAAGCCCAAGCTATTTGTGCACTTATTAACTCCCAAAGCACACATGCCAATGAGATTCTTCTGCGCCAATTGCGTGGTGAGTTAAGCGAGTTTGTAGCCCAAGTGCGAGCAGAGCTTATTGAGATTCTCGCCTATAGTGAGGTTAGTATCGACTACAGCGAAGAGTTAGAATCTAGCACCTCTATGCTTTTAAGCCAGAAACTCCTCGCATTAAGACACAAGCTTGCGGTCCTACACGAAGATTCTAAACACAGACAAGGTGTCATCGAAGGATTTAGAATCTGTATCATCGGCAAGCCAAATGTTGGTAAAAGCTCCCTGCTAAACGCATTACTTGCTTCGCCACGTGCGATTACCTCATCTATACCAGGCACCACGCGCGATATCATAGAAGAGAGCTTATCAGTAGGTGGGCAGATTGTGCGCCTTGTAGATACCGCAGGTATCAGAGATTCCTATGATGAGATAGAGCAGATTGGCATCCAGAGATCCTACCTCATGCTTGATTCTGCAAACATTATCCTAGCGCTCTTTGATAGCTCCGCTCCTCTGACTTCCGAAGACAGAACAATTTTAGACATCTTAAGCGCACAGAGAAAGGCACACATCCTCTTATTGCTCACAAAAGCCGACATTAGTAGAGACTCTAGTCCTCTCTTGGAGGACTTTTCCCACCCATTACTCCTAAGCCAAAAACCTCTCAAGATATCTGCTACACATGGTAAGCAGGAGGAATTTAGTGAGTTCAACCCACAGCAGATTTTCACACTCCTAGAGGAGTTTCTTAGCACACAACACAGCTTTGATGGGCTTATGCTCACATCAAGTTTCCAGATTGGATGTGTCAAGAGAGCGCTAGATAGCATTGATCTTGCACGCACGAAGCTAGAGGAATTAGAACTTTTCTCTTTCCATATAAATGAATGTATCAATGCTATTTGCGCGATCACTGAGCCATTTGAGCACTCCCAAATGCTTGATAAAATGTTTTCTGAATTTTGCTTAGGAAAATAGCTTCTATCCCCCTTCCACGCATCATTAGCTTTTTTCATCCCTTTATACGATACACATTGTTTAAAAATATACTCCAAGGAGAGTCATAAAGACACACAAAAAT
>NZ_NHYK01000018.1 GCF_003288805.1 Helicobacter sp. 10-6591 | reverse complement strand
ATTAGCATAAGTAGGGACAAAGACAAGAGTGCCGCCTTCTAGATTGTAACTGTTTGCTTTGAGTTTAGAATTTGTGTTGCTTGAGCCATCATAGAGGATGTGCAGACTTCCTGTATCTTTTTGTGTATAAGAACCATTTATTGTGAGGGTTGAGGCATCTTTTAGTGAATCTCTATTAGATAGAAATCCCGCATATACTATACCACTCTCATTATTGATATCACCTACTAATGTTCCATTGCCTGCGAGGATACCTCCAGTTTTTAGATTGACATTTTTTAGTTCAATTTTTGTGTTGTTAGATTGTATTTGTGTGGCGCTATTTTCTTGGATTGCTTTGAGATAATTGTTTGTAGAATCTCCCAGCGACTTTGACACGACAAGTACACCACCATCGCTGATATGTGCTTCATTGGCGCTTCCACTAAATGCATAGATAACACCTTGATTTTGGGCATAGAGATTGCCTACTTTAACATTGTTATGCAAGATAACAGAACCATTGTCTCTAGCAATGGCATTTTTGGCAACAAGATCTGAGGTGGTGGAATCTGATTGGGGTTGTTGCACACTTTGTGATTGTGATTTTGCTTGCACTTGCACTTGCTCTTGAGTCTTTTGATTATCCTTGCCAGTGAGCTTTAAGATACCATTGCCTTCTGCATATGCGTTAGATTCTGTAAGTTTGCCTGTTATTTCTAGCACACCTCCTTGGACTCTTGTAGCACCTTTGTAAGTATTCACTCCGCTTAAAACCAATGTGCCAGAGCCTTTCTTTATAAGACCTACTTTGGTTATGTATTGCATAGTTTCTTTTGGGGAATTGAGCGCATCATCAAGATGGTATTTGTTATCCCAAGTTCTCTGGGATATGTCATTGCTGAATATAAATGTGCTTGCTGGATTGTCTGTTGTTGTATCAAGCGTATAGAAAGCTTGCTTTGTGGATTCAATAAGGCTTTTTCTTTCTTGCTCCTGCTGGCTTAATTGAGAATGTGCATTGTTTGCATTATTTTTATCTTCAGTATTTAAGGGCTGTGCTGCTTGTATTAAGACTGGTGTTGCCTGAAGTGTTTGTGTTTGGGGTGCTTGTTGTTGAGATACTTCTGTTTTAGAAACTTCTTGTGTTCTAGGAATCTCTTGGAAGTCTTGTATATCCCCTAAGTTTAATCTATTTGCATCAAGTCCAGCAAGACCACCTAGAGCTTTGTTAGCATCCAAAATGCCTTGACCAAAGACTTCTTCTTTAGTGAGAGTAATGATGGCATTGTGGTTGTATTTAGGCTCAAGTGATTTGTCTGAAGTTGGATTTTCATCTTTTGTTTGGAGAAGTTTATTGATAATGCACTCTGGCGTAAGCAAACTATTGTATTTGCAGTCATTATTAACAGAAGTAGCTTTAGGAGCAATTTCAGGCTTTTGAGTGTTTGTTTTCTTTTTATCTAGCATATTTTGCAAATCGTTTTTTACTTTTTCAATATCTATTTCTTGAGGATTTTCACTTTTTAAAGGTACTTTGTTTTCTTTGCCATCTTGCGTTTTGTTAGCGCTGTAATCACTTATATAGATCACCGTGTACTGTGTTTCAAGACCATTAAGAGAATTCTTTACAATGAGCTTTGGCGCTTCTATATTCTTATTGGCAGTTGTGAGCAATACATCTGCAATCTGTGCGCCGTTTAAGAAAGGATATTTCTCCTGCACAAGTGCTGCTACACCGCTTACCATAGGAGTAGCCATTGAAGTGCCGCTCATATAGCATACATCTCCTTTGGCTGTTTTGCCATCACTATCGACACAAGGTCCTCCGGTGTCAGTATTTTGATTATTTATGTTTTGATAATACGCATTAGCAGAATTGATGTATTCCCCTGGTGCCATAAGCGCATAAAGCTGGGCAGAACCTTTGAAGTGGTTGCTATAAGCATAAATTCCCTCGGATTTAATGGTTATTTTATCTCCTTTTTTTTCTACATACTCTGTGATAGCACTCTCTGAATCTGTTGTGTGTGTTTTTAATGCTCCTACCACAAGCCAACTTCTTATGTTTTCATCATAGCTTGGAATCACAGCCATAGCCGATGGGCTAACCGTACCAGAATTCCCAGCACCAAAGATATTGAGTACTTTGCGTTCCTGAGAGAGCTTGTATAATCCCATCACGAGATTCTCTTTGCCATTTTTGTTGAATTGGTTGATTTCTATTTCTTTTTGGAGAAGAGAGAAGAATCTCTTAGTACTTATGGGTTCGTGTTTTTGGCTATCAGTCAATATGCTTTGGTAGCCTTTTTGTGCTTTGTCATTATCTGGGACTTTAAAGTCATAGCTACCGTCAGCATCGTACCGATTGATAAGCGGATAAAATTTCACGCCCCAACTGTTATTGATAATCCTTATTTCTTTTTTGTCTTTGAATTCATTATAGAGATTGCCATTGTAAGTACTTGCAGGATTGAGAATCCCTACACCATGGTATTGTGCATTATAAGCGATACCATAGGGATTGACCTTAGAAGGATCTTGGCTTTCAATCTTTGCTCCTAGGATAATCCCTGCCACATGATTGCCATGAGCATAGGTTAGACGATTGGTTTTATCTGCTTTGTATGGGTCGCATCCAATTTTATCCCAACAAACATTATTGGTTATGGCATAGGAATTTTTCCCATACAGGCTTTCATGGGAGGTGTTAAATCCTGATTCTAATATCCCTACAACGACATTTTTACCGGTAATCTGTGGATTCTGCTCTCTTGCTGTATCGACACCTATGATTGTCATCACGGGGTTTTGAGAATAATCTTTGGGCGTTGTTTGGTTACTTGCTGATCCTATTTGGTTTGCTAATGACATTTGTATGAAGAAAACATTGATCATAAAAATAAGATATATTTTCATAATATCCACCGTTTTTTATGTAAAATAAGATTCTTTATTACTTAGCGTTGGATTTTACTTCAACTTGAAAATTTTGGCTTTATAAAGCTTCATAATATTAGGAATTTTTTACTAGGAGGTGTTGAAATGAAACAGTATTTAATGCCTCTGTTATTGTCTGTATTTATCTCCACACAGGCAATGGCAGAGGAAAACCCCACAAAAGTTCAGTTAGGTAAATCTACCATCACAGGTTCTGCATTAGAGAGCGACGTAACGCTCATACCTTCAAACCTTAGCATTGTAGATTCTGATCACATCACTAAGGTATCAAACTTCCGAACCACAGATATAGTCAAAAAGCTTTCAGGCGTACGTGTAGAGCGTGATATGAGCTTTAATCCACGGCCAAAAATAAGAATCCGAGGTGTCAATTATGGCACGCTCTTGATGCTTGACAATGTGATCTTAACCGACCTAGAAGGTGAAAATAGAATTTTTAATAGCCTAGCGCTCTATGATATTGAACGAGTTGAAGTGGCACGAGGAGCTTATTCTAGTCTCTATGGCACGGGAGCAATAGGCGGCGTGATAAATTTCATCACTTCTATGCCAGATAAATTCCAAACACAAGCATTTGTAGGCTATGGTAATGAGCTTGTCAAAGATACCGCAGATAAAAATGTGCTTCGATTCTACGGGAACATAGGTGATGTGCTGATGGACAATAAGCTAAGAGTGAAACTAAGCATAGGCTATACAGGCACACAGGGCTACTCAAACTTTCCTACGATTTTGCCAAAGAGTGCAAGCACGAGTCTAAATAATCTCAGCGGGTCATTTAAAGACAAAGCAGGCAACACTATCATAGGCACAGGCGGGGACAGATCGTTCCAAACCTATGATATTGCGTTAAAGACAAGTTATGAGTTAGGCGCAAATGATGAAATTTTTGGCAGCTTAAGATTCTCAAGCTATTCGTATGATTTCGGTAATTTCGTCTCTTATCTGAAAGACCAGCAAGGCAACAGCACACATCTTGTGGACGGGAAGGATTATTTTGTCGGATCTGGATATGGGGGGATGGGGCGCTACTCTCATCTCATTGGCAATCTTGGCTATTTGCATAGTTTTGAATCCAGTACGCTCAAAGTCTCGCTCTCAAGTGTCAATCTCTTTAGTATCTGGCAAGATGCACTGCAAGGGACTGGAGATAGGTCTGGGGGTGCTGGATGGACGCAGGATACAGATTCTTCAAGTAATTATTTGGACGTTATCTACCAAGATGAGCATTCAGAAAACCATAAACTCTCACTTGGCACACAGTTTCGCTACTACCAATTTGTCCAAGATATGCGTAATATAACAAATTGGCGCGTCAATAGTACCCGTACAAATACTTATCGCAAACTTAGCGCAGAAGCCTTTGTCTCATCGCTGTATGCTAATGTGGATTCTCTATGGCTTGATTCTGAAAATTTTGGGAAGTTTAGTTCGAGTGTGGGGTTAAGGTTTGATCATTGGATGAATTTTAATGGCAACTTCTTTGATGGTAACAGACCCCAAGACAATCGCTCAAATCTCACAAATACTATTTCTGTCCTAAGTCCAAAACTTGCGCTCAATTACCTTCCTCTTGATTCCCAATCACAGACGCTTAAACTCAGCGCAAGTATAGGAAGTGGGTTTAGGGTGGCTACTTTGCGTGATATGTATCGATATAGTACTTCTTCAATTTGGCTTATCAACCAAAACCTCAAGCACGAGCGTGCATTGAATTTTGAATTAGGTACAGAATACAAAAATGAGTATTTTTCTCATAGTTTGTATTACTACCAAATCGAGATGTTTGATATGATCTATCGCGCTGGGAGTGGGAAAGAGAATGATCAATTTCAGAATATCAACGCAGGACGTGGACGGATAAATGGAATCGAGTATGCCTTCACACTCCCTCTTTTTGGAGAGCTTAGTTTGGAAGGTAATTACACACTTACTAATGCTGTTATTTTAAACAATCCCACGCGTCCAAAATCTGTAGGCAATCAGCTTGCAGAGACACCAAAGCATATGACAAATCTTTTTTTGAATTACTTTCCAAAATTTGGATTTTATGCTTCTCTTTGGGCACATTATATTCCCGCGTTTTTTAATAGCGACCTTAACAACAAACCTTTAAGCAATACTTTTGCAAACTATGAGACTCAATTCACTCTTAACACAAAACTAGGCTATGCTATGCATTCAGGCTTTGATTTTAGTGTGCAGTTTTCTAATATTACAAACAATCGCTACTATGATTATTATCGTGTGGGTGGTGCAAGCTTCTATGCACAGATTGGCTACAAATACTGAGCATCTCAGCCAAAGCCATGTAAGTTTTGTATAATCTCTGCCTCTCAAATATCTTGTATTAAGCAAACTTCTATATCAACCAGAGCGATGTGGGATTTGCATGCTTGGTCTAGAGCAAGTCTTAAATACCAAAGATTCTTTAGCGGAGGAGAGCACTAATGAGTAAAGTCTCTATCATTCTCCCGACTTTTAATGTAGAAATATATATTGCAAGAGCATTGCACTCTTGTGTGAATCAGACATTGCAAGATATTGAAATAGTCGTCGTTGATGATTGTGGCAAGGATAAATCTATGCAAATTGCCAAAGAATTTGCCAGCAAAGATTCTCGTATCAAGATAATCCACAATCCTAAGAATCTCGGCACATTCCATGCAAGACTAAGAGGTATAGAGGAAGCAAGTGGAGAGTATATTTTGTTTTTGGATGCTGATGATTATTTGGAGTTAAATGCCTGTGAACTAGCATACAAGAAAGCCCAAGAAGGTTTTATGGGGGCAAGTGGGGTTTCTACTTATTTGCCAGATATTGTGTTTTTTGGTATGCGCTACGATCCACCGACTTTGACCCGTGTAAGCCCCAAGGTCATTACCAAGCCTTTGTACAATGAGGAGATTCTCTATGAAGTTTTCGCCCATTGTGCCACTCCGCCGTGGCACATATGTGCGAAGCTTTATAAAGCTTCGCACATTAAGCGTGTGCGCACGTTAATCGTGGCACATATGGGCGAAGACGCTCCGCTTACTATGGCTGAAGACGTTTTAAAGAGTTTCTATTCCTGCGCGCTTGCTAGTTTGAGTGTGGGTATTACTAATAGACTTTATGTGTATTGCGCTTCCAATTCCTCTATCACCCGTAAAATTGACACGAACACGCGCGATAAAAAAGTAAGTGACATTACACGCGTGATAAATGAAATCGCGCACTTAGATACTATCCCACAGATTGTAGAAAATCCATCTTTCAAAACAGCCCAAGAAAAGACGCTACGAATTCTCAAAAGTGTTGTAGCGCTAGAATATCGCTATAACACCCCTGATAATATGGGGGGGGGTATAATTAGATGTATCCCTCCATATTTACGCGCTTGTTTAGCTTCTCTAAGATACCACCACAAGTGGCAGACTTATGCAAGAATCCTTATTTATATACTCAGTCTGGGAAGGAAAAAAATCTAGAGTTAGGACAAGCCTCCTGTAGCAAATCCGCTCCACAATCTCTACCGATAAATTCCATAGCTCAGCCAAAGAAGCTTTTGCATATAGCCTCAGATTCTCTTAGAGGTGGTGCAGAAAGTGTATTTAGAAACACAATAGAGCAGACACAAGATCGATTTGAAGTGTTTGTTGCAAGTTGTGATTTACTAGATTCTCTGCCACAGGGCATAAAGCCTACCCATTTTTGTCAACTTGATGATTGGAATACTTATCCAAAGATTATTGGAGCGATCAAATATATTTTTAATCTGAAAAATTATTGTCTACTGAAAGCCTTTTTGCAATATGCCAAGCCGGATATTATCCATATACAAAACTATCTCTCAAGACTTAGTCCTAGTGTGCTTTTTGTGCTTAGATGGTATAAAAGGCATAACCCTTATGTGCGCCTTATTTATACAGAGCATGGATTTGCTCCTTGTGCTAATGGTGGTTTTTATAACTATACAACCAAAAATATTTGCACCCATTGTATTGGGCGTTCTAAATTTGCAGTAGCATGGAAAAATTGCGATAGAAGGGGGATTATCCACTCAATTCTTAAAGCTTTACGCCTGCCTTTTTATCAAGGAATCTTTCTTGATAGTAAAAAGCTTTTTGACAGGATTTTGTTTGTCAGTAGGTTTCAACTGCAAAAGCACCTACAAGATTCTTATGAGAGCGCGAAATTAGAAGTTGTGTATAACCCCATAGAGATGAAGTTTTATAACAAAAATGTGCGTTTGGAGGACAAGCAGGATTTGGTTGTTTTTTTTGGGCGTTTAAGTCCTGAAAAAAATGTTCCTTTGCTTATTAGGGCGTTTGCAAATCTTGTGAAAAATCCATCATTTGCCTCATACAAGCTATTGATTATAGGTGAGGGTGATGATACGGTAGTATGCAAGAACTTGGCACTAGAGCTTTTTGGCACTAGTTTGGATACTGAGCCTTGTAGTTTTGTAGGGAGACAATCCCCACAAGATATTGCACAGATTCTCAAAAATGCAAAACTCTGCGTGATGCCTACAAAATGCATGGAGACTTTTGGACTTACTATTGTGGAATCTACTATCGCTGGTTGTATTGCGTTGGTGCGTGATATTGGTGCGCTCAATGAGACAGCCAAAGACTTTGGTGCTTTTGTGTTTGAAGATTGTCTTGATGGAATAGAATCTTTGAGTTCAGCTATGGAACGAATTTTAGGTAATTATGAGTTTTTCTTTAATGAGTTTAGTAAAAGGCGTCATGTGGTGCTCCAAAAGCTTCAAAACAACCAATATCTTAAAGACTTGCAAAGAGTGTATTGGACGCAGTGAGATTGTTTAGAAATTTTTAGTTGCATGATGTTTAAACGTAATCTTTTGAGTTTTTTAGTGTAGTGCTTATAAGATCTATTACACTTTGCGCACTTATGCAATTAATATCAAGCTTACTAGGGTTTTGTAGATAGTTTGAGATGAAGCCATAAGCGAGTAAATTTTTCTCGATTATAGGGTGAAAAATCGCATAGTATTTATCCCTTATCCTTTTTGGATAAGGGATAAATCTATACAGATGATTGCCGTTATACACGACATAAATATTTATGTCGTGTCTAAGGCAAGCCGCAATATGCGGACAAGAAGTTTCGTTACTTAAGAGATGATTGCCGTTATACACGATTCGCGCTAACGCGCGAAGAGAAGTCTTACCACAAAGATTTATAGCTTTCTTTTGTGTAGTATTGAGCATATTTACCAAAGTTTCTCCATTTTGGCTGTCTTCTTTTCCACCGCAGATAACTATATAAAATCCTTGTTTGATATGCCATAACCCAACCTCATAAAAATTTTGGATACTCCATTTTCGCCACGGCGCACTTGCACCTATAAAAAATACTACATAAGGACTTGGTAAGCTAAATATTTCATCAGAAGTAAATTCACAAGTTTGTATATCCATTGAGAAGTGCGGCAAAATGGGTCTTTGTAAAAGGTTGCTTACAAATTCTGCATTGCGTTCAAACTCAAACATCACGCCAGATTCGCATCCTATCTGTAGAGTATAAGTTTGGGAGAAGCGGTTGTATTCTATTGTGTCTAGATTGCTTTTATCTCCTATAGAAGCGATTTTTTCTTTTGCGTTTATAGCTCTGCTTACCACTTCAGATACTCTATCTCTACTAAATATTGGATTGATAAGAGTGTGGAATCTTAGAGTTGATAGCTTATAGAGAGTTTTTATCCGATACAGCACATTACGTTCAAATTCTTTTGGATGAAGCGGAATAAACTTTTGCAAATATGCTTTATCAAAGCCAAGTGCTAGGTCCAAAAAAGCGGAGTTACCAATAAGAGTGATCTTGCCATATTGTTGGGATAATATTGGCAAGAAATTACGGAACAAAACATAATCCCCAATAGCATCTGTTCGGACAATGACTAGATTCTCTCTCTTGTGTTTTGTGCAAAAATATGCGAGTTTCATTGTGACAAAATCCAGCAGACCAAATACCAGTCTTTTGCACATTTTTAGTATGAACTTGTGAATCTTGGTGTGTCGTGAAGAAGTAAAATAGGGGATTTGCAAATCATTTGCTATGCGTTCTTGGTTTTTATCTGGGAGATAAATGAAATCAAGAGTTTTATAAGCAGACATATCCTTCTGATCAAATTCTTGTATTTGGGGAGAATCAAGGCTTTTGAAAAGTTGTTTTGGCACAAAAATTATGAGTTCTAAAGAAGCATTAGAAGATTGGAATCTTTCTTGTATTTGCTTTGAGTCAAAGCAAAAATCGCGCAAATGTTTCTTTTCACATAGATTCCCACACAAAAGCTTAAGCTGCATAGCTTAAACCCATAAATTCCCGTGTAGCAGGAGAACTAGAATCTAAAACATGTGAAAAGTTTGTGATTTTATAAGAGTGTGTTTGGAGAAAAACACAAGAATTTAGTCTATATCCCCCCCCCCTCAGAGTAATTTTATAAGAAGCAATCATTTTCTTATAGGTATCAACATAGCTATTTGCGACATCTCTTGCATCAAATTTCTGGAGCACACTTTTTCGTGCATTATCACAGAGCTCTTGGTAGCGAAGAGAATCTAGCTCTAAAATCCACGCAATCCCTCGCTTGAGATCATCAATATCTTGAGCTAAGTAGCCATTGACTTTGTGGGTTATCATATCCTTGTTGCCACCTATGTCAAATGCCACCACAGGCGTGCCACAAGATAGAGATTCCATAATCGTATTACTGAGATTCTCCGCTAGACTTGGGGCAATAAAGATCCTGGATGCACTGTAGATAAGAGAGAGGGTTTCATCATCATATTTGCATCCTAGAAAATGTATCTTTGTATCAGGAATCTGTGTGCCATCACTTGAACCAAACACAAGTAATTCGTATTTGCATTTTGGTTTGTCTTCTGAGAGCTGGCTAAGAGCAAGCACTAGCTCAGAGTAGCCCTTGCGTGCTATATCAGTGCCAGAGAGTGCGCCAAAGGCGATGTAGTGTGGTGGATTTGTTTGGGAGATGAAGTTAAAGAAATCTTTAAGAGAAAGATAAGATTCTTGGCATACAGAAAGATCTTTGGCAAGAGACTCTAAGAATGCAAGTTGTTTAGAGCGCTTGAGGGATTTACTTTGTTTTAGCCCCCCCCCCCTCATTTACTACAAAGCCATTAAGAATCTCTTGGTACTTAGCAATATACTGTTTGCTGACAAGTTTTGAATCAAAATTCTGTACAGCTTTTTGGCGTGCATTGCGGCTTAATGTTTTTGTATGCGCTAAGACATAAAGTATGCCCTCGCTTAAATCATGTGCATCAAAAGCTTTAGCGAGATAACCGTCGATTTTGTGGGTGATAATATCTTTAAGACCGCTTGTATCAAATGCCACCACAGGCGTGCCACAAGAAAGAGATTCTAAGGCGACTTGTCCAAAAGATTCTACCAAACTAGGCACTATTACCACATCTGATAGACTATAGATGATTCTTAGTGCAATATCATCATTAAGATGTCCTAAATAGAGTGTTTCCACCTCTTCGATATTATCTCCACTGCTTGCTCCAAAGATTACAAGCTGCATATCAAGCTTATTTTGCAGGAGTTTTATTGCCATTTTGAGCTGTGGATAACCTTTCCTTTCAATGCTTGTTGCACCGATAGCACCAAAAGTAATGATTGTCTTTTTGGCCGTAAGTCCTAGGAGTTCTTTTGCGATGTCTTTTGGTATTGGTTTGTAGATATTAGTATCGATTGGATTTGGAAGATTTATGATTGGCTTGTCTTTTAAGAGCAGAGATTCTTTAGCACATGATGCTATCCAGCGGCTTAAGCCATTGATTGTAAGGTTGAGTTTAGGATAGGTCTGTGCTTTTGTCCTGAATGTCCAAAAGCTTATATCAAACTTGCTCTGGGAATTGAGTAATGGGCACTTTTTACAATGGACGCCAACCCCTATACAGGCGGCTGCCACTACGTGGCAGCCGCCTGTATAGGGGTTGGCGTCATGTAAGCTCCATAACATTGGCATTTTGAGCTTTTGTAAGTCTTTGATATGCAAGAATCCACCACCAATCCAATGCAAGTGTAAAACATCAGGTTTGATTGCTTTTATCGTATTTAAGAGAGTTTTATTGTGCAAACCATTGGGAGAAAAAATGTCTTTTTCTCGTTTCGGATAGAACATTAAGGGGAGTTGGGAGAGAGCAGGGCGGAGTTTTTCCATAATCTTTTGTGGTTTTGATTTTGCAAGACGGATGACACTTGGCAAATCGGATGTTTTATTTTGCACTAACATAAGAGATTCTACTTTTTGTTCTAAAAGTGCTTTATGTAAGCGTAGAGCAGCTCTACCAGCCCCTCCAGAATCCGAAGTGCAAAGATGCAAAATCTTCAAAGTATCATCCTTGTATTGTGAAAAATGTATGATGGTGATCACGACTGGACTTGAACCAGCGACCACTACCATGTCAAGGTAGTGCTCTACCAACTGAGCTACGCGATCAAATGGTTGGGATTTGTAAGATCTATGAAAGGCTGGGATTGTAGCGGAAGTTTGTTTAATTTTTTTTGAGCTTGTGCTTTATCTTGCGTGCAAGCGGTCTTAATGGATCAAGTATTGAGATAATAGCAAAGAACAATCTACTTGCCCCCCCCCTATTATAAATTTGGGATTTTTTGTCTTGGATTGTTTGGTGTATATCTCCACGTATTCTGCTCCTTTGATTACTCCATCAAATTGTGCACCCATGGCTTTTGCAAAATATTTAAAGCTATAGCGATAGTGGAAGTTTTTGGGCAGGTGGCATTTGATTACTGGATAAAAGCAATTTCCTAACAACGCTACTCCGCCATATCGTAGGGATTCCAGCATACCCTCAAAGCATAAAAGTACATCATCTACATGTTCAAGTACATCTGTTGAGACTAAGCAATCATAGGTTTGAGGTTCTAATTTATCGATAAAAGAGATATTTTCAAATGTAGCGATACAAGATTTCGCATACTGGGTTGGGAATGGCTCATAGATGAAGATTTGAGATTGCGGACATAATGCTGCTATTTCTTTTGAAAGAGAGCCAAATCCTCCTCCATAATCACATATTTTCTTGAAGTTTTTCTGTGCAATGAAGTGCGCAATAGACTTTCTGATACTCATTGAGAGTGGATCAGATTCTATAAAAAGACCATTGAGTAGCCATACAGGGTGTTTATAGTAGTCAGCTATTTTCTCCCAATCCAGATTTTTATTATCACACCCCATATCATCCCACACTTTGTCTAGCAGATACCAAATCTGCTCCAAGTCATTATTGATTGTATGGTTTTGAGAATCTAGAAGCTCAAGTACACCTTCACGCTCAGATTCTGTAAGGTTTTTATTCTCTAAGTCTATTTGCATAACACTTCCTTGTATTGTTGGATTCAATCTGTTACTACACGATTTTTGCGGATAGAGTGGAGTCTGTTTAGAGTGAAGTTTTCGCTTAGCATAAAACGTGGCAGTGCGGATAAGTGGTGCTTGTGTGCTTGGTAGATTGTTCCTGTGCGCGTTGTTGTTGCGCTCATAAAGCCTAGGTTTTGTGGGATCTTGAAGTATGTGGAATCTACTTCAATTCTCGTGCCAAATGGATAAGCAAAATGCTTGGGAGTAATGCCATGAGCTAAAAAGAGATTTTGAGCTTTGAGAATATCTGTGCAAACCTCATTTGAAGAGAGATTATTAAAAATTGGATGCGAATGTGTGTGATTACCGATGGTTGCAAGTGGATGTGTAGAGAGTCTGCTAATCTCATCCCAGCTAAGCGTGAGTGAATCATAATCACGTGGATTGTAACTTACGCCTAATTGTTCGCAGATTCCTCTTGCATTTTCATAGTTTGTCGCTTGGGATATTATTTTGGTACGTAGTGCAAGAAAAGCAGCCTGTTTGCTTTGTAAGTCAGATAGCCAAGAAACTAAAGGCTTTGATAAGCTCTTATTATGCCCCCCCCCCTATTAGAGTTTCATAATTTAAAGCATCTCTTTGGAGCAGAAAATCTTCTAATCCAAACCACCACATGTCATGCGAGCCCTGTGGAAACGAGGTACAGACATATATACAAAATGGAATCTCATGTTTTTCAAAAATCTCTAGTCCATAAGTGAGATTGTCTTTGTAGCCATCATCAAGAGTGATGCACAAGAATTTTGACTTGAGATTCTGAGAGATAAGTCTTTGGTGTAAGGTATCAAGACTTATAAACTCATATCCTTTGTCCTTTGCTTGCAGAATAAAATGCTCCAAAAATTCTGGACTTACTTTTAGATTCTCATTAGCAGGAAGTTTCTTCTCATCAATAGGTGCTATACGATGGAGCATCAAAATAGCACCCGATCCTTTAAAATACCTTTGTACTATCCCAAGGTACTCGAGAGTTTTTAGAGAATTTTTGATGTATGTTTTTATGTTATTCATTTCAGATCTTCGTGTTGGAAAGCATTAATCCCATGGGATAAAAATTTTTAAGGACGAAGTCTTAGAGTGAGAATCAACTTGCATGATTGTTTGTTTGTTGTACTAAGAAGTTGTATGCCTCTTGGATCTCTCTTACATCTTTAGCGGTGGAATCTAAAATCGACTTCCCCATCTGTTTATTATCTAAGACATTGCTATTTTTTTCTTTGAGCAGTTTGAGATAGTTTTCTTTCAATTCCTCTTGTGTATAGGTAGGAGCCAGAGAGAGGATTTGGAGTGCTTTTGCTTTGTCCATCTCTTTTGGTGTTGTGTGGAGCGATTTGAAATCATCATAGAGTTTGTTGAAATCTTCATTGCTGAGCTCAAAAAGTGCTGCGATATCAATCAACACAGATTCTTCAGACTCGCTAAATTCTCCATCTGCATATGCCAAGACAAACAAAAACTCTATAACCTTCAGACGCTTTTTGTATTCTCCTTTTGTCGTGAGCAAAAACTTATTACAAAGCTCATCTAGCTCACTTGCTTGGGAATCTTGATAGATTTCTAAAAGCGCAGATTCTGTGATTTTTTGGTTTTTTGCATCTTTTACCATTTCAGCAATCAAATCTTTAGCTAAAACTTCCTCAAGTTCGCATGCCTTACCATCGCTTTTGGCAAAGATTCCTAAAATCGCACTTAAAATCCCATACTCGCTATCTCTGATCTTTTTTTGTAATCGGTCTTGCTCGTCATCAACAAAACTGATTTGTGGAGGATTTTGTATTGGTGTGGGTGTTTGGAAGGACTGTTGGTGGAGGGGGTTTTTAAGATAATCTTGTAGGGTGATATACAAAAAGTATGCTACCCCTGCACCAATCAATAACAATATGATTTCCATGAATTTGCTCCTTAACGTCTAAATGCGCGATTGTAGCAAAAGAAAACTTATGCTTTTGAGGCTGTCAACACATTTATTTGCCCGTTATTTTTACTCTCAGGTATTCCAAGATTCTCATAATTTTTAGTCTTTCTAATGTATTTTTTATACGTAGTTTCAATCTCTGTATCTTTTTGTATGTATATGCCATATCTTTGATGTAGTTTGTGTGATACATATTCCAGCCAAATAGTGTCCTACGGAATGCATTTTGGAAATCTTGTTGGCAGATATTTTTTAAGAATTGCTCCAAGGCATCATAAAAAATGTCTTTGTGATGAGAATCTAAAAAGAGGGGTTCTCTGAGTTTTGCCAAAAATGCTTCATCATTATTATCAAGATATTGGACTTCTTGCACCATCTGCTCTAAATTTTCCACAAAAACAATGGCTTTTTTATTTATGCCCCCCCCCATTTTACTTATTGGCAAACAAGCACGCTCATCACCCCAATAAATAGGGATAGTTTTTGCCGCGGCTGCTTGGATAAGCTTTTCTGTGATGTATCCTATGTGTGAGCTATTCTCAAAACAAAGCGAAAATTTGCACTCACTTTGGAAAGCAAATTTGTCTGTGAGCTTATATCCTGTGTTGTTAAGAAATCCTCCAGCAGAATCTATATGCTTGTATTGGTTGAGAGCTCTGAAGGCTTTTTCTCTGAATGGATCTGCCAAACCATGGTTGCTTACGATGAAGTTGCAAAATCTTGACTTGCTTTTAAGAATCTCAGGGCTAATGTCTTTGTGTTTGTTTAATGCGTGTTTGAGATCTTTGAAGTAGAAAAAATATAGTGGGAATCGCACATATCTATCAAAAAAGGCAATATGATCAAAACCAATCGCATAATCACAGAGATTAAAGTCCGGGCAACAATTTTCACCTGTATAAAAAATCCGCACACTGTTTGGATATTCTAAAAAATCTCTCCCACCCCATCCATCGCCACGCCACGCGTCAAATACAGAGTAAAAGACATATTGGGGGTTTTCTCTATCTTGTATGACAATAAAATGTTTTTCGAGAATCTTTATGAGCTCTTGTGCTGCTGCTTGCATATTGCTGAAATTGCAAAAATTTATGCGAATCTGTTTTTTCATGGGAATCCCTTATTACAATCTGTATAGAGAGGTTACTACCGCTCTAAAATTCTGTATGATGGAATGCAAGTTATTTGATTGGATTTTGGAGTGTTTAGAGTTTCTTTTCTAGTTCTGAGACAAGCTGCCATGTTTTGATGACAGAATCTGGATTGAGCGAAATAGAACTGATACCTTCTTTTACTAGGAATTCTGTAACTTCAGGATAATCGCTTGGTGCTTGCCCACAGATTCCACAATATTTGCCATGTCTCTTGCATGCAGCAATCGCTTGCTTAAACATCGCATACATCGCTGGACTCCTCTCATCGAAAATATGGCTTACAAGCTGCCCATCCCTATCTACGCCTAAAGTTAATTGTGTGAGGTCATTGGAACCAATAGAGTAGCCATCAAACATATTCAAAAACTCATCGGCTAGAATCACATTTACAGGTAATTCACACATAACATAGATTTCTAACCCATTGCGTCCAGATTCTAACCCATTGCGTCGCATGATCTCTAATACTTTTCTGCCTTCCTCAGGTGTGCGCAAAAATGGAATCATTACCTTCATATTTGTAAGTCCCATTTCATCACGTACCATTGCTAGCGCTTCACATTCCCATTCAAATGCGGTGCGATAAAGTTCAGAATAGTATCTGCTAGCACCGCGATAGCCTAGCATCGGATTCTCTTCTTGTGGCTCATAGCTAGAGCCTGCTATCATTCCTCTGTATTCATTTGATTTGAAATCGCTTGTGCGCACGATTACAGGGTTTGGATAAAAGGCTGAACAAATCATACCAATGCCCTCTGCAATTTTTTTCACAAAGAAATCTTTTGGATTCTCATAACCTGCCATCAGTTTTTCTATTTCTGCACGTTCTTTGATTTCTTTGCCCTTGCCATTATGCATATCAAGCAGAGCGAGCGGATGGGCTTTGATCTGATTGAGCACAATAAGCTCCATTCTTGCTAGTCCTACACCACTATTTGGGAGTTTTGAGAATCCAAAGGCTTTCTCAGGGTTACCTACATTCATATATATCTTTGTTTTTGTATCACTTAAGTTATCGAGTTCTATGGTTTGGATTTCGTAGTCACAGATTCCAGCATATACGTAGCCTTCTTCGCCTTCTGCGCAAGAAACTGTTACTTCCATGCCTGTATAAAGTCTATCTGTTGCACCCACTGCCCCTACAATGGCTGGTACCCCAATCTCACGCGCTACAATAGCCGCATGACAAGTGCGTCCGCCACGATTTGTGATTACTGCTGCTGCCTTTTTCATCGCAGGCTCCCAATCTGGATCGGTATTGTCAGTTACGAGAATCTCACCTTCTTTGAAAGTATTCATATGTTCTATGTCGTTGATGATATGCACTTTTCCGGCACCGATTTTACCGCCGATTGCGCGTCCTGTGAGGATGATTTCACGTTTTTCATCGGGATTTGAGAATTTGAAGGTTTCTAAGCGGTTGCCTGCATCTTTTTTGATTGCTTGGCTTTGGACAGTCTCAGGACGTGCCTGTACGATGAAAATCTCGCCACTATCGCCATCTTTTGCCCATTCCATATCCATAGGACGATATTCGCCTGCTTCTTTTGTGTAGTGCTCTTCGATTTTTATCGCATAGCGTGTAAGGGTCAAAATATCTTCGTCAGTGATTGCAAATGTTCTGAGTTCTTTTTGGGTGGTTTTGATATTTTTAGTTGGGTGTTCGCTTCCTCGTGGAGCATATACCATCTTTTGGTGTTTGTGTCCTAGTTGGCGTTTGATGATAGGGCGTTTCCCTTCTTTGAGTGTTGGTTTAAAGACATAAAATTCATCGGGATTGACAGTGCCACCTACGACATTTTCACCAAGCCCCCAGGATGCTGTGATAAATACCGCATCTTTGAATCCTGTCTCTGTGTCGATGCTAAACATAACCCCGGCACTTCCTCTGTCTGCGCGTACCATCTTCTGTACACCCACAGATAGTGCGACTTTAAAATGGTCAAATCCTCTTGATGCGCGGTAGCTTACTGCTCTGTCGGTAAAAAGTGAAGCAAGACAGGATTTGATGTAGTGGATAAGCTCGACTTTTCCTTTAACGCTCAGGTAGGTATCTTGTTGTCCCGCAAAGCTTGCATCCGGGAGATCTTCAGCAGTAGCAGAGCTGCGGACGGCGACATCGGCTTCTTTCATATTATACTCTTGGCTTAGAATCTCATAGGCTTTGAAAATCTCTTCTCTCAAATCATCGGGAAATGGCGTGCCAAAAATAAGTTCTCGGATTTTTTTAGAGCGGTTTTTAAGGACATCGATTTCAGTTACATCTACATCTTGGAGCAATTCTTTGATTTTTTCTCTGATACCACCACAATCAAGTAAATACCAGTACGCATCGCTTGTAATAGCAAATCCATTTGGGACTTTTATGCCTTCTGAAACAAGTTCTTGGAACATTTCTCCAATGCTTGCATTTTTTCCACCCACAATAGGCACATCTTTATTGTTAAGCTCCTTAAAAAACTTGATATATTTCATCTAGCCTTTTCTCCCTACTGGATTTAAGATTCAAATGAGCATTTTAGTAACTCAAATCTTAAATCTGCCTAACTTATTCAAGAAAACTCCATGAGGCTATGGCATATGTGTGAATTTTTGCTACTCTAAAAAAAAAAAAAATCTTAAATATCCCAAGTGAGTATGATGTAGAAAAATCATGTATTGTTTAAGACTTTTAGAGTGCTACTACCTCTATGCTTTTTGCTTCATTTCCTCTTAGAGCTATTTGTGTATTCCCTATCATAACTGCAATGGTTGATTTTGTCAGAGTTGTATGAGATATGCTGATGATTGCATTTTCGTAGATTCCCATTGTGAGCAATCGGTGTTTGAGAATCTCATCTTGTGTCTTTAATTGTGTGATTTTGTAGTGTTTGCCCTTTTGGCAGTCATAGAGATTCATTGCTGTATTTACCTTAAGTCTTAATTTAGTCTAAAGACTTGGCATTGTAGCGGAGTGCTGCTTTAGATTCCTTGAAATTGAGTTTCTCTGCTATAATGCGTCGCTTGTCTCACCACACACCACGACTTATTCTAGGAATCCAACCACCCATCTATAGGAGACTTTCCAAAATGATTTGTCTTACACCAATCCTTAAAACAACGGATATGAATTTTAAGAATGATTTTGCGCAGATTCTTTTGCGTGGCAAGATGGATATTACAGGTGTAAGAGAGAGTGTGCAAAATATTTTAGATGATGTCAGAGAGAATGGTATAGAGGCAGTTTTATCGTATGTGAGTGCATTTGATTCTTGGCAGCCAAAAAGCCTGGATGACCTTCTTATCACGCAAGAAGAATGCAAGAAAGCTTATGAGAATCTTAGCCTTACCACCAAACAAGCCTTACACAAGGCTTATGAGAGAATTTCTGCTTTCCATCAGAAGCAAAAAGAGAAGTCGTGGTTTGACATAGAATCAAATGGCACTGTCTTAGGACAGAAGGTCTCACCCATACAAAGTGCCGGTCTTTATATACCCGGTGGCAAGGCGGCTTATCCTAGCTCACTTTTGATGAATGCTATTCCTGCTATTGTAGCTGGAGTGGAGGAGATCGTAGTATGCTCGCCAACCCCTTATAACCAACCAAATCAGCTATTGTTAAGCACTTTGCATCTGTTTCCTACCTTCAGAGTCTATAAAATTGGTGGAGCGAGTGCTATCGGACTTATGGCATATGGAGATTCTAAAGCAGGGATAAAGAATGTAGATGTGATTACTGGACCTGGTAATATCTATGTGGCTACTGCAAAAAAACTTGTTTTTGGTGATGTGAATATTGATATGATTGCAGGACCCAGCGAGATTGGTATCATTGCCCAAAGTGGGGCAAATGCTCGCTATATCGCTTGGGATTTACTCTCTCAAGCAGAGCATGATGAGCTTGCAAGCGCTATTTTGATAACCGATGACCTAGCGCTTATAGAATCTGTGCGCCAAGAAATACAAGATATTCTGCCAACTCTGAAGCGTCGTGAAATTACAGAATCCAGCATGAAAAACCGCAGTGTATTTATCCATACAAGAGACATACAAGAAAGCATAGATCTTATGAATGAGATTGCGCCTGAGCATTTAGAACTGCTCGTTGATGAACCATTCTCGCTTTTACCTTATATCAAAAATGCCGGTGCGATCTTTTTAGGTGAGCAGACAAGCGAACCAATAGGCGATTATCTCGCAGGTCCTAATCACACGCTGCCTACAGGTGGAAGTGCGAGGTTTTTCTCTCCGCTTGGCGTGGAGCATTTCATGAAAAAGACCTCCATCATCTCTTTTAGTAAGCAGGCAATGCGTGAGCTTGGAACATCTTGTGCGCACCTTGCAGAGATTGAAGGACTCCAATCCCATCAGCAAGCAGTGCTTGCGCGTGTGGATTCTTTGAAATAAGATATTAAGGATGTAGTGATGCTAGAGGATTTAGAGCTTTTTGGAAAGTCTCCTATAGATAAGTGGAAGGAAGTGATTTTAAATGCTTCACCCACACTTGTTGGCTTGGAATTAGAGCGGTTGCTAGATGAAATTTGTGCAATCGAGCTTTTTTTGGAATCCAAAAGCATTGATTCCCAAGAGTTGCGATCTTTTATATGTGGCTTGAGCGAGCAAGACAAAGATAAACTTTCTCACCTCAAGCAAAGTCTTGCTATAGAATCGATGGGGAAAATACTCGGAAACTATGAATAAAAAAGTTGTGAATGGATGGTGTTTTTGTCTGTTTTTACAACTTTTGTTTTTGAATGTTTCGCATGCTTCAAACCTTTTTTTTACTTGGCAAAAAGATTTGTTTTTGGAGAAAGAGCAGAAGTATCGTGCAAAAGTCCTCTTAGATTCTGTACAAAAGCTTTTGGTGCTGCGCTGGACACTGTATAAAAACAATGGGCTTGTGATACATCTGCACTATGATGGATTCAACCACCAAGCGATTTTGTATAAAGACTACCAACGAGCAGGCTTTTCATTGACACTTGGAGAGAATTTGAAACCCAATCCAAAACTACACATTTTTTTTAAGAATTTTGATGACAAAAAAGCACATTTGCGGCTTTTTCTTGAAGAAGTGGGAGCAAGTATAGTAGAGGAAAGCCCCAAAGATTCTGAGAAAGGAGAATAATGCAAGATTTTGCACAGAGTCAAAGCAAGATTTTAGAATGCATGAGGACTATGATAAAAGATTGCGATAATGCACTTGTTGATAAGCTTTTTTCTACGCTCATACATGGCAAGATGTTGCGTTCTAAGCTTGTTTTAGCAATCTGCAAGGAAAGTAAGCAGGCTTTAGAGCTTTGTGCAATAATCGAGCTTATACAAAGTGCAAGTTTGCTGCATGATGATGTGATTGATAATGCCCCTACTCGTAGGAATAGCCCCTCTTTTCATGCAAATTTTGGGAATAAAAACGCGATTTTGCTTGGCGATATTTTGTATGCAAAGGCGTTTTTTGAGCTTACTAAATTGCCTTTACAGATTGCCCAAAGCCTCTCAGATTCTGTTGTGAAGCTCTCAATTGGTGAAGCAGAGGATGTCTTTATGAGCGAAAGTTTTAATGCCAATAAAGAGCGTTACTTGAGAATGTGTGAGAATAAAACAGCCTCACTTATTGCAGCAAGCTCAGAATCCGCGGCAATCTTAAGCGGCTTAGATTCCTATAAATATAAAATTTATGGCAAGAATCTTGGGATTGCTTTCCAAATCATCGATGATATTTTGGATGTCACCCAAGATGCTGCGACTTTAGGCAAGCCTGCTATGAGTGATCTTAGCGAAGGCAAAAGCACTCTGCCTTTTATATTGTTTTTCTCACATGCTACGCAAGCAGAGCAGGAGAGGTTTTTGGGTCTTTTTGCCAAGAAATTAGACATACAAGATCAAGTCTGGCTAAAAGAGTGTCTTGTGCGTTATGCTTGTATCACAGAGAGCATAGATTTGGCGAAATCCTATGCAAAGATAAGTTTGGAAACTATCAAAAATGAGTGCAATCCGGAACTTAGCGCAATAGTTGAGAGCATGATTGAAAGGGAGTTTTGATGCAGGATATAACATATTTGGTGTTGAGTTTTTCACATAAAAGTATGGATCTTGCTCTGCGCGAAAAGCTAGCATTTACAGATAATGAGATTGTAGAGTTTTTGACCAAAGTGCGTAATGATGAAAACATCAAAGAGGCTGTACTGCTTTCAACTTGCAATAGAGTAGAAGTTTATGTGATTGTGCGTGATAGCCAAAAAGCAATAGAATATCTCTCTCTTGCTTTAGAATCTGCCAAACAAGTCCCCCTCTCTGTTTTACAAAAACACGCAATCATCAAGCAAAATCAAGACGCGGTTTATCACATTTTTTGTGTAGCTGCCAGTCTTGACAGTCTTGTGGTTGGTGAGACACAAATCACAGGTCAGCTCAAAGACGCCTATCGCTTGGCATATGAAAATATGCTATGTGCTAAAGATATGACAAGAGTGATGCATTACGCTTTCAAATGTGCTGCAAGCGTGCGCAATACAATTGATATTTCCTCAAGCCATACTTCTATGGCAGGAGCAGCGATTGAATTACTCTTGCAAAAACTAAGCATTGCCAACACTGAATTGGATGATAAAAAAATAGCCATTCTTGGCACAGGCGAGATAGGAGTTTTGGCCTTAAAGCATTTGTGTAAATATCAAGTAAGTATTACTCTGCTCAATCGCAATATGCAAAATGCCATAGATATTCTTCATGGATTACAAGAGCAGATAAAGACCAAGGCAAGCATAGAAGTCAAGCCCTTTGATTGTCTCAAAGATTCTCTGCAAGAAAGCGATGTGTTTATCTCAGCCACAGGTGCGCCGCATACTGTGGTTGGTAAAGAGTTGATTACACCAACAAGTAAGAGACGTATTTGGATTGATTTGGCTGTGCCACGGGATATTGAAAATGTAGAATGTGAGAATCTAGAAATCTATTGTGTGGATGATTTGCAAGAAATTATCACGCAAAACAAATCAAGACGCCAAAAGCATGCTGAGCAAGCACATAAGATTATAGAGAGTTTTGTGCAAGAGTTTTTCAAGTGGTTGCAAAGTCTTGGAGTTGAGCCGGTCATAAAGCATATCAGGGCTTTAGCAAAGGATTCTTGTCTCAAAGAGCTTGAGCGAGCTATAAAGAAGGGTTTTGTGCCTGAGGAGTATCGAACAAATATAGAGAAAATCTTGCATAATGCTTTCAATACATTTTTACACAACCCTACGCAACGTATAAAAGAAGCAAGTGAAAGTATCAGTTCTGATCCAATTATTGAGGCTGTTAAGAATATTTTTGATATTGCTGATGACATTGTGCTACTCAACAAGTACAAATGTGAAGAATATGATGTGAAGAATTAAAAGAATTTTGTATGAAGGAGAATATATGCGATTTTCTGAGGTTTTTGTCTCTACACTCAAAGAAAGCCCAAAAGATGCGCAGTTAAAAAGTCACTCTTATCTTGTCCGTGCTGGTTATATACAGCAAGTAGGAAGCGGAATCTATAATTTTCTGCCACTGGGCAAAAAAGTACTTGACAAAATCCGCTTGATTATCAAGGAAGAGATGGATAAGGCAGGCGCACAAGAAGTATTGCTTGGGTTTGTTACGCCCGCTGAGCTATGGCAAGAAAGTGGGCGCTATGAGAAATACGGCAAAGAGCTTTTGCGTTTCAAAGACAGAAAGGATAATGATTTTGTATTAGGACCTACACATGAGGAGATGGTAACCTTTCTTGCAAGATCTTTTATCAAAAGCTACAAGCAGCTTCCACTTAATCTCTACCAGATTCATACGAAATTTCGTGATGAGGTGCGCCCTAGATCTGGCTTATTGCGCGCAAGAGAGTTTGTGATGAAGGATTCTTATAGTTTCCATGCAGATATAAAAGATTTGGATAGAGAGTTTGAGAATATGGAGCGCGCTTATCGTAGGATTTTAGAGCGTTTGGATTTGGCATATAAGGTCGTTGAGGCTGATAGTGGTGCGATTGGCGGAAGTGGTAGCAAAGAATTCATGCTGCTTTGTCCAAATGGCGAAGATACTTTAGCTGTCTGCAATTCTTGCGAATATGCCGCAAATATTGAAGTAGCAAAGAGAAAGCCAAAGAATGCCCCAAGAGAGAATTCTTACTCTTATAGCTCAGATTCTCTGGAACAGGGATTTTTGCACGATGCGCCAAAGGCTAGATTTGCAGAGTTTTTCACACCCGGAGTAAAAAGTATAGAATCTCTTTGTGAGTTTTTTAAAGTACATCCTTTTTATACGATGAAATGTGTGGCCAAAAAGGCGGTTTTCGAACGAAGCCAAACACAAGGTGTTCTCAAAGAAGAGATTGTGTTTTTCTTCTTGCGCGGTGATGATATTTGCGAGGAGACAAAAGCACTCAATGTATTAAATGGCCTTGATACACACAAGCACTATCTTGGATTTACAGAACTAGATTCTCAAGAGTTAGCCCAAATGGGTTTGAGTGAAGGTTTTCTAGGTGCATTGGGTTTGCAAGAGTTACTCAAGCCCTTGCAAGAAAAGGTCCTGGGCACATTGATTTTTGACGAATCTTTGCGCGGTGGCAAGGATTTGATTTGTGGTGCTAATAAGAAAGATTACCATCTTGTAGCTGTAGATTTGGATGAGTTTAGCGAACTTAATAATGTCGTGTATGCAGATATTGTAAGTGTGCAAGAGGGTGATTTGTGTCCAAATTGTGGTTGCGCGCTTTCGATGAACAAGGGCATAGAAGTTGGGCATATTTTTAAGCTTGGAAGCAAGTACTCCCAAAGTCTTAATGCGACTTTTTTAAACACACAGGGAAAATCACAGCCACTTATTATGGGCTGTTATGGTATTGGGGTGAGCAGACTCCTGCCGGCTATCTTGGAGCAGAAAAGCGATGAATTTGGCTGTGTATGGGGCAATGGCGTGAGGGTGTTTGATGTGCTTATTATTATCTCAAACACAAAAAAGCACGCGCAAGTAGAGTTTGCAAATATTCTGTATCAGAATCTCAAGCTTGAAGGTGTTGATGTGTTGCTTGATGATAGGGATGAACACTTTGGATTTAAGATAAAGGACTTTGAACTTATTGGATTCCATCAAGCAGTGGTAGTTGGCAAGGAGTTAGACAAAGGCAGAGTAGAGTGGATTTTGCGTGAGGGCTTAGAGAAGCGCATTATAGAATCTGCACAGATTCAAGAGATTGTCTTAGATTCTCTGAAGGTATAAAAGTATGTCACTTATTATAGGCACGAGGGGAAGTAAGCTCGCGCTTTGGCAAGCAGAGCATATCAAAGCCCGCTTAAAAGATGAGCTTGGAATGGAGTGCGAGCTAAAAGTCGTTAAAACACAGGGCGATAAGATTCTTGACGTACCGTTAGCTAAGATTGGTGGCAAGGGTCTTTTTACTAAAGAATTAGAAGAATTGCTTTTAAGTGGTGAGATTGATTTGGCTGTGCATAGTCTCAAAGATATGCCTGTGGAGTTTCCACAAGGGCTTGGGCTTGTAGCCATTATCAAAAGGTCTGATCACAGAGATTGTTTTGTCAGTCAAAGATACGCAAACCTTGATGCATTGCCACAGAACGCAAAGATTGGTAGCACATCTTTGCGCCGCTGTATGCAGCTTAAGCTCTATCGTAAGGATTATGATACGCTCTCTCTGCGTGGAAATGTCCAGACGAGATTACAGAAGCTTCAAAATGGCGAGTTTGATGCGATAGTCCTAGCAAATGCTGCTATTGCGCGCTTGGAACTTACTAAAGAGATCACTTACCTTAAGCCACTTGATTTTATGCTGCCAGCTATGGGGCAGGGTGCGCTTGGGATTGAATGTGCGTTGGATAATACAGCTTTAGTAGAGAAGCTAAGCAAGCTAACAGATGTACACACAAGTCTATGCTGCACTGCTGAAAGAGAGTTTATCCGTGTGCTTGAGGGTGGTTGTCAGGTGCCAATAGGTGTGTATGCGCATTTGCAAGAGAATCGCCTGAGTTTGGAGGCAATCATAGGTTTGCCAGATGGAAGTGAGAGTATGCGCGCTCATCTTGATTGCACTTTGATTCCAAGTGCAGCGATGGATTGCGCGAAAAATCTTGGAATAGAGCTTGCAAAGCATTTTATTGCACAGGGCGCTAGAGAGCTTTTAGCTAAAGCATATGAAATGATTTAGGCCACCATAAAGCCTTAAGAAGATTGAAGTAGCACAAACGAAGTGAAATATTCTAGGCAAGGAGTTATACTGCTGCTAGTAAATAAGTTGGTGTTGGGTTTGCTAGATGTAAGAAATGTATTCTCTGCTCAAGATTCATCACAAATACAGGGGTAAATATGCAGAAAGAAAACAAGCTTTTAAAACTCAAGTCAGATAATAAGTTACTTGGGACAAGAAATAAGCAATGGGTGGGGGGGGGGTAAATAACCTCTGTATTCAATGCCATTTATATACAATCTATTTTTTTGCATCAATAAAGAGGTTTTTTGTTGCATATTTTTATCTTTTTGTATTACGGGTGTTTTATGCAAAAAGATAACACACAGCAAATACAAAAAGCCATTGTGGCAGGCAATGGACCAAGCCTAACTGCTATTGATTATGCACGCTTGCCTCTTTCTTATGAGGTATTTCGCGTAAATCAGTTCTATTTAGAAGACGCGTACTATTTAGGGAAGAACATCAGGGCAGTAACCTTTGCACACCAAACACTTTTTGAGCATATCTACACTATGCAAGTTCTCAATAACACACAGGAATACAAAATAGATTCTGTAATTATCAATGACAGCCCATTTATCTCAACTTCAAGAGATGAATTCCATGTAAAATCCAACTTTTTATTAAGAGTCCTCTATAAGCACAGCTTTATTGACACCCTCTACAACGGCAGACTCTCAGAAAATATTGGCGAATTTTTAGAATATGATAGCTTACAAAAACTCTACTCTAACAAAAATCCAAGAAGCGGAATCTACCTCTGTGCGATAGCTGTCGCGCTAGGATATAGAGAAATTTATTTAACAGGCATTGACTTTTATGAGGGTAAAAATTATGCCTTCAATCATTCTAAAACAAATATCTTAAAGCTTGTGCCAGATGGATTTGAAAATATCACACTTCCACAAGAACCTCAGCAAGAAAGCTATCACAGCAAAGCAGCAGACCTAGAAGCATTAGAATTTTTAGCAAAAACCTACAATGTAGAGTTTTATTCACTCTCTCCTGCTAGCCCACTCTCGCACTATATCCCTCTAGCACCCATTACAAACAACACAGCAAAACCAGAAAAAAAGCCTTCAAATTACACAAATGATATTATCTTGCCACCAGAGCACGCTTACCGCACTTTTAGAGCGTTGAATGAACATATAGATTATTCAAAACGTGGCAGAGTAAAAAATAACTTTTATCTTAAGCTCCTCTATGATTTAGCACGCCTGCCTCGCGACCTCAAGTATTGTTTTAAGAAGCCAAAAAGATTCTAAAAGTGCCAAGTTTTCACGAGCAAGCATTCTTTTGGTATCTTCTCTTTATAAATTTCTTAATGTCCCATCTACAGCTCTACCTCCCTCACCTCCCTCACCTCACGCTTTTTAAAAACGAATTTTTTTGTATACAGTTTTTTAAAGCAAGAAATTTGTAAAGATGTATCTAAAAGTGATGGACTGAGAACTTGCAAAATTTCTTGTGGTTTATTTGTCTTTTGTTCTCTTTTCTTTGCTCCTTTGATTTTTTAGCAAACAGATTACCTTAAGGTCGATACAATCTAGAACCACAAACAACATTTCACCTGAA
Source organism: Helicobacter sp. 10-6591 (assembly GCF_003288805.1). Classification (GTDB taxonomy): domain Bacteria; phylum Campylobacterota; class Campylobacteria; order Campylobacterales; family Helicobacteraceae; genus Helicobacter_F. Next base: position 4,651 of record NZ_NHYK01000018.1, on the reverse strand, counting down.
GGAAACTCGATGTCAAAGAAAGTCTATTTTTTCTCTACATGCATTGGAACAGCAGTTTGTGCGAATACCTGCATAAATGCTATCAAACTCTTACAAAAAGAAGGTATTGAAGTGGTTTTCAAAAAAGACCAGACTTGCTGTGGGCAACCAAGCTATAACTCCGGCTATTATGAGGAAACAAAACAAGTCGCCCTCTATAATATGGAACTCTTTGCAGAAGATATCCCTATCGTGCTACCAAGCGGCTCTTGCACGGGAATGCTTCGCGTAGATTATGGAGAATTATTCGCTGGTAGCGAGTATGAGGAAAAAGCACGCAGATTTTCCCAGAGAATCTATGAATTGAGTGAATTCCTCCATAAAGAACTTCAAGTAGATTACGAGGATAAGGGAGAGCCTGTATCTGTGACTTGGCATAGCAACTGTCATGCTTTAAGGGTGGCTAAATGTGTGGATTCCGCAAAGGCGCTTATTAGCAGCCTTAAAAATGTCAATCTAATCGAATTGGATCGGGAGGAGGAGTGTTGTGGATTTGGCGGAAGCTTTAGCGTCAAAGAGCCAGAGATTTCACATGCGATGGTAAGTCTGAAAATAGCAGATATTAAATCGCGTAATGTGGAATACCTCATCTCTGCAGATTCTGGCTGCTTGCTTAATATCAGCGGTGCAATAAAAAAGCAAGGTGTGGATATAAAATATATGCATTTGTATGATTTTCTCGCTGCACGTATTGGTCTGTAAAAGATCTTATAAACTAAAGGAGCAAAAATGAGCGCAACACAACAAAATCTCAAAACCCAATTCCATGAGGCTATAGAATCTGGACTAAACAACAAACAGCTACGATCAAATCTGCTTAATGCAATGGATACACTACGCACTAATCGCAAGAAACTCATAAATACGCGATTTTTGGATTGGAATACATTAAAAACCAAAGCCAAAGAACTCAAGCAAAAAAATCTACGCAAACTTGATGCAAACTTAGAGCTTTTTGAGAAAAATGCGACACAGAATGGAATCAAGGTGCATTGGGCAAACAATGCAGATGAAGCAAATGAGCTTATCTACGATCTTATGCGAGAAAAAAACATAACCAAAGTCCTTAAGGGCAAGTCTATGGCGAGCGAGGAAATTGGATTCAATCATTTTCTAGAATCCAAGGGCTTTGAGGCTATCGAGACGGATTTGGGCGAGCTGATTTTGCAACTTCTACACGAACCCCCTGTGCATATAGTCGTCCCGGCAATCCATAAAAATCGTTATGAGATTGGCGAGCTGTTCCATAAAAAGCTCAATGCACCGCTAGAAAACGAACCTCAGAAGCTTAATGCCATTGCCCAAAAGCATATGCGCAAAGAATTTGTAGAATTTAAAATGGGTTTAAGCGGAGTGAATTTCGCGATAGCAAATGAAGGGGCAATATGGCTTATAGAAAACGAAGGCAATGGGAGGATGAGTACCACTGCGTGTGATATCCATGTAGCAATCTGTGGAATCGAAAAGGTGGTGGAAAACTTCGAGGATGCCGCGATACTTAATGCGCTGCTTGCACCATCAGCCGTAGGGCAGCCTATTACTTGCTACAACAACATTATTACATCTCCCAGAAAGGAAGGCGAGCTTGATGGCCCTAAAGAAGTTCATATAGTGCTACTAGATAACAATCGATCTAATATGCTAAGAGATTCACATTATTACCGATCAATGAGTTGTATCCGTTGTGGAAGCTGCCTTAACCACTGCCCAGTATATGACAAAATTGGAGGGCACGCTTACCTTAGCACTTATCCGGGTCCTATTGGGGAAGTTATCAGCCCACAGATATTTGGCCTTAATCGTACTTCGCCTGTGCTTGATCTTTGCTCACTTTGTGGGAGATGTTCTGAGGTATGCCCTGTTGAGATTCCATTAGCAGAGCTTATCCGCGACTTGCGCAGCGAGCGCGTAGGACAAGGACGCAAGAATGTTATCGGAACAGATCCTAGCACGCAGAGCGTTGCTGAGATCTCGCAAATGCGTATGTTTGCAGATATGGCTACAAGCCCTAGAAAATGGCGCTTTGCAATGGCGCTTGTAGGGAGTCTTGGATTCTTAGCAAGATATCTTGCGCCTTATATACCACTGCTAAAAAATTGGGTTCGTTACAGAGAGTTTCCACAAATTAGCGGTGGGCTACATGCAAAAGTTTCAAAAATGCAAGGAGTGATTTATGAGTAATGCAAAACAAACAATCTTAGCTAGATTGAGAGAATCTATTGCTCAAAACCAGCATATCCCAGATTCGCATCCACACTATGAAGCTGCTTTGCGTCTTGAGAGTGATGATTTGCTAGAAACCTTCAAGCTCAATCAGAGCAATAATAAGGCTTTGGTTGTAGAAAGCAGCAAAGCCGAGCTTGAAAATACTCTGAATGGAATCTTGCAAGAAAACCAATCAAAAGATGTGCTGCTTAATCCTGATGTTGAACTGGATTCACAAAAACTCAAAGGTGCGAATTTCATCCCCTACACTACAAGCGTCGATGAAATGCGACAAAAGCTTTTTAGTATCGATACTTCAGTGGTGCAGGCTCGTTGTGGGATAGCTGATCTTGGTGTGATTATGCTCACTTCCCATCCCAAAGCGCCAAGACTTAGCTCGCTTATTACTAGCACTTGCATCTATCTTTTGGACAAAAACAATATAGTCCGACATATGTATGCTGGGATTGAGTTTGCAAAGCAATACGAAAAAGCAAGAAGCGGGTGCGACATACTGCCAAGTAATATTATCTTTGTCGCTGGTCCATCGCGCACAGCAGATATCGAGCTTATCACAGTCTTTGGTGTGCATGGACCAAGAAAGACGTATGTCGTCTTATATTGATTGGCACAAAGTTTTCTTTCACAAATCCACTTCGGTTTTTATCAAGCACCTGCCGTATTAAATCCTTGCTAATCTTGCTATAATCTAGTGCCTTTGCAAAAACAAAGGCTTCAAGAATTTATGGATTCTTACTGTGTCAAATAAGGAGATAGAATGAAAAACATGCTTTTACTTCAAGCAAACTACAACTACCTTGCCAATAAAAACATGTGTGAAATTTTATGTGGTATTGATAATGCACTTTTGACAAAAGATTGTGGGCTGTATTTTGGAAGTATCATAGAGACATTAAAACACTCTATGGCTGCTGAAATAGGCATTTTTATTAAAAGATTCTCTCAATTTGCTACAACACCACCAAAAAATATGGATAGTCTTATAGCTTCGCTTAAGCTCTTAAAATCCATAAATGATATGAAAAAACTCAGTGAGATTTTGCTTGAAAGCAATCAAGCTGTTATTGAAATTATCCAAAACACACAAGATTTTAGCAGTAAAGAAGTTTTGCAACTCTCAGAGGTTGCGTTTGAAAAATCGCGTGGGTATATGTATCTTTCGATACTTAATCATTCTATACACCATAGGGGACAGATTGCAGGTGCGCTTGATGCGTTGAAAATCGACAATGATTTTGGAGGAATGCTAGGAATGCCTTTAGATTAGGCTTCTTTCTTAGCAAAAAAACAAACAAATTAGGAGAAAACATGAGAACACTAACTTCGGTATTTACAGCCACACTTGTAGCGTTTAGCTTCTGTACAGCAAAGGACTACAGCGCCCAAGAGATAGCAGACCTTTTCTATCAACTCAACCACACAAAGATCAAACCACATGCAAAGATCAACCATTCAAAAGGTTTTTGTGCGAAAGGCGTATTTGAACCTGTAGCAAACGCTACAAAGATTGTCAATTCAGAATTTTTAAAACAAAAAAGCATTCCTATTGAAGTGCGTTATTCTCTTGGCGGTGCATTAGATAATGACAATAGCAAGGGACGCGGTATGGCTATAAAAATGCAAGGCGACACAGAATCTTGGACAATGGTTATGCTCAATGCAGAGATTAATTTTGCGAAAAATGCAGAAGAGTTTGGACAGTTTTTGGAAATGCGTGTTCCTAAAGATGGCAAAGTAGATGAGGCGCAGATAAAAAAACTTACACAAGAAATAGATTCGTTTAGAAACTACGAGAAATATCTACAAACAATGGGTATAACAAAAAATGTGGCATACACACCATTTTTTAGCACGCATACTTTTCATTTTAAAGATTCAAAAGGTAACTATTTCCCTGCTAGATGGCGATTAGAACCTACAAAAGTAGAGTATGCAAACAAGCAAGAGTTAGAAACAATGGGTAAAGATTTTCTGCTTGAAAACTTTAAAGATTCTATAAAGAAAGCACCCATAGTTTATAAAATGTATCTGACTTACCCAAACAAAAATGACAGAATAGATGACACCACAGCGCTTTGGAAGGGGAAGCATAAAGAAGTCTTACTTGGAAACTTTAAGGTGGATTCTTTGAGTGATTATGAATGTAACTTTGAAGTATTTTTTCCTTCAGATCTTCCAAGTGGTATAAGTGAGCCAAAAGACCCGCTTTTCCAGATAAGAAATGAAGTCTATGGTATTACTTTTGGGTTTAGAAACTAGCTAGCTTACAAAGCCTAGTTTCTAGGCGACCCCTCATTTTGCCTTTATCACACTGACTACTGCAACATTTGGCTTATTGATAACTTTCAGTCCTTCAATACAGGGCAAATCTCTTACAAGAATAGAA
>NZ_NHYK01000017.1 GCF_003288805.1 Helicobacter sp. 10-6591 | reverse complement strand
ACAGTAATCCACGATCGGAGACTCTCATCATAGCGAGGGAGCATGGATTGGATGTTTGGACTTACCATACCTTCATTGCCAGCAGCAAAGACTATCATTACATTTTTATCACGCGAAAGTTGCATAAGCTGAGCCTCATTTGTAGTATCACAGTTTTCACATTTCAAACCATTCTTATCATAGCCCTTCCAGTAAGTTGAAATATAACTAACAACACTTGTAGGAGAATTATCGTTTTTGCCTGTCGTTGTTTTTGAGAGCGAATCATCGACTATTTCTGTATTAATAAATGGGAATGTGTTGCTACCCCAGCTGTTATTAACAATTTTGACATTTTGGAGATCATGGTAGATTCGCATAGGTGTAGGTTGTTGGAGACCACTATTAATAGTTCCAATAGCACTCGCTTTGCTATCATATGCTACCCCACGAAAATCCAAATTATTAGTTGATTGTCCATCGAGTTTACCTATAGCAATACCAGCGACATGCGAACCATGTGTATCACATTTTTTGCCAACCACAAGACAATCTGTAAAAACAGGTGTATATTGCTTTTGGCTCATGTAATCAAAGAAAATACTCACACTTTCAATCTTGCCCTGCAATATTTTATGATCTGTTTTCACAGGCGTATCCACTATCCCAATACTCACGCCACTGCCAGCAATATTTTGATTCCATGCACTTTGTGAATTTATAATGTTGTGTGCTTCTTTATTGGATATCTGGGCACCTACTGGGACTAGGCAAAGCGGCAGGTAAAGCAAACTCAAGCTAAATCTTATGCGTCTATTTTCACCAGATACCAAACAACAAAGCCTTGATAAGACATAAAATTTGAGCATATCCTTGAATTTGTCTCCTAGTTAGGACACACACGGGTTTAAAAATCCTCTAGAACTTATAAGTATAAGAAAATACAATAGAGCTTAAATTAGCTGTAGCAGCAACAAATTTATAGGTCTCTATGTCAAGACCACCTTGAGCTTTATAGTCTTTACTTATCTTTGTGTCCATGCTATGTCCTGTATAGCGGTATTTGATACCAAGCTGGTGGTGAGTCTTAAAGTAGTAATGCACACCAAAGCCTAAGGCCAAAGCCATGGAAGAATACTCTCCTAGACTATTATTAATAGTCGCGTACGGATTCTTCCATTCATGTTTGGTCGAGAGAAAATACACAAAATCAAGGCCTACTCCTGCATCAAGTCCAAGAACATGATTTTCTGTCGCAAAAAAGTCAAAGAGATAGTTTGCATCTATTCCAAAATGTAAAGCTTCTGTATTGATGTTGATATCAAAAGAAGTGTTTTGAGCTCGATAACCTGGCGTAGGCTCTGATACTTGGGTCTTGCTTGTTTTATAGGTTGCATATGCTGCTCTTGCCTGCAGACTTATACCCTGAGATTGCGTGAAATAGTACTGATACCCAAGTGTTAGACCCAGAGGAAATGCGCGAGTTTTTTGCTTGCTTGGTACAGTGAATTCCCTTCCAAGAAAATTCGCATAATTTGTTGCGCTTGGAGTAAAGCCTGCTTCCATACCTATAAAAAAGCCATTTTTCTCGTTTGCAACAAGCATGCTACTTAAAGCCAATGCCACACCAATGTGTAAAAATTTCATGTGTTTTTCCTTTAAATTTGTATTTATGGGACGTTTAGAATTAGAACCAAAAAATATTTATTTTAAGTCAAAAATTTCTTTTTATATTTTTTTTTTTTTTGTTTCTAAATGTAACAATAAGAAACAGTTTCTAAGCAAGCTTGTATTGTGTGAGTTTTTGTTTGAAAACCTTTATATCCATTCCCAATAAATCACTTGCACGTGTTATATCGCCTTGTGATTCTAAAAGTGCACGTGCTAGAAGTTCCTTTTCAAGATTTGCAAAAGAGGTGTTGTGTGAGCCAAATACACGCTCCCTACTCTCTAATGCTAAATCCTGTATCCCTATCTCACTTCCTTCGCTAAGAATCACTGCACGCTCTATCACAGAGATAAGCTCTCTTATGTTCCCTGGCCAGCTGTAATCTAAAAGCTTTTGTTGGGCTTCTTGAGTGAGGGTTTTTGACTTAAACCCATAAGTTTGAATTGTCTGCTCTAGCTTATCTTGTGCGATAGCTAGAATCTCATCTTTACGCTCACTAAGCGGAGGGATTGTGATTGGAATAGTCTGCAAGCGAAAAAAAAGATCTTCTCTGAAGCTGCCATTTGCAATCTTTTGCGTAATGTTTGCATTTGTCGCAGAGATAAAGCGCACATCTATTGGTATATGCTTAGAACTACCAAGTCTTGTCAATGTCTTCTCTTGTAGTACCCGCAAAAGCTTGACTTGCAAACTTGAAGGCATCTCACCTATCTCATCTAAAAATACACTCCCACCATTTGCATCCTCTAAGATTCCCGGTTTTGACGCACTCGCGTCAGTAAATGCGCCCTTTTCATATCCAAAAAGCTCAGATTCTAAGAGATGCTCTGGAATAGCTGCCATATTAATGGCTACAAATGGAGCTTTGGCGCGTAAAGAGTTTGTATGGATAAAATTCGCAAACACATCCTTGCCCACACCACTTTGGCCCGTGAGGAATACATTTGCATCGGTTGGCGCGACTTTGAGCGCAGTTTTTAAAGCTACTTGCATAGCAGGAGAGACTGGAGATTTTTCACTAATACGACTGGCTACAGCTTGCGAACCAAAATGATCTTTGGACTTTTTGGAATACTTACTGGAATCTCGCTTAAGAGATGACAAAACATTCTTTTCTTTTTGCAAGCGCTCAAGTGTGGCTATAAGCTCTTCAAAATCAAATCCTTTAACCAAAAAATCTTTGACACCAAGTCGCAGGGCTTTTATGGCATTTTGCACGCTTGCATTACCTGTGATAACAATGCTTTTGTATTCATATTTCACACATTTTTCTAACTCATGCAAAAATTCCAAACCATCCATTTTGGGCATATTTATATCTGTGATAAAAACTTCAAAAATCTGATTTGGATTCTGCTGCAAAGCCTTGAGTGCATCATGAGCATTTTTAAAACCTACAACTTCATATTGTGGATAGTATTTGAAACTTATCTCTAGAGCTTTACGATAATTTATATCATCTTCGACAAAGCAGATTTTCATTATGTTCCTTAAGTGAGTTTATAGAGTCTGGAGGCTAGAATTATAGCCGCTTTTGCGTGAAAATTGGCTCGTGGAGAAATGCGTGGTAACTACTCTTAATCTTAATGCTTTACCGCAAAAACCAGGAGTATATCAATACTTTGACTCCAATCACAAACTCCTATATGTAGGCAAAGCAAAGAATCTCAAAAAGCGCGTAAGGAGTTATTTTCTTGCGAGTGCAAAACACAACCAAAGAATAACCCTTATGCTTTCCCAGGTGAGTTATATCAAAACGCTTATTACACCAAGTGAGCAAGATGCTCTCATTCTTGAAAACTCTCTTATCAAAAGCCTCAAACCCAAGTACAATATCCTCTTACGCGATGACAAGACCTACCCGTATATCTTTGCAGATCTCAGCGAGGATTTTCCCACTCTTGCTATCACTCGCACCACCAAGCGAGATAACATAGCCCAGCAAGATAAAAAAGAAAAAAACATCATCTATTTTGGTCCATTCAGTTCTGGAGCACGAGATTTACTAGAGGGGGTTTTAGAATCTGTATGTCTGGTACAAAAAAAATCCTGTCTCAAAGGCAAAAAGGCTTGTTTGTTTTATCAGATGAAAAGTTGTCTTGCACCATGCGAGGGCAAAATCAGTAAGCAAGACTATGCAAAAATCTTACAAAACGCCCTCAAGCTTCTGCAAGACAAAAAGAAACTTGCAAAGGTACTAGAATCCAAAATGCAGATTTTTGCGCAAAATTTTGCCTATGAAGAGGCGGCAAAAATGCGCGATAGAATCTCAAAAATCGCGCAAATGCAAAATGGATCGAGTATTGACCTAGCAGATTCTAGTAATCTGGATGTGTTTGTATTCGTACAAGAAAAAACCACTGCAAAAAAAGGGATAGTTATGAAATTATTTGTGCGTGATGGACGGGTGGTCTCAAGTGACTCCTTTCTGGTCTATGATCTTGAGAATCTTGATGGAATTAGCCCACAGATTCTCCATTCAATCTACACACAAACCTTACTCAATCATTACAAGACTAAAACTCCTCTCTTGCCAGATTCTATTTTATTGCCAAGCGATTTTGGCTGCTTTGAGGACAAGCAAAAGCTAGAGCAAGTCCTCCATGAGCGAATGGGCAAAAAAATCCAAATTCTCCAACCAAAGCGAGGCAAAAAAGCAGACCTTATCACCCTAGCGCAAAAAAATGCTCTAGAAATCTTGAACAAAGAGGAGCAGCAAAGCCTTAGAGAAGTGGAAGTTTTAGAACAAATACAACAGCTTCTAGGGCTAGATGAGATTCCTTACAGAATCGAGACTTTTGATACCTCTCACCACTCAGGCAGAGAATGTGTAGGCGCGATGGTCGTATATGAAAATGGTAGCTTCAAAAAGACAGACTTTAGGCGCTTCCACTTGCAAGGCAGCGATGAATATTCGCAAATGAACGAAATGCTAACGCGCAGGGCATTAGACTTCGCACATAATCCGCCACCAAATCTCTGGTTGCTTGATGGAGGGATAGCGCAACTCAAGCTTGCCCAAGAGATTCTCAAATCTAGTGGTGTGGAGATAGGGCTTCTAGCAATCTCAAAACACAAACTCAATGGACGCGCTCATAGGGCAAAAGGGAATGCGCAAGATGTTTTGCATGCATTTGAAGGATCTGGCAAAAGCATGAGTTATAAGCTCATAGGAAGTGATAAGAGATTGCAGTTTTTTCAAAAACTGCGCGATGAGGCGCATCGCTTTGCTATTGCATTCCACCGCAAACAAAAGAGCAAGACTGTAAGCCAGCTCAATATTTTAGGATCCAAGCTCTCTTTAAAGCCAGCACAAATGGCTAGATTACTCAAAGTCTTTGGCTCATCTCAGGTTATAGAATCTCTAAGCTTAGAGCAGATTACAAATGCTTTGCGCAAAAGAGATTCGAGATAAAGAAATGGCAAAAATGCTTACAAACATCGCCAAAAAATTACAAAATACTTCAATCCAAACCAAAAATACTATCTTGCTCTATATCATTATAGGAATCTTTGTGCTCTGCTCTGCTACAGGATTCTTAGCTTTAGCAGGACTAAAGAGCGATTATGATAGTAACTACCTCAGCCAAAATTCTCATGTCTTGTATATTTTTGACATAAAAAATCTCTACCAAGAATTAGCGCACATGCAGTCAGCACACCAAAAGCAAGATTCCCAAAGCATTGAGAAAATCAACTCACTATGGCAGACATACAAAGACAGTCTCAAAGAACAGTACAACAGACATAGATTCCTCAATGCTATGAGAGGCTTCTACCAAGCCTATTTTTTACGCCACCATCAAGCAGAGATTCTCCTACTGACAAACACGCAAGAAACGCTGTCCCAACAAATTGAAGAGATGCTTATACATAATCTTTTTCAAGAGAAAAATAACACACTGTTTTCTGAGCTTTTACACACAAATATTGTACTCATAAACGCGCAGAAAACAATCAGTGATTCCATATATAGGGCTAGTCTTATGTTGTTGGCATTTTTTGTCTTGCTGCTTGCAAGTATGTTTTTTCTACTCTCAAAAACCATCACAGATTCTATAAATTCTGCTTACAATTCCCTAGAAGACCTTGTAGAACAAAAAACATTGCAACTACAAACACTCAATGCGAGTTTGCAAAAATCAATCCAATACGAAGTAGAACAGAATCAACAAAAAGATCTCTTTATATACCAACAAGCCCGTCTGGCTTCAATGGGTGAAATGATACATAATATCGCTCACCAATGGCGCCAGCCACTAAACTCTCTTGCGCTTCTTATACAGAGCTTTAAAGCAAAATATGACAGAGGCAAACTCGATTCTCAATTTTTGAATGAACAAACAGAATATGGACTAAAGATTGCAAAAAATATGTCAGAAACTATCGAAAGCTTTAGTAATTTCTTCCGTCCAAACAAAGAAAAAAATTACTTCAGTCTCCAAAGCGCTATTTTAGATTCTCTAGAGCTTATCAAAACTGTGTTGAGCGATGAAAACATACAAATAGAGCTAAAAAGCACGCAAGATTATAAGATTCTGGGTTATGAGAATGCTTTCACTCAGGTAATTTTTGTGCTTGTAAATAATGCAATCGATGCTTTTAAAGCTCGCGAAATATCGATAAGACGCATTACTATCAGCATACAAACCTTCCAAGACACAGAAACAAGCATCAATATACAGATCCAAGATAATGCCGGAGGGATACTACTCCAAGATATCAACAAAATTTTTGAGCCATATTTCACTACCAAGCATAAATCTGCAGGTACTGGTATTGGATTATATATGGCAAAGCAGATTGTCGAAAAGCAGTTCTATGGGACGATGTCTGTGAGCAATGTTGCGTTTTCAGAGGGAAAAATTTATAATGGCACGCTCTTTAGCATCAATATTCCCTACAAACAAAACAATATCAAGGAAAACAATCCCAATGAATCAATCCCTGCAGGACTTGAGTGTATTGTATGCCGAGGATGATGCTGACACCTTAAACCTCACATCAATGCTCTTAAGCGATTATGTAGGTAAGCTTATTACCGCTAAGGATGGACAAGAGGCATGGGAATTGTTCAATCTGCACAAAATTGATATTGTGCTGACTGATATTCTTATGCCAAAACGTAGTGGCTTAGAGCTTTCTGAGCTTATCCGCAATTCTGCTAATCCCAATGTCCCAATCGTCATTACTTCCGCCCACACAGAAGCAAAATATCTCATAGATTCTATAGACCAAAAAATCGACGCATATATTCTCAAACCCTTGGAGCTCAATTCTCTACTCAAAGCATTACAAAAAGCTGTGTTGCCGCATTTACAAGCCCAAAAAATCCAAGCGCAAAACTTACTTATAAATGCCATCTCTACTTTCGTAGGCGGGAAGAAGATTCAGATTATCAGATTTTTGATTGAGCATTGCGATTCCCAAAACACTTTCTATGGCTCCTATGAAGACATCATCCAGAAGCTCAATGTCAGCAAACCAACTATTGTCAAAACTTTTAAGCAGCTTATCAGTGCTGGGATTTTATTTAAGGTCAAAAATAAAGTTTATAGATTCCATCCGGACTTCACAGTCAATAAGCCATAAGGTCGTATTTAAACTTCTTTAAGCAAAACTCACTTATAATACGCGTCTTTCGTCAGACCACAAAATTACTCCTATTCACTTCGTTGTTTAAAGGCTCAAAATGGCATCAGAAAAAACCCGCACACATACTCCTGTAGATGGTTATAAATTAGAGGACTTAAAAAGCAAATCGGTAAGCAAACTCATCGAAATTGGCAAAAGAATCGGCATAGAAAACCCCCAAGAATACCTTCGTCAGGACCTTATTTTTGAAATACTCAAAACCCAAGTATCACAAGGCGGCTATATCCTTTTTACAGGCACTTTAGAGATTATGAGTGAAGGGCATGGATTCTTACGGGCGACTGAAAAAAGCTTTAGCAATAGCCAGAATGACACCTATGTCTCACAAAGCCAAATCAGACGCTTTGCTCTAAGAAATGGTGATATTGTAATGGGGCAAGTGCGCCCACCCAAAGACCAAGAGCGATACTATGCACTTTTGAAAATCGAAGCTGTGAATTTCATCTCACTGGATGAGATCAAAAACCGCCCTCTTTTTGATAACCTCACACCACTTTTCCCCATAGAGCAATTAAAACTTGAATACCAAGCAGATAAGGTTACAGGCAGAATGCTTGATCTATTTTCTCCCATAGGCAAGGGACAAAGATCACTTATCGTCGCACCTCCACGCACTGGAAAAACAGAGCTTATGAAAGAGCTAGCGCATGGTATTGCAAAGAATCATCCAGAAGTAGAGCTTATCGTCTTACTTGTAGATGAGCGTCCAGAAGAGGTTACAGATATGGAGCGCAGTGTCAAAGGACAAGTCTTTAGCTCGACTTTTGATTTGCCTGCGACAAATCATATCCGCGTAAGTGAGCTTGTGATTGAAAGTGCCAAACGCAAGGTAGAAATGGGAAAAGATGTAGTAATACTACTAGATTCTATAACACGTCTGGCACGCGCGTATAATGCTGCTACACCTTCAAGTGGGAAAGTGCTAAGTGGTGGTGTCGATGCAAATGCCTTACATAAACCAAAGAGATTCTTTGGTGCGGCGCGTAATATTGAGCAAGGTGGGAGTTTGACAATCATAGCTACTGCGCTTATTGATACGGGTTCAAGAATGGATGAAGTGATTTTCGAGGAATTCAAAGGCACGGGAAATGCCGAAATCGTCCTAGCACGCAATATCGCTGATCGCAGAATCTACCCAGCCTTTGATATTTTGAAATCTGGCACAAGAAAAGATGAACTACTCCTTGGCAAAGAAAAGCTTACGAAAGTATGGATGCTTCGCAACGTAATGCATACAATGGATGACACAGAAGCATTAAGCTTTATTTATTCTAAAATGAAACAAACAAAAGACAATGAAGAATTTCTCAATATGATGAATCCGCAAGAATAGATCTTGGAGTAATACTTGAAATTGGGGGTTTTTGACAGCGGGGTTGGAGGTCTGAGTGTACTCAAAAGCCTGCTTGAGGCCAAGCTCTTTGATTCCATAGTATATTATGGAGATACCGCAAGAGTGCCCTATGGCACAAAAGATTCTGAGACAATTAAGAGCTTTTGTCTCCAGTCTTTGGATTTTTTCTTACAGAATCAAGTTGATATGCTCGTTGTTGCTTGCAATACTGCAAGTGCATACGCACTAGATTCTCTTCAAAATAAAGCACCTTTTCCTGTTATTGGTGTTATAACCCCCGGCGTTATTGCTACAAGCAACAAACTCAAAGACAAAAATTCCCAAATCCTAGTTATCGCTACAAAAGCGACTATAAAATCAAATATCTATGCACAACAACTAGAACTCGCGGGATTTTATAATGTCAAAAGTCTTCCAACTGGCCTTTTTGTGGCATTTGTAGAAGATGGGATCTTAAGCGGTGCATTATTAGAGCAGCTATGCAAGCATTACTTCAAGGATATAAATGCACCCAGTGCAGTGATTTTAGGCTGTACACATTTTCCGCTTATCGCGAATACATTGCAACAGTATTTCGGAGAGCAAACCTTACTTATACACAGCGGAGAAGCGATTGTAGAGTATATCTGTGCAAACTTCCATATCCCACAAAACCAAGAGCTTAAACATCTGCAATTCCATGCAAGTGATGACACCAACTCGTTGAAGAATACTGCTAAACTATGGCTAGGACCACTCTACCACAAGGTTTCACCATGAAAAAATACATAATATTTGTTTTGCATGTAGCTTTTGTGAGCTTTTATGCAGGGTGCGCTAAGATTAATGACAAAATCTTGCAAGATTCTCTTTCATCGCAAAATTGGGAGATACAATACTTCAATATTGATGGCACAACATTTAGTAACCAAAAAGGCGCACTTATAACCTTTGACTCTTTGCAGCACAGAATCTATGGCAATACTGGCTGCAATAACTATGGGGCAAACTTCACCCTCACACAAAACAAAATAAGTATCAGCAAGAAAACTTCTACACGCAAGATTTGTGATGAAGAAGTGATGGAATATGAATTGCCATTCTTGGAAAATTTAGAAGACACATTTGAGATAATGGATTTCAAAGACTATTCAAAGCTTGGTATCTTACACACCATCCCACAAGCATTGCAAGAAAAAAAGAAAGAAAAAATTCTTGTATTTTTTACCCCATCTAAAGTCTATTTTCTGACACACCACTAAAAATCAAGCCAATACACAAAGGAGTAAATTCATGAAATGCATTCTATGCCATAGTGCAAACACGCACCTCCTAGAGACTATCCCAAAGGAGAATTTGAATCATCTTTACCATAAAAGTTTGAGAATAAATACAAGCAGCCTCATAAAAAATGATCTCAGGTATTTGCATTGTAAAGATTGTGATTTGAGATTTTTTATAGATACACAAGATAAAGTGCCAACAGGCGATGGTGCTTTTTATAATAGCCTCAACCAACTACAGTGGTATTACTTTAGTTACAAGCATGAATATGATTATGTAAGAGATTTCATTACTCAAGATTCTAGTTTCCAAAATCCCAGAATCTTGGAAGTTGGTTGTGGAAAGGCGGCATTTGCAAAATATCTGCCAGAAAATGCGCAATATGTAGGCTTAGAGTTAAGCACGCAGGCAAAGCAAATGGCACAATCACAGGGCATACATATAGAAAATATTACGATTGAAGAATTTGCCAAAACCCACCAAGATGAGTTTGATATAAGCTGTAGTTTTCAGGTCCTAGAACATGTAAGCAATCCTTATGAATTTTTACGCGCACAAATTGCATGCCTTAAAAGTGATAAAACAATAGGGGGGGGGGGCAAAAGTTATTAATTATCGCTGTGCCTAGTGAGGAATCGTTTCTCAAATATTGTACTAATGGCATACTCAATATGCCACCCCACCATGTCTCTCGCTTTAGTGATAAAGCGTTGCGCTCCATTGCATATATCTTTTCTATCAAACTCAAGCATATCTACCATGAGCACGTACAAAATGAACACAGAGATTTCTACAAAAGCGTGATATGGGCTAAATATTTCCTCAAACCAAAACTCATCGATACAAGCTTCAAACGCAAAATTATCAACAGATTTGGCAAAATAGGGACTAAAATGATAAAAATTCCAAAAGAAGCATACGGACATACAGTAGTGGCAATCTATGAGGTCTAAGAAGCACTTGGGCGTAGCATAAGCCGAGTTCTGTTTATGCGGTTATTTATCTAGGAAGCAAATCACTTTGCTTCTCATGCGAAGGACTAAAGCTTAAGACTCTTAACCTACCCTTCTTGCTACGAATTGGGTTTGCACGGCACTTAATATTGCTAAAAAGTCGGTGGGCTCTTACTCCACCTTTTCACCCTTACCTATAAATCATTGTTAAAAATTCAAGAATTTTGCAGCAAACTCTAAAACCCCAAACTCTTAACATTAGAAACTAGGCGGTTGTTTTCTGTTGCACTTTCCCTTAGGTCACCCTAGCCATTAGTTAAATGGAATCCTTGTCTTAATGTAGCTCGGACTTTCCTCTTTTGTATCAAAAGCAACCGCTTGCTACGCCCAAGAGCGCAATTATAACGAGATTTAAGCACACCAAGAATCTCCAGACAAAAAAGTTCGCACTAGTTACGTTCTTTATAATCAAAATAATCAAAGCTCTTCAAAATCCTTAGATTACCATTTTCAATAACAGCCAAAGAAGGTAGCGCAACACCATTGAATGTAGTGTTTTTGACAATCGTGTAATGCAACATATCTTCAAAAACCACCTTATCGCCAATCTTTAACTCAGAATCAAAACTAAAATCCCCGATAATATCACCTGCCAGACATGTAGGACCACCTAAACGATACTTATAACTTCCGTGATTTTCTCCCTTATCCGATTCTCTAACCCCATCACTTATCTTATAGATATTGGGACGATAGGGCATCTCAAGGCAATCTGGCATATGTGCGCTAGCGCTCACATCTAAAATAGCAATCTGCTTACCATTCTCCACAATATCAATGACACTACCAATCAAAAACCCAGCCTGCCAGCCAACTGCCTCTCCTGGCTCTAAAAATACTTCGAGCTGGTATTTTTGCCTGAAATCTTTGATGAGCTTTACTAAAAGCGCCTTATTGTAATCTGCTCTTGTAATGTGATGCCCGCCACCAAAATTACACCATTTCAAACCACCAAAATAAGCGCCAAAATACTTTTCTACATGGGGCAGCGTGCGCTTGAGCGCATAAGAATCTTGCTCGCAATGTGTATGAAAATGCAAACCTTGCACATCACGCAAGATTCCATCTCCATAGGTTTCTAGGGCTCTTTCAAATGCACTTGGCGTGATACCCAATCTTGAATAAGCTGCGCAAGGATTATAAATATCTGTCTGCACTTCACTATAAAGAGGATTTACCCTTAGACCTATACTAATAGGGTGTTTTGCTTGTTTGTTATGCTCTTTGATACGAGAGGAAAAACGCGCTAATTGTGAGAAAGAATTAAAAATAATATGCGTCGCATAGGGCAAAAGAGAATCCACTTCTTTATATGCTGGACTAAAGACACAGACTTCTTTTCTTATAAGATTCTTAGAATCCAAACAATCTTGTATTGTACTAGCACCACCAATCTCCTCAAACCCAAGTCTTGCTTCATATAAGCCACTTGCAGCACTACCACTCAGGCTTTGTCGCACCTCATCAAAGCAACGCCAAAATGCATAGCCTTTAAGGGCGAGTAAAATCTTTGCTCCACTCTGCTCTTGGACTTGAGAAAGAATTTCAAGGTTTGATTTGAGTTTATCACGCTCTAATACATAACAAGGTGTGGGAATAGATTCTAAGAGTGCTGAGCTTTGCATACAGCATCAAGGAAGCATCAGTTTCTGTATGGCTTCTTCAATCTGGACAGGATTTGATTTTGAGATAAATTCATCAGCATTAAGACCACGTGCCATGTCCTCATTGCTACTGCCACTCATAGAGGAATTGACAACAATTGGAATATGAGAGGTGATGGGATTTGACTTTATTTGTTTGATAACTTCAAAACCACTTGCTTCTGGCATTTCAAGGTCTGTTATAATCAAACCAATCTTGCTCAGATCAGTTGTTGGAGCAAACACATAATCAAGCAATTTGCGCCCATTGACAAAATCATAATGCACAACACCAATGCGATTGAGAATAGTCTGCATAGTCTTTAATACACTGGGACTATCATCAGCAAGCAACACACGCTTTGTAGCTTGGATCTGAGATACTTTCTGCATTTCTTCTTCTTTTTCTTTTTCAATCCAAGGAAAGACATCTGTAAGCATTTTCTCGATATCTACCACTTGTACCAATCTGCCATCAAAATAACGGGTTCTACTCACAAGCTTGCCATTTTGTCCGCTTCCACCAACTCCGGAGCTTTGTTCGATTTCAGTCCATTTCTTATTAAGAATTCTATCTGCTTCATAGATTCTCACACCTATAGTCCAACGTGAGAACTCACAAATCATCACAATATCATCCTCACCCTTTTCACGCTTAATAGAATAAGCCTGCAAATCTTTGTGTCTTTGCTTTGAATCATAAAAAAACCATTTGCGCATATCAATAAGTGGGATTGTCATTTCACGGATAGCGATAAGTCCTTCAACCATTGAGTTTGGCTCATGGCTGACAATGGTCAAAGATCCGCTATATTTAATCACTTCGCGGATCTTAAAAACATTCACAGCATACAGATCTTTGCCTTTTTCTAAACGAAAACACAGAAGCTGCAACTCATTGTTTTTATGCAAACTTGTTACTTGATCAATTTGAGACATAGACGAGGACATATTTTCTCTCTTATAAAAAGTAAGGTTTTACACACGTAGAAAGCGCAAAAATTCTAACACAAAAAGCAAAAACTACGCTTAATCGCACGATTGTAGTGCTTGGGAATGTTTGAGTATATCTTGGTCATTTTCTCTTTGATCTTGTGGAATTTTTTGAAATATTTCTTTGGCTTTAGCACATTGCTTTTGTTTGTAATACCCCCACGCCAAAGAATCCAAATATGCAGATTCATTAGGCTCAATTTGTAAAGCTTTATTAGCATACTGTATGCCCTTTGCTATATCAAACTCATAATCAATCAATATATAACCCAAAAAATTGTAAAAAATTGCAAACTCTCTTTGTTGTAAATTCAACACAGAATCTTTCTCCAACAAACTGACTGCTTGCTGCATATCATTAAGCAATTTTTTGATTTGCTGCACATCAGTTTTTTGTATGGTTTCAAACTGGTACAAATATCCATAACACAAATAGAGTGAATTCTTCGTGTTGTTGTAAATCTCAAAGGCACTTTTTGAGGCATTCTTATAATCTTTTGCACCCACATAAAGACCTATAAGAAGCTGTGGGTCAAAAGGATAGAGCGAGGCAATTTCAAGTGCCTCTTTGTATTTTTGTCTAAAAGTATAAAGAGTAATCAGACTTTGGGCATTTTGGATATTTGGCTCATTTTCATAACGCTTTTTGAGTAAAGCCTCAATTTTCTGGGTTTGCAGACCTTTTGCATAAAACTGCAATGCTTTTTGACAAAACTCCGATTCGCATGGATTCTCTGCCAAATAAGAATCCAAAAGCTCGACAGCACGAGCATACTGATTATTTTCCTCTAAAAGAATCAAAAGCTTCTGCAAAGATTCCTGTGTGCCTAAAGTTTCATAAAGCCATTCAAACTCTGAAATAGCCTTCTTTTTGTCACCTTGCGTGAGATATATCACGCCTAATATATTATGAATCTCTGGACTATCTTCTTTAGCTTGGATTTTCTTAGCAGTTTTCAAAGCGTTTGAAACATCGCCAGTCTTCATATACACATCAAGCAATACCTTTGAAATCTCCATATCCCATTGATTACGAGTAAGTGCCTGATAATCTTTGATGTAGCTCAAAACGATCTTTGGTTGCTCAAATAAACTTCCAAGCAAAATACTCTCTTTTAAATACTCGCGTTTTTTTGTTTCATCATAAAGCACAAGGTACAAATCCCTTGCTTCTCTGAGTTTACCGCTTTCTTGCAAATCCAAAGCTTGGAACAAAGAAGCCTCTTCATCAAATGCACCAAAACACAACCCAAAACACAAACATAAAGCAAAGATATTTTTTAACACTTATTATCCTTTGTGGCATTTTCAAGAATAATCCCCGGACAAGAAGACATTAAAGAAGAAAGAATCTGAGAATCTAAAGATTTATGAGCATCCCAGAACGGAAACTCTCTACATTGTTTTGGACGCTTTGGATAGATCTTGCATTTACCATTTTCAAAAAACACGCATGCCAAAGAATTATCTCTTAGAGACTGGCTCTCTTCAGGAATCTCAAGGAGTGAAAATTTATAGCCTACCTTACGTACATACTTTTTGGTAAATTCCTCGAAGGCTAGATTCAAGAATTCTGCAATCTCTAGCATTTCATCAATACTCACAAACACATACCCACTCTCTCCTGTACAACACTTTCCACCACACCCATCACATTGAGTGCTATCAAAACCAAAAGCAAAAGAGGGGACTCTAACGATATTCATAGAAATTTTTTCCAGAGATTTTATAGATTCTATTTGTGTAATGCACTTGGTTGTCTAAAAAAAACTCCTGAAAATAACGCTCTTTTTCGCCTATTTGCCCACCGAGTAAAAGCTCTACGCCAACAGCAGTCGAGTAATTGACCCAATTATATTTGAGATCGCGCCCTAGAAGTGCGGCATATTCTACGATTCTAGGATCAAGCCTACCAATAATGCTTACTACATAAAATTCTTTTCTGTCATTTGGTTGCACCAAATCAAACAATGAAGAATCATAGTTTGTTTGTGTAGAAAGCATTTTTTTTGGCTTTGATTGGCTAAGAGCAATTTGAGACATCATAAGCCCTGTATGGATAGCTTGTGTATTGAAAATCACGACGCTATTTTCTAAAAACTTCTCTTGGCTTGGCAAGATACTTGCAAATCGCTTCGCTGTAGTCGGGTCTATGGTTTGCTCATGGATAATATTTGCGCCTCTTGCATGCAGAAGCTCACTAAGATATTTTCCCGTTGTCGAATTGTCGTTATAAACCACAAGTGGCTCATCTTGACTGAGATAGATGAGTAATTCAATCTGACTTTCATAATCCACACCGCCAAAATACAGTTTTTTAGGTGGCGGTATATCACCTATCTGCTTGATATGATTTGTTGCCAGATAGACTGGAATCGTGATTTTTATATTACGTGCAAATTCCTTAGCGCCTTTTGTGGTAAAAATTCCAATAACAAAATCACTCCCCGCACTTATTGCACTTTGATATGCTGCTTGTATGGCTTGGGTATCTTCTGTATCGCTATTAAAAACTTCAAAACTGAAGTCACTCTCTCGCGCCATAAGGTAAGAGAGAATCGTATCTATGCTTGTATAAAAATAATGCCTGATGACTTTTTTGGGCATAAGTAAGCCAAGCTTTATCTTAGCTGTTGTGCTTTTTGGCGAAATAGGAAGATCCAAAATAGCAAGATTTTCAAGTGCGATAGCGAGTTTTGCCCGTAAGTCTGGATTTTGCTCATTCCCAAAACGAGAGACAAAAGAAAAAAATTGCCCTTTTTCATAGAGCTGATTGAGACATTTGGCATTACAAGGTCGTGGGTCGAGGTTAAGAATCTCTTGTCGTGGCAATGGCAAAGGAGATATGATATAGCTTTTGGCAAAAACCCCGCAAAATACCAATGCATAAAGAAATATAATCTTCACAACACTTCCTTAGCTACCAATAAATGTCTCATAACCTCAGTCTTTAACGATGGATTGCGTATGATTTCATTAAGCCCAAAAGTAAACAAAAAAGAACGCCCATTATGCCACAAAATCCGCCCATAATCGCTATTACCCCCGATGAGATATTCCCCTACATAAGAGCCAAAAACTACTATAACTTTTGGCTTTATAGAATCTAGCTGTATTTGTAGAAATGGGATACATGCATTTATCTGCTCATGTGTAGGGGTGGATTCTAAAGGACATTTAAGAAGCGAAAGGATAGAGCATTCTTTTGGCTGTAATCTATAGACGCCTTTTATAATGTTTTGAAGCATTTGCGCACTTTTGTTTTGCATAAAATCAGGAACAGTATCACTTGATGAAACCAACGGAGCAGGCGTAATAAAGCAAAGATTGCATGCTGGCGATATAAATCCACTCAAGCGAGTTTGCGTCATCTTGGCACATGAACAAAGATTGCATGCAGCAATACTCTCTTTGAGACTATCTCTTTTAAAAGCTTGCAGCGGAGAATTGCTTTGTATTCTATTGATTGGGTTTTCAAATGTCTCCCCACACATTCTTTGTATATACAAAGATTTTAAAAATACTAATTGATTGATTTTATGTTGCATAACGAAATGATTCCAGAGATGCTCAAAAAAGCGGCTTATCCATCTCTGCGGGAATCTCTAAGTCAAGGATCTTCAGAATCGTCGGGGCAATATTGTTAAGACCTCCTCTCTTGTTGATTTGTTTTATACCATCACCAATGACAAAGCACCAAACATCACCAACCGTATGATTAGTAAGTGTATTGCCGGATTTATCTTTCATCTCCTCACAATTACCATGATCGCTTGTAATCACAATGGAATAATCAAGTTCTCTTGCCCGCTCTAAGATTCTGCCTAATTGCGTATCCACTGCTTCTACTGCCTTAATAGCTGCATCAAAATTCCCAGTATGTCCGACCATATCGCCATTTGCAAAATTCACGACTATAAACTCATACCCATCGCTCATTGCTTGCAAGACTACATCACCAACCTCTCTGGCACTCATCTCTGGTTGCCTGTCATAAGTCATAACCTTTGGTGAGGGAATGAGCACACGCTTCTCGCCAGCAAACTCCTCCTCTCTGCCGCCATTCAAAAAGAATGTAACATGTGCGTATTTTTCGGTCTCAGCAGTGTGGAGTTGTCGCATATTGGCCTGAGAGATAACTTCTGCTAAAGTATTTTTGACCTTGTCTTTTGGAAATAAAATAGGAAAACTGAAACTTGCATCATATTCGCACATGCATAGCATATGCACTCTTGGCTCTTTTATACGTTCAAACTCCTTGAAACCAACACTCCCGATAGATTCCACAATCTCACGCGCCCTATCACTTCTAAAATTTACAAACACGAAACCATCACCATCATATACACCTTCAAATTCCCCAAAACTTGCAGGCTCAATAAACTCATCAAAAATCTCTTTTTCATACTGGGATTGTATATATTCTTGTGGGGTGAGCGAGGTTTTATTTTGCGCACAAACTATTACCTTATGCGCACTCTCTATGCGCTCCCAACGCTTATCTCTATCCATAGCATAGAATCTCCCGCTCATGCTAGCAATTTTTATATTTTTGTGCTTCCTACACAAAGATTGTATTTGTGTCAAGTATTGCAAAGCGCTTTGCGGTAAAACATCGCGTCCATCTGTAATAATATGCAACCACACAGATTTATCATTTTGCGCGCAAATCTCAGCCAAACGCAGGAGATGATCCAGATGCGAATGCACGCCACCATCACTTGCTAAAGCACACAAATGGATTGTTTGGTTTTGCTCTAAAAATGCAGAAAAAACAGGATTTTGCAGAATTGCATTATTTTGCAAAGCAAGAGAAATCTTCACCAAATCCTGATACAGTACCCTTCCACTTCCCATGCACATATGTCCAACTTCAGAATTTCCCATCTGTCCTTCAGGTAATCCCACACTTAAACCAAAAGTACTAATCATTGCAAATGGCACATTTTCTAATAAATAATCATAGGTTGGTTTCTTTGCATGATAAAAGGCATTATAAGTGGTTTGCTCACTATATCCTATCCCATCAGTAATGACCAAAACAGCTTTTTTTTTGTGCTTTTCTCTCACCTTTTCTCCTCCAAGCTGTTAAATTGCAGCCGAGAAATTTAGCGAAGTTTTACAAATTTAACACTATAATCCCGCCCCTATGCTCATTGTTAAAGAAGTTGCACACGCTTTTTTAAGGGGGGGGGATCTATGCTTTATTGGCTCTATACAACTTTGCATATCAATCTATTCCAATATATAACTTTTCGTGCAGGAGTTGGGTTTTTTCTGGGCTTTATCTTGAGTGTTGTATTTATGCCATATTTTATCCGTTGGGCAAGGTCTAAACGTGCAAACCAACCAATCTCACATTTTATACCGCATGAGAATAAAAAAAACACACCCACAATGGGTGGAATCGTATTTATATCCTGCACAATACTTGCAAGCCTACTTTGCGCAGATCTTAGTAATCCGTTCTTGCTGTTAGGTATTGTTGGACTTTTAGGTTTTGGACTTATTGGCATCAGAGATGATTACATCAAAATTTCACACCACTCAAACGCTGGTATGAGTGCAAAAATAAAAATGCTTTTTTTAATAAAACTTTCCTTATTGCTTAGTATTGGACTTGTCAATCTTGGTAAAAGCACAGAGCTCTTTGTGCCATTTTTAAAAGATCCAGTTTTTGATATGGGCTTATGGCTAAACTTCAATATTGCTGGATTCCATCTACCTTTACTTTGCATTCTCTTTTGGATACTTGTATTTGTCTCTACTGCAAATGCTGTAAATATCACCGATGGGCTTGATGGGCTGGTAACTGTGCCTAGCATCTTTGCGCTTATTTCGCTTTGCGTATTTGTCTATATTAGCGGGCATATAGGCCTATCCTCATATCTTTATTATCCTCGCTTAAGCCAAAGCGGTGAGGTTATGGTACTAGGATGTTCGCTTATTGGAGCGCTTTTTGGCTTCTTGTGGTACAACTGCCATCCAGCAGAGGTATTTATGGGTGATAGTGGTAGTTTGGCTATAGGTG
Organism: Helicobacter sp. 10-6591; assembly: GCF_003288805.1. Lineage (GTDB taxonomy): Bacteria > Campylobacterota > Campylobacteria > Campylobacterales > Helicobacteraceae > Helicobacter_F. Next base: position 18,474 of record NZ_NHYK01000017.1, on the reverse strand, counting down.
GATTCATTGCCTATATGGCGATTCTCTCAAGTAGCGAAATCTTGCTATTCATGATTGGTTTTGTGTTTGTCTTTGAAACACTCTCTGTCATGCTACAAGTTGGCAGTTATAAATACCGACAAAAACGCATATTTCTCATGGCTCCCATACACCACCATTTTGAAAAAAAGGGCTGGGCGGAAAACAAAATCATCGTACGATTCTGGGTTATTGCACTTCTGGCAAACCTCATCGCTTTATTGAGCCTTAAGGTACGCTAGAGATGGTAACCCTACTAGGCTATGGGACAACAACAAAATCTCTGTGTTCTTTTCTTAATGCACAAGGCATTCAGACAAGAATCTATGATGATTTATTTACCTATAAACAAACAGATAGCTTTGGAAATGAATTGCTGCCAACCACAGATTCTCATATCCAAGAGTTTTATCCTATGCAATCCCAAAGCACGCCATACAAGCTTTTTGAGGAAGTGAGCAAACTGGATTCCATAAAAAATCTCAAAAATATATGTATCACTTCACCCGGAATCCCACCACATCATAAACTTATTATCCAGGCCCAAAAACTCGGAGTTTTACTGAGCGAATATGATTTCTTTTATGCACTTTTAGAGAATCAAGGACTCAAGCCACCATTGCAGCCAGAGATTGCTTGGATAAGTGGCACTAATGGCAAAACTACGACTACCCAGCTAACCCAAAGGCTTCTAGCGCATTTAGATGCCCAAAGTGGGGGGAATATAGGCACACCGCTTTGCACACTCTTTGAAAATCGCACAAAAATTTGGATTCTAGAAACCAGCTCTTTTAGCCTGCACTATACATATACTGCCACACCAAAAGTCTATGCTCTCTTGCCAGTAAGCCAAGATCATATCGCTTGGCATGGGAACTATGAAAATTATCTTAATGATAAACTGAGTGTCTTAGAACGCATGAAAAATGGGAGTTTTGCAATTCTGCCACAGGAATTCATAGAGCATAAAAGCGTGCAAGCCTTCAAAGGCAATGCTATTTACTATAGAAATTCCAAAGATCTAGCCACACAACTTCATATCAATCTAGAAACAATAAAGCTCAGAGAGCCTTTCTTGCTTGATGGATTGATAGCGCTTGCTACAAGCAAGTTTTTATGCCACAAAGATAGTATAGAAGGTGATACACGAGGCGGTATAAAGATTCTCAATAGTTTTGAAATTGGAACGCACAGATTGGAGGAATTCAGAGACTCTCATAAAAATTTATGGGTAGACGATAGCAAGGGTACAAATATCGATGCTACGATACAAGCTCTCTTGCGTTATAAAGATTACAGAATCCTCCTTATACTTGGTGGTGATGATAAGGGTGCAGACTTCACTCCGCTTTTTGAATGCTTGCAGCAGCTTACACAAAATACTGAGATTATTGTGTTTGCCATTGGCAAAAGCACTTCTAAGATTCTGTCCTTTGCCAAACTCTACAATCTCCAAGCCTATGAATGCAACTACCTACAAGATGCTGTCTTGATGATAAAAACCCTCAGACAAAAGGGGGATGTAGCATTGCTGTCGCCCGCTTGTGCAAGCTTAGATCAATTTACTTCCTACAAACAACGCGGGGATCTTTTCCAAAAATATGCTCTTGATACCAATACGCAACCCAAAGCATTATAAAGGCATAACCCAATGAAGATAACCAAACAGCTAAAAATTTACAAAAAACGAAAAAGACGCGCAAAACAAAAAACTGAAAGTACCCTAGCGACAATCAACAAACTCCGCTGCCTCTTAACCCGCAGAGACAAGGTTATTTTGGTTTTTCTCTTTGCTGCTACGGTTGTTTCTTCCATTATAGAAATCCTTAGTGTCGGGATTATTATGCCTCTTATCACCTTTGCCAACAACCCAAATCTTATTTTGACCAATCCATACTCCAAAAAAATCTATGAATTTCTTGGATTTAACGATACGCTTGAGTTTATGGTGGCATTCTGTTGGAGTCTGGTAGCATTTTATATTTTCCGAACAACATATGGTATTTTTCATACCTATTGCCTTTCTCGTTTTTCTGCTCGCAAACTCCATTTTTTTACCTACAAACTTTTTCAACGCTCAATAGAATTAAATTACCTAGACTTTATCAAGCTCAAGAGCGATAAAATCCGATCAAACATAACAAATGAAGCTTCTAAAACCTCTATGTATGTAAGAAGTCTTTTGCAACTCTTTACTGAAGTATTCACAATGGTTGTGATTTATCTCTTGTTACTTATTGCAAATTGGATGATTACTTTAGCCTTAACTATAATATTGGGTATCCAGGTATATCTTGTGATGAATGTCTTAGGCAACAAGCTCAAACGACGCGGAGCAATAGAATCACAAACAAATGCAAATTTTAATGAGATTATCACTAAAACCTTTGGAAATTTTAAAATGATCAAACTTAAGGGCAATCAAAAAGAAGTTTGCAAAGAATTCACTGAAGTAAGCAACGAACTCACAAAGACCAGAATCATTATGAGCACCATTTTGCCTATCCCTCGTCATTTGCTTGAAACAGTAGGATTTGTCATTTTAGTAATCTGTATTTGGTATATCTTGGCAATTTATAAAGATTTTGAAAAAGTTCTACCAATAATATCAATGTATGCTCTTGCGCTTTATAAAATCTTACCAGCAGTCAGTAGAATATTAGATGCTTACAATCAAATGGCATCTACCTCTAGCGCTGTCTCTCTTGTGTATGAAGCTCTGCGTCATGAGCCAAATTATGAAGCCAATCAAAAATGCGACTTCAAAGAAAAAATAGAATTACAAAACATTAGCTTTTGGTATGACGAGAATAAACCCATTCTTAAAAATGTCAATCTCACAATCAACAAGGGTGATAAAATTGCTTTCTGTGGAGAAAGCGGTATAGGAAAAAGCACGCTTGTAGACATAATCATAGGGATTTACAAACCTCAATATGGCAAGATACTTGTAGATTCTCAAGAAATCAATAGCGATAACCTCCGTTCATGGCGCAAAAAAATCGGCTACATTCCACAAACAATCTATCTTTTTGATGGCAGTGTCGCTGAAAATGTCGCTTTTGGTAGTGTGCTAGATGAAGGGCGTGTGAAAGAAGCTTGTAGAAAAGCTAATATATTGGAGTTTCTTGATGAACACAATGGAATACACACAAGAGTTGGTGAAGGCGGAATCTTACTTAGTGGTGGACAAAAGCAGCGTATAGGAATTGCACGCGCAATCTATGATAATCCTGAGATACTCGTTTTAGATGAAGCTACAAGCGCTCTAGATTCTGCAACCGAAGAAAAAATTATGGACGAAATCTATGATGTCGCCCACAACAAAACTCTGCTTGTTATAGCACACAGACTGAACACCATAGAAAGATGTGAGAGAAAGGTCGAATTTACCAAAGGCTATGATGGCTCTATCATAGCCACCACTTCAAATCACATCAGACCAAATTAAATGGTATACAGAATCCAGGAAATTCTATGCAAGATACAAACACTTTAGTGCAAATCGAAAAAGCTGTACTGTCCTCAATTATTTTTTCACCAAGTAATTTCGAGGATGTCTCAAGCATTCTAAAATCCACAGATTTTTTTGTCCCTAGTCACAGGATACTTTTTCAGATTATCCAAGAATGCGAGAAATTAGAGCTTCCTTTTGATGAACAAATTCTCTTACAAAGATCAGCTGGTAGGATCAATGAAAATGAACTGATAGAAATTGCCAGCACAAATCCTATTGCCAACATCCCAGCATACACACAAGAAATCAAAGCAGCTTCAATCAGACGGAGCTTGCGTGATCTTGCAAACACATTGCGTGAGCAATCATTTGATAACACACGCAATCCCCAAGAGATTATGGACCTACTTGAGCGCGAACTCAGTGATATTTCATTAGAAAATATCGCACGTAGCAATTTCCAATCATCTCGTGAGCTTGTCTTAGAAACTATCAAGCACCTAGAGGAGCTAAAATCTCGTGGAAATGAAATCCTCACAGGGTTAACTACCGGGTTTCAAGAACTTAATATGATTACCACAGGCTTTAACAAAGGCGATCTTATTATTATTGGTGCGCGTCCTTCGATGGGAAAAACAGCGCTTGTACTCAACATCGCACAAAATATTTTAAATTCCCAAGCTGGTGTGGCCATATTCAGTCTTGAAATGCCCGCCACCCAGCTCATACTCAGAATGCTAAGCTCGCTTACCTCCATTCCCTTGCATGCATTAAGAAGGGGTGACCTGACTGAAAATGAATGGAGCGATCTCACTTTGTATTCAGATTCTCTAGCACAAAAAGAACTCTTTATTGATGATGGCAGTATGCTAAATATCGCGCAGTTACGTTCAAAACTACGCAGATTAAAAAGACACAATCCAAATGTTGGGATTGCGATTGTGGATTATCTCCAATTGATGATAGGCGATAGGAATCAAGGCAGACAAATAGAAGTCAGCGATATATCACGTGGGTTAAAAACACTTGCAAGAGAATTAGAGATACCAATCATTGCTCTTTCTCAGCTTAGTCGTAGTCTTGATTCTCGAGATGACAAGCGCCCTATACTTTCTGATTTGCGCGATTCTGGAGCAATAGAGCAAGATGCAGATATGATACTTTTTCTCTATCGCGATGATGTGTATAAAAAGCACGAAGACAAACAAAGACTAGCACGTCTGAAAAAAGAAGGCAAAGAAAAAGATTTCAAAGCAGAATACCAAGAACGTGAAAGCGAGCCGGCTGAAATTATCATCGCCAAAAACCGTAATGGGGAGACAAGGACTATACATGTCCAATTCAACAAAAGATTCACACGCTTTGAAGAAAAAGCAAAAGATAGAATCTACAGCCAAAACACAGAAACAAAAATAGAAGAAGACAAAGGAGTAAGTCTTGATGTAGAAGAAATCACAAATATGATTACAAAACTCTAAAACCTTTATGTATCCTTCCTTTGCCCTACTCTGTCAATAACAAAGAGCACCAACGCACCTACAATACCTGCGACACTTGAAGCCAATAATATAGCGACTTTAGCGACATTTTGTGCATTCAAATCCTCAAATGCGAGATTTGACACAAAAATCGACATAGTAAATCCAATACCCGCCAAAACACCTGCACCAAAGATATGTCCCCAAGAGATTCCCGCTGGACGAGCTGCAATCCTAAACTTCTCGCACAAAAAACTAAAACACAAAATACCTATAGGCTTTCCTACGACAAGCCCTAAAAACACTCCAAGCATAATGTGATCGATTCTAAAATCTATCTCGCCTCTAATATCTACCCCTGCATTTGCAAACGCAAAAATTGGCATCACAAAAAATGCACAAATAGGCTGCAATGCGTGTTCTAAACGCAATAAAGGATTCTGGACATTGATAGAATCTTTTGCAAGTGCTTCAACAATCTTGACTTGCTGGTGGGTAAGCAAAATATTTTTGCGCTCATTTTTATCTATATTTTTGAAGGTTTGGGGCAGCTCATCGAGAAGTTTGACAAAATCTTGGCTTTGCAATTTGGGTTTTACAGGAATACAAAATGCAAGCATAACAGCCGCAATCGTTGCATGGATTCCACTATGATGCACGCAAAACCACAAAATCACGCCAAGTCCCAGATACACGGCAAGATGACGAATACCTAGTCTATTAAGTACAATAAGCACACCAACAACGGCAACTGCACAAAAAAGCCACACTAGATGCAATCCTTCAGGAGAAGGATATGCAGTAGCTATCACAATCACAGCACCCAAATCATCAGCTACAGCAAGAGTTACCAAAAATACTTTAAGTGCCATTGGCACGCGCTTACCAAGCAATAGAATCACACCCAAGGCAAATGCAATATCTGTAGCCATAGGAATCCCAAAGCCATGCCAAGAATTTGTATTAGCATTAAGTATGAAATAAATGAGCGCGGGGACAACCATACCTCCAAGTGCACCGATGACAGGAAAAGCTGCTTTTTTTAAACCATTGAGATCTCCAAAAAGCACCTCTCTTTTAATCTCTAATCCGACCATAAGAAAAAACAACGCCATCAAAACATCATTGATCCAATCATGCAATCGGAATCCATAGAAGTGCTCGCCAAAGCTAAAACCAAAATTTTCATGCCATAGCCAAAAATACGATTCGCTCAAAGAAGAATTTGCAACGATCATAGCGCATACAGCGCAAAAAAATAACAAAATCCCACTGAAAGATTCTGCTCTAATGAATGCGAGAAAAATCTCGCCCAAACTTCTCTTGGTAACATCATGTAAATATTGTCGTTGGGTTGTATTTTTCATATTATCCCTTCAGAACACTCAACAAACCACGTAGCATAGCCCAAGACAAGCCGGAATGAAACGCAATTCTTGCAAGATAGAATCCGAGAGTGGATTATCAAGAACTACTATAGCTAGCGCTTCTTTATCTTTTCTGGCAAGACGAAAATCTGCAATATTGATATTGTGCTTTGCAAGCGTATTGCCAACCATACCAATAACCCCAGGCACATCAGTATTTTTGAAAAATAGCATTTTTCCTTCTGGTGCTATATCTAATACAAATCCATTAACAGAAGTGATACGCAAATATCTGCCCTCAAAAACTGCACCTTCGAGGATAAAATTTCTAGCCTGTGTGCTTAAGGTCAGACGGATACAATTTTTATAGGTTTGAGAAAGCTCTTGTCCGCTAAATTTTACTTCCAAACCACGATCCTTTGCTACAAACGGAGCATTCACATAATTGATATTATTACCCAAGCTCGCGCTTAACGTGCCAACAAGAGCAAATGTACTCAAAGATTCTCCATAATGGCTTATCTCGCCAAAAGCTTGGATTTGTAAACTCGTAAAAACACCCTTGTTGGCTTGAGCTGCAATAAATGAGAGCTTTTGGATAAGCTCTAGATACGGCTTGATATTTGATGGCAAGTCTACTTCTTTGGCAAGATTGAGTGCATTTGGATAGCTCGAACCACGTGCAGATTCTATTGCTGCATTTGCGGCTTCTATGGCGATTTTTTCTTGTGATTCTAAAGTATTAGCACCGATATGGGGAGTTACATAGACATTTGGTAGATCAAGTAATTTGTTATCAATAGCTGGTTCTTTATCAAACACATCAAGTCCAGCAAAACGGATCTTGCCGCTCTTTAATCCTTCAAATAAATCATTTTCGTTGTACAATCCACCACGAGCGCAGTTTATTAGCACCACACCGTCTTTCATTTGTGCTATTTCTTTAGCTGTGATGATATTCTTGGTTTCATTATTTTTGGGCGTATGGATAGTGATAATGTCACATTGGAGAATCTCTGCAAAATCTGTAGTGTATCTCACACCTTCATTAAGTGCCTTTGCTGGATTGATATAAGGATCATATGCAAGCACATCCATCTCAAAGGCTTTGGCTCTTTTACCTACGCGAGAACCAATATTCCCAAACCCTATAATTCCTAAGCTCTTGCCCTTTAGTTCTGTGCCATACCAATCTTCGCGCTTCCATTTGCGCTCATATTTTAGCTGCGTATTTGCTCCGGGAAAATTACGCACACTATTTATAAGATGTGCCATAGTAAGTTCAACTGCTGCAATCGTATTTGCAGTAGGAACATTCATCACTACAATGCCTCTCTTACTACAAGATTCTATATCTACATTATCTACACCAACCCCTGCTCGCACAATCGCTTTGAGTGTAGTAACATTCTCTAAAAATTTAGAATCTACATCAGTAGAACTCCGCGTAATCACAACATCTACATCTTTGAGCTTGCCCAAAAGCTCATCTTTAGGTAAGTGCGCAAGATTTTCATACTCTATGTCGCTTTGAGCCTCCAGAATATCCAAACCACTTTTATGGATATGATCACACACAACAATTTTTAACGCCATAACAACTCCTGATACAACCTAGATACAAAGGATTATAGCCTAGTTTAAAAGATATTGGATTTTGCAATAATCCAAATCTCCTAGAAATTTCTTAAGTTTGTCTTTGTCACGAATAAAGACCACGAGGCGAAGCTTATTGCCTATTTTATAGTAGGTATTTTCCAACTTACTTTGCTTTAGTATTTGCGAAACACAAAAATATTTATGCTCATCAAGATCTTTCATCTCAATACTGGTGGTAACATTACTTGCGTCATTATCGCTGAAATCAAACTTCACAAAAAGCTCAGTAGCAGGATATTGGAAAATCTTATTAGAAGAATTAGAGAAATTTTCAAGCCAATTACTATCTTGCATGCTATCAACTGGAATCTCTCCTAACGAAGGCTTAAAATCCCTTGAGACAAAAGATACAGACACCATCTCTTTGTACAACACAAAGAGTCCAGTCGCAAAAAGCAACAGCAATAAAACTACAAGAAAAATATACAGGACCTTATTCATCTAAATGGCTAGATTTTATGTTTGATTTTATCTCCTAGTGTCATCCTATCACTCTCTTGACTTACTTCAAACGCCCTTAGCTCATCTCTTGCAATTTGTCTCTCTAAATGACGCGCAGAAGCACGAACTTTATTTGCCTTTTCATCAATAGCACAAAGCACGCACTTGAGCATATCACCAATTTTTAGAGTTTGTTTTTGTTCAGGCGCTATATCATCACTGCGAACGAGAATCTCAATCCCATCAAAGCTAATAAACACCCCAAAATCTTTAATAGAGATAACTTCTCCTTCGATTATCTCATTGATACGATGACTACCAGCAAACACTTTTGCAGGAGAAGCATCAAGCATTTTTTTGCTAAGAGAGATTCTCTCATTTTTAGAATCTATCCTTGTGATTTTGACTTCTATTTCATCACCGACTTGCAAAACATCTTTACATTTCCGTCCCCGATCCCAAAATGCATCTTCATTGTGCAATAAACCATCAACTGCACCTATGTTTATAAACGCACCAAAATCAGTCAAAGTAGTAATCCTACCTTTAAGCACATCGCCCTCTTTATGAGTTTCTCTAAATATTGCAAAAGGTCTTCGTAAAAGATTTTTGAGCGAGACACGCAAACGGCGATTTGTCGTATCTATCTCAATAATCTCAACATCAATCTCTTGACGAAGTGTCAAATATTCGTTTGGATGCTTGATATTTTTGTCCCACGAGATTTCAGAAATATGCAAAAAGCCCTCTATATCATTGCCCAAATCTACAAACGCCCCATATTCCTCTATATTGCTTACTACAACCTTAATTGTATAACCAACTTCTAATTCTTTTTCGATCTCTTTCCAAGGATCATCATTCATAGCCTTCAAAGAAAGAGCCAAGCGACGCTTCTCCTCATCATAATTGAGAACTTTTATCTTTACGCTTTCCCCGACTGCAAAAAACTTCTCTGGATTGACTGCTCCCTTATGGCTAATCTCTGTGTAGTGGATAAGCCCTTCTATCCCACTCACATCGATAAAAACACCAAAAGACACAATTTTTTTCACCACACCTTCACAGACTCTATCGCCTTGCAAAAGACTCTCAACAAAAGTTTGTCTTAGATTCTTATCGATATCAAAATAACGCTTGCGAGAGACGATGATTGAATTTGTGTTCTTATCAATATTTGTAATAGCTACTTTATAAAGCTTGCCTTCAACTTTTGCTTTTTCTTTGAAGGCAGAATCTCTATGGGGCAAAAACACATCCACCCCATCATAATCCATGATATAACCGCCCTTATTTTTATACAACACCTTCGCTTCGATGACTTTATCTTTGTAATCCTCTCCAAGCTCCTTGATTCTCTCCACAATATTTTTTGAACGCAAGGCCTTTTTGTAGGAAACATTTGTTTTGCCAAGATTACGAGAAATACTGACTTCTATCTCATCACCTTCTTGAAAGAGCAAATTTCCCTGGGAATCTTTGATCTCCTCTAGAGGCATATAGTTTTCTGCTTTCGCATTTGGTAGCGCGACTATGACATTTTCATCGGTTATTTTGACGATTTTTGCTATTTGCAAAGCACCTTTTGTGATCGCTTTTTCACTAGCATCAAGTAATTGCGCGAAATCCTCCTCATTTTCATCAACCATATTATCCAAATTCACTCTCATCCAAAGGTCCCTCTCTCAAAGTTAAATCCGCTGATTCTAACTAATGCTTAATTTATCCTAGCTTAAGCAGGAAGGCTGGCTAAATCTTACCGTAATGGCAAAATCATTTTTCTATACACTCTCAAAAGTGCGATAAATAATGCCGTAATGATTGGCCCTAAAATAATCCCCCAAAACCCAAATGCGGTAAGCCCAGCTAATATCGCAAAGAAGATGAGCATTTCATTAATATTCAAAGAAGTTTTGAGAATCCTTTTATTCACCACACGGATAATAAGAGGCTTAATTACATTATCAATCACAAAAGCAATAAAAATAAGACTATAAAGTGTGATGAAAATTACTGCGTGGTAATCACCCAAATACAACTCATAGCAGACAATAGGTACCCATACCAAACTCCCACCCACAAGCGGAATAAGCGAACACAATCCATACAAAATTCCAAACAACACTCCGTCATAGCCAAAAAACCCGACGGCTATACCAAAACTTAATCCTTGCAAAACCACATTAATCACTGATGTATAGCAAACGACTTTGAGAGTGCTTGTTACCTCGCCTAGTACATCTTGAATCTGGAATCTATCAAATGGGATAAGATTGAGCAAATATTCATACAAACGTAACCCATAAAAATAAAAGAAAAACAAAAAAACTAAGATAAACCCTGTGTCAACGATAAACTCTAGACTTCTTTTACCTACAACAGAGCTAAAATTGAGAATCCACGAAAAAATAGCCGTGCCTGAAACCTTAGAAAGAGCTTCTTTTACCCGCACCTGTAGTTCGGGTAAAACTTCACTCCATAAAATAATCTTTGCTTTCAATCCTTCTATGATTGCGCTAAATCCCTGTGTATCTACACTCTTAATCATAGTCACCAATGAATCCACCATAAAAAGCACAGGCACAATCAAAATCAAACACAAAAAACACACACTGAGCAATGAAGCCAAAACCTCAGATTTGACAATATGAAGAATCCTAGTCTTAAGACCAAAAGTTGCAATACAAAGCATAAGCGCAATCAAGAGATTCATAATAAAAGAATCATAGAGGTAATACACCCAATACAGAGTGAAGAAAAACACTCCCCAAAAAAAATTTATCGCCTTCATAATTTGCTTGATTCCATAAAGCTGCTAAAAATTAAATTGTACAAATGCCCTACCTAAAAGATAGTTACGTCCATCACCTGCAAAGATATTATCATCAAGCATGACATTGGCAGTATTGAGCATACCTATAAATCCACCGCCTACAGTCACATCCTCTACGACCTCAAAACGCGCACTTGCTTCCCAGTTAAAAACATGTTTTTGACCAATTCTTGTGTTGCGCAAAGCAGATTGCACCGCAATATGATTTTGGAAAGTATATTCAAGCACCCCATACAAAGTTACAGAATCTGGGTAAAACAAACCCTCTCTGCGTTCAAACAAATCATTATGCCTATACGCATCAATCCCACTTACCCCACTTTTAGAGACATTGATTGTGCCTCCACCAAACCTCACACCAAACCACTTCACACCAGATTCTATCCACACCATATAGCCATCACCATCTGTACGGGTAGATTCTATGACTTGGTTTTTGCCAATATAAGAGAGTAAGTGTATTTTTACATACAATATGGATTCTGCAACGGCTGGCTTTTCGATATCTACTTTTATGCCAAATGAGCTAAAACGATATGGTGCAAGATAGATATATGGAGTTACAACAAGCGGTGATTCTGGAAGATTGAGAGCAACATCTGCATAGAAAACACCTATACTATGGAACGGATTGCGAAATTGCTGCATACGATGTTTATCAACATATGCATTGCTATGCACCCACATAAATTGGGTTACTATATTACTATTAGCAGCTACGGAAGTGTATATACCTTGGTTGTAGTATTTTATCCATTCGACATCAGCGCGGAATCTTCCTACTTGTGCGCGGAATCTTTCATTGGGGTTAAACTGCCCATAAAGTTCGGTAATGACAAAATATTCTTTCGTAGAATTAAAATCCCCTCTGTTAGCTTCAAACATACGCGTGGCCAACCATGCCGCACCACCAAAATTAAACCCCAAAGCATCCTTTGGAGAATCATAACCCAAAGAAAGATTGGTATCCACGAAATTCGCGCGATTGCCAGTCATATTTTGAAAATACAATCCTACATGCCCACGTGTATTGCCATACAGCAAATAATCATTCATATCAGCTGCTCCAAGTCTTGTGAGTAATGACAATACAACCAACAACAACCCCACCTTAATCGCATATACCTTCTTCAAAAGAAAATCCTTTGTTTGTAGTGAGTTTTTCATCTAAACATTCTCATTTAGCAAAAAAGATTCCATAAAATCACCTTAAGACTTTTACATAACCACATTTCTGGCATTGTGGAAGCAACGCTTTGCCTTCTTTAAAATATGACTTTATACTCCTAGCCTTTGGGGAATCTAAAATCGCACGCAACTCTTGTATATGTGCATCTCCTAATGCAATCTCACCAAAACAGTCAATACAGCAAGGTACAACCACTCCGTTACTCAAGATTCCAAACTGCTTGATTAAACCATAGCAATAGGGTTTTTTACCTAGTCTGAATTGATTAGATTGCACTGGTGACTTAGCATTCCATTCATAATGCTTTGTGATGGTGAAAAATGTCTTGTAATCCAATCGCAAATTTTCTCTCAAAGCTCTAGAATCTGCAACGCCAAAAAACTCTGCAATTTCTTTGAGTAAAGGCGCGCTTGCATCTAAAAGATAATCCTGCAATCGCAGGTGGATAAAAACCTCACTTTTTACCTTCCGAGAGAAAGAGCAAAACTCCAAAATCTCTTGTAGATAAGAATCCCTAAAGCCTCTTGGATTATCCACAAATGCACTTAATGAAAATGCAATCTCTCTGACAGGCGCAAAAAGAAGTGTATGGAAATCTTGGGTATGCAAGAACTTGCCGCTATTTACGATATGTGCGCGCAAATTGTACTGCTTGATAATCTTGAGATAGCTAGAGAGATTTTTTAACACCAACGGATCGCCTAGAATATGTAAAAACACGAGCTTACCTAAACCTTGAGCAATCTGGCTTATAATATGCTCAAAAAAGCCAATATCCATAATACCGCGCCTGGTTGGAGATGATGAATGCGGACAAAAGCTGCATTTAAGACCGCATTCATCGCTTAGCTCGATGTAGATTCTCTCAAACACAAGTTTTTTCTGCCATTGTTTTTGTCAGCAAAATAGGCGAGATTCTCTTTAACCAGCTTGTTGCTCAGAATCTTAAAATTCTTCTTACTCAAAGCTGTCAGAGCAAAGATTTCAGAACTCTCACTTTTAAAGTCAAGCTCCAAACAGCCATTATGCTGTTGTAAGATTTCTAGCAACACCTTGACTGATTGCTCACGCTTAGGACCTAAGTCGAGCTTGCCATCTTTGCGCAAGTTTGTGACCTTAAGTATAAGAGTTTCTCCAATAGAAGGGCTAAAAGCAAGCTCACTATGATATACCAGTCCATAATAACGCCCCTCTACGACACAACCAAAGCCAAGTGGTGTCTTTTCAAATACAAGGACTTTAACACAAGAATAGAGCAAGGCTTTTTGCTTACATGGTTGCAAATATTTTCGTATTGCAAGCTTACCAATGAGGCGCATTTGCTTATCTCTGGCCACATAGACAACGATTTGAGAACCCAGATTCTGTGCTTTTGGGTTTTTTGCTGGGACAAAAAGCTGCTTATCGATTCCCAAATCCACAAAATAGCCATTTGCCACCACATCCACAATCTCTAATGCACCAATCTCGCCAAATTTTAACAATGGTGTTTGTGTGGTAGCAACCAATCTGTCTTGGGAATCTGTATAAAGAAAAACGGCTATCTTACTGCCATGAGCAAAGATTCCAAACTTCTTAGGGAGTAGCACACATTGCATCTCCTGCTCTCGTCTCCTGCTTGCTTGCGAAAGATTTGTGCATGGAAGACTTAAAAATACGCCATGCTCACTTTGCCTCACTACCTCAAGCTCACAGATTCTGCCAATAAGCCCACTTAGAGAATCGACTTTCATAACACTCTTATCCCATCTATATAAACTCTATGCGCGGATTTCGCCTGCAGAATAAAATGCAAGGGAATCTGTGATGGATTATGCAAACTACTAAGCTCTGGTATATGAAACAATGCCAAATCTGCATTCTTGCCAACCTTTATCTCACCGCTTTGGATATCCAAAGCCTTCGCTCCATTGCTTGTTGCAAACAACAAAAGCTTTTTGGCAAGTGATTCTAAATCGTTACTTTTGTAGCCAAAGAGCGCTGTGCGCAATTCCTCAAGCATATTGAGATTATTATTTGAGCTTTTCCCATCAGTACCTAAAGCAACATTGGGCAAATTGGGGTTTTGCAAATCCAAATAGTCGTTACACAAAAGCCGATTAGAACGAGGGCAAGTTACGATGCTAAAGGTATTTTGCTTCAGAAATTCTAGCTCTTTATCTCGTGCCTGCAGACAATGGACAAAAATAGCATTTTTTATATCGCTAAAAAATTCCAAGAAGTTTGTAATCGTATAAAAAGGCTTTGGATTTGGAAGTTGAAAAATCTGGGTAAAAAACTTATAAAAATATCCGCTTGCATTTTCTAGCCACTCACGCTCATAAATAGATTCTAAAAAATGCACACTCATAGGGGAATCTAATCCTCTAGCAATCTCTACAACGCGCTTAGCAAATATATGATGCAAAGAATAAGGCGAATGCAAGGCAACCGCTGGGATAAAGCTGCTTGAAGCATAGGATTGGGATTCTTCTAAACGCACACAAAAATTCCTATACAATGTATCTATCGCACTGGGATTGCTGCCTATAGCTTCGTTGAAAAACACCACCCTTAGTGGGCTTTGGGCGAGCATTTTTAAATCATAACCATAACTACTCACTGCGCCAACAATCCCTACCCCGCTACGCAAACACTCATCGATACAATCACAAATATGCTTATCCAGAGTATCCATGCCCAAGAGCACATCGCGATTGGCAATCACAGAATCTAACCAAGCTCCAAAATCCCCATAAGTAAAACTCACGGCATTGCCACTAAATTCAAAATGCAAATGCGCATTCACAAAAGCTGGCAATAACACACAGCCATCAAAAAACTCATGTTTTAAATCTGAAAATTCTCTACATAAAGCTTGATATTCGCCAACTTGAGTGATTTTGCCCTTTTTAACCACAACCCCAATGTTTCTCTGGATGCTAAATGATTCATCACACATAAATCCTAAGGAAGCACCTAGAATCTGCCTCATCTAGTTTCCATTATCCTTCATGCTTATTTTGAGTTTGTGTGCAATTTTGTCAAAAATCCTATGGCGAGTATCCTTATTTGGTTGAGAATCTTGCTTGAAATCTGTTTGTTGGATGTCAGTTTTTACGGGCACAAAGACGATATTTTCTAATATATCTTTGTCTGTTGGAATCTGCTGTGAAGATTCTGCTTTTGGTGTCAGAATATTGACATCAACCTTATTGAATGGGATCTCGATACCATTAGCTTCAAGATTGACTTTTAGAGATTCCAAAATACTTGCTTTTGTCTCAAGCAAGCCATATTCTACGTCTATCCAAAACCTTAATAAAAAGTTAATAGAGCTTTCGCCAAAACTATCTAATCCAATAAAATACCCCTTCTTCAAATCTACACATGGATTATTTTCTAAGATATTTATAACCACAAGCTTGACTGCATCTGTATTGCTTTCATAGCCTACACCAAAGGTAATATCAAGACGACGTTTTGAAATATCAGTAGAATTTATCACATTTGCTTTGGAGATATTGGCATTTGGAATGATGGCTAACTTCCCATCGGGCAAACGCAAAGTGGTATTAAAGAGATTGATAGTTTCTACTTTACCAGTGATTGAGCCCAATTCGATTACATCGCCATTTGCAAAAGGACGCAAGATAATGAGGATTATCCCGCTTGCCACTGAAGAAAGAGAATCCTTAAGGCCAAGTGCAATAGCCACACCGGCCGTCCCAAGGACTGCAATGATAGAATTTGTCTGCACACCTAAAGTGCCAAGAGCAGCAATTATTACAGCAACATTGACCCCGATGAACACAACTTGGGACAAAAAATTTGAAAGAACTATATCCCTAGATTCTATACTCTTACGCACTCGCTTGGCTAAGAAACGAGAAAAATAATAACCAACAACTAAGAGTAAGGTGACCTTAAATAAAACAAGACCAAAAGTTTGGATATTTGGCAAAACACCTACAACAATAGCTTTAAAGTTCTCCCATACTTCGTGCATACCCTACCTTAAACAAGCAAAAAAACTTAACCCCAAATGCTATCAGTAATAGAGCCAGAGCTATAGCGTGATTTTACACTTTGTCTGGTATTTTTTTTAGAATTTCTTGCTTTGGCAGTCTTGGCATTCATCTTAAAAGTAATATTGTTTGCATATTCTATAGCTTCAAGCTTTGCTATCTCATCTTTTTTCAACCCGATGGTTTTGGCGCATTGGGTAGCAATATAGTTACTCAAGAGCTTCAGACACAAATCTCTAAAATCCATTTCGTTTTTAAGAATCTCTAGCATCTCTTCTGCATTTTGGGAAACTTCAATAGATGCTATCCTGCCAAGAAGTTGTTGCTTATCCAAAACTTCAGTACTCTCTATCTCACATAGCTCAATTTGTGCTTTGGTTGTTTGCTTGATTTTATTGATCTCTTTAAATTCTAAGGGTGTAGCAAGCGTAATAGCAATGCCCTTTTTACCAGCACGTCCTGTGCGTCCGATTCTATGCACATAGCTTTCTGGATTGATCGGAATATGGTAATTAAAAACATGGCTTACTTCACTGATATCAAGTCCTCGCGAAGCGACATCAGTCGCCACAAGAATCTCGATTTTGCTTTGGCGAAAGTTAGTAATAACAGTCTTTCTATCCCATTGTTCCATATCCCCATGCAAAGCAGCTGCATTAAAATTCATACTAAATAGCCTCTTAGCAAGCATATCAGCTTCTCTTTTTGTACGCGTAAAAATAATACTTTTGGTTGGAGCATAAATCTCTAAAAGTCTGATAATTGCTTCCTCGCGTTCACTCTCATTGATGATGTAGTATTTTTGCTCAATATCTTTATTGGTAATGTCTATTGGGGATATTTTTACGAACTTGGGTTCATGCAGGATTTTTAACGCAAGATTCTGAATTGCTTCAGGCATAGTGGCAGAAAAAAGCAATGTCTGCTTGCTACTTGGCAAATAACTAAAAATCTGCTCAATATCATCCAAAAATCCCATATCTAGCATTTCATCAGATTCATCAAGCACAACTATACGTGGAGTAAAGTCCTGCAGACGACCATTCATAAGATGGTCAAGCAATCTACCTGGTGTGGCAATCATGATTTTTGGATTATTTTTTAATAGATCACACTGACGCTTGATGCTTTGCCCTCCATACATGCAGATTGTTTTGATACGAGCAAAGCGTCCAAGCTTCAAAAACTCATCATTTATCTGCATAGCAAGCTCTCTGGTAGGAGTAATAATAAGCGCCTCGATATTGTTACGACGTGTGATTTTATTCAATATAGGAATCGCAAAAGCTGCTGTCTTGCCTGTGCCTGTTTGCGCTTGAGCAATCAAATCACCGCCTGATAAAACAATTGGTATGCTTTGTTCTTGGATTGGTGAAGGGGTGCTAAAGCCTAATTCACTGATGCCTTTTAATAAATATTCTCGTAAGCCAAAAGAAGAAAAATCCTTTTGGGATTGTATATCTTGGTTTGTATCTGTAGCTTTAGAAACAGAAATTGTATTCATGCATAGCCTTTAATGGTTAATGAAAATATAATTGTAGCAACATAGTTAAGTAAAAAT
The DNA here is from genome assembly GCF_003288805.1 of Helicobacter sp. 10-6591. Taxonomy (GTDB): domain Bacteria; phylum Campylobacterota; class Campylobacteria; order Campylobacterales; family Helicobacteraceae; genus Helicobacter_F. Next base: position 464 of record NZ_NHYK01000017.1, on the reverse strand, counting down.
AAACATAATATATAAATTATAATATGGTGTATATGCCACAAAAATGAGTGCAGAAGTTGTCTCATTTTACTCCCTAAAAATAGATTGCTAGCAAATCTTTTAATTTTATCTTGTTGTGAATCCTCAACAAGATAAGCAACAAATAAGTAAAGGTAGCTCCCCCTCTCTACCTCTTAAAAGATCACCTGTTATAGTTACTGCACCATTGCCACCACTTGTTTGTACTTGTGTATGTGCTACTGCTTCTGCTTTCTTACTTCCTTGTATAGCATTTGCTACTTTGGTGATATCTGTAGTAGTTTCACTGATTGTGAGTTTCTCTAAAGTTATATTGCCGCCATTACCTTCAAATCTGACTGTTTTCGGATTGCCATTGTCTTGATTCTCTAACTTCCAATCTAGGATTTTTATACTGCCGCTGCTATTCTCATTTTTGATTACAGTGTTATTGCCCACTGTTCCTT
>NZ_NHYK01000016.1 GCF_003288805.1 Helicobacter sp. 10-6591 | reverse complement strand
ATTGAGTGCAGTAGTCAATCCTGTTGTAATACTTGTAATTGGTGTAAGGGCATTGTTCATAGGGAGTATAGAGAATTCATTGAGCATACGTTTTTGGGTATTTAGTATTTCACTGCTTGCTAAGAGATGTCCACCACCTTGGATTTCATCTACCGCTTTGGTATAAGCACTAAGAGACATATCAAGAGAATCAAGTTGGCCAAATGCTTGTTGGTAGAATGTATCAAGTGTGCTGCTGTGGCGAATAGATTTGATTGTATGAGTGAATTGAGAACTTGTATTGGGTGTAGCATATGCCTCATTTTTCAGTGAGGGGATGATGGCACTAGAAAATACATCAATATCAAATTGCAAAGAACCATCACTGATGGGTTTTGAAATTTTGAAATTGTGTTTTGGCATATTGCCCATGTCAATGCTGATTGACCACATCAAAGATCAAAGATGTATAAAAAGAGTATTTTAAGTCTGCAGATAATGACTTAGCGTAGAGGTTGATTACATTGAATCGTATTCTTCGTAGAACAGCTTACCCTTTCTTTGTTTTGCTGTGTCTTTAAATCTTTATATAGTAGAATAGTGTCTTCTTAAGCAACTTGATTTTTTATAAAGAACGCATTCTTTAATTTTGCAAGTTAGGAAGATTTGAAAACGGAGTAAAACGTTTTTTATCGCTTTGTGATACCTGATCTTAATATATAAATTTTATTTTTAAGGGATATTTTATGCTTACAAAGATTCTCATTGCCAATAGAGGTGAGATTGCAGTGCGTATTATTCGTGCCTGTAGGGATTTACATATCCAAAGTGTAGCGATCTATTCTCGTGCAGATAGAGATTCTATGCATGTCAAAATGGCAGATGAATCCTATGAAATCAGCGACGATCCTTTGCGCGGGTATTTAGATGCGGACTTAATAGTGGAAGCTGCGCTTAAGCTCGGTGCAGATGCCATCCATCCAGGATATGGATTTTTGAGTGAGAATGCTATTTTTGCTAGAAAAGTGCGGGAGGCAGGTATTGTTTGGATAGGACCAAGTGCTGAGACCATAGCACAGATGGGCGACAAAAATCAGGCACGTTCACTTATGCAAAAACATGGAATCCCTGTAGTACCGGGAACCGAGCGACTCAATAAGCTTACCAAAGAAGAAATATCTAAGATTGCCACAAAGATTGGTTACCCTGTGATTTTGAAAGCGAGTGCTGGTGGTGGAGGTCGAGGCATACGCGTAGTCGAGAAAGAGGGTGATTTAGAGGAGAGTTTTAATGCATGTAAGCGTGAAGCTATGGCATTCTTTAAAAATGATGATGTTTTTATGGAGAAATACATCATCAATCCACGTCATATAGAATTTCAGATTCTTGCAGATAATTATGGCAATGTAATCCATCTCTTGGAGCGCGATTGTTCTATACAACGTCGGCATCAAAAGCTCATCGAAATTGCACCAAGTCCTATTATAAGTGATGATTTGCGTCGTAGAATGGGGGCTACGGCCGTGGCTGCAGCTAAAGCAGTCAATTATACAAATGCAGGCACTATAGAATTTTTGCTTGATGATTTTAATCATTTTTACTTTATGGAGATGAATACTCGCATACAGGTTGAACATGGTGTTACTGAAGAGATTACAGGACTTGACCTAATTGTAAGGCAGATTCGGGTAGCAGGTGGTGAGATTTTAGAACTCGATCAAAATGATATTTGCCCGCAGGGTTATGCAATTGAAGCCCGCATAAATGCCGAAGATGTACATAATGACTTTGTCCCAAGTCCAGGCAAAATCACAGCATATTACCCAGCACTTGGTCCTTTTGTGCGTGTGGACAGCTGTATCTATAAGGATTATGTGATACCTCCATTTTATGATTCTATGATTGCAAAGCTTATTGTTCGTGCATCTAGCTATGACTTAGTGGTTAATAAGCTCGATAGAGCATTACAAGAGTTTACAATTCGCGGTGTTAAAACTACAATTCCATTTCTGAAAAATATTTGCCATGACAAAGACTTTAGACGAGGGGATTTTGATACCTCTTTTTTCGAAACAAAGCTTTCATCGCTCATCCCAGACAATAGTAAGGATGATGATGATTTAGTCACAGCTGTTGCCGCAGCGATTGCAGCTAGGTGTGGTGTATAAGGAGAGCATAGGGTTATGCAAAATGTATATGAAAGCACAAATGCACTCGATAAGAGATTGTGCAGTAAGTTTGGGCTTACACAACAGATTCTGGTAGAAAATGCTGCAAATGCACTGCTTTTACTTATCAGACAAAAAACACATACAAATAGCGTTGTAACAATTCTTTGTGGAAGCGGAGATAATGGAGCTGATGGCTATGCTCTTGCCAGAAAATTGAGCGGTACATATAAGGTGAGAATCTACCAAGCAAAAGAACCCAAGAGCCCATTATGCATAGAAATGTGTGAGAAAGCACATTTGGTCGAGAGTATTAAATTTGTATCAAAGCTTTTACCTTGTGATGTTGTGGTGGATTGTCTCTTTGGAAGTGGATTCAAAGGTAAGATGGAAGAAGAGCTAAATGACATCATAAAACAGAGCAATAATATTGCGCACTTAAACATTGCATGTGATATACCTAGTGGATTGCTTGCAAATGATTCTGTTATATTCAAAGCACATCACACAATGTGTATGGGTGCTTTGAAAATGGTGCTTTTTGATGATAAGGCAAAGGATTTTGTAGGGGAGATTCATACGGCAGAGCTTGGCGTTTCAAGGGAAAATTATGAACTGACTTCAAATCTTAAATTGTTAGAAAAAAGTGATATGAGACTACCTAAAAGGTTATCCCAAAATGCACATAAGGGGACATTTGGGCATTTATGTGTCTTTGTGGGATCAAAAAGTGGCGCTGGTATTTTGAGTGCATGTGCTGGATTCACTTTTGGCACGGGTTTGGTAAGTGTGATTGATAAGGGAATGTTGGATAATAGTCATCTGCCTTTAGAGATTATCCGGACAGATACAATCCCTCAAAATGTCAGTGCGTTTGCTTTGGGTATGGGATTAGGAGAATCTAGTACTGAAGTGCTTGCTGAAATCAAACAGCGAAATGAACCTTGTGTGATTGATGCAGATGCTTTATGCTGCGAAGAGATATATGATGTGTTGGAGCATAAAAAGTTATTAGATTCTCAGATCGTACTTACTCCACACCCAAAGGAATTTGTAGCGTTACTTGAGGGTTGTGGTTTTAAAAATGTTAGGTTAGATAGCAAAGTACCGCTTGTTTTGGAGTTTAGTGCGCGTTATCCAAATGTCACCTTATTGCTCAAGGGTGCTAATAGCATAATTGCTAGGAATCAAAAAATCTTTTTAAATACATTTGGTTCTGTAGCTTTAGCAAAAGGTGGAAGTGGTGATGTACTTTCTGGGATGATTGGCGCACTCCTTGCTCAAGGTTATGACGGATTAAATGCTGCAATTACAGCGAGTATAGCACATGCGTTAGCTGGGGACTTAGAATCCTGTTCTTATGCGCTCACACCACAAAAAATCATTGCAAATCTTGCAAAATTAGACACAATATAGCTAAGGGAATGAGCATGGATAGAGTAAGCACCTTTAAAGATTCTGAACTCAAAATTGGGTCTAAGGTTTTGCGCTCAAGACTTATTGTAGGTAGTGGAAAATATAAGGATTTTGCTACTACACGCGATGCTACACTTGAATCTGGAGCTGATGTTATTACCGTTGCAGTTAGACGAGTAAATATTTTAGATACTAAGCAAGAGAATTTATTAGATTATTTCAAAGATACACATGTTTCGTTCTTACCAAACTCTGCTGGTTGTGCCAATGCAAAGGAAGCAATTACACTTTTTCGCTTAGTCAAAGAGGCGACGGGGATTGGTTTTATCAAACTTGAAATTATTGGTGACACGCAAAAAACACTCTATCCAGATGTAATTGAGACAATCAAGGCTTGTGAAGTGTTAGCCAAAGAAGGTTTTAGTGTGTTGGCTTATACAAACGATGATCCTATCATTGCTAAAACTTTAGAATCCGCAGGTGCAAGCGCTGTGATGCCATTAGCTGCACCTATTGGCAGTGGGCTTGGGATACAGAATCGCTACAATATTATATTTATCAAAGAAGCAGTAAATATTCCTGTGATTGTTGATGCAGGCATAGGATGCGCTTCAGATGCAAGTATTGCCATGGAGCTTGGTGCTGATGGTGTGCTCAGTAATACTGCCATAGCTACCGCGAGCAATCCATTGCTTATGGCACAGGCTATGAAACATGCTGTGATTGCTGGGAGAGCAAGTTTTCTTGCCGGCAGAATGCTCAAAAAACCTTATGCCAGCGCTTCTTCACCTATTGATGGCATACCAAAACTTTAATTTGCTTTTGCTATAAGGGTTCCAAAATTGACCCATTTAAAAAGAACTTCGATATTTGTGAATCCACAATCTTCTAATAATTTTATATTTTCCTCTAGACTATAGGGCACAAGCACATTTTCTAAAGATTCTCTTTTATGTGCGATTTCGCTTTTTGAATAGCCATTATGCTCTTTGTACTGATGGTAGTATCTAATCATTTGTTGGTTTAGTAGTGAATCCTTGCAAATCATTTTTTCACTCATAATAAAGATTCCATTGTTAGGTTTTAGTGAAGCGTAAAGTTTTTTGAGAAGATTTGTTCTTAATGGAGGGCGGATGAATTGCAAGGTGTAATTGCTCACGATAGCATGCGATTGCAAAAATTCTTCTTTGAGGCAATCAGCTAATTTAAAAAAAATATGTGCATTGTATGCTTCCGCTTTAAGTCTAGCACGTTCAAGCATTGCATGAGAAGTATCTAAACCAATGAGATGAGAATCTGGCAAACGTGAAAAAAGCTCTAAAAGGAGATTTCCCGTAGAGCAACCAACATCATATACTATGGCTCGAGGTGGGATATTAAGAGTAAGAAAATCGACGCATAAATTAAGGTTTTCTTTATAGAATGGAACAGAACGCTCGAGCATATCATCAAAAACACTTGCTACTTTAGTATCGAATTCAAATTGTTTACCGTGTTTTTGCAAAAAAATCCGATCTTTCATTTGTTTGTATTAGAAGAAATTTTCGAAGAGATAACTATATATTAATTCTCAAAAACTCCATAACGCATTAGTCTTTCATAGCGTGTTTGGACGTAGGTTTCATTTTGTTCGATTTCATCTAATGCTTGCAAAAAATACTGTTCTATAGCTTTGGCAGCACTATATTTATCGCGATGTGCTCCAATATCTGGTTCTTGGATAATGTCATCTATAAGTTTCAGTTTTTTGAGCTCGTTAGGAGTAATTTTTAGAGCTTTTGTTGCTGTTTCTAGTTTATTAGGATCATTCCATAAGATTGCAGCACAGCCTTCTGGTGAAATCACACTAAAGATTGAATACTGCATCATTGCTAATTTATCTGCTACACCAAGTGCCAGAGCGCCACCGCTACCACCTTCGCCGATAACGATTGAGATTGTGGGGATTTTCAACGCTGCAAACTCTTGGAGATTCTTAGCAATCGCTTCACTTTGACCGCGTTCCTCTGCGGCAACTCCAGGATATGCACCAGAAGTATCTATGAGCATAAGCAGGGGTAAGTTGAATTTTTCTGCTAATTTTGCTATGCGTAGAGCTTTACGATATCCCTCTGGATGAGGCATTCCGAAATTACGCATAAGCTTGTTTTTTGTACCGCGACCTTTTTCTTCACCGATAACGATTGCATGTCGTCCTCCGATTTTGCCTATAAAACACACAATAGCTTTATCATCACGAAAATGTCTATCGCCACAAATCTCATACTTGTTTTTCACAATCAGCTCAATGTAATCCATTGCATAAGGCCTATCTGGATGACGTGCAAGCTGAAGTTTCTGGTAATCACTCATATTTTTATAGACTTGAGTGATTTCTTTATGTAGGGCTTTTTGTAAAATTTTCTGTGCATGAGCATCGCCTCTGATCGTTGCTGATTCTATGTCGTCCTGAATATTTTTAATTTTTTGTTCGAAATTTAAGTAAGTGGCCATTATCCGGTTGCAGCTATAGTCTTTTAAAAATTACAACGCCATTAGTGCCACCAAATCCAAAAGAATTGCTCATTACAGAACTTATCTTAACATCCCTAGCTGTGTTAGGTACATAATCCAAATCACATTCTGGATCAGGAAATTCATGGTTAATTGTAGGCGGCAATATGCCCTTATCCATCGCCATAATTGAGATAACAGCCTCTATGCCACCAGCAGCACCTAAACAATGTCCAATTTGTCCTTTTGTTGAGCTTACAGGGGGAACAGATTCTTTATTACCAAAAACCTTCTTTAATGCCATTGTTTCAAAAAGGTCGTTGTATGCAGTACTTGTACCATGAGCATTGATGTAATCGATTCTTATATTTGCCATTTTTAGCGCAGCACTCATGGCTCTAAATGCACCTTCACCTTCTGGCGCTGGTGTTGTTATGTGGTTTGCATCACCGCTTTCACCAAAACCAACAAGCTCAGCATAAATTTTTGCTCCACGTGCCTTTGCACTTTCATACTCTTCCAAAACTAGTGCTCCAGCGCCTTCACCCATTACAAAACCATTTCTTTCTCTATCAAAAGGGCGAGAAGCTTTCTGGGGCTCATCATTTCGATCGCTTAATGCTTTCATCGCAGCAAAACCACCAATCCCGACAGGACATATAGTAGATTCTGAAGCTACAACAAGCATTTTATCAACTTCTCCTATCATTATAGTTTTAGCTGCTTCTATAATCGCATGTGTCCCAGCAGCACAAGCTGTTACACTTGCAACATTCGGACCTTTCAGCCCAAATTCAATTGAGGTAAACCCTCCTAGCATATTAACAAGAGCTGATGGCACAAAAAATGGACTAATTCTGCGCGGTCCCTTTTCAAAACAAGTGATAGAATTACGCTCTATGTTCCCAAGACCACCTATACCAGCACTACTACTTATACCAAAGTTATCAGCTAAAGCCTCATCTATTTTTCCATTGCCACACAATAAACCAGAATCCTCCATTGCCTCTCTTGAAGCTTTAAGTCCTAACTGAATAAAGCGATCTGCTTTTTTGATCTCTTTTGCTTCCATTACTTCTTCAGGCTTAAAATCCGTTATTTCCGCTGCAATATTCACAGGAAAACTTCCGGCATCAAATAGAGAAATTCTTTTAATACCACACTTTCCTTCTGTTATAGCCTTAAAAGAATCTCCCTTGTTTAGTCCTAGTGCACTAACCATTCCCATGCCCGTTACTACTACTCGATACACGTACTCTCCTTGAATCTTAAAAAAGAGTCCTTCGATAATCATCAATTACCAAGGACAACTCCTTATTAGCAACACAATAAACAAAAAACTATTTTTGTGTACACTTTTCTATATAAGCAACCACATCTTGAACCGTTTTCATGCTCTCTGCATCTTGATCCGGAATTTCAATACCGAATTTCTCTTCTAAAGCCATAATCATTTCGACCACATCCAGAGAATCCGCATTGAGATCTTCAACAAAACTAGATTCTAACTTTATCTCCTCACTATTTACACTCAATTGTTCAACAATAACAGACTTTACTTCATCAAATAGTGCCATAGAACTTTCCCCTTATAAATTGGATAGAATAAAACAAACCCCGCGATTATATAAAAAAATAACAAAAATAAGCTTAAAATAGATTAATTGAATCACATATAAAGCCCACCATTAACTCTGATTGTTTCTCCTGTTATATAGCTGGATTCATTGCTGAGTAGAAATGCTACTGCATTTGCTACCTCATTCGCCTGACCAAACCGTCCGAGCGGAATACTTTTGATATACGATTGTTTGATGTCATCTTTGAGTGATTGTGTCATATCTGTAGCGATAAACCCCGGAGTTACACAATTAAAACGAACATTTCTTGGTGCACCTTCATAAGCAAAACTCTTTGTCATTGCAATCATCCCGCCCTTACTTGCTGCATAGTTAGTTTGGCCTGCATTTCCACGTTCTCCAACTATCGACGCAATATTGACTACAGCACCAAAGCGCTGTTTGCTCATTACTTTCAGACTTTCCCTAGACCCAATAAAAGCAGATTGCAAATTGCTGTTAATTACATCTATAAAGTCCTGTGTGGTCATTCTGATTGCAAGTTTATCATTGGTAATTCCTGCGTTATTGACAAGATAATCAAGCCCACCATCATTTTCGATTATATTTCTAATAGCGTATACGAAAGCTTTTTCATCGCTAGCATCAAATTTGATAGTAGCGGCTTTCCCATTCTTAGACTGTATTTCTTGTTGAACCATATCTGCTAGATTAGGATTATTTCTATAATTTATCCATACCTTCAAACCGAAATTTGCTAATACCCTAGCAATCTCTGCACCTATACTCTTGCTAGCACCCGTTATCAAAACATTCTTACCTGTAAAAGTCATAACCACTATCCTTGAAGTATTTTTAAGACATTTTTTTAAACACTCTTAAACCACATCTCTCTTAAACCACATCTATTGTAAGTAAAGACACAGAAACCCCACAACGAATCTAATGCATTTTGACCCGAATCCTAAATTTGTAGTTATTTCCAGCATACGTATTCATACCGATGAAAGCATTAAAATTTGGGTTATCGAAAAACTGAAGCAATACAACTTCAGACTTCATAATTTTTGAATATTACAAAATATAACACACCCCATTCACAGATTACTACGGCACATAAAAGATGAAGATGCTCTGCTATGTTCCCACCCTGAAGCTTTAGCGACATCTCTTATTGCATAGGTCTATGAAATGAGGCAGGGCAAAATTATTAAAAAACTAAGCTTAAAAAAAGATTATTTGATTTGACATATCTCCTAGGAATTATTGACTAATTCTCAACAGGAATCTTAGGGTAACAAAATCTATACCCTCTCCTACGGACGGTCTCTATAGTAGCAATTCCTAACGGTTTATCCATTTTCTGACGGATTTGATTAATAGCAACCTCAATGACATTAGGTGTTACAAGTTCAGGTTCTTCCCATATCGCATCAAGAAGTTGCTCTTTAGATACAATTTGATCACGATGACGCGCCAAGTGTGTTAATACCTCAAATGGTTTTCCTTTTACCTCAATCTCCTGTCCTTTGTATGTAATTTTTTCTTCATCAGGATTTATTGTGAGTTCATCTATTTCAATTGCTGTAGAACCCCAAAATCTTAATCTTGCTTCTATACGAACTACTAAAACCCTAATGTCAATCGGTTGTGCCACAAAATCATCAGCGCCATTTTTAAATGTTTGAAGTTCATACTCAGAATTTCTCTCATCTGAAATAATAATTATGGGAGTACGTGGATGCTTCTCTTTGATACGTGCTATTATATCAAGTCCCAGACCATCGCTTAATAACCATTTGCTCAATACCAAATCATAGTTTCTAATGCTGATGTAATACTCACCGTCTTTTAAATTTTCTGCTATATCTGTTTGATAACCATTTATATTAAGCGCTTCACTTAAAGGTTTATTAAGTGAAGGATTGTCTTCTATAATCAATATTCGCATAGATTTCCCTCAAAATGTTTTCAAGCATTTTATAAATCATATCTTTGAAGTTTCAAATGATATTTCGTTAAAGTTTATGGTTTTGTGACGTTAAATCTCTAAGTTATGGCTACCCAAAATTATAACATTAGTTTATTAAGTTTTCTAGTAGGATTTTGATGTTTTTGTTTGAGCCTCTTTATAATAAGGAGACATTATTTTAGTGTGAAATATTTTTTATGTCTTCGTTAAGAGATTTTCTAGTGTATACAGCTTTAGATATTTGAATTTTCATGAATAATGAAGTTATTGCAAAAACTAAGGTTTTTATATTAGAATAGCGGTTTTAGTTTTCTTTGTTTGGTACTCTAAATTAAGACTTGGGAGTAGTGTTTTTTATTATCTCTCTGAGGAATTTTTATTTAGTAAATTAGCTTTTTTGTGGGATAATGAGCGGGTAAGAGTAGCTTACATATAATTTTCTAAAGTTAACATCAGGGTTTCGAAAATACGTTATTGCGAGTTAATATACCATAACCTGGAGTTTTTTAGTATTCTCTAGGGTGTGTTTAGGAGATTGGTGTAAAGTTTCAAAAATTCTTCAAACATGAGATCTGAGGCAGTATTTCTAGATTTTGTGGCGAAGGAAGTAAGAAGTGTTGCGTCCGTGTGGGTTTTCAGGATTTTGACAGTGTTCGTCTAAAGAGTAACAAAATGACGCTTTGATAGTTTCAAGGTATTCATAACTTATGTAGTTGCTTAATTTTTTAAGAAGGGAGTGTTGAGTGAGGATATGGAAAAGATAAGATTGAAATTGAAAGCTTACGATCATAGAGTTCTGGATCGTTCTGTAGGTGCTATCGTTGAAGCTGTAAAGCGTACAGGGAGTGAAATTAGAGGGCCTGTACCTTTGCCAACCAGGAAGCGTCGTTATACTGTCCTTAGGTCTCCTCACGTCAATAAGGATTCTCGGGAACAATTTGAAATTAGAATTCACCATCGTATAATTGATATTATATCTGCTACTCCTGATACTGTAGATAGCTTGATGAAGCTTGATTTAGCGCCTGAAATAGATGTAGAAGTTACGTCTATGAGTAAATAATATACAGAGAGATGTTTAAGGATTTTTTAGATGATGGAATTTATTGTTGAAAAAATAGGTATGAGTCGTACGGTAGGTGCAACAAGCAAGGCAGTCACTCTTTTGCGTGTCATAAATATGAAGATATGCGAAATACTTGATGATAATACTAGGGTATTTGTGGCCTATCCAAAAGGAAAAATACAAAATAAAAGTATTTTGGGAATCCAAAAGAAGTATGGTCTAAGTAAAGAGTTTAATAAATTTCTCACATTGCAATTTCGTAATGCTGTGGTGGGTGATGTGAAGTTGGATGTTCTCGCAGAAGCAAAGCGTGTAAAAACGATTTTTAATACAAAAGGTCGTGGTTTTAGTGGGGCTGTAAAGAGATGGGGTTTTCAAGGCGGTCCTGCTGCACATGGAAGTAGATTTCATAGGAGAGTGGGTTCTATTGGTAATCGTGAATGGCCAGGTCGCGTTCAGCCTGGCAAAAAGATGGCTGGACAATATGGTAACGACCAGGTGAGTGCCATAAATGGCATTTTTTCTTTTGATCGAGACAGCAATATTTTAGTTGTGAAGGGTTCTGTTCCTGGTTATAATGGGGCATTCGGTATAATTAGGATTATAGATTAAGTAGAGATAAATCATATTTTGAGGTTAATTTAAACATGAATAAAGCAATTGTTTTGGATAAGAATTTTGAGTGCGATGATAGTGAGATGCTTCTACCTAGTGGTTATGCTAGAGTTAGTGAACATAATTTGTATATTTATGTGAAGTCATATCTTTGTTCATTACGCGTAAATAGTGCGCATGCAAAAAATCGTGGTCAAGTTAGTGGTGGAGGTAAGAAACCTTGGGCACAAAAAGGTGGTGGACGAGCTAGAGCAGGGAGTATGACGTCCCCCGTGTTTGTGGGTGGTGGTGTAGCACATGGACCAAGCAAGAGGAATTATATTGTTAAGGTTAATAAAAAACAAAAACGTCTTGCTTTGGAATACGCGTTAATCCAAAAAGCTCAACTTGGTAAGTTATTTGTAGTAGATTCTATTGCTGTAGAAAGTGGAAAAACACGTGATGCATATGGTAAATTTAAAAACTTATCTGCAAAAAATGCACTTCTTGTTGGGTTTGTGAATGATGAAAAAACCTTGTTGGCTTACCGTAATCTCGATCAGTGTTGTATTGTTGATTTATGTGAACTTAATGCTTACTTAATAACTGCATATTCATGTGTTGTGATCGAAAAATCTGCGTTCAATGACATTTTTAGAATTTCAAATCATAAATGAGAATTTGTAGCTTATAAATAAGGGGGTATATTATGGCGGATATAGCAGATATTAAGGCAATTCTGTACACTGAGAAATCTCTCGCTTATCAAGAAGCTGGAATTATTGTTGTGCAGACTGCAGATCATATGACTAAAAATCAGCTTAAAAGACTTTTTATTCAATATTTTGGTTTTTTGCCTATAAAAATCAATTCCCTGAGACAGCCTGGCAAGATAAAGAAATTTAGGGGTAAAGAGGGTAAGCGAACAAATAACAAAAAGTTTTATATCAAGATTCCAGAAAGTGTGAAGTTTGATACTTTTTTAGTCAATTGAGGAGTTGTAAATTATGGCAATTAAAACTTATAAACCTTATACGCATAGTAGGAGATTTATGAGCGGGTTAAGCTCAGCAGATATTACTACAAAACCTACTGTTAAAAGTTTGTTACTTAGGCTTCCTGTGCATTCCGGGCGTAATAATAATGGTCGAATTACGAGTCGTCACAAACAAGGTGGTGCCAGAAAGTTATACCGTATCATTGATTTCAAACGTAATAAGTTTGGTATTAGGGGTAGGATAGTGACGACAGAGTACGATCCTTATAGGAATTGCCGTATTGCACTTGTTTATTATCCAGACGGTGAGAAGCGTTACATTTTGCAACCATCGGGGTTAAAGATTGGTGATGTTGTTGTGGCTGCTGAGGATAGCTTAGATATCAAAACGGGTTTTTCAATGAAACTGAAGGCTATACCTATAGGAACAGTGGTTCATAATATTGAAATGTATCCAGGTGCTGGTGGTCAGATTGCTAGAAGTGCTGGTGCAAGTGCTCAAATTATGGGTCGCGAAGATAAGTATGTTATTTTAAGAATGCCTAGTGGTGAGATGCGTTATGTTTTAGAGGAATGTATGGCTACTATTGGAATAGTAGGCAATGAGGATTTTATTAATATTTCGATTGGTAAAGCCGGCAGAAATCGTTATAGGGGTATTAGACCGCAAACTCGTGGAAGTGCTATGAATCCGGTAGATCATCCACATGGTGGTGGGGAAGGTAAAACTGGTTCAAGTGGTCATCCTGTTTCACCTTGGGGTATTCCAGCTAAGGGTTTTAAGACTCGCAAGAAAAAAACGAGTGATAGACTTATTATTTCAAGAAAAAGATAGGGGATTCTAATGTCAAGATCTATTAAAAAAGGTCCATTTATCGATCAGTCTTTGTTGAAGAAAGTTTTGCAAATTAAGCATTCCAAGGATCGTAAGCCCATTAAAACATGGTCAAGAAGAAGTACGATTCTTCCTGATATGATTGGATTAACTTTTAATGTACATAATGGACGTGCATTCGTTCCTGTCTATATCACTGAAAATCACGTAGGATACAAGCTTGGAGAATTTGCTCCTACAAGGACATTTAAAGGACATAAGGGTAATGTCCAAAAGAAAATTGGTAAATAATTAAAGGGGTATTCATGAGTAAGGCGTTGTTACGATATGCGAGGCTTTCTCCAATTAAGGCGCGTTTGATCGCCAGGGAAATTCAGGGTATGAATGCAGAGTTAGCGTTGGCTAGTTTAGAATTTACACCAAATAAAACAGCAAAGGTGATAGGAAAAGTAATAGCCTCAGCTGTTGCAAATGGTGGTTATGAAGCTAAAGATGTTGTTGTGCTTTCTTGTCGCGTAGATGCAGGTCCCGTGTTAAAGAGATTTACTCCTAGAGCAAAAGGGCGCGCAACACCTATAAGGAAGCCAACTTCACATATTCATGTGCAAGTAGACGATAAGAGAAATTCTAATTTAGAATTAAAATCGGGACATTGAGTACATTATGGTTTGGTTGGGTATGAATTCAAATAAAGAATGTGAGGATGATAATGGGTCAAAAAGTTAATCCAATAGGTTTGAGATTAGGGATAAATAAGAATTGGTTTTCACGTTGGTTTCCTTCTACACAATATGCCCCTTTTAATATTTTGGAAGATCATAAAATTCGTGAGTTTTTGAAGAGAGAAATGTATTATGCAGGCGTAAGTGAAATTATGATTGAGCGTGCAGCGCATAAAATACGTGTAACTGTTGTCGCTTCAAAGCCAGGACTCATTATCGGGAAGAAAGGTGCAGATATCGATAAACATAAAGAGTTACTTAAAAAAATTATACGGAAAGATGTCGCGATTAATATTAAAGAGGTTAAAAGACCACAAACAAATGCACAGCTTGGAGCGGAGAATATCGCTACACAACTTGAAAAGCGTGTATCTTTTCGCCGTGCTATGAAAAAAGTTATGCAAACTGCTTTAAAAAATGGCGCTAAGGGTATTAAAATTAAAGTTTCTGGGAGATTAGCTGGAGCTGAAATGGCACGTACAGAATGGTATATGGAAGGTAGAGTCCCACTTCATACATTGCGAGCAAAAATAGATTATGGTTTTGCTGAAGCTATGACTACTTACGGAATTATTGGTGTGAAAGTGTGGATTTTTAAGGGAGAAGTTTTACAAAAAGGTATCATACAAGAGTATGAATTTAAGCGTGAACGTGATAAGCGAGAGTCTTATTTGAATGAGAATAGACAGATAGAAAATAGAAGTCGACAAAGAAGAGGGAGGCAGTGAAATATGCTGGTGCCAAAGAAAACAAAATATAGAAAACAAATGAAAGGTAGAAATAGGGGCAAGTCTTTTAAGGGTGCAAGTTTGGCTTTTGGAGATTTTGGTCTTAAAGCATTAGAGCATGGGCGTATAGATTCTAAGCAAATAGAGTCTGCTCGTATTGCGATGACAAGACATATAAAAAGAGCAGGTAAAGTATGGATCCGGGTATTCCCAGATAAGCCATTAACTGCTAAACCACTCGAAGTAAGGATGGGTAAAGGTAAGGGTAGTGTTGAGAAATGGGTTATGAATATTAAACCGGGTCGTATTATTTATGAAATGATAGGTATTGAGGAAGAGCTTGCTCGTGAAGCATTAGCGTTAGCTCAAAGTAAATTGTCCTTTAAGACAAAAATTATAACTAGCGAGAATGAGAATGAAATATATTGAATTACAAGATAAAGATGTTGTCGAATTACAAAAATTATTACGTGAGAAGAAATTATTGTTATTTCAAATGAAATTGAAACTTAAAACTATGCAATTAACAAATGTAAGTGAGTTGTCTGTTGTGCGGAAAGATATTGCCAAGATTAATACTGCATTGAATGCTAAAAGGATATAGAATGAATGAGAAACAAGCACACAAAAGAACGATTCAGGGTTATATTGTAAATAAAATTGATGACAAAAGTATTGTTATCTTTGTGGAGAGGAAAGTTGTGCATCAGCGATACAGAAAAATAGTTAAACGTTTTAAAAAATATATAATACACGACGAACAGAATAGAGGCAAAATAGGTGATTTTATTAGTGCGATAGAGTGTAGACCTATTTCAAAAAGGAAAGCGTTTGTCCTAAGGGAAGTTATTACTAAAGGAGTTAGCCTATGATTCAGAGTTTTACAAGGTTAAATGTGGCTGATAATAGTGGCGCCAAGGAGATTATGTGTATTAAAGTGCTTGGTGGAAGCCATAGGCGCTATGCAGGTGTAGGTGATATTATTGTTGCATCTGTAAAAAAGGCTATACCAAATGCTAAAATAAAAAGGGGACAGGTAGTAAAGGCAGTGGTGGTACGCACTAAAAAAGAAATTCATAGAGAAAATGGTTCTTTAGTGCGTTTTGATGAAAATGCAGCCGTTTTACTTGATGCAAAAAGAGAGCCTGTAGGTACAAGAATTTTTGGTCCAGTGAGTAGAGAAGTTAGATACGCCAATTTTATGAAAATTGTATCCTTAGCTCCGGAGGTGTTGTAGTGGTAAAGTATAAGATCAAAAAAGGTGATATGGTAAAGGTTATTGCCGGTGATGATAAGGGTAAGCGTGGGAAAATATTGAGAGTATTTCCTAAAAAAGCTCAGGTCACTATTGAAGGTTTAAGAATTGTCAAAAAAGCAATCAAACCTAGCGATAAGAATCCTACAGGTGGATTTGTTACATTAGAAATGCCGATACATATCTCTAATGTTGTGAAAGTAGAAGGAGATAAGTGATGTTTGCACTTCGAAGAAAATACAAAGAAGAAATTTTGCAAAATTTACAAGAGAAGTTATCGATTACTAATCGTATGCTTGTTCCAAAGTTAGAAAAAATAGTTATTAGTGTCGGTGCTGGTGAATATGCTAAAGATGCAAAAGTTATGCAAAATATTGCTGATACTGTTTCGCTTATTGCCGGACAGAAGGCTATAATTACAAAGGCTAAAAAATCTGTTGCTGGCTTCAAAATGCGTGAAGGTATGCCAATGGGAGTAAAAGTTACACTTCGTAGTAACATGATGTATAATTTTCTAGAAAAACTTATTGTAGTTGCTTTACCAAGAGTTAAAGATTTTAGGGGTATTAGACATAATGGTTTTGATGGGAGGGGAAATTATAGTTTTGGCTTAAATGAGCAACTTATGTTTCCTGAGGTTGTATACGACAATATTATGGTTATCCATGGTATGAATATTACGATTGTAACTTCCACAAATAGTGATAAAGAGGCTTTCGAATTGCTCCAGTTATTTGGTATGCCTTTTGTAAAAGGAAAGTGATATGGCAAAAAAATCTATGATGGTAAAGATGCAGAAAAAAGTAAAATTTAATGTCAGATCATATACAAGGTGTCAGGTTTGTGGCAGACCACACTCTGTATATAGGGATTTTGGTTTATGTCGTGTGTGTTTACGTAATATGGGTAATCAGGGCTTAATACCAGGTCTTAGGAAAGCAAGTTGGTGATACTTTTAAGGAGTAAATTATGGTGAACGATATTATTGCAGATTCTCTTACGAGGATTCGTAATGCCTCTATGAGGCGCTTGGAGTCTACAGTTTTGCATTACGCGAATATTGTTGTTTCGATCTTGGAGATATTTAAGAAAAAAGGATTTATTCGAGATTATAAGATAGTTGACAAAAGCAATAAACAGTTTATTAGTGTGCAACTTGAATATGATGATAATGGAGTAAGTGTAATTAATGAAATAAAACGTATTAGTACTCCTGGTAGACGTGTTTATGTTGGATATAGTGGATTAAAGAAATTTAAAAATGGTTATGGCACTATTGTTGTTAGTACAAATAAGGGTGTAATCGCGAATGATGAAGCTTATAGAGCTAATACTGGTGGTGAAGTGCTTTGTAGTATATGGTAAGGAGGTTATATGTCAAGAATTGGAAAAAAACCTATTAATATTCCTGATGCTGTTGAAGTTACTTTAGACGGGACTAAGATTCTTTTTAAAACCTCTAGACAGAGTCGAGAATTAGAAACATTTGGTCGTGTGGGTATTAAAATAAAAGATGGATATGTATATGTCGAAAAAAATGATGATGAACCACAGTCTCGAGCTTATTGGGGAACTTACAGAGCATTAACCAATAATATTGTCATCGGACTAAAAGAGGGTTTCGTAAAAAATCTTGAGGTTAATGGCGTTGGTTACAAGGCAAGTATTAATGGTAGAAACCTTGAACTTGCTCTCGGATTTTCTCATCCTATCATATATCCTATTCCGAATGGTATTGAAATAACTGTCGACAAAAATATTATCACTATAAAAGGCAGTGATAAACAACAAGTAGGACAGATAGCCGCTGAAATAAGAAGGTTTAGACCGCCTGAACCATATAAAGGGAAAGGTGTTAAGTATAGCGATGAAGTTATTATTCGTAAGACTGGTAAGACATCGAAGAAGTAAGGTGTGGGAATGAGAGAAAATATACAAAAAAAGAGAAAGACTTTGCGTATTAAACGTAAACTAAGAAATAAAGATAAGGTATACGGTACAGTCAATGTGCCTAGAGTTAGTATATTCCGTTCGAATCGTTATTTTTATGCCCAAGCCATTAATGATGTGGAATCAAGAACATTAATTGTAAGTGATGGAAAGAAATTAGGGATTGGCAACAATAAAGAAGATATTAAAAAGATCGCTCAAGATTTTGCTGTAAAATTGAGACAAGCAAATATCTCTAAAATAGTTTTTGATAGGAATGGCTACTTGTATCATGGGGTGGTTGCAGCTTTTGCAAATACTTTACGAGAAAATGGCATAGTATTGTAATTATAGGGGAAGTTACATGGAAATTAATAAAGAAGAGTTTAGTGAAGTAGTTGTGAATATTGGTAGAGTAACAAAAGTTGTAAAAGGTGGTCGTCGGTTTAGATTTAATGCACTTGTAGTCGTGGGTAATAAAAATGGATTGATTGGTTTTGGTTTAGGTAAGGCTAAAGAAGTTCCAGACGCAATTAAAAAAGCTATTGATGATGCATTTAAGAATATTGTAAAAATTAATATTAAAGGGACAACCATTGGTCATGATATTGAGTATAAGTACAATGCTAGTAGAATCCTTTTAAAACCTGCTAGCGAAGGAACAGGTGTCATAGCGGGTGGTTCAGCCCGGTCGGTTATAGAACTTGCTGGAATTAGAGATATTTTAACAAAATCACTTGGTTCAAATAATCCTTACAATATTGTTCGGGCAACCGTCTATGCTCTTTCTAAAATAAAAGTATAAGGAATGATCTGATGGCATTGGAAAAACTTAAACCAGCAAAGGGTAGCGTAAAGAAAATAAAGAGGGTTGGTCGTGGTCAAGGCAGTGGCATGGGTAAAACGTCTACCAGGGGTGGCAAGGGTCAAACTGCTCGTACAGGATATAAAGCGAAACGAGGTTTTGAAGGTGGACAGCAACCATTACAAAGAAGATTACCAAAGGTTGGTTTTCGCTCAAAAGTCTCTAAACCTTATGTGATTAATGTTGATAAAGCAAAAAAAATATTTGATCTCAATGATATTACTATAGATATTTTACGTGAACATTTCAGTATCCCTCTTTATACAAAAGAAGTCAAAATTATTGGTACAAAAGCAAATGAGCTTATTACAAAGATCAAAGACGAAGCAGTGAGAGTTAGTGGAAGTACTAAATGAGTAAAGTAATTCTAGGTAAGATATTCATTACTTTAGCATTTTTATTTGCTTATAGAATTTTGGCCCATATTACTACCCCTGGTGTTGATGTTACTGTTATTAAGAGTATTGTAAGTCAGTATTCTGATGGCGTCTTAGGTTTGTTTAATATGTTCAGTGGCAATGCCGTAGAGCGTTTTAGTATTATCTCCTTGGGTATTATGCCTTATATTACTGCTTCAATAATTATGGAATTACTCTCTGCAACTTTTCCTGCACTTGCGAAAATGAAAAAAGAACGCGATGGTATGCAGAAATATATGCAGATTATTCGTTATGCAACTATAGTTATTACGATTATTCAAGCTGTGAGTGTTAGCATAGGACTTGGTAGTGTTCAAGATGGTGGTAGAGGTGCTGTAGTTATTGAATTGCCTGTTTTTGTGTGTGTGACTGTTTTTTCTATGTTGGCAGGTACTATGTTACTTATGTGGATTGGCGAACAGATAACGCAAAGAGGTGTTGGTAATGGCATCAGTCTTATTATATTTGCTGGTATTGTTTCTGGGATTCCGTCTGTTGTAGGGAGTATTTTTGATTTATTGAATACTGATCAAATTAATATTGTTGTATTTTTAGTTTTATTTACAATCGTAATTGCCATAATTCTTGTGATTATTGTCGTAGAGCTTTCTGAACGTCGTGTGCAAGTTTCATACGCGAGGAAGATTATTATGCAAAATCAAAATAAGCGCATCATGAACTATATCCCCATTAAAATAAATTTAAGTGGGGTGATTCCTCCTATTTTTGCTTCCGCGATTTTAGTTTTTCCATCAACATTATTGCAGGCTTCTTCTAATGAGATTCTTCGTAATGTAGCCGATATTTTGAGTCCCAATGGTTATCTTTTTAATGCTTTGATGTTTTTATTGGTTATTTTTTTTGCATACTTTTATTCTTCTATAGCTTTTAATGCTAAAGATATTGCCGATAACTTGAAACGGCAAGGCGGGTTTATTCCAGGCATGCGGCCTGGCGAAAATACTGTGAATTTTCTTAATAAAGTAGCAAGCAATCTGACTTTTTGGGGTTCTATATATCTTGCTCTCGTTACGACTTTACCTTGGATTATTATTAAGCTGACTGGTTTACAGCAGTTTGCATTTGGAGGAACGGCGGCACTCATTGTTGTTCAAGTAGCAATTGATACAATGCGTAAAATTGAAGCACAAGTGTATATGAATAAATACAGAACACTTAACGCTATAGGACTATAGACAGTATGAGTGTGGGGATTAAAAGTAGTAAGGATATACAAGCTCTCAAAATTCCTAACGCAATAGTAGCTCGGGCTTTAGAATTAGCAAAAAAAGAAGCAAAAGTGGGATTAAGCCTTCTAGAGTTGGATTCGTTAATTGAGAATTTTATTCTTTCTCAGGGAGGTAGGCCTTCTTTTAAGGGGCTGTATGGATTTCCAAATACCACTTGTATTTCTGTTAATGAAGTTATTATTCATGGGGTGCCAACTCATTATAGATTAAAATGCGGTGATATCATCGGAATTGATGTGGGTGTAGAAGTCAGTGGTTGGTTTGGTGATGCTGCAGTCACTTTTGGTGTTGGTGAAATTCATTCTTCTGACAAGAAACTCATGGAATGCTCTCAAAATGCTCTTCAGGTGGCTATTGATTCTATAAGGTGTAATATGCATTTTAAAGAATTAAGCAAGATTTTAGGTGATTATATTGTGGGGTGTGGCTTTGTTCCTTTGAAAGGTTTTTGTGGGCATGGTATAGGACGTAGTCCCCATGAGGAACCGGAGATTCCGAATTATTTAGAAACTCCAAATTTTAAGCAGGGACCAAAAATCAGAGAAGGCATGGTGTTTTGTATTGAGCCTATGATATGCCAAAAAAATGGAGAACCAAAGATTCTCGAAGATAGATGGTCGGTAGTGTCTGTTGATGGACTTAATGGAAGTCATCATGAACATACTGTAGCTATAGTTAATGGTAAAGCAGAAATACTAACGGAGGTATAGACTATAAAATGGCAAAAGATGATATTCTAGAGGTTGATGGCAAAGTTATCGAAACCTTGCCTAATGCAACTTTTCGTGTTCAGCTTGACAATGGTCATGTGGTGCTTTGTAGAATTGCAGGCAAGATGCGTATGAACTATATTAAGATTTTGTCAGGAGACAAGGTAAGGATAGAACTTACTCCTTATAGTCTTGATAAGGGTCGTATAATTTATCGTGGTAAATAGTTAGGTCTAACCATATCGAGTTTTTAGGTAATTTTGGTGGCTATAAACCAACTAGCTTTATAAGTTCTAAGTAGCTTTTAATAATCCATTAGATAGAGTCCAAAGTTTTATTGCCGAAAGTAGAGTTTTTATTCAAGGAGTTTAGATAGTGAAAGTAAGACCGTCTGTCAAAAAAATTTGTGATAAATGTAAGATTATCAAACGCAAGGGCGTGGTGAGGGTTATTTGTTCTACCCCTAAACATAAACAACGACAAGGATAGTAAATGGCGAGAATTGCTGGTGTAGATTTGCCTAAAAAGAAAAGAATAGAATATGCTTTAACTTATATTTATGGTATAGGTTTGAATAGTTCAAGAAATATACTTAGAGCCGTCAATATATCCTTTGACAAGCGAGTAAGTGATCTAAATGAAGATGAGGTTTCTTTAGTTGCCAAAAAGATCCAAGAAAACTACATGGTAGAAGGTGATTTGCGCAAGAAAATAACAATGGATATTAAAGCACTTATGGATATTGGGAGTTATCGTGGTTTGCGGCATAGAAAAGGTTTACCTGTTCGTGGTCAAACAACTAAAAATAATGCTCGTACGCGTAAGGGCAAGAAGAAAACAGTCGGAAGTAAATAGCTAAATAAAGGGTTAAGTAATGGCAAAATATAGTGCGAATAAAAAGCGTATCGCGAAAAAAAATATAGGAAGAGGTATTGTTTGTATTTCTACGTCATTTAATAATACCAATGTGACTGTAACTGATGAGGTTGGTAACGTGATTTGTTGGGCTACAGCTGGTGGCCTAGGATTTAAGGGTAGTAAAAAATCGACGCCATATGCTGCGCAACAAGCAGTAGAAGTTGCTCTAACCAAAGCAAAAGAACATGGTATTAAAGAGGTTGGCATCAAAGTGCAGGGACCAGGTAGCGGTAGAGAGACAGCAGTTAAAAGTTTAGGGGGGATTGAGGGTATCAGAGTTTTATGGTTTAAAGATATAACTCCATTACCGCATAATGGTTGTCGACCACCAAAAAGAAGAAGAGTATAGGGGGAGGAAGTTCGTATGGCAAGATATAGAGGACCTGTTGAGAAGTTAGAAAGACGTTTTGGTGTTTCCTTGTTTTTGAAGGGTGAGCGTCGCTTAGCTGGTAAGAGTGCACTTGATAAGCGTCCTTATGGACCAGGTCAGCATGGACAAAAGCGTGGAAAGATTTCGGAATATGGTTTACAACTTGCTGAAAAACAGAAAGCAAAGTTCATGTATGGAACAAGTGAGAAGCAGTTTTCTTTATTATTTAAAGAAGCGAGTAGACTAGAAGGTAATACAGGTGAGAATCTTATTCGATTGATTGAATCTCGGCTTGACAATGTTGTTTATCGTATGGGTTTTGCAAGTACAAGGAGATTTGCTAGACAACTTGTTGTGCATGGTCATATTTTAGTCGATGGTAAAAGAGTGGATATTCCTTCGTATTCTGTGCATCCCGGACAAAAGATTGAAATACGTGAGAAATCAAAAAATAACTCACAAATACTACGTGCAATAGAATTAAATTCTCAGACGGGAATGGTATCGTGGGTTGATGTTGATAAGGATAAAGTATTTGGTATTTTTACGAGATTTCCACAAAGAGATGAGATAGTCATTCCTGTTGAAGAAAGACTCATTGTTGAGCTTTATTCTAAATAAAATAAAGGTGTTGGTGTATGAAAGTAATTAAAACAGAGCCTTATATTCCTGAAAATATTGATATTGTTGAAGTAGGTGTTAACCACATTACTATTTCAGTTTGGCCTTTTGAGGCTGGATATGCAATAACTTTTGCTCATCCTTTACGTAGATTGCTGCTTTCTAGTTCTGTGGGTTATGCGGCTGTTGCCTTAAAAATTGAAGGCGTTTCCCATGAATTTGATTCTATTAGGGGAATTGTTGAAGATGTTGCGCAGTTTATTGCAAATCTTAAGAATGTTCGTTTTCTTATTAAAGACAAAACAAATGATGAAACAGTGGAACTTAGTTATATCTTTAATGGTCCTATGGTATTGACCAGCAGGGATTTAACTAATGAATTCACTGATATTGTTAATCCTGATGTTTATCTTGCAACAATTAACGAAGATTTTAGCTTGAATATCTCATTGATTGTTAAAAAAGGTATTGGTTATGTTCCTAGTGAAGCAATGAGAACAGATGTTGCAGACGGTTATATTACGTTAGATGCGTATTTTACACCTGTTAAAAAAGCCGTATATGAAATCAGCAATATTCTATTAGAAGATAATCCAAATTTTGAAAAACTAGTTTTTGATATTGAAACAGATGGGCAGATTAAACCAATGGATGCCTTCAAAGACGCGATTGCTATTATGTATAAACAAATGAGTATTTTTGGTGTTGAGTTGAGTGAGGCTCCCGTGCCTAGCAAAAATGTTGAGGATAGTCATGAATTAAGAGTACTTTTAACCCCTATAGATTGCCTTAATTTAAGTGCTCGTTGTTTTAATTGTCTTGATAGAGCGGGTATAAAGTATGTAGGTGAGCTTACTCTTATGCAAGGTGATGAGATAAAGAATATCAAAAATATGGGTAAGAAGTCTTATGATGAAATTGCTGATAAACTCCAGGAGTTGGGTTATCCTATAGGAGTTGAGTTGTCTAATAGTACAGCTACGCTTTTTTCAAGAAAACTTGCTAAATTAAAAGCTTAAGGAAGCATTATGAGACATAATCATGGATATAGAAAATTAGGGAGAACTTCTTCGCATCGCAAAGCATTATTAAAAAATTTATGTATTGCGTTGATTGAGTGTGAAAAAATTGAAACAAGTGTATTTAAAGCAAAAGAACTCCAAAGTTATGTTGAAAAATTTGTAAGTGTTGCACGCAAACAAGACTTTAATGCTCATCGTTTTGTGTTTGCATATTTACAGCATAAGGCTGCGACCAAAAAACTTGTAACAGAGATTGCACCAAAATATAAAGAGAGAAATGGTGGCTATACAAGGATTCATAGGACTAGGTTACGCAAAGGTGATGCTTGTCAGATGGCGATTATTGAATTTGTGTAGCTTTGGATTACTTTAGCTTTTGAGATATTCTTTCTGGATAATACTTCTTAAAGTTTAGATATTTTTGGGATATTTTTCTCTTAAGATTCTAGTGGTACTTAAAAATTACGAGATATTTCGTGTTTTAAGTATTGTAGTTTTGACAATCCTAAAAGCCCCGACTTATTACATTTAACACCTAGTATTCAATACACATGAAAACAAACCTATTTGCAACCCTTCTTGCTGATTTCTGTCTGTCTGTAAAACCTTTGTTCAAACGCAAGTTCAGGATTGATTACCATGTTTTATTATTTTTGTCTTCTTGTATTTTGGGTTTGTTTTATAACAATTTGTTTTGGGGGCGTGCCCAGGCTTTTATTGTCGATAATGGAGGTTTTCTTCTAAAAGCGAGTGTGTATACAGCATTTGTCTTTATTGTCTGGCTGTTATTAGAGATTTTGTGCGTAAGAATATGGACCAGATGGGTCTTAAGCTTTATTTTTCTCATTTCTTCAGTTGCAAGTTATTTTATGGATTTGTTATCTATAGGCTTGGATTCTGGTGTTATTGATTCTATGCTTCATACTACGTTGCGCGAAAGTAGCGAGTTGCTCACGTTCTCGTTTTTATACCATCTGCTTGTTTTTGGAATATTCCCAACTCTTATATTTTTTATTATCCCATTGAGCGTACCTCTACGCTTCATTTATGGATTAAAACTTAAAACTTACATTGTTTGCATTCTTTTAAGCATTATTGTTGGAATCTATTTTGTACAAGGAACCAGGATCATTGAAGTTTTTAAACATTCTCATGATCTCATGCGTACTTTAAACCCAGTGGCTCCCTTTCGTGCCTACATAGATTATATTATCAAGCGTATGAAACTACCCACTGACTATATTGTCTTAGGTGATGATGCTATTACAACCGCAGAATCTAAGCTCTTTGTATTCGTGATTGGGGAGTCTGCCCGCGCACATAATTTTAAGGAGTTAGGATATGAGCGCGATACGACACCCTATAGCGTAAATTTTCCTAACAGAATCTTTTTACGCAATTTTTATTCTTGCGGTGTGATTACAGCGATATCTATTCCTTGCATGCTTACAAACTATACAAGAGCTACTTATACACATAGAGAATTGTCTTTTTATACTGATAATGTTTTGGATGTTGCTAAAAAAGCTGGCTATGAGGTTTATTGGATTAGTAATAATGGTGGAGAGTGTATAGGAGGCGTGTGTAAGCGTCTTGACCAGGATAAGATTATTTATTTTAATACGAGAAGCTCTCTTGATGGCGACATGATTCCATTGCTAAGTAATCTTATCCAGAATACTACAAGCAACACTCTTTTGGTTGTTAATCTCTTAGGTAGCCATGGTGTACGCTATGATAAACGCTATCCCAAGGAGTTTGAATATTTTGTGCCTGCATGCAACAAAAATGTACTCTCCCAATGCAGTGTTGAAGAATTACTAAATGCTTATGACAATTCTTTGCGTTATACAGATTTTTTGCTTTCACTTCTGCTTCAAGAATTAGATTCTAGCGTGTTAGAGGATGTAGGGCTATGGTATCTTAGTGATCATGGAGAATCTTTGGGTGAAAACGGACAATATATGCATGGTGGCTTCCCCTATGCATTTGCACCAAAGTACCAAAAACACATTCCATCGATACTATGGTTAAAACCTCCTCAAAACATCCACTCTCCCTATGCTCAATGGGTGCAAGAAGTGACAGAGAAACTTTTCAACAAGCAAGATTCGCTTCTTAATCAAGACTATGTGTTTTCTACGCTTTTGGGTCTTTTGCAAATTACTACAAAAGATTACAAGAGAGAGTTTGATATTACGCGTTGATTGCGTTGCATTCTTGGTTTGATGTTAGAATTCTGGCATTTTACATAAAGGATAGTTGCTTGCAAACATTTCTTGTAAGAATTGCAATTTGTTGTTTGCTGTGCTTATTTAACGCCTGTAGTACATACAAAATACGAGCACTGCCATCAGATTCATTAGAGCAGTCCTTCTTTGATGGAATCGAAGTGTTTGTATCTCAGAAACCAAATTCTTATGTGCGTTTTGAGATTGCTCAAAATAGCATAGGGGGTTTTGATGATGTGCCTTTCGTCGTATATGTCGTAGCAAGCATTCTCTCAAAGAGTGGAGATGGAGAATCTGTGGTTTTTGACATCGCCAATGTTTCTGCGGTACAAGATAATAAGACTGTACCTATTCTTACTCCTGAGCAAATAAAAAATTCTCATCTTGATTTTGGTAAGGCTATAGAATCTTTTGGTATTGCTACATCTCCAAATCCTTACATTGCGCCAAGCACCACTATAAGCCCAATGTATCCAATACTGCTTTATCGTGGGTATCCTGGATTTTTTGCTTATGATCCGTGGGTATTTGGTGCGCGCGATAGGATTGAGCAAAATATGCGACTTGAGGAAAATAGACGTTTAAAGTCCATTATTCTTTCAAGCTATCTGCGTAAGAATACACTGAAGCATTCCCATGCTCCTCGCGGTGGATTTATCGCATTTGACAAAGGCAAACTCAAGGTAGGTGTGCTAGAGATTCGTGTAAAAATTCTTGATGAGATTCATAGTATGCGAATTCAGCTAGACAAAAAGTAATTTTAGGTTTCAAAGGAAAATGATGGATTTTTACACAAGCTTGCAAATACGCGATTTCCTTACCCAAGCTCTGAAAGAGGATTTAAGTAGAGGCGATTTGTTTAGCTTTATCACTCAGGATAAGCAAGTGCGTGCTCACATCATCGCAAAACAAGAAGGAGTTTTTTCTGGTGAGCTATATATAAGAGAGCTTTGCGCTATGTCTCACATTGTACTTTCTTTAAAGACACGAGATTCACAACTTTTCCAAACAGGTGAGATTCTCGCCACACTTGAGGGTAGTTACGTCGCTATTTTGCAAATTGAACGTGTGTTATTAAATATTCTTTCTCATAGTAGTGGTATAGCAAGCTATACCTATAGGTTTGTGGAAGCACTTAGGGGAATGCCAATTACTCTGCTTGATACGAGAAAAACCCGCCCTCTTTTGCGTATGCTAGAGAAGTATTCTGTGCGTAATGCAAGGGGGTGCAACCATCGCTTTGGTCTAGATGATGCATTGATGCTTAAAGATACGCATTTGGCTGGCATAAGTGATTTGGGATCTTTTGTTGTATCTGCGCGTAAGATTCTGCCTTGGACATGCAAGATTGAGGTAGAGGTAGAGAATCTAGCGCAAGCCAAAGTGGCATTTGAAGCTGGGGTAGATATTGTGATGTGCGATAACATGGAGCTTACAGAAATCAAAGAGGTTGCAAATCTAAGAGATCGTGAGTTTGCGCATATTTTGCTTGAAGCTAGCGGGAATCTTAGTCTTGAAAATATCAAATCTTATGCGCTAAGCGGGGTAAATGCTCTAAGTGTCGGCGCGCTTATCCACCAAGCTACTTGGATTGATCTGAGTTTGAAAATCTGATTATGCAAAGCCTAGAAGATTCTTTTATCTCGTATTTGCAAAATAGTGGTGTGTGTGCAAATCTTGATGATGATGTGTATGAGTTTGCAAGTTTTTATCCTCGCACCCAAAAATCTCGTGTGATTATTAGCACAGATAGTTTTTGTGAAGGTATCCATTTCAAAAGCGAATGGTTTAGTCTAGGCGAGCTTACACGAAAGGCATTTTTGGTCAATCTCTCTGATATTTTTGCCAAAAATGCCCTGCCAAGATTTGCGCTCCTTAGTATTGTCTTGCCACAAACATTTACAAGAGGAGATTTGCGAAAAATCGTTGATTCTCTGCAGATTCTTTGTCGTGAGTTCCATTTTAAGCTGATTGGTGGAGATAGTGTAGTAGGCAAAAAGCTGGAGTTTCATATCACATTGATTGGAGAGACGAAGTCAAACCTTGCTCGCAAGAGAGCCAAAATAGGCTCTTATGTTTTTTATACACAGCATAGAATCCATAAGATTGGTAGCTCTTATAGGCAATTGCAAGCTCTTCTGCGCTCACAAAATCCCCAAAGAGCAAAGATGCGTTTTTTAGAGCCAAGCTTGCGCATAGAGTTTTTGCGTATCTTTGGTATGAAACTGCAAGCTTGCATGGATATATCTGATGGAATCTTGCAAGATCTCACCAAGCTATTAGCTAGCGCCAATCTTGCTGTTAGGTTTAGTAAAAAATTCTGCTCATTAAAAGCTAGTGCGCAAAGATGGCGTTTGCAGAGCGGGGAGGAATATGAGCTGCTTTTTTGTGTGGATTCCAAAAAACTCCGTGCATTACAAAGAAATGCAAGAGTTGCTCGCATAGATATTGTAGAGATTGGCAGACTGCAAAGAGGAAGTTTTATCGCGCACTGTAAGAAATGGCATTAGCGAGAAGGTGGCATTTATGGCTTGGAAAATGTGTTACAATCCTGCCCAAAAGTTTGGTATCAGGGAGCTAGAAGCACTATGAATAATGTCCAAATTGACGTGAGGGATTTACCTTGTCCAGAGCCTGTAGTGAAGGTTAAAAAGGCGCTTATTGGTGTTACTGCTACTACATTAAGACATGCTAATTACGAGATTTTAGGCAATACCTTGAGCGCCAAAGAGAATCTGAGTAGATTTTTGCGTAGTACTGGCTATGAGTTTGAGATAGGGCATTCGCAAGGCGAACAATATATGATAATTATCAAAGACAAAATCGAATCTTCAAAAAAGGAATATAGCGACAAACTCACACAAAAGGTGCTTTTTATAAAAGATGATAAGGTAGGTGAAGGCGAGCTTGGCGTAATGCTTATCAATGCACTTATTAAATCACTACTTCATGCCACACTCTTGCCTCAGAAGATTATTTTTGTCAATCGTGGTGTTTTGCTTACTACTGATAATAGTGAGGTTGAAAATGATGATATTGTTGAGGTATTAAAAGAGTTGGAAAAGTTTGGTGTAGAGATTTATTCTTGTGGTTCGTGCTTGAGTTATTATGCCATGACCGAGAGACTCAAGGTTGGCATGATAGGGAACGCAGTAGAGAGTTTAGAAGCGATGCTACAAAGCAATGGTGTTTTGTGTTTGTGAGATTGGTGTTGTAGATTCTTAAGGAAATTTTATGTCAAAGCGTTTGAGTCAATTTGTTCACTGTGCTGGCTGAGCTGCTAAGGTGGGTCCGGAGGATCTAAAACAATTAACAAGCAGCCTGATACAGGCAGATAATCCAAATGTTCTCGCTGGTTTTGATGGAAGTGAGGACTGTGGTGCATATGCAATTGATAAAGATCAAGATCATGTAGTGCTTAGTAGCGTGGATTTTATCACGCCAATTGTCGATGATCCTTATGCGTATGGTTGTATTGCTGCTGCAAATTCTTTGAGTGATATTTTTGCATGTGGTGGGCGAGCAATCAGCGCATTGAATTTATTTATGTGGGATAGGGAAAATGTGGATTTACAAGCCGCAAAAGAGATTTTGCGTGGTGGGCTTGATAAGATAAAAGAATCCCAAGCTGTGCTTTTAGGAGGACATACGACAAGTGATATTGAGCTTAAGTATGGACTAAGTGTTACAGGTATGGTAAGTGTTGAAGGACTATGGCGTAACAATACTGCGCGTATTGGTGATATGTTGGTGCTTTGTAAGCCTATTGGTTCAGGGATTCTCTCTACTGCACTAAAAGCTGAGAGTTTGCATGATCAAAGTGAGCTTGTCTCCGTCTTGAGTTGTCTGAACTTTAGGGCATCCCAGGTTGCAAAAAATTACGAGATTCATGCCTGTACAGATATTACAGGATTTGGCCTTGTTGGGCATATTTTTGAAATGTGTAAAACAACAGAGAATCCCAAAGGCTTTGATAAAACTATCTTGCTTTATACACAAGAGATTCCTCTTTTTTCTTGTGCTATAGAGTTGGTAAAGGATGGTTTTGTACCCGGAGGGACATATGTAAATAAGCAGGTATTTGCTCCATTTGTGGAAGTGGCGTGTGATTTGCAAGAAGAGAGTGTATTTTATGATGTCCAAACAAGCGGAGGGCTAGTATTTGCACTCCCAGCACATCAAGCAAAGAAGTTAACAGATGATTTGCGTCAAAGTGGCTATGAACAGGCAAATATCATAGGCGAGGTATTAGAGGCAAGAGATAAGGCAGTGATTTTAGGATAGATGATTCTCTCAAAGAAGGACTAAGTATGCAAGCAATACAACAAGCAATCAAGCAGTTATTGGAGGGCTGTAATCTTAAATTTGCTCAAGCCCAAGAGGTCATGAATGAAATCATGCAGGCAAAGGCCACTCCTGTGCAGATGGCTGCCTATTTAAGTCTGCTGAGTATGAAGGGCGAGAGCATTGAGGAAATCACAGGGTCGGCTCTTAGTATGCGTGCGCATTGCACGAGATTAGAGCACAATCTGGATGTGCTTGAGATTGTAGGTACTGGTGGCGATCAATCAAATTCTTTTAATATTTCTACAACTTCGGCATTTGTGATTGCCGCAGGAGGTGTACCTGTAGCAAAGCATGGGAATCGCGCTGCAAGCTCTAAAAGCGGGGCTGCTGATGTTTTAGAGGCATTGGGGGTGAATATTCTTGTATCTCCTCAAAAGTCTTTAGAGCTACTACAAAAAATCAATATCTGCTTTCTCTTTGCACCAAAATACCACACTGCAATGAAACACATCGCCTCTGTGCGTAAAGAACTTGGAATCAAAAGTATTTTTAACATTCTAGGGCCATTATCAAATCCTGCAAATGCGCAGATACAACTTATGGGCGTTTATGAGAGTGCTCTTGTGGAGCCACTTGCCAAAGTAATGAGCAATATAGGCGTGAAAAGAGGTATGGTGGTCTATGGTATGGATGGACTTGATGAAATTTCGCTAAGCAGTAGAACAAAGATTTGTGAGATTGATTTTGCAAAGTTTAAAACCTATGAGATAGAACCCAAAGAAGTAGGCTACGAGTTTTGCAAAAAAGAGCATTTACGAGGTGGCGATGCAAAAGAGAATGCCAAGATTACGCGAGAGATTCTGAGTGGAAAAGATACGGGAGCAAAAAGACAGGCAGTTTGTCTGAATGCAGGTGCAGCACTTTATCTTGCGGGCAAGACACAGAGCTTTGAGCAAGGTGTCCGCCTAAGCGAGAGATTGATTAATGAAGGTAAAGCAGAAGTCAAACTAGAGCAATTCATCACACAAAGCAACCAGCAATGAGCATCTTAGAGCAGATTTGTAAGGCTACACAAGCGCGTATCCAATCCCAAAAAGATAGTATTTCCCTCCAAGATATGCGTTTGAAAGCCAAAGAATTAGGCACGTGTAATGAATTTATTTTTGAAAATACACTAAGAGATTCTAAAGATTTGAGCTTTATCTGTGAGGTCAAAAGAGCCTCTCCCTCTAAAGGAATTATTACCCAAGATTTTGACCCATTACAAATTGCGCTTGATTATGAAAATGCTGGCGCTAAGTGTATATCTTGTTTGACTGAGCCAATGTATTTTTTAGGCTCTGATAAGTATTTGCAAGATATTAGCACGAAGGTACATATCCCGCTTTTACGCAAGGATTTCGTGATTGATTCTTATATGATCTATCAAGCAAAGGTTTTGGGTGCGCACTGTGTGCTTCTTATCTGTGCGATTTTAGAATCTAGCCAACTCCAAGAATATCTAGCAATAGCAAAAGAGCTGGGTTTAAGTGTGCTTGTGGAAGTACATAACGAAAAGGAATTACAACTTGCCTTGGATTCTAAGGCAAGCCTCATTGGAGCAAACAATCGCGACCTTAGGACCTTTGAGGTTGATATATCCACAAGCCTACGTTTAAAAAAACTTGTGCCAGATTCTGTTGTGTTTGTTGCAGAGAGTGGTATAAACAATGCAGATGATATAAGGCTCTTAAAATCTCATGGTATAAATGCTGTGCTCATCGGAGAAGGCCTTATGCGATGCCAGGATAAAAAGGCCGCATTAGAAGCTTTAAAGGCGTAATGCATGAAAATAAAGACTTGCGGGCTTTGGCGTAGCAAGGATATAGAATATGCAAATATTTTGCAGCCGGATTTTGTGGGTTTTGTATTTGCTCCATCTAAGCGTCAAGTGGATGTCACAAAAGCAAGGGAATTAAAAAGCAATCTTTTATCGCACATTAAAGTTGTTGGGGTGTTTGTAGAGGAGTCACAGGATTTTATACTTGAGTTAGCCACTACAGGTGTAATAGATTGCATCCAATTGCATGGCAAACACAATATCAAAGACCTCAAGATCGCTTTGGTGCAAGCGTTGTCACAGCAATCTTTACAAGACAATCAGTTTTTGATCATAGAAGCGCGCAAGGCAGAAACTCTTGATTGTATTCTTGCACCAAGTGATGCAGATTTTTTGCTGTTTGATTCTGTACGCTCTGGTTCTGGTCTAAGCTTTGATTGGGGTCTTTTAGAAAAGGCAAGAGAATTAGGATTTAGCAAAGACTTTTTTCTTGCAGGTGGAATCAATGTACACAATCTCTGTAAAGCTATGTCTTTACGCCCCTATGCTATTGATGTCTCAAGTGGGATAGAGAGCGATGGGGTGAAGGATTTTGCTAGAATGCAGGCACTTATCTCAAGGGTTCATGGCTTTGCACTCTAAGCGCATAACTTTAAAATATTACATCACTGACAAAAGGATTATGATGAAACAATCTTATTTTGGGGAGTTTGGGGGGCAGTTTGCACCAGAAATCTTGATGCATTCTCTCTTGGAATTAGAATCTGCATACAATTACCACAAAGATGACAAGACATTTAATGCAGAATTAGAATCTTTACTCAAATCTTACGCTAACCGCCCTTCACTTCTTTATTATGCAAGACGTATGAGCGAGGATTTAGGCGGTGCGAAAATCTATCTCAAGCGTGAGGATTTAAATCACACTGGTTCGCATAAAATCAATAATGTTTTAGGGCAAGCTCTTCTGGCAAAGAAAATGGGCAAGACACGCCTTATTGCAGAAACAGGCGCAGGGCAACATGGTGTAGCTACAGCCACAGCAGCGGCACTTATGGGTATGGAATGTGATATTTTTATGGGTAAAGAAGATACATTACGCCAAGAGCTTAATGTCTATCGTATGAAACTTTTAGGAGCGAGGGTGCATGCAGTTACAAGCGGTACTGCTACTTTGAAAGATGCAGTCAATGAGGCTATGCGTATGTGGAGTTCGACATTACAAGATACGCATTATGTGATTGGCTCGGCTGTAGGTCCGCATCCATTCCCTACTATTGTGCGCAATCTTCAGGCAGTGATTTCTCGAGAGATAAAAGAGCAAATACTTGAGCTTGAAAAGCGTTTACCAGATGTTGTTTTAGCATGTGTTGGTGGTGGGAGCAATGCCATTGGGGCCTTTTATCACTTCATAGACAACAGAGAAGTTAGCCTTATTGGTGTAGAGGCAGCAGGTCATGGGATTGAAAGCAAAGATAGTGCCGCGACTTTGAATGTAGGCAAGGTGGGTATCTTTCATGGAATGAAGTCGTATTTTTGTCAGGATTTTTATGGGCAGATAGCACCAGTGTATAGCATTTCAGCAGGGCTTGATTATCCTGGTGTGGGTCCTGAGCATGCGTTTTTGTTCGAAACCAAAAGAGCGCAGTATGTCGCAGTTACTGATAAGCAAGCAGTTGAGGCTTTTGAATATCTTTCAAAGACTGAGGGGATTATCCCCGCTATAGAATCAGCACATGCACTAGCATACGCTATACAGATAGCACCAAAGCTTGAGGGCAAGATAATAGTCGTCAATCTTTCTGGTAGGGGTGATAAGGATTGTATGAGTATTGCAAGATACAGAGGAGAGAATATCAATGAATAGATTGGAAAATGTCTTTAAAAATGGTAAAGCCTTTATTCCCTTTATTGCTTGTGGTTATCCTGATATACAAACGAGCGAAAAATTAGTCGCAAGTATGGCAGAAAGTGGTGCGGATTTGATTGAGCTTGGAATCCCATTTTCTGACCCAACGGCTGAAGGCGAAGTGATAGCGCATGCAAGCCAAGTGGCATTACAAAATGCTACCACTACAGATTCTGTCTTTGAGATGATTACCAGAGTGCGAAAAAATGAGAGTGAAAAAGTGCGTAATGTAGCCTTAGCAATTATGACTTATGCAAATATTGTGTATGCATATGGTGTATGCAATTTTTTGCGTAAAGCACAGGAATTAGGAATCTGCGCGCTCATACTTCCTGATGTCCCTTTTGAAGAAAAAGACGAGTTCGCCCTAGAATGCCAGAAATTTGGCGTAGAGCTTATTGCTTTTATTGCACCTACTTCACAAAAGCGCATAGAGCAGATTGTAAAAGAAGCTAGGGGATTTGTGTATTGCGTGTCATCTTTTGGTGTGACAGGCGTAAGAGAGAGTATTACAACAGATATTAAAAAACTCATAGATTCTATAAAACAAGTCAAGGATATTCCTGTGGCAGTAGGGTTTGGAATCCAAAGCAGCGCACAAGCACAACAGATTGCATCTTATGCTGATGGGGTGATTGTAGGAAGTGCGATAGTCAAACTTTGCGTGCAATATGGAGCAGATTCCCCACAATATGTTGCGCAATATGTTAAAGATATAAAAAGTGCTATCACTAAATACAATTGATGACTAAAAAATCTCCTGATCTTGGCAGAGATTCACCTATCAGATTATTCTTTTATTTTTTTGTTCCCAATCTCTGTGCGATGCTAGCACTCTCGACCTATTCTACATTCGATGGCATTTTTGTAGGTAAAGCAATCGGAGATAAAGCACTTGCGGCTATTGGTGTATGTTGGCCTGTTTTTCCAGCATTGATTGCTTTTGAATTGCTTTTTGGTATGGGTGGGGCAAGTATCGCTTCATATTATTTGGGTAAGGGGGATGAATATCGCGCAAGACTGATGTTTAGCTCTGTATGCTATTTCGCATTTTTGAGCAGTATTTTTTTGGGGGTTGTGCTTTTTTGTCTCAAAGAAGAGATCGCTCTAGCCCTTGGGGCAAATACAGAGATAATGCCACTTGCAGTGGAGTATCTTGGTGTCATATTTCTAGGCTCATTTATTATGATACTCCATCCACTACTAGATGTTTTTGCCATCAATGACAAACGACCTTTTCTCGCGATGGTAGCGATGATTATAGGATCGTTGTCAAATATTGTTTTGAATTATTTGTTTTTGTTTGTCTTTGGATTGGGGATTTTGGGTGCAGCGCTTGCGACAATCTTAGGGCATCTTATTGGGATATGTATATTGCTAATGCATTTTGTCTGCAAAAGAGGAAAGATATATTTTGTGAAGGCTTTTAGCTACAACCTACTCTTTGCTTCTATGAAAAATGGCTTGCCACAAAGTTTCTCAGAAATTAGCGCGGGGTTTGTGATGATTCTCTTTAACCACAAACTCAATGCGCTAGGTGGTAGCGAAGCACTTTCGATTTATAGTATTTTGATTTATAGCGGGACTATTATTTTTACGATCATTCTTTCTTGTGCGCAAGGCGTGCAGCCTATCGCTAGCTTTAATTATGGCGCGAGAGCATTAGCGCGAGTAAAGCGGATTTTTTGTTTTGGGGTAATTTTTGCAAGTGTATGTGGTGTAATCTTGTTTATGGTTTTTTATGTGTTTGATAAGTTTATTGTCGGTTTGTTCTTGCGTGAAGATTCTGAGTATTTATTAGAATCTGCTTGCTATGCCTTGAATATACATTTCATAGGCTATATGTTTTTGGGATTTAATTTTGTGAGTGCGATTTTTTTACAATCAATCCAACGACCGCTTAGCTCTTTTATTGTCACGCTTTCTACAAATTTCATGTTTGTGATTATTTTGCTGTATATCTTGAGTGGAGTGTTTGGTCTTGATGGTGTGTGGGCAAGCTATCCGCTTTCTCTTGTGTGTGCAAGCTTTATCACCTCTCTTGTGCTCTATTATGAATTCAACAAAGGCATCTTAAGAAGCCCACTTGCAACAAAGGCTAGATGATGAAAAAGACAATAGTTCTCTTTGATCTTGATGGTACGCTTATAGATTCTACACCTGCGATTTTGGCAAGCTTTAGATTTGCTTGCGGAGAGCAAGGGTTTGCCTTGCCTCAGGATAAGGTAATAACACAATTTATAGGACATACTTTAGAGGATATGTTTTTGGGTATTGGCGTACAGAAAGAAAGATTGTGGGATTTTATAGAATCTTATAGGAAGTTTTATCGCGCAAATATGGAGCAAGGTACAAAGCTATTAAAACAAGCAAGAGAGGCTATTGATCTTGCATTTAACTTTGCTCATCTTGGTGTGGTAACTACAAAACGTGCAGATTTTAGCACCAAGCTTTTAGAATCCTTTGGAGTTTTGCACTATTTTAGTGTGGTTATAGGGATAGAAAATGTACGTAATCCAAAACCATCCAGTGAGCCTATTTTGAAAGCATTAGATTCTCTTTATGAGAGCAAGGGGCAAATACCAAAGCAAGATTGTTTTATGATTGGTGATACAGAGCTTGATTTACAAGCGGCTATGAATGCTGGAATCAATGGGATTGGTGTGCTGTGTGGCTATGGAAGCGAGCAAAGTCTGCAGAGATTCTGTATGCCAATCCACCATAATACCTATTTAGCAGTCCAAGCACTGAAATCTCATCTTAAGGCTTGATGCGTTACTTTTTTCGTATCTATTTCCATCATGCTGTTTTAAGTCATACAGGGTGATAATCCCGCTGGTATGGCACAGTTTTGGTTTATGCTAGAAATGTCGATAAAAATTATCTTTTAGGCAAAGCTATATTTTGGCTATTATGCTGGGATTTCATAATAAGGATATTTGGAATGGGTAAGCATCACATCCCATTACTGTCACTGATAGTAGTAAGTATGATATATGGTGATACATTTGAGAATCGTAATTCTCATAATATTATCAACACCAAAAAAGCATGGGATATGGGTATCACAGGTGCAGGGATAACGATAGGTATAGTTGATTCACCGGTTAATGATAAACATCCATTTTTGGACAAAAAGATACTAAATCAAAAAATCTACAAAAATTACCAAACTCAAGAGTATAAACCGAATTTTATTTGCAATAACCAAGTGCCCTGTGATTCTCATGGGAGCCATGTTGTTGGTATCGCGATAGGTAAAAATCTCAAAAACCCAAATAACTCTGCTAACATAGATTTCCTAGGTGTGGCACACGATGCTAAGGCATATGTTGCTGCAGGTATAGGCAATGACAAAACCCAGCCAGAACCTATAGAGCTCTCAATATTTTTCAACAAACAAGAAGTGAAAATTATCAACAATAGTTGGGGTAGCAATATTTATCCATTTATCAATACTGAGCTAAGCCAAAATAATCTGATATATGCTGGTAATGGTAAAAATGACCGAAATCCTACTTCGCTTATAAATACTATTTCAAGCTATTGGCGAGGATATTCATGTGATACTTGTAATACCACACTTGAAAAAGAATTGATATCACTTGCTAGAGATCATAAAGTTTTAATTACATTTGCTGCTGGTAATGAGGGTATAGTGTCACCAAGTATGCAGTCTGTTCTTCCACGTTATGATGAGAGCTTGAAGTCTTGGATTACTGTAGGTGCATTTGATTCGGAATTAGCAAAAAAATTAGATAGCGGGAAATTGGATTTTACAAATAAAGATGCCCTTACGAGCTTTTCTAATTTATTCTATGGTGCTGAGAGCTGGAGTATCCTTGCTCCAGGTAAGAATATAAGTTCAGCAAATGCATCAGATGAGTCTAGTATAGAAAAATCTGGTACTTCGATGGCAGCACCATTTGTAAGTGGAGCAGCAGCACTAGTAGCACAGAAATTCCCTGATTTAAATGGTCGCCAGATAGCAGATGTGCTCTTAAGCACAGCTAATAAAAATGTTCAATTACCAAATATGATAGTTAAACAGCATACCAGCAAGAAATACAGTGTCATATATATTAATAATGATGCATCGCAAAAGGGTCTTGTGTATAAAAATAAAGAAGATGTAATCAAAGATGTACAAGATGCTGGATATAAAGAAGAAGCAGGCAATATTAAAACAAGCGATGGTTTGCTGAAAGTTCCATCGAATAATAAAGGTGATACACAAGATGCTGTTTATGTATTAGGTAAAGAATCCATCATCGGTCAAGGTGTCTTAGATATAGAAAAGGCAATGGGTGGATTAGCTAGGTTAGATGCTAATCGCTTGACACGTGATGATATTTATACACTTAACTCAAATAGCATACTTACAAAGTGGAGTTTCACAACAGGGAGTAAATTTACCAACACTGAACATGCACTCTATACTCTTACAGTTAGTGATAATAATGAAATGCTTTTTAGCAACAACATCGATGAGAGACTTTGGGAGAATAATCTCCATTACAGTGTTAATGGTGTAACTACCTTGCTTGCAGGCTCGCCTAATACTCCATCAAACCCCATGACTCACTTCACTGGCGTAGGATTACTAAAAGATGGTCTAGGCACACTTGTATTAAGCGGCCAAAACACCTACACAGGACTGACATATATCAAACAAGGCACACTCGCACTTATGAGCGAAGCAGATTTCAAGAATCGCAACTATACAAAACCAGATATCTCACAGCAAGCACTCAATGCAGCACAACAAGAATCAAATACACCAAGACAATCAAATACAATAAAACAAATAGCAGCTACAAACCAGAACATTGCTACAAATCTATCCAAAGCTCCAGATGACAATACCAACCAACTTATTACAGCCAACACGACTAAGCCTCTACTCTCTGGCAGTGTTTATATAGCCAAAGAAGCAAATCTTATAGGTAGCGGAGAAATAAAAAACAATCTCCAGAATCAAGGCACACTCCAAGTAGGCAATCTCGCACCTGTAAATCCTCATGGTATCCAAAACAAAGAAGGCACCAACAACGACCTCATAGTTGGTGGTACATACACACAAGATACAGATGCTACCCTCACTCTTGTCTTTGGAGAAAAAGACAATGCCAAACTCAAAGCACAACATTATGTAATAAAAGGTGGAAAGCTAACATTCACACCACAGAAAAATGCATATTTCCAAGGCGATGGCAAGCGCACAATCAAAATCGATCTTGCTGGTATGCCACAAAACCTATTTTCATCAATACAAACAAAGAATACAAACTCTCTGAATTTTGATCTTATCAATGGCATTATCATTCCAAGATTTGCAGACAATGCATATACCACTGCAAATACTAGCTTAGCATTTACGAGTACAATGAAAAGCATCCAACCAAAGTCATCTTTGATTCCTCACTACCAACAAGCATTTGGCCAACTTGATTCTCTTGATATGTCTCTTAGTGCTTATACCAAAGCAGTAGATGAAATCCAAGGTGGTGGTCATCTCTTAGCAAGCAGTGAAATACTAAACACCCAAAAACGTATGCTCAATGAATTCTCTATACTCCCTATGAACA
Source organism: Helicobacter sp. 10-6591 (assembly GCF_003288805.1). Taxonomy (GTDB): domain Bacteria; phylum Campylobacterota; class Campylobacteria; order Campylobacterales; family Helicobacteraceae; genus Helicobacter_F. The sequence continues at coordinate 53 of NZ_NHYK01000016.1, read as the reverse complement.
ATGCCCTTACACCAATTACAAGTATTACAACAGGATTGACTACTGCACTCAAT
>NZ_NHYK01000015.1 GCF_003288805.1 Helicobacter sp. 10-6591 | reverse complement strand
AGAATGGAAAAGAAGTTGGCGAGCGCTTGGTAGAACCAGATGCAAAGCTTCCTATACAAAATCTCTTGCAGCAGACTTTAGACTAAGCTAAGAATCTCTGATTCTTAACACTTGGTACGATCTGTACAAACTTATCTTTCACAAATTAATAAAACCTTTTAGAGCAGGCTTTGGCGAATATATCTCTGTACTAGCTTTGGTTGGATTTATCACTCTTTTTGGAATAGTGCTTAGATGTGGTGGATTGCTTCTCTTGGTGGAGTATGTTTGGCTATATAAGAATCTATACGCTCTAGTACTTCATCTTTTATCTTCAGTCTTAATCGCAATACAAGGAAAGTCATCAAGTCTTGCAGGGTTGGCTATGGCTGTCAGAAGCAGCATAGCAGAGTTTTCTACAAATACTTCGCGCACATATTCTTGCTGCTCTTGTATGAGCAAATCTGCACTCTTGTATAAATGAATTACTGATTGATAAAGAAGTTGTTTAGAGGATTGTTCAAATAGAAAGAAAGAAGAGAAATAGCAGAAAAGCTAGGAGTTACTCCTAGCTTAGTTAAGAAGTCGCAAGATATTTTGCTGTACTGCATTTGCTTGAGAAAGTGCATAACTTCCAGACTGCGCAAGAATATTAAGCTTAGTAAATTCTGAGCTTTCTGCCGCAAAATCTACTTCGCGGATTTGTGATTCCGCTGCTTTGACATTCACTTGAGTAACGCTAATGTTGTTTATCGTGCTAATCATTTGGCCTTGGACAGAACCTAAATCCGCGCGGATTCTATCAAGAGCCTTTTGTGCAGACTCTGCTATATCCATGACCACCATAGCACCACGCAAGCTTGTTACACCAGCACCTAAATTCTTACTTTCATCTCCAAACACTTTGTTGTAGTTACCACCTGCCGCAGAACGTATATCAGAATCAAAGCTATCTATCACTCCGCGTAGATTCACAGTGGCTTCAGCTACTGCCTGATTTTGGCCATAACCAGTAGCGCTGATATTCACTCCACTTACGACAATATCCCTCGCATCAGTCCTTACAAGTGAAAGACGACCGAGATTTATAGATCCACCTGTAACTTCACCTGTGTTTTGATCTACTTGTCCTGTCACATCTTGCCCACCATTGAGCTTATCAATAGAGACAGTCTGTCCTTCGCTTGGTGTGCCTGTAATCGCGAACTGGATACCACGACCATCTGTACTGCGCAAATTCAATCGACCAAGATTGTCTGTATAGGCTTCTACACCTGTATCTTGTGTGGTTGCATTAATCGCTTGCACCAAACGACCATCGCTGTCATTGTCCTTGATATCAACAATATCACCAATTGAGATTCCATTAAGCACAAGCCCTATGAGCGAACCAGCTTTGATTGCTTCATCTGAAGTAGAAACGACATTAGCCTGCGCTCTTACACCTAATTGATCAGAGTTTTTGTTGATAACTTCTGCGAGAACGCCTAAGCCTGTACCTGCTGAAGTAGAGATCTTGACAGATTCTAGCTGTACGTCATTGACGCCATCTACATTGATGAACTTCAATTGGACTTCGCCAGTAGCTGTCACATTCTGTCCTGTTTCAATTCGCACCTGTCCTATCTTATCGCTTGTCGTCGAACCAATTGAGACTTTGATAGTCTGATTAGAATACGCACCAACTTGGAATTCCCTATTTGAGAAGACGCCAGAAAGAAGTGCTTGTCCATTGTAGGTCGTGGTATTACCAATGTTATCAAGCCCTTCAATAAGCCTTTTGATATCAGCTTGGATCGCCTGACGAGATTGTGTAGATTGCCCATCTTGAGCAGCTTGTACAGCTTTTACTTTGATCGTATCGAGGATTTTTATCTGCTCATCCATTGCTTTATCAGCAATTTGGATAATCCCCATACCATCGTTCGTGTTTTTTATAGCTTGTCCTAATGCACTTGCTTGACTTCGCAAACTATCTGCAATAGTCATGCCTGAAGCATCGTCTGCTGCCTTGTTGATTCGCAAACCAGAACTCAGCTTGTCCAGTGAATTTCTCATATTGGACTGTGTAAAAACTCCTTGAACATGCGCGCTAAGTGCATTCACATTTGTATTGACTTGAAAAGCCATATATCACTCCTTACATAATATTTCCCCCGCTTCCTTGCTTGGGATCATTTCAATATCGGAAGCTCGAAAAAAACTTTAATGCTTTTTTGGTAGAATCGCTGCAACTGTGCGTAGCAAAAGTCTATAAAACACCAAAGGCCCCAATTATGAATATCGACTTTATCAATCTCAAAGCCCAATACCATGCTTATAAACAAGATATAGATTCTGAGATAGCCAAAGTTCTAGAATCAAGCGCTTATGTGATGGGAGAGAGTGTAAGAGAGCTAGAGATAAATCTTGCGAGATTTTGTGGCTGCAAATACGCACGGGCTGTCTCAAGCGGGACAGACGCACTTTTGCTCTCTCTCTTAGCACTTGGTATCAAAAGTGGCGATGAAGTTATCACGACACCCTTTACCTTCATAGCCACTGCCGAGATGATAGCCTTACTTGGAGCTAGACCTGTATTTGTGGATATTAATGAGCGCACTTACAATATAGATGTAGATAAAATCCGCACACACATCACACCCAAGACAAAGGCTATCATTCCTGTCAGTCTGTATGGTTTGCCAGCAGATATGGATAGTATCAATGCCATTGCAAAAGAGCATGATCTTGCAGTGATTGAGGATGCTTGCCAGAGCTTTGGTGGGCTGTATAAAGGACGCAAGAGCTGTAACTTAGGCTCACAAACTATCAGAAGTATGGGCGTTACAAGCTTTTTCCCCTCAAAGCCTCTAGGGTGCTATGGCGATGGTGGAGCGGTGTTTAGCAATGATGAAAAGCTAGATTCCCAAATTGGCTCATTGCTTAATCACGGGCAGGTCGCGCGCTACTCGCATAAATATATAGGACTCAATGCCAGACTAGACTCCTTGCAATGTGCAGTGCTTAATGTCAAGCTCAAGCATTTTGAAAACGAGTTAAAAATCCGCCAAGAGTTAGCAAACGCCTACAATAGTGGCTTAAAAAAAATAGATTCTCAAAACTACCGGCTTATCCTGCCCTATATACCAGAATCTTATGTCAGTGCATATGCCCAATACTCCGTGCGACTATCACCCAAAGCACCCGATGCGCAATACCCACTCTCGCAAAAAATCTTGCAAGACAAAGCAAGCAAGCGTGATTCTTTACTGAAGGCTCTACAAGAAAAGGGCATACCAACCGCTATACATTATCCTATACCGCTACATTTACAAGAATCTTTAGCCTATCTTGGCTACAAAGTAGGCGATTTTCCTACCAGCGAAGCGATTGCAAGCGAAATATTCTCCTTACCTTTTAGTGCATTCCTCAATAAAGACGAACAAGACTACATTATAAGTACTCTCTCTTCTGAACTCCAAAAACTCTAAAGGTAAATTTCACCATGGAAAACAAAATCATAAAAATTGGCCTGCTTGGTATTGGCAAAATGGGACAAAACCACCTCCGCAACCTTAATATGCTAAAAAATGTAGATATAAGCTTTATCTATGATGTCAATACCGAGCTTTTGGTAAAAACCGCTACGGACTTTGGTGTGCCTATGCTCAAAAACGATGATGCACTAGAAGATGCGCTCAAAAATAGTGATGGCGTAATCATCGTCACGCCTACATTCACGCATTTTGACTATATCAAGAAGGTAAGTGCGCACACAAAAAATATCTTTGTAGAAAAGCCGCTTACCGATACACTTGATACCACGCAAATTATCGTAGATGCCGCAAGAGAAAACAACCTCAATATACAAGTAGGATTTATCGAGCGCTACAACCCAGCCATTAGCGCACTCAAAGAGTTGCTCAAAAACTCTGATCGCATTTTCAGTATCGATTTTACACGTACAAACAAGATGAGTAGTCGCATTACTGATGTGGATGTCGTGATGGATCTGATGATTCACGATATTGACTTAAGTCTGCTGTTTAATGGAGAGCCACAGAGCATACAAGCACATGGAATCATAATCAATGGGATGATAGAGTATGCACGCGCCATCATTGCACATAAAAACGGTGCTTTTAGTACAATCACTGCTTCAAGAGTCACAGAAAAGAGAATCCGCCAAATCAGCGTAACCTGCGAGGATATGTATATCGACTGTAATCTCTTAAGCAAAGAAGTGCTTGTCAATAAACAGACCCTAGAACAGCACCTGCATAATATATCAATCTCAAGCCGAAGTGAATCTATAGAGATTCGGGCGCAAGAAGCATTGCTTTTAGAGCTGCTAGATTTTGCAAATCTCTGCAGATCTAACTCAAAGCACAAAAACTCTAGTCTGCCAAACGAAAATGATGGCAAGAATGCAATGCTAGTGGCAAATAAAATCCAACAACTTATCCACGCCTCCGCCAAGTAACCATAGATTCCAACAACTATGAATGAGGAGAAAAAATGAGCACTACGAATGAAATTTTTCTTTGTTCGATTTGCAATGTCACTTCGGGCAACTGCAAGGAGGATTGCAAATATTGCACGCAAAGTGCGCACTACAATACAAATGTACCCATCTACAAAAACAAGCCCATACAGCAGATCCTGCAAGAAGCCAAGCGGCTCAAAGAATTTGGGGCGCTGGGATTTTGTCTGGTTACCTCGGGGCGAGGATTAGACTCACAAAAATGTGAGTATATAGCCCAAGCTGCAAACGCGATAAAAGCGGCAGATTTAGGCTTGCATATTATCGCTTGTTGCGGTAGAGCAGATTTAGAATCTCTCAAATACCTGAAAAAAAACGGCGTAGATAGCTACAACCATAATCTAGAAACCTCCAAAGAATTCTTTGCGCAAATTTGTAGCACACACACTTGGGAAGAGCGCTTTGAGACTTGTGAGAATACCTTGCGTGCAGAGCTTGGACTATGTAGCGGAGGGATTTTTGGTCTAGGGGAAAGCTGGAGCGATAGGATAAGCCTCCTAAAAACCCTGCAGATTCTCACCCCCCACTCAAGTCCTATAAATTTTTTTATTGCAAATCCATCATTGCCTCTTAGTAGCACAAAGCTTACACAAGAGGAAGCGTTAGAATGCGTAACCCTAGCGCGTGAATTCTTGCCAAACACGCGTCTTATGATAGCAGGCGGTAGGGAGCATATATTTGGCCAAGAGCAAAAGGCTCTTTTTGAGTGCGGGATCAATGCCGTAGTGCTTGGAGACTATCTCACCACAAAAGGTGAGACACCAGAGCAAGATAGGGATCGCGTACTCTCTTACGGATATACCATAGCTACAAGCTGTCACTAGGCTATGTAGCACTTATAAGACCTTATTATCACAAAGAAGCAGAATGCATAAACCAAAGAAAGTTCCCACACTCTACCGCAAGCTAAAATTCGAGTTCCATAGAATCTACAAGTTTTTTGACCAGCAGCTTATCTATGCAGCAAGTCTGAGTTTTTATAGTGTGTTTGCGATGATTCCGCTACTCTTGATACTGTTTTCTATCCTGCTGAACCTCCCACAATTCAAAAACCAAATGCAAGAATTCAAAACCATCATTCTCTCAAACATACTGCCCACACACACCGAAATATTTGCCCACTATCTTGATACTTTCTTGGCAAATAGCACGAAGCTTGGCGTTATGGGGGTTATTTTTGTATTCATCACATCTATTCTGTTTTTTCGCAATTTTGAATACGCAGCCGCAAAGATGTTTAATTCCAAGCCAAGAAGTTTCCTAGATTCCATCATGGTGTATTGGACTATGATAACGCTCTTTCCTATTTGCCTTACGCTTTCAATCTACACAAACCAAGAAGTCCAAAAAAGGCTCACGGGAGTGGCAGACTTAAGTATCCTATTTGATTTTCTACCTTACATCATTACCTGGTGCATGTTCTTGCTACTCTTTAAAATCTCAGCAAACAAGCCCCTACGCCTTGTGCCCCTACTTCTTTCGAGTCTTATAAGCTCTCTTGTTTGGCTGCTTATCAAATGGGCATTTGTGTATTATATTTTCTACAATCAGACCTACAAGAGCATCTACGGACAAATCTCTATATTGCTTTTTTTGATGACTTGGATTTATATCTCTTGGATCATTATCCTTTGTGGTATGCGGGTATGCGAAGGCTTGATGAGTAATTTTGGCAAATCATTCAAAGCCTAAAAAGGTGCAAGCACAAAGCTCTTGCTCATATTTGCCGCATGTAGCACAAAGCTATTGTTTTTGCGCGCATAGTATTTCATAAGCATTCTTTGCATTACAGGCTCTATGCTTGGATAAAACCACGCATTATTGCTAATGGCAAGCACGACATTTGGATAGTCCTCATAAAGCTTGCTGTGCGTAGCCTCATAGCAGATTCCTACACGAATCTTCTGTCCTAGTACCTTAATATCTTCAAATCCACTCCCCCTAGCAAATTCCATATCCAGCAAAAATGGAAAATGCTTCTTTATAAAATACGGCAATGGCACGACCTCCCCAAATGGTGCTAAGACGACTTTATCCACGCGGCTAACCTTAGAATCATCAAACACAAAAAGACTATTATAATACCTGTCTTGCTCCCTATACAGCGCGCCTGTAATAATGACAATCCCATGAGAAAGCTCTAAAAGTTCATTATAGATATCTAAATCTTTGCTTAGCACAAACGGAAAGGCATTCTCTGGCAAGACAACTACTCTTTTGTCTGTATTTTTAGAATCCTTAATCAGCTTGAGATTTTGCGAGACTATTTCTTTGTTTTTTTGAGGATTCCACTTAAGCTCTTGGGTTACCTGCGTGGAAGCAAGAGTGATATGACTAAAGTCCTGCTTACCTTCCCCTCGCTCCAAATACCTAAAATCAAGCGCGAGAAAGAGCAGGACCAAAGCCCCAAGAAGCCTAAGTGTTGTGCGGGTTATAAACAAATACACCGCACAAACAATAAGTGCCAGATGCAATAACTCCAATCCAAAATAGCTATAAGCAAAGAAGCTAGAGACATTCAGCCAGTCAAACCCAAAGGGCGTGATACTGCCAAGAAGCAATAACCCTAAGAGCCGCACAAGCAAGCATTCACAAAATGCCACCAGCCAGAACACTACCCCATACACCAGCGCTACAAGCAAGCTTATCACAGGCACCAGATACTCCAACCCCACAAATCTAAAGCTCAGCCCAACCCAATAAAAGCAAAACAACCCTACAAAGACTCCCACGCCAAAGCGCCTGTTTTTTGGCATTCTCATATACACATACACGCTTATTATTCCAGCCACACTCCCTAGCCAAAGTGGTGTATCACTCTCAAAGCACACATCAAAAAACACCAGCACATAAAGCGGCAGGCAGAACAGAAAACCAAGCAAACAATCAACAAGCATGATATAGCCAACGCGCACAAGTTTCGAATCTACACCTTCCAATCCCAAAGCTTTCATCACGCACACATACATAGATTCTATAAGATGCTCAAAACTTGGGATCTCACTCTTTTGGCGAAAAGTTTTTAAAAACAGACCAACTCGCAATTCTTACTCCTCCAAGCTCCCCCAATTCCGCTAAGATAGGTAGGTTTTTGACAGATAGGATTTTGCAGGGATTTTACAAGAAATCAATATATTTCACTCATTGTGTAGCCTACAATCTCATCGTTGAAATCACATCAAGTTAAGGAGAAAACATGAAGCAGCAAGTCACACTCTATATATTCTTAGCAAGCATTTTGGCCCTCAGCGCAAATGAGATTCCATCCACCAAAGTGCCACAGCAAGAAACAAAACAAGAGGAGGTGCCAAAAGAAGCAGCCAAAGAGACAAAGCCAAGCCTTCTTGATGGTATGAGTTTTAAGGGCTTTGCATACATGCGCTATATGACAGCAGATGGTATCGGTGGCTCTGCACAAAGACAGCAATACAGACTAAAACTCGATGCCACAACGGCTAAATCAAAAGGCTTCAGTTTCACAGCTGGAATCTTTTTCAACCAAGGCTCAGCCTCACCCAGCAGAGATACCCACAATACGGACAAAGATATACAAGGATCATTAGGAGTAGCTGTTGGCAGTGTATTCGCGGACAGATTCACAATCGCTACCTACTATGTATCCAAAGAGCTACAAACAGCAAACACACAAGCCACCATCAACATAGGCCGCCTCAATCTCAACTCTGTATGGACAGACAAGAATCTCGACCTTGGTATAGGTGTGGATTCCAAACTCACATCCCACAAGCTCCAATACCAACTAGGATATTTCGACACTTGGGTAACCAACCGCATAGCCTATGCTTTGCGCTCCCACAAAGCAGTGGCAAATGACTACAAGGCTGCCAGTCTGGGTATAGGTCGGAATCTCGTGATATTTGCTATCAAGGGTGATGACTTGAGTGGACTAAGCTTTAATGTCAGTGTGGGGAATGTCTCAGGCCTGCTTGATTATCTCGCATTCAGTGATCTCAAGTTTGCACACTCCCACTTCCATATACGCGCACAAGTAGCAGCTGCAGGTATGAATCCCAAGCCAGACTTTGGCAAAGGTGCTGGTGACACTTCCAAGCTTATTAAATGGGCACCAGGTAATATCAATACAAGCAACGAAGGCTTCTCAAGCACCACAAGACCAAAATACACAGGTTTTAATGGCAATACCGACTGGGCTAACCACAGAGGTGTGTATAACATACAGATAGGCTACAAGAATGCTGGATTCTCAAGCAAGCTAGGCTTCCTAGGAAGTTTTGGTGATGGCTATGGCGTATCGCTTGATTACAAAGGCGCACTAGATGTTGGGGGCAAGGCTTGGGTTGGTAATCTCGATGCCGCAAGCGAGGGCTTCGTATTTATGGGCAATGGCGGCAGACACGGCACAAGTATCACAAGCCTCTATCTTGTCCTAAGCTACGCTATCAGCAAGCCTTTTAAGATAAATCTCGACATCGCCCACATAGGAGGGGACAATAACTACACGATATTAGATGTAGCCAAAGCACCCAGACAAACCACTGCTAAAGGCATCACCTTCACAGAAATCACTCCATCACTAAGCTACAAGCTCAGCGATAAGCTGAATTTCTCTGTATGGTATGCATACGCCACAGGCGATATGAACTTCGGCAAATCACGCTTTGAGCTACGACACACTTTTTAACCACATCAGCAGGAGCTACTCTTAATAGAACGATTCAAAATGGGCAAGGATGGAACATACTCTTTCGTGGTGGCTCTACAATGAGAGAGCTTTGAAAATAAAGGAACAATAAGCTCAAGCAATAAGGCACTCATTTATAACAGATAGAAAATATCTCTATGTGATGGGTTGAAAAATTGCAGTTGTGTAGATTACAATTAAAATAATTTTATACCTAGAGAGAAGTCATATGTATTTGCCCCCCCCCCCGTTTTAAAGACTGATGTATTTGTCTGCGTGTCCATAATCGTCCCCTGCTATAACGAGGAAGTATCCATTCCTGCGTTTTTTTCTCAGATGCTAAATATCATAGAGCAGACAAAACCAAAGCTTGCTAAAGTATTCAAACCAAAAGATTGGAGCTCTTGCCATACACAAGGCTATTTTTATGAGCTTATTTTCGTCAATGACGGGAGCAAGGATAAAACACTACAAGCTTTACAAAACATACAGCTGCATAACCAAAGTAGCGACTACATAATCAAAATTATCAATTTCTCGCGTAATTTTGGCAAGGAATCTGCAATCATCGCGGGGTTAGAGCATGCAAGCGGCGAAGGTGTTATCTTGCTTGATGCAGATTTACAAGATCCTCCAAGTCTCATTCCGCAAATGCTAAATATCTGGCTGGATTCCCAAAGAGAAATCAAAGTCATATACGCAAAGCGCACAAATCGTATGGGTGAAAATAAAATCCGTGCATTCTTTAGCGAGATATTCTATAAGCTCTCAAACTTCGTATCTGAAGTGAAAATAGAATCTGGAGTGCGCGACTTTAGACTGATGGATAGGGTCGTAGCGAGTGCACTTCTCTCAATGCCTGAGTATCATAGATTTTCAAAGGCGATGTTTGAGTGGGTGGGATTCAAGCGTCAATGCCTAGAGTACGAGTATATACCGCATTTTAAAGCAGCCTCAAGCTGGAATTTCTGGAAACTTTTCAAATACGGTATTGAGGGGATTATAAGCTTTAGTACTCTGCCACTTCGTATAGCCTTCGTGCTTGGGTTGATCATCAGTACGCTTTCTGTCGTGTATGGGAGCATCATAGTTGTCAAAACACTTTTATATGGTAACCCTGTCGCGGGCTATCCTAGCCTTATTGTTGTCATCAGCTTCATAGGTGGAATTGAACTTATAATCCTAGGAGTGATTGGAGAATACATCGCAAGAATCTACGAGCAGGTCAAAATGCGTCCAACCTATATCTTAGAGCAACCTACTGACACAAAAGATTCTAAACCTTAGCTTGCAAAATCTCTTTGGTCTTTGTTTTGAGTTCATCCAAAGCTTGCTCTCTGTCTTTATGCACTATGATATTTGCATTTGGCCAAAAGAGGCTTGAAGGATTCTCAAATTTCCCCCAACGCCAATCAAATCTCCTGCTCAATAAGAGTATTGTAGGAATCTCCATAGCCAAAGCAAGATGAGCTATAGCTGTATCAATAGATACCATACAATCAATTTCTGCTAAGACCTTATAGGTATCAAACCAAGTGCCAAAATCTTTACCTTTATTAATAATAAAGCTCGGAAGATTCTTGACCTCTTCTCCCTCGACTTGAAAGGAGATAAGCTCATATCCACTTTCTTCGAAAGCCTCTATAAGAAAGCCTAAATCAAAGTTCCGCTTCAAATTACTATCATCTCCTTTAGGAGTGAACCAAAAAAGCCCAACCTTTGGTTTCTTGGCTTTTAGGGAATCTTTTTTGGTCTTTTTTGTGGGCACAAGTATAGGTGTCTTAAGTAAGGGAATCTCATCTTTTGTGATACCACAAAAGACAGGTAGAGAGCAAACAGGCATAGCATAATCAAATTTTACAGGGATGTCTTTTTGGATTCTCATATTTCCAAAGTCTGTAGTCTCAAACTTTTTCAAACTATAATCAAATAAGCTATATAGCGCAGTTTGTGGCGCGAATAAGACTTCTTTAGCTATACCACAAAGCTTCTGCAGGCATCTTGCATACATTATCGTATCGCCAAAGCCCTGTTCGCAGAACACAACGACTTTCTTGCCCTTAAAAGCATCCACACCATGTTTATTAAAAGCATCAAGACTTTGGGTGTAATGCCGTGAACTAAAGCTTGCATCGTTTGCGTAATACAACCTTGCTTCATAATGCTTCACCCCTTCATCAAACTCCCCGATACGCATAAGCAAAAACGCCAAATCAAAGTAGTAAGTAGCATGCGGATGGATACCAATAGCCTTCTGATAGGCTTCATAAGCACCCTGATAATCGCTTGTAAGTTCTAATGTCTTGGCAAAATTCTGCCAAAAAGGCGCATTATTCTGATTAAACTCTTGCAAGGAATGGAATAATTTCGAACTTTCATCGAGCCGAAAAAGCTTGAGGTATAAATAGGCAATTTGTGGATAAATCTTTGTATTGAGGTAATTGTTAATAGAATCAATTTGTGGATTCTCATTTGCTCTTTGTAATCGTAACTCTAAGCTATGGCTTAACGCTTCTCGCTGTGATTTGGGATTGTCTTTTAAATCTTTCATAATACCTTTTGCTACTTCACAAAGCTTTTGGTGTATTTCTAGGCTTTCTTTTGGGTAATTATCAAAATACACCTCAGCATAGTTAGCCCAAAATTCTAAATTTTCTGGATGACGCTCTACAAGCTGCCTAAAGAGATCTCCTGCTTCTTGTGTCCTGCCTGCACATTTGTAGCTAAAGCCTGCTTCTAAAGCCACTTCATCAAAGAATTCTTGGTTTTCTAAAAGCTCATTAAACATCGCAAAAGCCTTAGCAAAATCCTTTGTCCCATACACATAGGCTTTTGCTAGATAAAGCTTCCAGAATGCATTTTGCTTGTGCTGATAGACCTTTTCTAAAAATCCAAGTGCTTTAGTCCAATCCCCAAGCTTTATTGCACTTAAAGCTCCAAATTCCTGCGCAAATAAGCTATCACTATGAGAATTACACAATTCTAATGTCTGAGCATAGTTCTCACTAAAAAATGCGTAGAGAATCTTATCCTGCATTAGTTCAACCCCTAGAGTAAGCCTTCAAATCCATATCTGTAAATTTTTAATAGCCATAAAGAAGTGATAAGAAAGTTCAGATATGCTTGCAAAGCGCGCGATTATAGCATATTATTCACGCTCTAAGAGAGTGTAGTAGCCGCTGCTTCCTAGAATCACAAGATTATTTTCTTCAAAAAACTCCTTGTAGTATCCAACATAATCATTTTGCAATAAGACATAAAAACTTGGCTCCATGTATGTCGAAAGAAATTTTTCAAACGCTCTAGTATCCTGGCTAAAAGAGAAATGCTCATAATATTTGCGATCAAAGCCAAGTGCATAAACTAAGAGTTGATTATCTGTAATAATAGGTTTTATGCCTTTATGTTTAAAGGTTGCTAACACAAGCTCATTGGTATCTCTGCCCCCGATATTAATCCTTCCTCCTTGCTCGATTGTCAAAATTTTCTCTTGCACAAAAGGCAGTCTGAGACTTGTGGCAATCACACCAAGAAGTAAAATGAGTGCTAAGCGCTTGTGCAAAAACTCTAAGAGAGTAAAAAATGTGCGTGAGTTCAGCATACTCCATACACCTCCACTCAATGCGAGAATCATCATAGGCAATCCACCTTGGAGATTGCGCAGGTCATAGCTAAGCAAGCAGCCCCATAACAAGAAATACACCACCCCAACGACTCCAAAAAACGCAAAGCGCTTTGAAAATAAACTAATAAGCGAGAGGAAAAACAACACGCTCATTTGGTAATACTTCGTAAGCGCGTGGCTTAGGCGCTCAAGGTATGACTTGCCTTGATAGATTTCTTGCCAAGTGTGCTGGATGTTTGTCGCATCTACGGATAAGAAAAGCTTTTTATAGAGCGCTATGAGAATCCAAGGTGCACATAAGAATATAATAATGCCAACACAGACTCCAAAGACTTTCAGTGAGAGTGTGAAGTAAGAAAACCGCCAAAAATACAATAGCCCGATGATATACATCACGCACCAAAAAAGTCCAGATTGCTTAATCTCTGCGCTCACACCAGCTAGAAGCGCACCCAAATAGAGATAGAATCGCACATCTTTTTGACTTGTTTCAAAGCTCGCCCTCAGCAGACAAAGCGCACTTAGCAAAATAACCAGACTTACAGGCATATCAACATAGCCTACATGAAATTCTCTCTGTTTGATTGCAAAATACACGATATAGAAAAAAGCTAGCACGACAAAGCCAAGAGCGCTTAACTTGAGATTGTTTTTATCAAAGAGCAAAAACACACAGCCCAAAAGACCCATTAACGCAAAATACCAATAGATAGTAACGCCAATACCTTGAAAATCTGAGATTTTAGAGCTTAGCACATAGCCCAAAGAGAGTAAAATAGGATAGATCTGTGCATATCCACCTTCATTTAACACAAACTTACCACTAGCCCACTCACCTGCCCATCTATTCCATGAAACCACAGAATCCCATGCATAAAAAATATCTAGGCCAAACTTTTTGCAAAACACATAGATACAGATTCCAATCCCTGCAAAATAGATAAGCTCTTGCATATGGCTATCAAATTCTAAGCACTTTAACCCAGACACAAGCTCTCTTTTATACACCCACAAAAAGCCAAGAATTTCTAAGAAGGTAAGCGATATAAGTATGCTATGGGTATAGAGATGAAGCCACACAAGCAAAGAGACCATAAAGAAATTAAACACTAGACTTAGACCAAAGCATACAATCACATAAACCCATACATTTGGAAAGAAAACATCATGTTTGAAATATCTTTCAGAAAGCTTATACAGCACACTACCAGGCAAAAATACGGCGACAAAAAACCCCAAAAATGCTAGCACTAGACTCATAGATTTCCTTTTGAGATTAAGATTAATGTTTTTGGTATACAAGCACCTCTTGCGTCAAGAGAATAGGCCAGTTGAGTTTTCTCAAACGCAAAGCGCCAAACTTCTTGCAAGTACTATGAACTTCATCAAAAAGTAAAGGGCGCTCATCATGAAACTCCCACATCTTGAGATATTCCAAAACCCCGCGTATGAAGCAATAAAGCGAAGTCGGTGTAGGATAGGTAATAAGCACATAGCCACCTGATTTGCATGCTTCAAAGTGTCTCTCAATCATTGCCTGTGTCAAATCCTTACCAAAATGCTCAATCAAGCCCACAGAAAACACAATGTCAAATTCCTCACACAAATACGATTCCAAGACATTGAGTTGGTAGGCAATTTGTTTGGAAGTCTGAAAACCTTGCGCATATTTTTGATTAAAAGCCATGACACCATTTTCTGAACTATCAAACACTACATATTTGGCATTTTGATAAACTGCCCTAAAGCTTTGGTAAAAGCAGCTATCGCCTCCTCCAAATTCACAAATTTTTGTGGATTCTCTAGGTAATGCACTTAGAATCATTCTTGCACTCCATTTTCTTGTGAGATTTGCGATGTGGAGTTTCTTCTTCTCACCGCGCTTTTTATAGTAATTCTCCCAATCTGTAGCCTTTAGGGAGCTATGCCCCCCCCCCCCGATGTATTTTTTAAGTCACAAGAATCATCTTGCTTTCTTAGCTGTATAACTTCGCTTTGGGGTTTAAAAATCACAAATCTCTGTACCAAGAAACTTATAGCAAAGATTCCCAGCTCGCATATTGGCTTGATGATAATCTCACTGACACCGCTATATGCAGATAAAATCTCAATGCCTTTGTATGAGAGCAGCATAAGAATAAGAGTGAGGAAACAGTAGCTGATAATCTCAAAACTCATATTGTTTTTGCTTTTGAAGACAAATCTCTTGCCTATAATGAAGTTAAAACTACCTGCGATAATGCGTCCACAGAGCATAGAGACAAAAAGCGAGCCACTCAAACCAAAGCTTAAGACAAACACCACATAATCCAAAAGTGCAGTAATTAATGAATTTGTAATATGTCTAAAAAGCACAAAGTAGATATTAAGAGAATCCAAGAAGGGATTAAAGTGTGAGCTTGCGTTATTGTCAATATAGATTGTATGGATTGGGGTTTGCAAAATTTTATATGTGTTATTGCATGCTTGGATAAGCATATCCATCTCAAATTCGTAGCCATTGTAGGGAATCTTCAAAAGATTTTTCGCAAATTCATAGCTAAAAGCTCGCAATCCTGTTTGTGTATCAGCGATGTTTTTTCCATACATAAGTTTGAAAAGCTTTTGTGTGAGTTTGTTACCAAAGCGCGAGCGCAGTGGCACACTCTTATCAAAATCTCTCACGCCAAGCGCGAGATCTACATCATTTTGGATAAATGTTTGGTAAAGATTTTTGATGTCTTCAAGCGAGTGCTGCCCATCACAATCAGCTGTAATAATGCAAGAGTATCGCTTCTCTTGGGTGAGAATGGAGTTTATGCCAGATTTGAGTGCTGCGCCTTTGCCCAAATTTATAGCGTGCCTGAGAATGCCAACTTGTGGTGGGAGAGATGAAAAAACAGAATCAAAATCTTGCGGCGAGCCATCATTGACGACAACCACCGCAAAATCAGAACAAAGAAGCTCACCAACAAACTCAATTAATGAATCTGTAGGCTTATAAGCAGGGATAAGTACAATCCCCCCCCCCATTATCAAATGTGACAGGGATTTTTCCTGTTTTGTATTTTCCATAACCGGTTTCCAAACCTCTCTTAAATTTTATTTATACATTAAAGCGGAATCGCATAATATCGCCATCTTGCACTATATATTCTTTTCCCTCGCTTCGCATAGCTCCTGATTCTTTGGCTTTTGCCTCACCGCCGTATTTCACAAAATCATCATAGCTAATAGTCTCAGCACGTATAAAGCCTTTCTCAAAATCATTATGTATCACGCTTGCAGCCTGAGGGGCTTTCGTACCATTGGCAATAGTCCAAGCACGCACTTCTTTGACCCCCGCTGTAAAATAACTAATAAGCCCAAGAAGTCTAAAGCCACTTCTTATAATCTGCTCCAATCCAGATTCTGAGCTCCCAAGCGCGCTTAAAAACTCTGCACGCTCTTTGTCATCTAGACCTACCATCTCTTCTTCTATTTTCGCGCAGAGCTTGATAACCTCAGCGCCGTTTTTTGCACCATATTCGCGCACTTTTTCTACATATTCATTATCTTTGCTCAAGCCCTTTTCATCCACATTTGCAGCATATATGACCTTTTTATTGCTCAAAAGTCGCAGTTCTCTATCAAGTCCTACAAATTCCTCGCTTTTTTCAAAACTGCTTGCTGGGTTATCAGATTCTAAATGCGCAAGAAGTTTGTTTGCTACCTCTAAGGTTTTGGAGCTATTTTTTTGCGCCTTGCTCTCGCGCTCTAATTTGGCGATTTTTCTCTGCAAGGTAACAATATCAGCCAGGACAAGTTCTAGTTCTATAATCCCAATATCGGCAACGGGGTTTATGCGGTTTTCTACATGCGTAATATCAGAATCTTCAAAGCAGCGCACGATATGCAAAATTGCATCCGCTTCTTTGATATTTGCTAAGAATTGATTCCCTAAACCTTCGCCTTTGCTTGCTCCACGTACAAGTCCTGCAATATCCACAAACTCCACTTGTGCATATAAGATTCTCTGCGGCTTTACAATCTCACTTAGTACTTTAAGACGTATATCTGGCACTTCTACGATGGCTTTGTTTGGCTCTATGGTGCAAAATGGATAATTGGCTGCTTGGGCATTCTGTGATTTTGTGAGGGCATTAAAGGTTGTGGATTTGCCTACATTTGGAAGTCCTACTATTCCGATAGAAAGTGCCATTTTTGACTACTTTCTGGAATTTTTGGAATCCAAAGATTTTTTGACGCTAGAGTTTTTGTGGGATTGCGTTTGTAAAGATTCTAAAAACTCCACGCACGCTCTCACCCCTGCACCACTTGCACCATATGGATTAATATCCCATTCTTTTTCCACATATGCTGGTCCTGCTATATCGATATGTAGCCATCTGTGCTTGTATTCCTCACGGATAAATTCACCCAAGAACATACCTGCACTTATCGCGCCTCCATAGCGACTAGATGAGACATTGCATACATCTGCGATTTTTGATTCTATGAGTTTTTTGATATGGCGATTAAATGGCAGCCTAGCACTCAACTCCCCACTTCTAGTAGCACTTGATTCAAATGCGCACTTTAACTCCTCGTTATATCCCATAATCCCGCTTGTATATTCGCCAAGCGCTACAACACAAGCACCTGTAAGCGTTGCAAAATCAAGCAAAAAATCAGGCGCTAAATCTTGTGCATAACTCAGACAATCGCTTAGTACCAAGCGACCTTCAGCATCGGTATTACGCACCTCAATGCTTTTACCCTCACGAGAGAAAAGCACATCATCGGGTTTGTATGCATCCCCGCCTATCATATTTTCAGCCGCACCTACAATCCCATGGACTTCTATTGCCAATCCAAGTTTTGCTACCGCATGCATGATTCCAATAACCGCGCAAGCTCCACTTTTATCAGCCTTCATCGTTACCATATAATCTGCTGGCTTCAGACTTAATCCCCCACTATCGTAAGTGAGTCCTTTGCCTACTAGTACGACTTTTGTATGTGCATTTTTTGGCTTATAAGTAAGATGGATCAAATACGGCTTGTGGCAAGAAGCGCGCGCTACAGCAAGAAAAGCTTGCATATTTTCTTTTTCCAAATCTTTTTGTTCAAGTGCCTTGTATTCAAGCGGCAGATTCTTTGCTAGCTGCTTACAAAAATCAGCAAGATATTTTGGCGTAGCAACTTGTGGCATGGTATTTACCAAATCGCGTGTGATAGCAAGACTGCTTGCAATGATTTGGGCTTTTTGACAAGCAGAATCCAGAGAATCCAGATTCTTAGAATCTCCAAGAAAATAGATGGTTTTGAGCTTGGGTTTCTTGCTCTCATTTTTATACATCGCACTATTGTATACACCTGCAAGAATTCCTAAAGCTAAGGCATAAGTCAATTGGGCATCACAAAAGCTAGGCACACTCAGACTCGTAAAAGGCAGATTTTTAAAATATCTTGCGATATTTGCACCTGCTTCACGCAAA
This sequence comes from Helicobacter sp. 10-6591, assembly GCF_003288805.1. Lineage (GTDB taxonomy): Bacteria > Campylobacterota > Campylobacteria > Campylobacterales > Helicobacteraceae > Helicobacter_F. Next base: position 24,883 of record NZ_NHYK01000015.1, on the reverse strand, counting down.
CAATCTGAATCTAGCTTCTCAACCACCAGCAGAAAAAGCTTTTGTTCTTGTAAAAAAAACCCGCCTTTTCCATCAAATCCTAATTTTTCTGCCACCTTAAAATTCTTGCTTTTTGTATCAAAATCTAAAATCTCAACTTCTACATCTGCCTTACAACTACGCGCGACCTTTAATTCTAATTCCATTTTTTCTCCTTTCAATTGGTTACCTCTTTCATCGAGGTTTGTATGCGTTTGATGCTTCTATCTACGCGCTTTGTCTGGGTCTTAAAATACACCACCACACCGCCTCCAATCACTAAAGCCAATACGATAAGTAAATATGGATGGTCCTTAAACCAATCAAGTACCATAAAAATCTCTTCCCCAAAATACCAGGTGATGCAAATAGTAATGGCCGCCCATACCTGCGCGCTTAAGAAATTGATCAAAGCAAATTTGCCAGCGTGATAACGCGTAGTGCCTATACTTATGGGAATAATTGTCCTCATACCATACATATAACGCTGGATAAAAATAATGCTCCATCCATACTTTTGTAATAACAGATGGGCAAGGGCGAATTGTCTGCGTTGTGCTTTGAAGCTTTTTTGAATCCCTGAGCGGTTTAAACGCCCTATATAGAAATAAATCTGATCACCCACAAAGCCGCCCAATCCTGCGATAAAAATCGCCAAAAACATGTCCATTTTTCCATCATGTACTGCAAGTCCTGCAAAAATAAGCCCAAGCTCACCTTCTAAGATTCCCCAACAAAACAAAATAAGATAACCCCATCTCTCGACATGTTCCTCCCAAAGCTTTGTGATAAATTCCTCTAGTGAGAAACCGCTGCTTTTGTAGGAATAAAAAAGCAAAACAAAAAGCAGAAGAATCACACTCCATACGAAAAGTTTTTTGGGGTTGTTTCTAGCAAATTCTCTCACTCTATCCATCGCTTAAAGCCCCTAAATATCTAGCACACAAAAGACTTTTGTGAGTTTTTCCATATTTTTTACCCCATCAAGCTCGGCAAGATTTAGGATAAAGCATGCCTCGATGCATTTGCCACCAGCACTCTGGATAAGCTTCACACTCGCTTGCGCAGTACCACCTGTGGCTATCAAATCATCGATAAGCACTACGCGAGCACCCTTTTTACCCTCAAAGGCATCAATGTGAATCTCCACTTCATCAAATCCATATTCAAGACTATATTTCTCGCTGATTGTAGTAGATGGCAATTTGCCTTTTTTGCGGATTGGCACAAATCCGATTCCAAGTGCATAGGCCAGACTTGCACCAAATATAAAACCTCGAGATTCGATTCCTACAATAAAATCTATGTTTTGCTTTATATAACGCTCTTTCAGAGAGCCAATAAGCTGTGAAAACACTTCTTGGTTGGCTATCATTGTCGTGATGTCATAAAACAAAATCCCGGGTTTTGGATAATCAGGTATCTTTCTTATTGAATCTCTAAGCTTTTGGTGATCCATAACTCCTCCTCGTATGTATTAAAGCAATGCTTGGATTTTCTGCTCTAGCTCTTTTATACGAGCCTTGTATTTGTCGGTTTCGATTCTGTATTGGGAATTACGAGCTTTGAGAAGTTTGACTTCATTTTTGAGTGCATTCATCTCTTGCTGCATATTATCCATATTGCCTAATGCCCTCTGGAGCTGCAGCTGATGCTTGCGTATAAGAATCTCCGCTTCGCTTAATGTAAGCTTCATAGAAGCAGACTTTTTCTCCTCTTTGCGAGCGACACTTTTATAAAAAAACGTCCGCACAATCATATAAAACACAAAGAGTATAAAGCCTGTAAGAAAAATCCACTGCGCTACAAATACCACTTGTCTGCCCTATCCTAGCTTTTGTACTCTTATTTGGTGGCGACCATTTTCAAAAGGTGTATTTAAAAACGCCTCTACAATGTCAAAGGCCACAGCCTCTCCTATGATTCTCTGGCCGAGGCATAAGACATTACTATCATTATGCGCACGTGCTAGCTTCGCCATGAGGCTATCGGTACAAAGCGCAGCGCGAATCCCACACAATCTATTAGCGGCAATACTCATTCCTATCCCACTCCCGCAAATAAGAATACCCTTAGAACCTTGGCACTTTAATACTTGCTGGCAGAGAACATTTGCAAAGTCTGGATAATCCACACTCTCCTTACAATCCACTCCCAAATCCTGCACATCCAATCCCAAATCCAATAAATATGCTCTCAGTGAGGCCTTTAACCCAAAACCTGCGTGATCGCTAGCGATAAAGATTTGCATATATTCTCTTGTATTGGTTTATTTGCTAAAGAAAGTCATTTTCTAAAACTTCTACAGCTAGTCTCTGAGTTTGTGCTTCTTGGGATTGTAGTTTTTCCCGTCTGGTTTTTGAATCTCTTTCTAACGAATCCACACTCTTAAACATTCTCTCCCAGCGCACGCTATAACGTTTCTTGAGATCCATATCAGCTCCTATCTCCTCGCTATTTGCCTTATTGAAACTCAAGTAGATAAACCAAGGCTTACCAATAATATTACTATAAGGCACGCTCCCCCAGAATCTAGAATCATAGCTATTATTGCGATTATCACCCGCCATAAAAAACTCATCTTGAGGCACTTTGAAATAAAAGATTTTCTCGCCATTGTTTTGTACTAGACGCATAGCTCTACCCAAGCTTTCAAAATACTGCATCTCGGCAAAAGTGATATTTTGGACTTTCAAAAATTTATCCACACTTTCATTGCTATAAGATTTCTCAAATAAAGAACAGTCTTTTCTCCTATCAGCAAGAGAGATTTTAGAATCTCCGTTAGCACAAATTTTTGTATAAAACTTTTGGTTTTCTTTGTCGTAGTGGTATGCGATTCTTTCAAGTGGTCGTATATTTGGATGGTTTGCTAACTCTTCTTTATGCCAATAGATTGGCGTATAAGAAATGCCTCCATAGAGTGTGATGAATGGATCTTGTATATATTTTTTTCCAAAAAAGTATTTTTGCTGTATTTTTATCCCTTGATTCTCCAGTGTTTTGGTGATGTGTTCTATTTCTTTATCACCACCATTTGGGCGCAAAAAATAACCATCTTTGTTAAAAAGCACTTCATCACTACCCACAGCAAAAACGCGCTTGACATAGTAGGTATTCTGCTCCATTGGGGGAATAAACACGACAATATCACCTCTTTGTGGGCGATCCCCCTCGATCAAATGCCCATTGCCAAATACATCAGGCATGATAGGTATATCAATGAGTGGCAAGCGTGGAATCGGAACACCAAAACTAAACTTTTTGACCATGAGCATATCGCCTTCAAAAAAACTTCCAACCATAGAACGCGTAGGAATTATAAAAGGCTGCGCAAAGAAAAAGATAATGAGCAAAAGAAGAATAATTGTGCCAATCCAACCTGAAAAAAAATTTTTTAGTTTCATCAGAAACTGCATTGCTTCCCTTTAGTATGATATTTTTGAAAATGTCTAAGTGTCAAAACGCGAAAAAGCCTGAGAATCTACAGATAACCTAGCAGCTTTCAGAGTATTTTCTAGCAATGAAATAATAGTCATAGGCCCTACACCACCAGGAACAGGCGTAATAAAACTTGATTTTTTGCTTACAGATTCAAACTCGACATCGCCAACTAGCACACCAGATTCTAAGCGATTGATTCCAATATCAACCACTACAGCACCTTGCTTCACCATAGCGGCCTTCAGCAAGTTTGGCTTACCTACACCCACACATATAATATCAGCACGCTGTGTATAAGAGCCTAAATCTTTGGTGAGAATGTGGCATAAGCTAGTGGTCGCTCCTGCATTATGCATAAGCATGGCTAAAGGCTTGCCAACAATATTACTAGCTCCAATAATTGTGACATCTTTTCCTTTGACTTCTATGTCATAAGCTTTGAGTAAATTCATCACTCCTAATGGAGTAGCAGGTGCAAAACACTCCAATCCAACACTTAGCCGACCAATATTATACGGATGGAATCCATCGACATCTTTGTGCGGAGCGATAGATTCCAAAATCTTAGAAGTATCAATATGTTTAGGAAGTGGTAGCTGGACTAAGATTCCATGTATTTGGGGGTCATTATTAAGCTTATGTGTTAGGGCTAAAAGCTCCTCTTGAGTGCAAGCCTCATCAAGCTCAAACTTTACAGAGCGAAATCCTACACGTTTGCACGCGCATTCTTTCATATTTACATATGCCCTGCTTGCGGCATTATTGCCCACAAGCACAACAGCAAGACCGGGAATAACTGAGCTTGTGGTGAGTTCATGTTTAAGATGGTTTTCTAGCTTTATACTAAGACTCTTACCATCAAGAAGTTCCACTTTGCCCCTTTTGCCTCTAAAATGCGTCATATGATTGTTGTATTATACTATGAATTTTGAAAAGAATTCTGGCGGTTTGCAGAGGCAGTTTGTATGAATAGACTTTTTGATTTTAGCCTTGCTATAAGTGTTTTTCTTAGCATTTCTTGTACACAGATTTTCGCTCAGGATTCTTCAGACACTAGCACAAGTTTTGAAAACCTCACACATTCTCATGATGACTTTGATGGGTTTATAAGTTTTAAAGACTATGGAAGAAATCTTTACGAAAATCCCCGTGGCATAGGCTGCAATAGATGCCATGGCAAAAAGGGCGAGGGCAGTGTGATTGCACATTATTCACATAAGGGCAAGGCAAAAACTCTCAAAGCCCCATCTATAAAAAATCTGGAGTTTGGGGCTTTTATAAAAGCCTTGCGTTCCAAAAAAATCGGGGTTATGCCGACTTATTACCTGACTGACAAAGAAATAGAAGCGATTTATTTTTTCTTATACGAATAGCAGTATTTACAGACACATTTATACACCACAGATAACTGCTTTTTTTTTTTTTTAAAGTAGAGGTTTTATCTTCTTAGTCTATGGGCTTGCTTTAAAAAATCCAGATACCAAAAATCTCTTAAAATTACACTTTGACTCTTAATATAGCCTTGAAATACTTTCGGTTACAATAACTTCCAGCAACTACTTCCAAACAAGGCAATGTAATGGATATCAAAGATTCTAGAATGTATTTTAATCGTGAGCTTTCTTGGCTTCGATTTAACACCCGTGTGCTCAATGAAGCTAAAAACCCAAATATCCTCTTGCTTGATAATCTCAAATTTATAGCAATCTATGGGACAAACTTGGATGAGTTTTACATGATACGCGTCGCGGGATTAAAACGCCTCTATGCAAGCGGAATCACAGAAGTCGGAGCAGACAAACTCACGCCACTCCAACAGCTCACAGAAATAAGAAAATATCTCCACGCACAACAAAAGGAACTAGAACATATCTTTTCTACTATCAAAGCACAACTTGCACAAGAAAATCTCTCTATCAAACAAGTAAGCGAATTAAACACAGACGAAAAAAGACTTCTCAAAGAATATTTTTTCAACTATCTTTACCCTGTAATCGTGCCTGTACTAGTAGACACCACCCATCCTTTTCCACATCTGAATAATCTCTCGTTTGCAATCGCATTGAAATTCAAAGATTCTAATGGCTTTAAATATGGCTTGATTAGAATCCCACGTATTTTGCCGCGGTTTTTTGAGCTGGATTCTGGAGTGTTCATCCCATTAGAGCAGATAGTGGGGGAATTTGCGCAAGAGTTTTTTGAAAACTACGAGATAGTAAGCTATACCCCCTTTAGAATCACACGCAATGCAGATATGGAAATAGAAGAGGAGGAGGCCGATGACTTTTTCCAAATCATGAGCGAAGGCATAAAAACTCGCAGAAAAGGCGAAATCGTGCGTCTAGAAATCGGGCAAAATGATGAGGATTTGCTTGCATTTGTGAGATTCCATGTCAAAGTGGATCCTTGTGATATTTATACCTTCAAGATTCCTTATCTTATTAACTTAAATGGGCTGTGGCAAATCGTAGGAAGCAAGGCTTATGCACACTTAAGCAGTGCTCCATTCCACCCTAAAGTCCTACCTCCACTTGATTCAAATACTGATATTTTTGCCACTATCGACAATAGCGATGCCTTGCTCTTCCACCCTTATGAAAGCTTTGATTCTGTCGTGAATTTCATCCAAACTGCAGCAAAAGACCCAGATGTCTTAAGTATCCGTATGACTCTTTATCGTGTCGGTAAGAACTCTCCAATTGTGGAAGCTCTCATTGAAGCAGCAGAGAACAATAAGCAAGTAACAGCTCTTGTAGAGCTTAAAGCACGCTTTGATGAAGAGAACAATCTGCATTGGGCAAAGCGACTAGAATCAGTTGGTGCGCATGTGATTTATGGAATCCCAGGGCTAAAAGTGCATGCAAAAATCGCACTTGTCATCAAGAAAGTGGGCAATACACTTAAGGAATATGTGCATCTAGGCACTGGCAATTATAATCCCAGTACAGCAAAAGTCTATACAGATTTGTCATTGCTCACCTCAGACAAAGATATTGCAAAAGATGCAATCAAGCTATTCCATGCGCTATCAACTGGCAATGCACGCAAAACCACACTAAACAAACTCAAAATCGCACCTACACAGATAAAAGCACAACTTCTTGCTCTTATCGAAGGGGAAATAGACCAAGGTGAGCAAGGACGCATCATCATGAAGGCAAATGCTTTTGTGGATACTGATATTATCCAAGCGCTTTATCGCGCAGCTCAAGCGGGTGTAAAGATAGATCTGATTGTGCGAGGCATATGCTGCCTACGCCCGGGGGTTAAAGGTGTAAGCGAAAATATACGCGTATTCTCCCTTATTGGCAAATACCTAGAGCATGCCAGAATCTACTATTTTAAAAATGCCGATGTGCCAATTTATTTTGCTTCAGCAGACATCATGCCGCGTAATCTAGAGCGCCGAATCGAGATTCTTACTCCCTCTATTAGCAATACAATCACACAAAAATTATTTGAGATTGTAAATATCCAACTCAAAGATAATACACAAATCCACGAGCTCCAAAGCAATGGCGAATACAAAAAACTTCTGCCACCAGAAAAACAAAAGCCTCTTAGCGCCCAAGATTTGTTTGAAGAGATGACAAATGCGCTTTATGATACCACCAAGAAAAGTCAAGGAACGAAAGCAAAGAGACTTATCAAAAAAATGATGGGCGAGAGCTAGTCAGAATCAGTTTTCAAAGGGGATTATTTGGTATTTAAGGCATTTCTTACAAACAGTATGGGGATATTGTGCTCTCGTGTTTTTGGCTTTATCCGTGATTTGTGTATGGCATTATTTTTGGGCGCTGGGATTGCAAGCGATATTTTTTTTGTGGCATTCAAATTACCCAATCTTTTTCGTCGTATTTTTGCTGAGGGCGCATTTGTCCAAAGCTTTTTGCCAAGCTTTATAGACACAAGGAAAAAGGCTGCTTTTAGTGTGATTATTTTCAATGTTTTTTTTTGCTTTATTTTTGTACTAAGTCTTTGTGTATGGGAGTTTAGCGGTTTTTTTACCAAAGCTCTTGCATCTGGCTTTGATGATGTGCAAATAGAGCTTGCCAAACCCATCGTGGCTATTAATTTCTGGTATCTGGAGCTTATCTTTTGTGCAAGCTTCTTGAGCGCACTTTTGCAATACAAAAACTGCTTTTGGGTAAGTGCTTATAACACTGCTCTGCTTAATATTTGTATGATCATCGCACTTTTTATCGCGCGAGATGAAAATGAGATAAAAGCAGTATATGTCCTTAGCTATGGTGTTTTGTGTGGTGGCTTTGCACAGATACTTTTGCACTTCTATCCACTTTTTAGGCTCAAGCTCTTAAGGTTATTTAGCATAGGGATATATGAGATTATCCAAGCAATCAAATACTCCAAAAAACTTCCCAAGAAGCTAGATTCTATTTTGAATGATGTTAATGGATTTTTTAAACAGTTTTTCCCCGCACTTCTTGGCAGCTCCACTGCACAAATCGCCTCTTTTCTTGATACACTCATTGCTTCATTTCTAACTACAGGGGCAATCAGCTATCTTTATTATGCAAATAGAATCTTTCAGCTGCCATTAGCAGTCTTTGCTATAGCTGCATCTAGCGCACTCTTTCCTACGATCGCTAAAGCAGTCAGAAACAAAGAAGAGCAAAAAGCACTCATGCTTTTAAAAAGAGCATTTTGGTTGCTAGCTACTATATTATGTGTGTGCGTAGTTGGCGGAATCATCTTGAGAGAAGAGATTATCTGGCTACTTTTTGAGCGCGGAAAATTTATGCGTGAGGATACTCTGGCTGTAGCTGGGGCATTTGCTGGGTATATGGTAGGTTTACTGCCTTTTGGATTGGCAAGAATCTTCTCGCTCTGGCTTTATGCAAGGAAACAACAAGGCAAGGCCGCAAAAATCTCTGCCATCTCACTGCTTTGTGGCGTTGGATTTTCTCTTGTACTTATGCAGCCTTTTGGCGTAGTGGGATTAGCTCTGGCCTCATCACTTGGCGGTGTATTGTATTTTTGGCTCACCATTAGAATCTTTGGTACAAACAAGTTTCTTCATATTTTAAACAATCCAAAAGCTTGTATTGTGCTGGTTATAATAATACTAGTGGAAATTGCGATTCTGAAGGTATTTCAAGCTTATGAAAATGTTTTTGGAATCCTTATTTGATGTAATCGCAAAAAAATTTAAGGAGGAAGGATGATTACACTTTATGATAGTGTTAAGAGAGGAAAATGCGAGTTTGTAAGTATCAAGAAAAACGAAATACGTATGTATGTATGTGGTCCTACGACCTATGACCATTCACATTTAGGGCATGCCAGAAGCGCGATCACCTTTGACTTATGGCGCAGGGTTTTCTTAGCTCATGATTACAAAGTCATCTTCGCAAAAAATTTCACTGATATTGATGACAAGATCATCAAAAAATTTTTAGATTCTCAAAATAGCCAAACTCCTTTCGCTTCCATAGAATCCTTAAGCCAACACTATATTAAATCATACTTAGATGATATGGACTGTCTTAATGTCCTAAGAGCAGATATTGAACCACGTGCCACAGAAAACCTCACACCAATCACACAAATGATAGGCGACTTATTAAAGCAGGGATATGCTTATAATGGAGAAAATGGCGATGTGTATTTAAGAATCAAAAGTGATAGTGCATATGGCTCACTCACACAGAAAGGCAAAGAAAACAACGAAAATTTGCTTGCACGCATAGAAAATATGGATGACAAGATGGAATCAAGAGACTTCGCACTATGGAAGGGCTACAAGGGCAAAGAGGATTTTGGCTATGAAAGTGAGTTTGGTAAAGGGAGACCTGGCTGGCACATAGAATGCTCAGCGATGATAGAGGAACACCTCGCTTACAAAGACGAAAATATCTGTATTGATATACATGCTGGGGGATCGGACTTGTTTTTCCCTCACCATGAAAATGAAGCGAGCCAAACCCGATGTGCCAAAAAAAAAGAGCTTGCAAAATATTGGCTGCATAATGGGTTTGTAACCATCAATGGCGAAAAAATGAGCAAGAGTTTGGGGAATAGCTTTTTTCTCAAAGACGCTTTAAAGAGCTATCATGGCGAGATTTTGCGTAACTATCTGCAAGGCGTACATTATAGACTTTCACTAGGCTTTAATGAGGAAGATCTCTTAAGCTCAAAAAAGCGACTGGATAAATTCTATCGCTTAAAAAAACGCATAGGTCTGCATGAAAACTACCCAAAAGATGCCAAACAGCTACAAGAGTTCTACTATCACAATTCCAAACAGGCACAAAATGATTTTATCTGTGCTCTTTTAGAATCACTGAGTGATGATCTTAATATCTCAAAAGCACTCAGCGTAATAGAAGAGATGATAAATCGCGCGAACGAAGCCCTTGATAAAACTCCAAAAGATAAAGGTTTATGTAAACAAATCGCCCACAACCTCAATACTATATCCGCACTTCTTGGTATTGGTACTTTAGATTCACAAGAGTATTTTCAACTTGGAGTAGATGAGCAGAAGCGAGAGCTTATAAAATCTCTTATCTCAAAACGCACACAGGCAAAAGCGCAAAAAGACTACAAGCTCGCAGATTCTTTGCGTGATGAACTCAAAAATATGGGTATAGAAATAATGGATCTAAGCACAGGAACAACTTGGGAAGCACTTTAGCTAGTAGTAATACAGCTCCATACTCACGCGGATTCTAATAAGCACCTTGCTTTTGGGATGTGGATAGTCCTTGTAAGCAATCTCTATCGTGCGCACTGAATTTCTATCAAGGATAATATAGCCTGAGGGTTTGATAACAGATAGTTCAGAAATATCGCCATTAGGATGCAAATAGAACTGCACAATATTTACTCCCTGCTGGCCTAGCCTAATAGCATCTTTTGGATACTTGAGATAGCGAGCAGTAATGCGTCCTATGTCACGTAGATTGTTAATAAGAAACTCGCGTTCTACTAATCCATAATCGCCAAACTCTTCTCCATATAGCTCCATAATATCGCGCTTTGTGATGCTATCGGGATTGTATTGTGAGAATATCTGTGATAGTGGCGTGCGGGTCTGTGTATTTTGATTGAATTCTTGGAGCGGATTGGGGTCTGTTGCCTTGTCAGAAGAATCTTCCTGTGTATTGTGCAAATCACCGTCATAGTCTTGAGAACTTGGAACACTTTGTTGCTGTAGAGATTCTTGGGATTGTAGAGATTGGGTGAAAGGATAAGAATCTTGTGTATTAGCTGCTGGATTTTGCGATGTCTGCGCAGCATCTGTTTGGGAGATATGCTCCAAAAACTTAGAAATCTTTATTTTACTAGGGTATTGCCCTGTGCCAGATTTGAAACGCATTGTTTCTTTTTCTAGTAATAAAAATACAACCAAGCCTATGATGAGTGCATGCAGCACACAAGAGGCAAATAGGCTAAAACCTAAGCGATTACTTTGTAATATCTCAGAAAGTCTGTGCATTTTTAAGGCGCATAAGACGTTGTTCTTTTTGCTCTAAAAGCTTGGCAAATTGTGTATCGTCAATGACGAAGTCATTGTGTGTGTTTATCTCTTGATTTTTTGCGGGATTATAACGATCAAGCAAAACATTACCCCGCTCTCCTAAAAGCACTAGATAATAGTAGTTGTTGGCTTCAACAAGAACAATACGATTTTTTGAATCTATTTTTTTCTGCAGTGTTACCTTCAAATCGGCGTGTAATGTAGGCAAATAAGGACTTGCATTGTCTCGTATAAGAGTGGCGAAGTTTTGTGCTTTGGGCTTAATAAATTTCTTTACCCACAACAAGAGCAAGATAAAGCCAACCATAATCCCAATAAGTGCAAAATAACGCCAAGTCTCTAATTCAAAAGAATTTTTGCCAATTACAGCAAGATTCCTCTGATCTTGGGTTGTACCACTTGAATCTGTGGTTGTCAGATCCTGTGTTATGGGATTATTTTGTTTTAATGCACTCAAATCAAATTCTTTGTCGTATATAAAAGCTGTGCTTTCTGGCTTTGGGAGGTTCAGGATATTTTCAGAGATACTCTCGCTTTGTGTGGTATCAAGAGTGTTTTGGAGGGTTTTGTCTATGAGTATTTCTAAATGCGTGGGGGCAGGAGTGACTTTTTGGAAAAGCACCTTAAAAGTCTGTGCGGATTTAGAAACCTCAACATTTATGTTTTGCGCATCGCCTATGCCCAATACATACAGGTTATTATTGATATTAAAAACCTGCACTTCACTAAGAAAAGATCCATCTATGCGCTTATTTTGTCGTAATGCGCTTGCGTTTTCAAAGATTACACCCTTATATTCATCCTGGGTACTTATACGTGGCAAGAGTGTATAAGGTGCGTCAAAGTAGAGTAAAACCTCAGTCGCATTCGCTTGGCTTATTATCTCTACTTTTTGTGCCTGCACTCCAAAAACAGTAGACACAAAAAAGCACAGCACACAAGCCAACGCACTCCAATGCCCCATAGAATCTAGACCTTCTCCCTTGTGAGATAATACACAATCGCATTGGAATCCAAAATCTCATTAATACGAATGGCAAGATTCTTCTCATATACCATAACCTCGCCCTTGCCTATCACACGTCCATTGACAAAAGTCTCGATGCTTTCACCAGCAGGCTTACCTAAATCTATTATTGAGCCTTTTTCAAGCTTAAGAATCTCTCTTAGCTCAATCTTTGTGCTTCCAAGCTCAGCATTAAAAACCACTTCCATATCAAGCAAAGTATTATAATTTTTCATCATATCTTCAAGATATGTGGCAAGCTCTATTTCCTTAGTTGTATGGATTCTTTGTTTATCGAGAATCGAATCGCCATTCATTGTTTTACACTCTTCATATAGATTCCGCAATGTCCATTTTTTAGCTTGAAGTGTAAGCCACTATCATAGTCTTTTAATAGCTTATAGCCAACATAGGTTGGCACAGAAATATCAAATCTCTGTCTATTTTCATTTGCGCCAATGACTTTTGCATGTCCTACTACGAGATTTGCAATTTCTTTTGCTATGTCTTCTAATGTCTCTGTATTGGGATTGCTATCGTCCAAAAGCTGAATACAAAAGATTCTCAAAAATGCCTTGTCAAACAACAAAAACACCTCTCTTGCTATCCCTTGCTTTTCAAGTAAGCTGATTTTTGTAAGATAGCCTTTTTTTAGTGGCAGGATAGAATCCTTAGGCGTTTGGGAAATACTGCCTTGGACCACCTCTATAAAACTCTTGCGAATAATATCCATGCGATATTTCCTTTAGGAATGAGTTGCTTATGCTATTAGGGAGTTTTGATTATAAATATTTTTTGTTTATCTTGGCTTAAAATTCTGCTTGTTCTTACATAGGTCAAATACAAAACAATCACTGCAATTTGGCTTGACTGCCTTGCATGTATAACGACCAAAAAGCACAAAAGCCTGATGCAAAGTAGAAAGATTGTCTTTAAAGATTTTGCTCAATTCAAGTTCTGTTTCTTGGGCGCTTTTAGCATAGCTTAAGCCTAATCTATGGGAAGTGCGAAATACATGAGTATCCACTGCCATATAATTTGCTTCAAAAAACTCTATAAGCACCACATTTGCAGTCTTTTGCCCTACTCCAGCAAGACTTTTTAGTGCAATCTGTGTCGTTGGAATCTCACCATTAAAATCCTGCATGACTTGGTTTGCCATTTTATGTAGATTCTTAGCCTTTGCATTAAAGAAGGAAATTGACTTGATAAGCTCTCTTATCTCATCTACTGTAGCAAGCGCTAGACTCTCAATATTTGGGAATCTCGCAAAAAGCGATGGAGTTACGATATTGACACGTTTATCAGTGCATTGTGCCGAGAGCATTACACACACAAGTAATTCATAGAGATTCTTATAGACCAATTCTGTCTTAGCGTTTGCATAATGGACAAGAAAACGGGATTTTATAAGCGCAATTTCTGCTTTGGTCGCCTTTTTCATATTTGGAATAGCCTTGATCCGATTCGCACCATATTTGCCCCGCATGCAATAGCAATCTCAAAGTCATCACTCATTCCCATCGACAATGTTCTTGCCCCAACACCAGAAAGAGAATCAAAGACATCTTTTGCTAGCACAAAACTTTGCTCAATCTTTTTGTAATCATTGCTATGTGCTCCGATAGTCATAATGCCTTCCATGATGATATTTGGACACTGGGCTTGTATCTCTTGATATAAGACATGCGCATCTTGTGGGAAAACGCCACTTTTGCTAGATTCAAAGGAAGTATTAAGCTGCAAGAGCGCGTGCATTTTGGTGTTTTTAGTCTCAAGACGCTTTTGTAACGCAAGGGCAAGCTTTAGAGAATCCAATGAATGCAAAAGCACGGGATTTAAGTCAATGAGAGCGTTGATTTTATTTTCCTGTAGGCTACCTATCATATGCCATTGTAATGGGAGGGATTCTAATGCCTGGGCTTTGGATTTGAAGTCTTGTATTTTGTTCTCACCAAATGCGCGCTGACCGCATTCATAAAGAGCTGTGATTTCTTGGATACTTACATATTTGCTTACTGCAATCAGTGAAACTATATGATGTGGGCTGTAAGAAAGCCTTGCACGCTCGATTTTACGAATGACAAGATCAAGATTCCTCAAATAATTTGCCTGCATATTGTATCTTCCTCAAAAATGACTAAGGGTTGTAAATTCGCAAAAATTATACGCAAAAATTATCGAGAAAATCAGAAAGTCAGAGGGTTCTAGCTCCTCTCAATAAGCTATAATGCCCAAATCATGACAGTAATAAGACGTTTTATAAAGAGTAGCTTTTTGTTTTTAGTGGGTGTTGGGGTTTTGTATGCCGCGCGCCCTATGAATACAGATGATGGAAGGATAGTAGATACAAACTCTTGCCAACTTGAGAGTTGGATAAAGCATGGCCAAGATTCTGAATTCTGGGCTATGCCTGCGTGTAATTTCTTGCTGGATTCTGAAATCACTCTTGGTGGGAATATCACTAGAGAATCCCAAATGGACACAAAAGCCTATATGGTCCTTGCACTCAAAAAAATCTTTTTTGATCTAGAAAACGACGGTTTTAGCTATGGCTTTGCCTTAGGAAACGTGCAAAAAAATCTCAAAGACAATGATTCTGTGTATGGCTATTTGCTTTTTAGTAAAGCCTATAGGGAGAATAGGCTGTTTTTGCATAGTAATCTAGGAGTGCGCGCCCAAGTGCTACCCACACAACGTGCCGCAACTCGTAGTAAAATTTATAATCTAGGCCTAGGCATAGAATATGATGTCAACGAGTATATTTGGCTTATGGCAGAGACATTTTATGAATCTTCATTGCCTACTCCTGCCTACCAACTTGGCATCAGAATCTGGCTTGCTCGTGATATGCTACAAATTGACTGCACTTATGGCAATGATTTTCTCACACCTTTTAATGCGAGCAATAGCTTTGTCTCTTTAGGTCTCAGGGTATTAAGCCAGCAGCTTTTCTGATACATCTATACTCTAGCAGAAACGCTTAAGGGTTTTTGGATTATAATCACCCCTCATTCAATTAATAAAAGGATTTAAAAAATGAGAAAGCTACTTTTCTTTGTGATGGTTGGAATTTTGGCATTAGGCTTTGTGGGTTGTTTTAAGAAAAATACTTTAGGGAATGGAAAAAAATTTGGTTTAGATGGTGCGCCAGCTTGGGTGAGTGGCGCAACAGCAAAAGAGAAAGTTTATGGAGTAGGAAACGCACAAATTACTAATAATCGTTCAGATTGGGCCATGAAAGAAGCGACAATCAAAGCTCGAGCTGATTTAGCCTCAATACTAGAATCCAAAATAGAAGAAAAAATCAAGATTCTTGAATCTGCTGAAGGAAGCGAGATGGTATCAGCTATTCGTGTAAGTGTGGAGCAAACTCTCTCAGGAGCACAAAGAAGCGATACTTGGATCAGCAAAGATGGGATGTTGTGGGTAAAAGTCGAACTAAAAACCATCGATAAAACAGTACTTCAAAGCAATCTGGCCAATTTAAGCAAGGTCAATCAAGAAGCTGCAAAAGCCCTCTCAGAAGTCGTGGATGAAATCATTGATGGCAAGAAATAAACATGTGAGTGAGCGTCTGTATAATCTTATAGATGGATACGCATAAAATCACTTTTGGACCCATTATCTCTCGCCGTTTTGGACATTCTCTAGGTGTCGATCTCTCGCCAACCTCCAAACAGTGTAATTTTGACTGCTTGTATTGCGAGCTTCAACCTGCAAAAGCCCAAGATTTTATGAGAGATGTAATCACTCCAGAGCTTATAATAGAAGCGATTGCAGCTGCACTAGAGAACCTCAATCAAGAAGGTATTAGCCTTGATGTCCTCCCCTTCACCGCCAATGGCGAACCCACTCTCTATCCACATTTAACACAAGTCATAAGAGAATCCAAAAAGTTTCTGCCAAAGGGTATCAAAACGCTCATTCTCAGCAATGGATCGCTATTTTGGCAAGAAAAAGTTCAAGAAGCTTTGCTCGAGTTTGATATCGTCAAGTTTTCATTAGATTCTATTGATGAACGTAGCTTCAAACGGGTGGATAGACCACACAAAGATATCAAGATTGCCAAGATAAAGGCAGGAATTGTGTCTTTTGCTAAAGTCTTCCAAGGCAAGCTTATAGGAGAGATTTTGCTCGTAAGTGGAGTAAATGATGACCTACACAGAGCAAGAGAATTGTATGAATTTTTAAAAGCTATAAGATTAGATAGGCTTGATATAGGCACAATCCACCGTCCAAGCGCCCACAAGACTACACCATTAAGTACGCAAGAAATTGAACGTTTTGCTGATGTTTTTGAAGGAATATGCGTATATCTACCACATACAGCACAAGCACAAACTCCAAACCTGCGAACCTTGCAAAAAGATGAAATCCTCTCTCAAATAGCTCATCGCCCGCTCAGTAAGCATGATATTGACTTGCTATATTCCAAGCAGAGCAAGTGTTTTGTAGATGAACTTATAGAATCTGGGAATCTAGCATGGGTGGAGACAGGAGGCATGAGATTTCTTAAAATCAGACGATAGAATCCCCACACCAAAGAATTTAAGTGCAAAAAAGATAGAATTTTTGTTTATAGATTACATTCAAAGTGTAGGAGTGCTTGGAATGCAGAAATTTAACCCCCTAATAATACGTAACTGCGATGAAATCACAAAGGCATTAGGCCAACTCCATGAACTTTATGCTTTGGATTCTTATAGCCTGAATTTTGATATTTTAGAAATCAAAACCTTTAATCCCGACACACAAGAAGAAATAACAACCTATGATACAAACGATAACCTCAGACAAAAATTTGATATCAGTGTGCGCGATAGAACAGAATCCGAACACAAAATTTTCTTAGAACTTGCACTTGATAGATACAACACAAAGCTCACTTTGACCTTTAAAAAAGGCATGACATTAAGCCTAGATGAAACATTCTTAGAAACTCTTTACAATGAGTTGTTAAGAAATTTTGCTACCCAAAAAATTTTCATAGACACCACAGAATCAAACAACTTCAAAACAGGCATTATAGAAAATCTCAAAAACGCTATCCAAAGAATTATCGAAAACCCGACACAATCTACAGTCCTCGAAAAAAATGAAAGTTTTGAAATCTTGCGCAGCAGCTATATTCCTAGACTTGAATCTAAGACATACTTTCATCCAAAAATACTGTGGGAGCAACAAAACCAAACAAACATAGAATTTGCATCTTATGCTGTAGTAAGAGATGAGCTGGTATTAGAAGTTCTAGCCCCTTGTAGTGGAGAAAGTGGTAGGGACTTGTTAGGAGACTATCATGAGGTGAATATCAAACAAGACAATAAACAACTAGCAGAAATTGTTTTTGATGAAAAAATATTCCGCAAAGAACAAATAAATGATGGTGTTGGATTCTATGCATTGACAACAGGCTATGTGTCTTTTAATGACAATAAACTGAGTATGCTAGATTCTCAAAATTTAACAGAAATCAATATACGCACTACAGGGCATTTATTAGGCGGTAAAGAAAAAGCAACTTATGTCAATATCACCTGCTCTAATCCACAAGATGACGCTGTAGGCCAAGGTATAATCCTTGAAGCAGGAAATGTAGATATAGTAGGCTGTATAGGAGAAAAAGCAAAGATCCTAGCAAACAATATAAAAATACATGGCCAAACCCATCAGCGCTCTTATATACAAGCTCATACCTGTGAGATTGACTTCCACAAAGGAAGTGTGCAAAGCGAGGAATTAAAAATCCAACAATGCGAACTAGGAAATATTGACGCCGGAAATGTAAAGATCGATGAGGTAAGTGGTGGCAATATCCATGCCAAAAATATAACAATCAACAAATTGCACTCAAATACAAAATTGTATGTCTCACAGACATTAGATATTGCGCTTCTTGATGGCGGAGGAAATGAAATCTATATCTCCCCAAGTGCATATTTTGAAGATCGCAAAAAAATAGATGAAGATACACAATTTATGCAAGAGTGTGTAGAAAAAATCAACAGACTTATAGAATCACTCAACAAAGACAATACAAAAATCAAACAAGCAAAGCCTATTATCAAACAACTCAGATCTATTATTGAAAAAAACAACCAATTAAACCAACCTATTGACAAGCGCATGACAAAAGCAGTAGCTGAATACATCATGCTTGTCCGACATGCAAATTTTCTCAAGCACAGGATCCTGCAAATCCAAGAGAGTGCTAAAACATGCAATAGAGAACTAAAAAATATCGATGAAAATTTAAAAAATGCAACCATCAATTGTCATAGCAAATGGAATAACCACAATGAAATTTTCTATGACTACCTCTTCCCAAAAGGACGGGATATGATGAGCTTAGAAAATGAGGAAGAATGCAGTATAGGAATTGACAAAAACACTCTCAAACTCACAAAATTCTAAAACCCACCAAACAAGATATCTCAAGAGTATTTTCTAAGACATACGCGAGGCAACTATAAGTCTAGATTATACGCTAATGGAATCTCTAGTCTGAGCTTTTTCTCTACGCGAGGAAAATGTTTTGATGCTTCCTGTATCGCCCTTACCGAAGCCCTATTAAAATCATCATATTTTGATGCTTGAATCAGGCGAATATTAGTAACCCTACCATCAGTATAGATGACAAACTCAATAAGCACTTCATCTTCTAATTTGCGTTTGAGCATCATACGCGGGTATTTTTGCTTCTTGGCAATAGCCCTTTGAATCTGTTGGTAGAGTTCATTATTTTGTCCATCTCTATAACTCAATGTCTCTATCATATCAGCCTGATTTTCTTGCTGTGCTTGCTTGGCTAATGTAGATTCTACAATCTCTTCTTGCACAATCTCTTCTGGTATAGGACTTGGCACAACTTGCTTTGGCTTTGTTTTTTTATGAATCTTCTTCTTTGGCTTTTTTGGAGTGGGTTTTGCTTCATTTGGAGATGGATTTTGTATCGTAGAAAGAGACAAAGTCATCATATTTATACCTTCCTCTTTTATATCTACGCTATGAAACTTATCCATAAAGAAACACAACACTGCCAAATGAACAAGCAAAGAAACAACAAATCCCACACGCATAGGTGTAAGGAATCTATTTTTTACTCGTCGCGATACTAACATTTTCATGTCCTTTTTCTTTTAAAATATCCGCGATTTGCACGAAAATATCAAAACGCGCATTCTTATCGATCTCGAGTTTGAGTAAGGTTTTTGGCGTAAGAGCAAAAATTTTAGTTTTGAGTATTTCGATACTCATAGCCTCATTTTCAAAGAAGATCTCGCCATTTTCATTGATACTAAGTGTTACAACAGGAGAGTCTGTAGGGGCCGAGGATTGGTTGGAACTTGGCAATTCAACCTTAATCTGTCCTTGTGCAATAAATGTGGACACGCTCAGTACTATAGCAAGCAAGACCAACATCACATCGATGAGTGGTATGACATTCAGTCCATCTTTTTTTGGTAATCGCATCGACTAACTCTCTGTCTTATTACCTTGTAAAACCTGATAACGGTTGGTGTATATATCAACTTTACGTAGAAATATGTTATATAAGATGAGCGTAGGAATAGCCACCAAAATCCCTAGCGCCGTCGCTTTCAATGCAAGCGACAAGCCCACCATAATACTCTTTGCGTCAACTCCACTGCCCATACCCATATCATAAAATGTGATCATAATCCCCACGACTGTACCCAACAAGCCAATATATGGAGCGTTAGAATAGATAATATAAAGAGCTGTGAGATTCTTACTGAGAGCTTCTTCTAATTCTTCTTTTGTTTTATAATCACTAATTTCCAAACGAGTATAAAAAATCACACGTTCAACACTAAACCACAACACCAAAAAACTCATAAAACCTAAAACAAAAAAAATCGTATGATCAATGTAGTTTTTCAAAAATTCCATACTCTACTCCCGTAGAAAATTCGTCGCATCTTATAGTAATAATTCTTAAAATAACTTAATGCCATTTATGTGCTAAAAATGATAAACAAATGGGATTCAACGAAGGATAAGTACATAAAATTTGATACTTTGCTCAGAGTTTCTTGAGAGTTTTTTTCGTTGATTATGATGGAATATTTTCTCAATATACTAACAAGAATGATACGCATTAATCTCAAATCTAAGAATTCTGTTGTCATAGTAAAACCCAAACTTTTTTTTGCAAAAATCTAACCTGACAATATTTATAGGAAATTTATTCATGGGCTTTATGCACTAAATTCTTAGGATTTTTCAAGTAATGGCTAAGAATTTCAAAGTAATTAGTTGGGATGCTTTTTGGTTGAAAATTTTGCAGTGCTTGAATACAGAGGTCTGCTGACGCTTTGCCCATATCGCCAGAGCATCGCATAGTATATTAAAAAGAGATTCTAAAAATCCAATGCATTATTGAGGGCTTCTTGAGATTTTTTGAGTGCTTCTAGCTTGCGCTGTTCTAGATCCTTATCGACTTGAGTATTTTGCTGCAATTGTAGCCGTATAGATTGTGAAGTCTTAGAATCTTGTATCTCGTTTGGAAACATACCCCGAGGCATTTTAACAAACACATCTTTATAATTTTGCTCGCCCATTTTGTAGCGGATAAATATTTCACCGCTTTGGTTGTTGTAGATATAGGTATCTTTGCTATCGCTAAACATAATCCATTCAGCATTCAAAATGCTCAAAAATATTCCCACAAAGATACATCTTTTCATCGATGAAGTTTCTCACTAAGACTTTGCATCAAATCTAAGATTTCTTTTTGCTTCTGATAAAAGCTATTATGGTTTGCAACCAAATATGCAGAAGATTCCATAATCACCTCATCAATTTTAAGATTATTTTGCTTCATCGTAACCCCAGTTTCAACAATATCCACTATCCCATCGCTTAAACCCACAAGAGGAGCAAGCTCAATGCTTCCATAAAGCTTAATAATCTCAAGTGGGATTGCCTTTTTGGAAAAATACTTATGCGTAATCGTAGGCATTTTTGTAGCAATTTTTATTTGGGTTTTTTGGTAGTCAATGTCTCTGCCTACGGGTGAGCCAATAATCACCTTACATTTGCCAATATGCAGATCTAACAACTTCAATACACTATTTTCATCAAACTCCTCAATCACATCCAAACCCACCACACCAACATCTGCCGCTTGATAATGCACATAAGTGAGTACATCCTGACTTCTTACAAGCAAAAACCTCAAGTTGTCTTTATCTAAGATAAGCTTCCTGTCCTCAAAATTAAAATCCTGGCTAAACACGCGCGAAAAAAGTTCTAGACTCTCTTTTGCGATGCGGCCTTTTGGTAATGCAATTCGTATCATATCCCCTACCCTCTACTTTGCCCTTTTATATAGTTTTCATAAGCTCTCTGCATACCCTTAAAAACAATCGTGTCATCAAAAATACTTTGCTGAAAAAATTTACTCAAAAACTTTCCATCGCCTCCAGTAAAGATAATTCTTTTTTCTTTCGCGCTATCTCTTATCATCAGCACAATACTATTGATAACACCAAAAGAGAGTGCTGAACGGGTATTTTGCGGTAAAACATCCAGCTGAACACTTAGATCCAAATCAATTGCAAGAGTGGGGGAGATGTTTTTATAAAGATTTTGATACATACCAAGACCAGGCAAAATATAGCCACCTAGATGCACGCCCTTTTGCATAATATCAACAGTTATAGCACTGCCAGCATCAACGATCAAACCATTCCCTATACCCACACAAGCTGCAACTCTATCGATTCCAATACCACTATAAGCAGTATTCAAAGAAAAATATGGTCCAAGATCTATGCAATGTTCATATACAGCAAGGAGCTTTTGTTTGGATTTGGGATTGACGCTGATATAAAAAATAGGCATATCCTGGTATTTTGGAGTAATTCTATCTGGACTCTCATGCCAGATTCTGCCTTCGTGAAAAAAATGCAAGTTGGTATTGCCTATATCACAAAAGACCATCAGAACTTCTTGTATCGATCATGGTAAAACAAACTGTCTTTGGTATAAAATAGATGCTTTTTCTTAGGTAATCTCACTTTATAAATCACAGGCAAGAAACTTTCCAAATCAAGCTCTATAAGATATTTTGCAGATTCTAAAGTATAAAGCTTGCCATCTTTTATGACAAGACCATTAAAATGCGCAAACTCAAATTTAGCCTCACGCAATAGTTTCAAACTACGATCAAGCTCTAAAATTTTGCCATCATTACTCAGAACATAAACCTTATCATCATGAACCAGCACATCGATAAAATCCCCATCATGATTAAAACTCTTAGAATTACCCAAAATAGTGCTCACACGCCTTTGCGTTGCTGTGATAATCGTCTCATTTTTGGTATACAAATAAATGATGTTGTTAAAAAACTTATCACTCTGAATCAAAATATCCTTAGTGATTGTCTTGGTGCGCAAATCAAGTAGAAGAATCTTGCCATCAAGGGTAGGATACACGACATAGTCTTTAGTAATTTGAGGGGCTGCACTCAAGGAATTGATAGCAATGATATTGCCTAACTTTTGACTAAAAAGCTCCTTTTTGTCTTTCAAGTCGTATAAGAAAATTGTATTCTCTGCCGAAACAAGTGCAAGCAAATCCCTCTTTGGATCAATAGCTGCACTCACTACACAATTTTGGAATGTAATCTCACTTGTGCTTTTGCTTGAAGAATCTAAAATAACCAAATCCTTACATTCGTTTTGTAATACATACACATCCCCGCTTCTGCTCAAGAAACTTTGTTTTTTCTTCAGTTCTAAATCCATATTTCCATTAGATTCCAAGACCAAAAGATTTTTCAAAAGCGCACCATCGCGAGTAGTATAAGCAATAGGAGCAGGCAGTTTCTTGTCAAACACCGCTTCAAGTTTTACATCTTTTGGTTCAAAATAACGCTTTTGGCTGCAAGCAGTAAAAAACACAATAACACTAAGTGCAAAATAAAATTGGAATGTAAGCAAAAATCTCATCACTAAAACCTACTTATAATGTTTGAGAAACTGACCCAACATAGAAAATATGGAATCCAAATCCAAGAAACCGATCTTGTCTTTGGCCTCTTGTATCTGACCTTCTTGAATGAGAAGTGCTGCTTGCTGCATGATAGCCCATTCTCTGAAGTCTTTGGCCTTTAAGGATTCTAGCCGTCCAAAGACTACATCAAAATTCTGAGCTTGAGAATCTTGAGTACTGAAAAGATCTGAAAGCTCTGATTGTGCAAGCTGATAGTTTGCTATTGTAGAAATAAACTCATTTTTTGATTTGCTCAATTCCTCTAGGACATCTTTTTTGGTATTTGCATATGTGAAAAGATAAAACTCATAAAGCAAATGGTTATTGTCTTTTAAGGTCTGTAATAGCTCTTTTGCATTCTCGTGTGCATCTATTTCACTAGGCAAACTCAAAAGAGCAGTATAAGCAGTGTTTGCTTTTTCTAATCTCGCATGTGTGAGCTGTGTATAAATAATCCAAGATACAAGCAAAAATAGCAAGACAACAGCAAATACAATGAGTTGTTTTGCGTACCGCTTTAGAAAAATCTCAAACCTAAATGCAGATTGAAGAATCTGAGCATCTGTATCAAATGCATTTTTTATTTCACGTAAATCCGATTTTATGTTCATTATTTATCCTCCATTTCTAACTCCACTACTCCCAAAGCCCTTATTTCCTCTTGTTGTTTCGTTTAATGCATCACATTCAACAAAGCTTACTTGATAGATTCTGTTAACCACACCTTGGGCTATTCTATCTCCTATGTTGATAACAAAATCTTTCTTTGAGTGGTTTATGAGAATGACTTTAATTTCACCACGATAATCGCTATCTATGGTGGCTGGAGTGTTTAAAACACTTATCGCATCATTGAGAGCCAAACCACTCCTAGGACGTATTTGTAATTCATAATCTTGCGGCAGCTCAAGAGCTAACCCTGTCGGTATAAGAGCAAGCTCTCCAGCTTTTAAAACACAATCAATAACAGAATGAAAATCAAAACCCGCGCTACCTACTGTCTGGTATCGAGGAATGATAGCTAATGGGTTGAGTTTTTTTAATTTGACTTGCATACTAGACCCTCTTACCTATCTAAACTGAAAGGCTTGTAAACTACTTCAAGAATCTCAAAGTCATTTTCACCATTTGGCAGCTTGATACTTACCTCATCACCCACTGATTTACCCATAAGCGCACGCGCAATAGGTGATGATATGGAAATGAAACCTTTTTGTGGATTGCTCTCTAAACTCCCTACAATCGTATAACTTGTCTCTTGATCGCTTTCAAGGTTTAAAATCCGAACATGCGAGCCAAAACTTACTTTTTTGTGTTCCAACTGACTTGGATCAATAATCTGAGCGTTCGCTAAGATACCACCAAGCTCAGCTATTCGAGATTCTATAAACGCTTGTTTTTCTTTGGCCGCATGGTATTCAGCATTCTCTTTTAAGTCCCCATGAGAGCGCGCAATATCAATCTCTTTGACAATTTCTGGACGCTGCACATCTTGTAAATCCTTAAGCTCTGCACAAAGCTTCTGATAACCATATTCAGTCATAGGTTCTTTTGTCATTTAAGCTTCTCCAAAAATTTTTATAATCATAACAATTTAGCCTTAAAGCTACATAGTTCCACTTTCAGTCAAACCAAAATATTCAGACAAATCCAGATACTCTAGCAACAAAATAAGACACTTTATAGAAACAAAATTGCAAGAGATAGCGTAACTAGAACCATACAGATCAAACAATCCCAATTGCATAGATTCCATCAAAGTGGTTTTTGGAGGATTAAACTTAAGCGCGCTAGGTATCATTGGCGAATACATAGGACGCAGCTACGAACAGAGTAAGAGAAGACCGCATTTTATTATTGCAGAGTCTCTCTAGTACAAACTCAAG
>NZ_NHYK01000014.1 GCF_003288805.1 Helicobacter sp. 10-6591 | reverse complement strand
ACGATTTTTTGCCCATTATGCTCTATTTCATCGACACGCAAAAGCCCTACATTTTCTAGGCATTTCATATGTGTAAGATAAGATTCTCCAAATGTCATAAAAAAGCGGATTCTCTTTAGCCCCTTGATATTGCGCACAAGCGATTCAAGCTCTTCGTGATAAAGTAGATAGCTATTTTTTACGCCCACTTCTGGATAATCCCATTCTTTCATTAAAGCAAGAGGGGTGACATCACGCCACCGACTTGAAAGCCTTTATCTTGTGATTCAAATGTTTCACTTAAAAAATGCAAAGTTGCTATGCCACCTAGTGAATGCGTAATAAAATAAGTATCCCTATCAATCTTTTGAATCTCTTTTTGCATAGCACCAAGCCACTCTTTTAGCACGGGTTTATCTGCATTGGGCAGATTGAAGATATTGACTTTATATCCCTCTTTGCTTAGTTTTTGTGCGACAGCATTAAACCACCCATAATTGCTAGTGCTTTTATAGCCGTGGATAATATAAACATCTTTAGCAAAGACATTGATAGATAATGCAATCAAAAAAACTAATAAAATACTAAATTGCTTTGATATAACTCGCAATATTATGAAGTCCTTTTGTTTTTTAATTTTTGATCAAGAGAATAATTACATTGATTTTTTAAGTTAGGATATTCTCTATAAAGTTTATCATTAAGTAAAGCACCATTTTCTTTTTTATTTCGTTTTATACCATCGCCTCCCCAAGTCCCCCATTGCTTAAAGAAAAATGCTATTTTTTGTTTCTCACATTGTTTTTTGATATTTAAAACCCAAGATTCTTGCATAGCCCTTGCATTAAAACCACTCTCCCCACCAACAATCACCCAATCAATACCACTTAAATCAAGTTCTCCCAAATCACTTATTAAAGGCTCACAAGAAAGCCATTTTACATTGGCCTTTAAATCGCGGATTAGTTCGATTCTATCTTTTACTCTGTGAGATTCTATTGTCGTGCCTAACCAGACATTAGTTGGAATCTTATTTTGTAAAAAATATTCTCTCATCCTTTTGGGGCGTTTCGTAAGGATTTGATATTGGTGATAGGGAGTTTTTTTGATAACCTGCAAGATAGAATCCAAAAAAGCATAATCCATTTTTTCATGAAATAAATCACTCATAGAATTTACAAAATATAGTGTGGGTTTTTTATTTTTCAATGGTTCATGAAGTCTGTTTGGAAGCATTTTAAACTTAAAGCCATCTTGATAATCTTTATTGCCCATAGCTTGCAGTCGCTTTGCCATGACTTCAGCATAGCAGTTTTTGCATCCGCTACTTACTTTATTGCAGCCAATAGTAGGATTCCAAGTAGCTTGTGTCCATTCAATTTTTGTTGGTTTCATTTTTTAAGCTCAATATAAACTTTTATTTCTTTTTTATCCAAATGAAAACCGGAATTTGCACCACAATATTCACACTTTAATTTATTTTTATTTTCTTTAAGAATAACACTTGTATGTTTAGTTAAAAATCCATTATCTAAACCAAAATTTTTGATTTCAATATTGCTTCTTTTTTCTTTTAAAAACTCCAATAGTAAATTTTGGTATTCTTTCTCTTTTTGTGTAGGAGCACTCTCATCGTAAAACAAGGTTCCTTTTTCCCTAGAAATGTCTTTGTCTATATTTATATTTCCTTCTCCAAAATCTTTATCTATTTTCCAAGCAGTTTCTAAAAATTTCCTTTGTCCTTCTATATGAGTAGAGAGAAAAATCAAGCCATTGATATTACGATTATCTTTAATAAGAGAAAAAGGAGTAATAAAATTATTAGGAAAAATTTTTTTAAAATATCCAGCTATTACTCTATGGGTTTGATAGCTAGTTTTCCCCTCAAAATCTTCTTTTGATATATACTCAGCATCTAAATATTTTTTAAATGATTCTTCTTCTAAAAATCTTCTACAATGCCCAGAAGAAATAAAAATTAAGATATCTCTTCCTTTGCATAAAAATTCTTTAACTTTATTAATATGTTGAATGCCGTATTGATCTAAAAATATAAGCTTGTAATAATTGTTGGAATACAATTTAAAACTTTGAGTATCAGATGAAATATATTTTACTTCTATATTTTTATCTTTCAAATTAGGGTATTCTTTTGCAATAGTAGATCTTAGTTGCTCAACCTTATTCTTATCATTATCATTAAAATAAATTTTTATTTTCTTACCATTACGATTCCGTTTCAATACTGCATCTAGAATCCTAAGTGGAGAACCCTTATGCGTTTTTGTGCCATCATATCCACTACCACAAAACAAATCATAAATTTCTAGTGTCTGAAATGCCTTATCATCTTTTCTATAATTAAGTGTAACACTAAGCCAATCATCAATATATTGTTCAAATACTTCTAGTTTTGTCAATGTTGCATTGTCCCACTCTTCTTTATGCATATCTTTTGCCATTTTCACTCCTAGTCGCCTACAAATCTATGGATTAATACACCACTCTAAGCCTATCACTTAGGCTAGAATCAAGATTCAAAAAATATTCTAAGCTTAAATCCTCAAAGCCATCGATGAAAATATATTCATTTTGTGTCTTGCATAAAAATTCTAGCACTTCTTTATCACAAGCTACGAGATACAAGCAATCCTCACATTGATAAAGTTTGTTTTCAAAAATTGGCTTTAGGGGTTTATCTAGTGTTTTCCCACTTTGTAGGCTCAAATTTAGTGCTTTATCAAATGGGCTTAACTCTGCGTTACTAAGTAATCCTAAAGTGCCTTGTTTGTCTGTAATGAGTTCGCTCTTGTCGCTTAGGCTTAGCACACTAAAGCAGATAGTAAAATCTGGGTTTGCATTTGCAATTTTCTCACCTGCTCTTTTTACTCTTTCAATCGTTATATCACTAATGACTGGCTTTTTGCTTCCTAGCTCATTTTTGCAAAAATCATAAGCTGCTTTGCTTTTAGAATCTATAAAGCTTTGCCCCTCTATTTTGTCTATATTCAGAATCTTTGTAACACATATAACAATCAAGTGCAATCATTGCATTTTGCACACTCGCGATTTGATAATCTTGCAAACTCATATCTGCGCTAAAGTTTTGTAAATCATAGCGTTCATATATCCCTTTATGTTGCATTCTCTTGTCATTGCATATTTCACTTAAGAGCAAATGTTGTTTGATGTCTGCTGTTTGCTTTGCCTTTGCCATTACCTTTCCTTTAGGGCTTTATAGGTTTCTTCTAGATTCTTTTCATCTTCTAGGATAAAATTTATATTGTATTGTTTGTTATCACTTGCAGTTATTCGGAAAATTCGAACAACTGAATCTTCTTGTAATCCCCATCTTTTAAGATATTTGTTATATGCTCACTTATACTAGATTTTGAGGTGTCAAAGCAAGGCTTCTTTAGAAAAAGTTTTGCCAAGCTTTCTTGGTTTAAATACACACTATCACTAAACTCATAAAGCTTGACTTTAATCTTTTTATCTTGCGTGGTGTAGAGGATGATGTTATTTTGCATTATTATTTGCTTTCAAAAAACTTATATCCATCTGCGATATAACACACTCTATTGTCATCTAATTCCATCTTGCACGAAATTAAACCATAACTCATTGAAGCCACAGAATATTTTTGAGACATAGAAGTTGGATAAAGAATAAGGCTTTTTGCGTTTTCTATAGCCATACTGAAATCATCATTTTTATTGTATTTATTGTATTTATGCAAATAACTCTTATAAAGATATTCAAAAAATATTTTAGAGCTTTTTATTTGTTGTTCAGCCTTTTTTCTAGTTGCTTCAGTGTTTTTAGATTTTATTTCACAAAAGAATATTTTTAACTCTTTATTTTTTATTAAGAGCACAATAAAATCACAAGATTCTATCTTGTCCCCATTATTGCCAAATAAGTTTGTAATTGACGGACAATTCTTAACATCTTGCTGAATAATCAAAACATCATCTTTTTGATCAAAGTTGAATTTGATTTCCTGTATTTTACTTTTTTCTTCTTGTTCTTTAACAACAAAATATGCCCCTTTTTGAATAGCTTTTAGGCTACTATGCAGACAATTTTTAAAATCTTTTAACTCCTTATTTACCATCCTGTTTCCTATATTTCTTTAAAAATCAAACCCTGATTCTCATTTTGACTTTCAATAGCTTCATCAAAAGTCTCCATAAAAATACCTTGTGCTTTTGTTATCTTCACATTTTCTAAAGTATTTTTTCCTTTAATGTTTTTTGCTACATATGCTTTAATCTTATCACTATTTAATTTATACTCTTTTAAGTAACCTCTATTTTTAAGCTTTTGTATTGCTTGGTCTGTTAGATTACTAAGCATGATACAATTACTTAATTCTCTCACAATATAATCGCTATGAGTGGTGATAAAAATTTTAATCCCTGCATTTGCTAGTAGTGCAAAAAGTCTTGCCAATCGAATCTGATTTTTAGGATGCAAGTTAAGTTCTGGCTCATCTATCATCAAAATATCACCCTTTTGTGCTTGATGTAGAATATAATAATTTAACATAAGCAAAGAACGAACAGAGCTAGATGCTATTTCTACATTATAAGCCGTTCTTGTACCTTTTGGCTGAAATAAAATACCAACATCTGTAGTCTTATATTTGCCACCCAAAATCTTTGCTAAACAATCCAAAATTGTTTTATATTGTTCTTTCTCTTTTTTAAATAAACTTTGCTTTTTTGCAATTTCTTTAATTTTTCTAATAAAATTAATATTATCCCTAACTGGTTGTGGATAAAGTTGTTTTTTTGCATCAAGTGTTTCTGTAATTTCGAATAATCCTATATTTTTTTCATCTCTCAATATTTTTCTAGCGGCTTCAAGTCTAGCAATTTTCATAAAATCCAGTTCTTCTTGAAAAATTGACGCACCAGTTCTTTCAACACTAAGAATAAAATTTCTACTCATAATAATATTTAACAATGAATCTAAAAAAGACTTAATATAACCATTAAATTCTCTAGCATTTTCTAGCTTAATCATTTCTATTGCCAAACCATCACTATAAATAGTATGTTTGAATTTAGTTTTATATCTCGTGTGAATTTCATTATTTTCTAAATATTTTTCTACGGCATGCTTGATATCTTCCAAAGATATTGTAATATCGACATTAAAAGATGCATTTACAAAATTCTCATTTTTTCCTGCCATAACCTCTAATAAAATATATTCAGAATATGCTCGCCCTTTTTCCTCCAAATGTTTATATATCCTTTTTTGTATTTCTTCAAAAGTGATTTTCTTCTCTTGTATTTGTTTTTCAACATATCCGCTTTTACTATCTAACAAACTTCTTCTTCTTGTAAAAATATTATAATCTCTAATCTTTCTCATAAAATCCAAATAGCCATATAAACTATAAGTAGCATAAGTTTTTCCAGTATTATTTTCACCGCAAATTAAAGTAATATCGCCTACTTCAAATTCCGCTTCATCAAGCATTCCTATATTTTTTAGTTGAATTTTCATTTTTATTTCTCCCACCAGATTAGATTTCTTAGTTTTGGGTATTTGATTAAGTCGATAGTTTCTAGATTCACAATATCATCATTTTCAAATTTGCAAGATTGTATGCCATTTTCATCAAGAAAAATACTTTTGATTTTAAGCCCTAAGAGATTTGACATTGTAGTAAAAATATCAAAGTTTTTATTCATTTCGCTCATATCAAGGCAGATTTTCTCTCCTTTTTTAAGTCCTTTGATAAGTTTGCGTGATTTTCTATAATCAATCAAAGAATCTTTATCTAGCACATATTCACATTGCTCTAGGGATTCTTCATAGCTTTCAAGCTCATAGTATCTAAAAGCACCACCACCTTTAAACTCCACTTCTTTACTAATCCCACTTGCAAAACCACCGATAACCTTTTTCATTCGCGGAATTACCACTTGATAAACATGCTCTCCCATTTCTACGCCAAGCCATTTACGCCCTAATTTATGAGCAGTGGCGATTGTAGTGCCACTACCTGCAAAAAAATCTAAAACAAGAGAATCTTGATTGCTACCTATATTACAAATTCTTTTTAAAAGTTTTTCGGGTTTTGGAGTGTCAAAAGTTTTGTTTTGAAATAAAGCTTGAATCTCTTTTGTCGCATCCGTTGTAGTGCCAAATTCTGTAAAAATTGTGCGTGTTTTTATTATTTTTGTCTTATCTAGAATTTCATCAAAATAAATCACTTCATAAGGCGTTAATCTCCCTTTAGAATCTTTTTGCCAAAAAACTATGTTCCCTATCTAAGTTTTCAGGTTTTTTACGCCACCTTCCATCTTTGCCATTTGGAGCGATAGGATAAAAATCATTACCATTTGGAGCTTTAATAGGGTAATGTAAGCTTGGAGCGTCTTCTTTTAAAGCACCTGCATCCCATTTTTCAAGTTTTAAAATTTTTGCTTTTTTATCATTTATTATTTTTGTAAAATCACTTTCTAAGTGTTCTACTTCAATATCTCTAATTTGCCAACTATTTTTTGTATAGCATAAGATATATTCGTGTTCTTTGGCAAAATTTTCTGAGTCTTGTGAACCGCCTTTTTCTTTTGCCAAATTAAATTAGCTATAAAATTCTCTTCCCCAAACACCTCATCACATAGAATCTTAAGCCTTGCTTGTTCATTATCATCAATGCTTATAAAAATACTTCCGCTATTTTTTAGAAATTCTTTTGCTAGATCTAGGCGATTATTCATCATCGTAAGCCATGAGCTATGGTTAAATTTATCGGTATAGACAAAGCCATCGCCCCCTGTATTATAAGGCGGATCAATATAGATTAAATCAATCTTGTCTTGATATTTTGGCATGAGAGAATTAAGGGCTTGAAAATTATCACTTTTGATTAGCTCTCCATGTAAAATCTCATCTAAATTATCAAATGCACACAAAAGCTTATAATAATTCTCTTCGCTCAAATATTTCGTATCAAGAGGCAAAAATTTATATTGCTCATCATTGATATTTTTGATTTCAAAATGCTCATCTATGAGTTTTAGCTCTTGCCATTCTTTGATTTGCTGTTTAAAGCCTGTGTCTTGAAAGATAGATTCTAGTATTTGCTCTAAATCTCTAGCGTGATTAGAGATAGTATCAAGACTAAAGACATAATGCACATTTTTAGCAAACTTTGGCTTACACCAAATTGCTTTTAGCTCATCTTCAAAATCCGCTATCAAGTCAATGATTCTAAAGGCTATTTTTTTGAGTTGATTTAACTCATCAATCTTTTCTTTACTCCAATCTGTAATATCATCTACCACATATTTAAACATCCATAGATTAAACTGCTCTTACAAAAAGGCTCTTGCGTTTTTGTGGATAAAAAAGTCGACTTCATTTTGCTTTTTGTAAGCGTATAGAATCTTTTTTATTTCTTCTTCTTGTAGCCGTATTTGCTTGTCTTTTAGGGCTTTGATAAATTCATCGCTTAAATCACTACTATTTTGTTTAAAGACATTGGGGAGATCTTGTAGCTCTTCTTTGTTGTTTAGCACATAGATTCTAATCTCTTCATCTATTTTAAACTTAAAAATAGCCTTATTTTTAGCATTATCACTATTTGGGGTAAAGTAACTTGTATCAAAGATAAAGGTATAGTTAGAATCTTCGCTCTTAATCTCGGCATTATGATAGATGACATCAGATTTGACATAATAGAGATTTTGTGTTTTATAAAAAAGGCTTGTATCTTTAGAATTAGTATACACTCTAGCGTAAATGTTTTTGTGCAAGGGCGTAGCATAGAAAAAGGGCGTGCCTGTTTCATTGAGATAGCTTCCAAAAAAATTATAAAGTTTATTGTAAATAGGACATTTTGCTTCCTCTTTTTCTAGTTTTTCTTTGATAGTTTTGAAGTATTGTGATTTTATTTTGAGTAGATTGATAAAGCCACTTTTTTGTATCTTGTCTGTATTAAATAGGTTTTGAGTATCCTCTATTTGCACTCCAAGATACATAGATTCTAATTGTGAAAAAAAGGCTTGTTTGTAATCTATGGCTTTCCTTTTAAAATGTTGTCCTTAAAGTTGGATTCTATTATAAAAAATCTTGACTAAATTTAAAGAATGGGTGTATTTACTTTCTCCCATCCTCTAGTATTTTTCTCTCGCCTTTAGAATCTATCTCACACACGACATAGGGAAGTCCTTGTTTGTTTAGTTCTGCCATAAAGGGATCGGGGTCATTTTGTTCCATATTCCACACACCACTACCATTATTGGAATCTATCCCTTGATATTCCCCACCTTGTGGCATATCACTATTATCTACACTATTTGGTATTTTTGCCGCTCCTATGCCCCATTTACCCTCGATGATTAGTTTTGCTCCAATCATCGCTGGCACACCTGTGGTATAGCTAACCCCTTGGGCATTGACTTCTTTATAACACGCCTCGTGATCGCAAATATTATAGATATAGATTGTCCTATCTTTGCCATCTTTTATGCCTTTGATGTAGCAACCGATGTGCGTTTGCCCTTTGGTTCTAGGAGCTAGACTTGCTGGATCTGGCAGTAGTGTCTTTAGCACTTGTATTGGTACGATTTTTTGCCCATTATGCTCTATTTCATCGACACGCAAAAGCCCTACATTTTCTAGGCATTTCATATGTGTAAGATAAGATTCTCCAAATGTCATAAAAAACCGAATCCGCTTTAGCCCTTTGATATTTCGCACAAGCGATTCAAGCTCTTCGTGATAAAGTAGATAGCTATTTTTTACGCCCACTTCTGGATATTCCCATTCTTTCATCAAATCAAGCGGTGCTATATCTTGCCATTGTCCGCCAAAGTAGTCTTCATTTTTTAAATCTTGTGTATTTGCCTCTAGGCTAAAATGCTTTTCTTCTCGCTCAAACTTGCGATAAATGGTGTCTTTCTTTAGGTCTGTGTTTTGTGCAAGATTCTCATCTTTTACCCAAAACCTCGCTTTAGAGCTAACTTCGCGCAAATTAATTTCAGGATTAAAGTTTGTCGCAAACGCATAGCCGTGATCCCCTGCATTGCAATCAAGTATATCTATGCTGTGAATCTCATCAAAATAATGTTTTTGCGCATACGCACAAAAGACATTCGTAACGCCCGGATCAAATCCACTTCCCAAAAGCCCAAAAATCCCTGCTTGCTTGTAGCGTGTATCATATGCCCATTGTTCTTTATACTCAAAATGCGCAGAATCTGGGTGCTCATAGTTTGCGGTATCTAAATAATGCGTTTTTGCCCTAAGACACGCTTCCATAATGCTCAAATCTTGATAGGGCAAAGCGACATTTACCACAAGCTTTGGCTTGTATTTTTCTATCAAAGCCACCATAGATTCGACACTATCAGCATCGACACAATCTATCTCAATCTCACGCAAGCCTTTTTGCTTGATAGAATCTGCTATCACTTTGCATTTATCTAGTGTGCGAGACGCCAAGATAATGCGTGAAAAAACTTCTCTGTTTTGTGCCATTTTATGCGCAACCACTCCACCAACTCCACCTGCTCCAATCTGCAAAACACAAGCCATAATAAACTCCCTAAAAAAACACATAAAATACCACGATTGTATAAAAACTCACTTGACAATATTGTTAAGCTCCCTCTCCTCTTTGACTTCAATTTTGCAAAATAACCTCCTGTTTTTAAGTATCTTCGGGTTACTATCACACGGTGTTTAATTTTAATTTTTATAATGCTGGCACATACCTCGCGTATGAATCTATAACATAAAGGGTTTGGCATGAAATTTTTTCTAGCAATGGTTCTAGGTGTAAGTTTTCTTTCTGCAACTAGTATAAATACTGAGAGTGTGAAAGTGTTTTGGGGTGGATATAAAACTCCAAAAAAAGTTGAAGTGAATGGAAGTTTCTCGGATGTCAAGTTTAAGTTTGGCAAAAACAAAAACACATTAACTCAAGCTTTAGAAAATGCTACGGCAACGATTGATCCTATGAGTGCAACGATAGGTGACGATGAGCTTAAAACAAGTAATATACGCGAGTATTTCTTTAGCAAGTTTGATAAGGACAAAAAAGAAATAAAAGTCACACTAAAAAATGTCGTAGAAGGTGAGAATGTCGGGACTATCCTAGCAGTCGTTAAGATGAATGGTAAAACCCAAAAAGTTCCAATGAAATATACTATTGAGGGTCATACATTCAAGGCTTGGGGAACACTTGACTTGAGTGAATTCAAGCTTGATGCTGCAAGAGAGAATCTCCAAAAAGCAGTCGCTGACTTGCACGAAAACCTCACTTGGTCACAAGTAAAAATAGGTTTTGAAGCACATATCGCTCACTAACACTCTCTTGCTCGAACTTTAGAGATCTTAATCTCTAAGTTCGATTCTTTACTTCGGTTTATAGCACCATCACAAATACCACCCATGAGAATATTTAGATCAGTTTTAGGATGTTTTTTGCGTGTGTGAGTGGATTACACTTTGTATTTATTGTACTTTCAAGGTACGTAATCCAAAATATCTTGCGTATTCATTATTGGGCCATTTATTTGGATCATCTCCTGGATTCCCCCAATCTCCGTAGTTTCTATAGCCAGACTTGAAGTATTTATAATCCAAGACTATATCTTGGTTACCCAAGGCTTTTTGTCCTTCTATAAAACCTAGCATTTGCTGCCACTTGTTATTCATAATAAAACACTCATATGCCACATGAAATCCATAAATGAGTGTAGCTAATACAATACCAGATCCGATGAATTTATATAGTAATACAAATTTTGTCTGGAAATACACCAGAAATGCTGTGGTAATGACAATATTTATAAGCGTGTATTGCAACTGCGCTCGATGTGGAACTTCTACTTGGATAGTAGCTAGAATATAGACTATGTATATCATAAATGCATATATCAAGGCTTGGAATAGTTTTGCTTCAGTCTTAAATTCTGATCTTTTGCAATCCCACCAAAGCAAGGCACAGTAAATAACACCAAAAATAAGCATAAAAAACTTATGTATAAATATACAACACATTACAATGAATACGCTACTTAGAATCCAAACAACCAAAGCTTTTAAGTGTGTAAATTTCTGGGAAGTATATATAGCACTTGCAAGCATAAGAGTCACGCCAAGATACATTATATTTCTGCGTGGAAATATGAAAAAAATATATTCTATACGTGCTATTTTTTCTTCTAAACTCATACTCCAAAGATCTCTCAGTGAGAAATACAAACCAAAAGATTTAACCAATTCAGCACGTTTGGCAGTGCCAGGACTAAAATATAAGATAAGCCAACCAGCAAAAAAACCAAATCCTCCAGTAAAATACCAGAGTGGGAGTTTGATATTTTTACGCCAGGCTACAAGAATACTGGCTAAGAATACAAATAGAGTAATAATATTTAATTCGCTGCTCCAACCCGCTATTACACCTAAAAAGAACATACTTAAAGCTTTTATGGATTCTATAGATTTGTTTGAGATTGGTTGGTTTTGCAGGGTGTTGTGCCAAAAGATTCTGTAGGGAATAAGATAAAGGAATATGACAAAATATGCCCACAAGTAGTTAAAGCTCCCTGCTGCCCAGTAAAAAATTGAACCAAAAGCACTATAAATCATAAGTAATAAAAGTATGCAAAATATGATAATACTGTCGCTTAATCCTGCTTTGGGTAATCGCCCAAACATCAATACAAAAAACATATATATTACACCTACGCCAATTCCAGCATTTATAAAATTAAAAATCTGCATATGTGCAAGATAGCCTCCAAACCACACACGAGCTATCTCACCTATGCGTCCATTCCAATTCATATAAGAGGAGATACCGCCTGTAAGACCACCAAAATCAGCGGTTAAATCATCACTTTGTGTCGGAAATAAAGAATTAAGAAGAAATAAGAAGAGATACAGACTAAGAAAAACACCAACAGCAAAAATCTGAGTGTTTACAGTGAGGGGGGGGGGTATTAGATACTATCTTGGAATGCATAAAAACCTTTCTTTCTTTATTTTGTAATGGTTTAAGTTGGGAATCATTTAGAGAAATAATTGATTAAAAAATATGAGGGCATGAAATATGGTGGGCCTTGCAGGACTCGAACCTGCGACCGATCGGTTATGAGCCGAGCGCTCTAACCAACTGAGCTAAAGGCCCTTGTCATACATTTCACACCCTATCTAAATGGCCACCTAAAAAGCTTCCATTTAGTCGTGGGGTGGGCATTATACTCGAAAACAAACCTAAAGGCAAGAATGGATTCTAGAATGGTAAGAAGTGCTATGAAAGTAATAAAACTTGTTCCACCATAGCTTACAAGCACTAATGGCACACCTACAACAGGGGCAAATCCTAATACCATACAAATATTCACGCCAGCATAGAGGAAAAATAGCATTGCGATATACCCACTGACTACACGTAAAAATAAGTCTTGCGTTGAGCTTATACAAATACTCAAGAGGTAGAGTATTAGCAAGAAATAAAGCCCCAGAAGCCCCAATGCTCCAAATAATCCAAAACGCTCCACAAAATATGCAAATATAAAATCTGTGCTTGCATAAGGTAAAAAATTGAGTTGAGATTGGGTTGCCATATCTTTGTTTTTACCATATGCGCCACCTGAACCAATAGCAATAAGTGCTTGTTGGACTTGATAAGGGTAATTGCCACTGATAAAGTCATTTATTCGTCTTTCGTGATACTTTTTGAGCAGACCACTGCTAAAGACAATAGAGTATGTTGTAGGTGCTAATAAAAGTCCGATGATACTTAGCGTTATCCAAATCTTTTTATTCACGCCTACCAAAAAGAGCACGCCAAAGCCGGCAAGCAAAATAAGAAGAGCAGTGCCTAAATCCGGCTCCAAAAGAATAAAAAAAAACGGCAATATAATGAAAGAAGAGATAATGCCAAAATCCTTCCAGCCATAGCCACATTCAGGTGGTGGTTTTTTACTGATATATGAAGCCAAAAATAGCATAAGCGCTATTTTCATTATCTCGCTAGGCTGGATAGAGAAACTTGTGAAAGGAATCTCAATCCATCGCTTGGCATTATTTTTCTCCACTCCTATAAACTTGACTGCTAATACCAACAAAAGCAACCCAATATAAAGAAAAATAATCGAATAGTTCAATCGACGATAAGGAATAAAAAACAATGCTACTGCCACACAAAGGCTAAGAAAGATATATTTAAGTTGTTTGATAAAAAGAGCGCTATCAAGCTCATTGACCAAGAAAAGTGAAATCAAAACAAGCGGCACTATAAGCAAAACAACAATAAAATCGAAGTGTGCTAGAATTTTCATTGCGCCAAGACCTCAACCACCTTAACTAAACCACGACTCTAGGAATTTGTGATACATTGAAGAAAATCATTATAACAGAAGACCACCCTAAAATGCGTTTGGATGTGTTTGTAAGTCAATCTTTGGGGGTATCTCGATCAAAGGCAGTAGAGCTTATCAAAAGCCAAGCATTATTGCTCAATGAAAAAATATGTTCTAAAGCGAGTGTGAATGTTGGCATGGGTGATTGTATAGAGATTAAGGAGAAATCAGGCGAAATAACAGAGAAATGTATGGATTCTCTGAGTTTAGAGGAATTACAAGCCAGCAAGAGAGAATTAGGCGAGATAAAGATCCTTCACCAAGATGATGAGATTCTGCTACTCAATAAACCACCAAATCTTGTAATCCACAATGCACCAAGTGTCAAAGAAGCAACTCTACTTGATTGGCTCAAATGCACCCAGCAACCACTAGATTCACTCAGTGCAAATATGCGCTATGGAATCGTTCATAGGTTAGACAAATTCACAAGTGGAATACTCGCAGTTGCTAGAAGCCAACATGCTCATACGATTCTCAGCGACCAGCTCAAAACTCGCCAAATGGGCAGATATTATCTTGCAGTTATCACACCGCCACTAAAAAGCGATACCCTCATAGAGTGCTATATGGGGCGCAGTCCTAAGAATCGTCTTAAGATGACAAAACTTGCTGATTGCCAATCCCATTTTTTACAAACCAACCAAGCGCAAGCAACACAAAGCCTAGAAAAACATCCTAGACAGATTCCATGGCGTTATTCCAAAAGCGCATTTGTAAAGCTCTTGGATTCTAAAGATGCAAAATTAGAGCTGATTGCAGTCAAGCTTTTTACAGGCAGGACACACCAAATTAGAGTACATCTAGAGAGCATCAATCGCCATATACTAGGTGACACTCTCTATGGTAGCATGTGTAATCACGGCTATGGTGGCAGAATCTTATTGCACGCATATATCATGTATCTGTATCACCCAAAATATTTGCAACAAGCCACTTTCTTACAAAATGATTTAGCACCTAGTATTTTTAAAGCACCGCTTTTTGCCGATATGCTAGATTTCTTGGAGGAGTTTTTTGACAAGGATAGTTTGCATGAGGTATTGGATACTGAATACATTTTGGAGCGTTTTTATTTGTAGTGGTTTTTTTGTTTGTAGTGGCTGTGCTGGATTTTTACACAAATTTAATGAAAAGTTTGGGGAAAAATTTATCGAGAACGAGAATCTTCCAAGATTATCGGATGTGAAGATTCTTAGCGATGTAAGTTCGGTAGCTTTTGAGTGGGATATGCCAAAGGTTGATGAAAATAATGTTTTACAAACAGCAGATATTCAAGGCTATGTAATCTATCGTGCAGATGAAGATTCTCTTAAAAAAGCAACAGTAAGCAAAAACTCTTTACCACTGAATGCATTCACACAAATTGCAAAGCTTACAAATCCCTTGATTACACATTTTTATGATTCTAATCTCAAACCCAAAAGTACTTATTATTATATGTTTGCCACACTTGGCGAGAAAAAGACTATTAGCAAAAAAAGTAAAGCCTTTAGAGTGCAAACTTCTTTTATTGATGCGGTTGAGGAAGTGTTTGTTTCAAACACGAAACCAAGGACACTAAAGCTCGTCATTACACCACACTCTAACCCGAGTGTGCGCTCTTATATTATCGAGCGTCAGAATAAAGATGGTAAGTTTGTTGTTATCGGTGAGCTTAAAGACAGATTGCATATTGAGTTTTTTGATGTTGGTCTTGAGGATGCGACAAACTACACTTATCGTGTATTTGCAAAAGATTTTTTGGGCAATATCAGCGAGCCTTCAGCTGAAATAAATGCAAGGACAATCGAGATTTTAGACAGTATAGAAAATGCGTCTGCTTCAAATGGATTGCCCTTAAAAATTGAGCTAAATTGGGAGCAAAATCCTAAGGCAAAACATTACAAAATATCTGTTGATTCAGAAAATGATGGGCGCTACAAGTTGCTTGCTACTACCACAGATACAAGCTTTACTCACACGCTCACAGAGCATGGAAAAACTTTGCGTTATCAGATTGTGGCAGTTGATTCTTTTGGTATAGATGGCCAAATGCTCAAAAATCCACTTATTGGTTCTACTCTTTCCCGTCCAGAGTCTCCTAAGATCACAGCGCACAGAGTACAAGGTAATCAGCTGATTATAGAGTGGAGTATTCCTAGCGATGGACGCACTAAGAAATACGCTATATATCGCAAGGAATTACAAACCAATCGCTCTAACCGCTACAACAACATAAAATCACAAATTTTCATCGACAAAGAAACCAAAAGAGGTGTGAGCTATGTATACAGCGTAGCTAGCATAGATGAATTTGGTATAGAATCTTTACAGAGTGCTGCAGTAACGCTCAAAAGAGATTGATGTGCCACATTTTTATTCCCAAACCCCAATCAAATCAGAGAGTATCCCTCTTATAAATGGAGATTTTGAATTTGTCTTAAGAGCGAAAAAGTCCTTTAACAACACAGGCCTTATTCTTGTGCGTTATAAAAAGCAAGAGTTTTTTATTGTGGAAGATTCCAGAAAAAATAAGGTTTTATACAAGTGTTTGAAAAGCAGCATGCCTTCTCCTATGGCTATAGCAAAAGATGCACTTAGGATTCTTATGCAGGAGACAGATTGTGTTGTGTCCCATAATCTCTCTGCTAAAGCTTCTTCTAGTGAGAATCTAGTAAGTGGGTTTTTGCTAAGTCCATTGCAGCTACAAGAATTTCTACAAACGCCAAAAGGAAACCTCAGTCTTGAAATCGGGTTTGGCAGTGCCAGGCATTTATTAGAACTAGCCAAATCCAACCCACAAGAGCAATTCTTAGGAATTGAAGTGTATAACCCAGCCATTAGTCAAGCCTTGCGCCATATCAAACTGCTTAATTTGAAAAACCTCTTTGTATGTAAATTTGATGCTAGGACAATCATAGAGATTATCCCAAATCATTCTCTTAAGGCCATTTATATACATTTTCCAATCCCTTGGAATAAAAAACCACATCGCCGTATTTTTCAACAAGACTTTTTGTCCCAAGCTTTATGCAAGCTCCAAAAGACCACATACAAGATTTCGTCACTACAGATTCCAAAAAGCAGTTTTTTGCATTTACGTACTGATGATAGAGAATATTTTGATGATGTTTTAAAGCTTACTTGGAATCTCAAGCAGACTGAATGTATGGTGCGTAAAAATATGGGTATTCATACTGTTAGCAAATACGAAGCGCGTTGGCTCAAGCAGCACAAAGATATTTATGATATGTATTTGTTTGCTAATACCAGCAAGGATACGTGCGTTGAGCTGGACTTCAAAACTCAGAAATTAGAATTTTACTTTTGTGATAAAGATTTACAAATTGCTTGGCAAAGATTAAAAAATCTCACAAAAAATCCACAAAATTTGCCAAAAATCATCAAAAAGGATTACTTTTTGCATATAAACGGAATATATGAAGATAGGGATTGCTTTTTGTTGTCGCTATGTTTTGGGGATTTTTATCAAGCACAAAATACTTTTATCCTCGCTTATAGACACAGCTTGCGTTATATTGGTGAAATGCTTGTCATCCAATCTACTTTGCGTATGCATGAACTTCTTTGTAGGTATCTTAAAGGTAAGGATATATTTTGAGCACAATCATAGAAGCAAAAAATCTTAATCTGGGTTACAAAAATGATGAAAATATCATTAAAGACGCAAGTTTTAGCATTAATGCAAGAGAATTTGTGTTTATTACAGGTGCAAGTGGAAGTGGTAAAAGTACTATCTTAAGCTCGCTTTATGGGTATTTGCCCATTAGAAGTGGGGGATTAGAAGTCTATGGGGTGAATATGCTTAGAGCCTCAAAAGCAAAGATTCATTACCTACGTCAAAATATAGGCATTGTTTTTCAGGATTACAAGCTTGTCAAAGAATGGAATATAGAAAAAAATGTCATGCTTCCAATGGTAATCAATGGCTATAAAAAAGAGATTTGTAAATCACAAGTTGAGCGGCTTTTAGTCCATATCAAACTCTCGCATAAAGCAAGTAAATTCCCCTTAGAACTCAGTGGTGGTGAGCAACAAAGAGTAGCAATGGCAAGGGCTCTAGCACATAATCCTGCAATCATTTTAGCCGATGAGCCAACAGGGAATCTTGATGACTATTCAAGCGAACTTATCTGGGGGTTATTAAAGGGCGTAAATGAGCAGTTAGGAATCACAGTTGTTGTGGTGACGCATCGCTTGCCAGAGCGATTAAGTATTAATTACAGACGCTTACATATCGAAGAAGGGGTAGTATATGAATTCTCTTAAAAGACATTTGGCTTTAATCATTCCTTTGCTCGCATTGCTTTTTGGACTGGAGAGTATTTTGCTTGTCAATCGTGCGATTTCTATACACGAACAAAAACTTACAGAAAACTATTCCATAGTTATTGCTTCTAAAGAGGAGCTTAGCTTGCCAAAGGTGCAAAGCTTTATCCCAGAAGCAAGCGAGCTAAGAGTAATACCTACAGACAGACTGACAAATGACCTCAAAAAAGATATAAGCAAGAGTGCTTTGGATTCTTTACAAAAAGAGCTGCCATATTTTTATAGCTTGAAGCTTTTAGATTTTCCTAACCAGAAGCGTTTGGATAAGATCAATGCGGCTTTGCTCAAAATAAATGGAGTGACAAAAGTAGAATCTTTTGCAAAGGCGCATTCACAGGTCTATAAGCTTTTGCTTATCATCAAAGGTTCTGTGGTGATATTTTCTGTCTTAAGCGCAGTTTTAAGTTGTCTTTTGATGGTGAAGCAAATTGA
The DNA here is from genome assembly GCF_003288805.1 of Helicobacter sp. 10-6591. Classification (GTDB taxonomy): domain Bacteria; phylum Campylobacterota; class Campylobacteria; order Campylobacterales; family Helicobacteraceae; genus Helicobacter_F. The sequence goes on along the minus strand of NZ_NHYK01000014.1, from coordinate 27,299 downwards.
AGTGTGGAAGTTTGAGCATATCGAGCGCATGCAGATTATGAGCTTTTTGGGTGCGCCATCTTGGATGAGGAATAGCATACTTTTCAAGCTTGCAATTATTGATTCTCTGATTGCTACCATTATAGGAACAGTGGTACTTGTGTATTTTAAAGACAGCCAGTTGGCAAGCAGTATCGCACAGACCCTTGAAGTCAATCTCAATATTATTAAAGTCTGGGGTGATTCGCTGGTATTGCTTTTTTTATCGATAATTATTTCACTTGTTTCGGTGTTTTTTGTGATCATTAAACAAAAAGACTTGTGATGCGATGGTTTTTGTTTTGTTGTGTGATTGGTTTTGGGGGTAATACTCTAGCAAATAGCAAGATTGATACTGATATAAGCCTGAATACCAAAAAACTTGTTGCAAACACAAAAGAGAGAACCCAAGTAAGCCAAAAGCTTGATGAGATTGGGAGAAATATAAGCTTAAAGAATCAGGAAGTTATCAAACTAGATTCCCAAATTGAGAATCTGCAAAAAAATATCAACCAAAACAAAGACAAATACCTCGCACAAGAGAAGTCCTTACAACAAAATCAGATTCGCCAAAAAGAACTTTTAGAAAAACAAAAAGATTTGGAGAATGAAGTTATTACACTCTTTTTGCAAGGTTTGGCATTTTATATGCTAAATAACGAGATTGAAACTCCAGAGGACATGCTCTCAAGTGAGGTATATACAGCACTTCTTGCAATCACTAAAAAACGTATAAAGCTCATCAATATACAAAATCAGCAACTTCATAGTGATATCGTGCAAGTAGGCAAAAAAATTGCAACAATCCAAAGCTCTCTTGACGAACAGTTAAAAAAGAAACACCAACTAGAGGAAATCAAAGCCAAGCAAGAGAGGATTCTCTTATCGATGCAGGATGAACTAAAAATCTATAACCAAAAATTACAAGATATAAACACTGAGAGAAAAAATCTGGATTCCATTCTCGCAAATCTCAAAATCATCAAAGCGCAAAATGAAAAAAGCATTGAAGAAAAAGCCCGCAAAGACGAAAAACTTATGAGAGAAAACAAACCAAAACGCACAATCCTTGCAGATAGCAATATACGAATTGCTTCAAGCGCATACAGAAATATCTCCACGATAAATTACAAGGGTGCTAAGACGATTCCACCTCTTGAATCCAATTCTTTTAGAATCGAGCAGAAGTTTGGACCGACATTCGATCCTGTGTATAAAATGAAGTTTTTTTATGAAAATGTGATTTTAGTGCCAAACGCAAAGAATGCAGATGTAAAGAGCGTGCTTGATGGGAAGATAGTTTTTGCTAAGGAAAATCCTGTCATCAAGAAAGTTGTGATTATAGAACATGCAGATTCTCTGTATACCGTGTATGCTTATTTGGATAAAATCGCTTCCACAATAAGAGCAGGTGTACATATTAAAAAAGGCTATGTGATAGGAAAGGTCAATGAAAAACTGAGCTTTGAAGTGACCCAAAAAGACAAGCATATTGATCCACTCCAACTTATTAAAACGAATTGATTTTCATTGAAAAAGATTTTTATTTGCCGATTTGTCTTTCCATTGCTTTATAAAGATTTAACCAGGAGGATATAAATGGGTATTATGATAAATGATTTAAAAACAGCACAAACTCGCTTAGTAGATATGGTTAAGGCGATGCCTGATGGCAAACAGACAAAAGTGCAACCAAGCGTGCAAGATATAGTGGAATCACAGGCCAATAAAGAAAACAGAAAGCAGCTTGAAGCAGAACTCATAGAGTTAAGTCAAAAGCTTAATGAGGAAATGAGGCGCATAGGTACAAGCATTAGTTTTTCATACAACGAAGCACTAGCAGGATTGACCGTTACAGTCAAAGAATATGGCGGAGAAAAAATTATCCGTGAGATTCCCAGCAAAGAGGCTATAGAATTGATGAAGCGTATGCGTGAGGTTGTAGGTGTGATCTTTGACAAGAAAGGATAAATAAAGCGAGGCAAGGGTGGCATTAGGAAGACTTAGCTCACTGGGTATTGGTAGCAATGTATTAAATTACGACACGATTGATAAATTAAAAAAAGCTGATGAGAGTGCTCAAGTAAAACCCATAGAACAAAAAATAGAAAAGAATCTTGAGAAGCAAACAGAATTGGTTGCTCTTACAAGCGCTGTGAGAGAAATTAAAGGTTATGCAAACAAGTTAGGTGATTACTCTACTTATATGGGGCGGTCAACTAATGTCGTAGGTGATGCTATAAGAGCTACGGTAAGCGATGGTGTGCCTATACAGGATATACGACTTGATATAGAATCGATTGCAAAAAATGATATAAACGAGGTTGGGCCAAAGTTTGCAGAAAAAGATTCTGTATTCAGCCAAAAAGACCTTACTTTGAATTTTTTCACAAAGGGCAAATTTTATGAGATTCAGATAGAAGCCGGAATGGCACTTGATGAAATAGCCCAATTGATAACAGACAAGACCAATGGTGATGTGATTGGTACAGTGATGAAAACGGGTGGAAGAAATCCCTACCAACTTATGATGAATTCTAAAGAAACAGGCGAGCTCAATAGAATCTATTTTGGCTCTGTGCTCAATGGTGAAAAGATAAAATCTGGTGCATTGGATTTAAAAGAAGGCGACTTCAATATAGTGCTAGCTGATAAAAATGGCACAAACAAAACACTCCAAATTTCTCTTTCAACCCCCACAGATTCCACAAATAGTGATAATACTCTGGCATTAAAAGAAGCTATTCTTAGTGCTATTGAATCTGATTCTGATTTTGAAGGATTGCTTGAGAATGGTGATATAAATATCGGAATTGGTGAGGGCGGTGATACGCTTATTGTCAATGACAAAAGGGGCTATGAAATCCAAGTCAATGGAAAACAAATCAAAAACCTTGGATTCAAATCCCAAACAAGCAAAGACAACATAGAGCAAAAAGATCTTGTGGTTACTAAGATAATAAAGCCCGGAATGCTTGAAGGAACTATTAATGTCGGGACGATCCCGCTTGATTTGTCTAAGCTGACCAAAAAAGGAAATTCCTCATACCAAAATGCAAAGGTTATAGCTGAAGCTATTGAGAATATCGCAGGCCTTCACTCAAGGGCTACAGAAGATGGAAAGTTGGTCATAAACTCTGATACAGGTGAAGTGTCTATAGTCGCAAACAATGATGAAGTCAGCAAAAAAGCACTTGAAGACTGGGGATTAAACAGCGGGACAACCACAGATTATATGAAAACCCAACAAGATATTTTTAAAGTCAGAAATATCCAGACTGCTCAAGATGCGAAATTTAGCTACAACGGCATCAAGATGCAGCGCCCAAGCAATACAATTGATGATATTGTAAGTGGTGTAAAGGTTGAGCTACTTTCTACCACAGAGCCTGATAAACCAGCAATGATTAATATCACTCGTGATGATGAGGAAATCGTTGAGACTTTAAGCAAGTTTGTAGAATCCTATAACCAATTGAGTATGAAAGTCGATGAGCTGACCAGATTTGATGAAGATTCGCGAATCGCTGGGGTGTTTAATGGTGATGGCGATGTGCGTATGATTCGCCCAACTCTTAATAAGATTTTTTCCTACACAATGGGTTTGGGAATCGAGAAACAATCCCTTGTTAAATATGGTGTAACAATTGATGAGAAAGGCATAATGTCTCTTGATACATCAACACTTAGAATGGCCTTGGGTAAAGATCCAGAAGGCGCACAGGAATTTTTTCAAGGGAAAATCACTACCAGAAATTTCAAAGAAATAGAAATTGATGGTGTTTTTAAAATGCTAGATAAAGAATTAGCAAAATTGGTCGATGGTAGTAGCTCAAGATTGAAACTGCTTGAAGAAAGTCTTACTCGAGAGGACAAAAAACTTAGAGAAGACAGAAGTCGGGCAATTGCTATGCTTGATACACGCTATGACCTTATGGCGCAGCGTTTTGCTTCTTTTGATGGGCAAATTGCAAGAGCAAATAATGCCTTTAATAGTGTGCAGATGATGATAGATCAGTCTATTGCAAATAATAAAAAATAAGGGAAAAGAATGAGAAGTAATGCCTACGATCTTTACCAGCAAAATGCCGTTATGGTCGAGTCTCCTGTTAAGCTTGTTGAGATGCTTTATGAGGGTATATTGCGCTTTTGTACTCAAGCTAAGCGCAATATAGAATCAGGAGATATAGAAAAAAAGATCTATTACATCAATCGTGTGACAGATATTTTTACAGAGCTGCTCAATACTCTTGATTATGAAAAAGGCGGGGATGTCGCTGACTATCTCGCAGGGCTATATACTTACCAAATCAAATTGCTCACCCAAGCAAATGTTACCAATGATGTGAGCAAGATAGATATTGTTTTAAATGTCGCGCAGGGTCTGCTTGAAGCTTGGCGCGAAGTCAATAGCCACGAACTTCTGTCTTAATGCAGAATACTGACACACAAAAATGGCTTGATAAACTCAAAGTCGCTCTTTTATCTCATGATGAGACTACAGCTTTTGAACTCTCGCAAAACTTGCCTGAAGGTTTGTCTCAAGATTCTTTAGAATCCCAACTCCAAGCCAAAGAATTGCTCTCTCAAGTAATAGAACTTCTAGAAAAGTGCAAGGAAGAAAGCAAACAGAAGCTAGAGCAAATCAAAGCTGCTAAGGCATTTTTGCAAAACTAGCCCTTTCTTTCATCACAAATAATCGATAGCTGACACACATGGCATTTAGGCCTTCCTCGATGACAAAATAAGCCCTGCGGTAAAAATCACTAATCTCATCACTACTAAGATGTAAGGCGCAAACCATCAATGTATGCAGCAAATGAGCGATACTGCCTTCAAATAAGATTCCAACAAATGGCTTGCTTGCACTTTTTTTGAGACTGGTTGTGTGCGCTAAATCTACGAGCGCAAATAGCTCTTTTTTGCTTTTGATCTCACTTTTTAGAACACGAAGAATTTCATCTCTAAATGCAAGCACTTCTTGTAGATAGAGACTTTCAAACTCATTTTCTTGGAATACTTGAGAATAATCACTTTGGAAATACGTACAAAGCTCTTCAATCGCACTTTGTTTATCCACATCTCTTAAATCAAAGTCATCTACCCTGCAAGGTCTTGCACCTTTGATAAATGCTCCAATGCCTAGATTCAGCACCAGCATGGGAGAGTATGCCTGAATGCAATGTTGCATATTCTGTGCGCTTAGAGAAAACAATGCGTCTGAAAATACCTTGTGTCTTGCATTTGGTAGCACTTCGAAGGCGTTTTTTGGAATCTCTTTACTCTCCTTGCCATAGAAGGAATTACTAGCGTGCTTGCTCCTGCCTTCTATATACCCGCAGTCTAGCCCGCATATCAATACCTCGTGAGCCAAAAGACAGGCTAGCGCAAAGCCTGCATTGCCTACAAAAGGCGCACTAAACTCTATGATGCTTTTTGCTCTAAACATATACGCACTCGCACTGCCACCCCGCATAAACATATACGCCTTTTTGCCAAGTGCTATTGCATTAGGCTGCACGATTGAGCCGCATAAAAGAGTTGTATCACCTATTGGCGCAAGTTCTAAAATTTCTTTGAGATAGGGAATGCGCTCGATTTCTATCTGAAAGTCTGGCTTGATTCCATAGTGCAGAAGTGGTTTGAGTGCCGTTCCACAAGAAAAAACTATCATCTTTGATAAGTTTTGCTTGATAAATGGCAGTAGCTCTTCTAAACTTGCTCCATTGCCTACGACGCAAATTGGTACATTGATGCGCTTTGGGAGATTTAAAATTGCATAGGATTTTCTGAAATTTTCTACACTATTGCGCACTCCAACCATCTCATCATCAAAGCTACCCCAACCGCGAGAATTGATCTTATAAGCTTCATGCACGATTTCTCTAGCATTGTTGATTTTTTCACTTTCATAGAGATAAAGCTCAAGGCGCAAAAAATTGTTTGTGATTTTGTGTGATTTGAAATAGGTATTGACAAATTCCTTATTGATGAGATTTTCAATAAAAAGAAAGCATGACTTGCTATTGACCTGCTCAAATAATCGAGCTAAATCCAAAAAATAGAGCATAACTCGAAACATATCAATGTATTCCTCAAACAGCAAAAGCGAGTGGAAATACACATTTCTTTCTAAAAGGATTTGCAAAAAGATTCCACCCAGTGCGCCAAAGATCGTAAAGCTTGGTAAGAAATTTGATGGCAAGTGGTATGCGCTTTGTGATGGCGAATCTAGCATGAGATCAATGAGTTTATTGCAAGCTTTGGCAGTCAGGGGGATTTTATTTTCGTCAAGCTTTTGTAAGATGAGGTTGTTTGTGTAGAGTTGGTAGCTTTTGTTCTTAAGTGGAGAGATAGCTAGATTCAAATGGGTTGCAATCATGCCAGTGTGTTTGTCAAAGGCAAAGGTTTTGCTCTCTAGATTCATGATATTTAGCTCTTTGCCATCAAAAAAGAGATTGTGTGTTGTTGCAGGCTTGGTGAGTTTGGCAAAGAGTTTTGGGTTGAGTGTTTTTAGGTATTCCATATTTTGAGCAAAGCTCTTGTTCATATAGTCTGGGAGCTTGCTAAGATTATTGCTTGTGAGAATCTGTGTCAGATTCATTGCTAGATTATCTGGGCTTTTCCATCACGCATAACGACAAGATCTTCTATACGCACTCCAAACTTACCACCAAGATAAATGCCCGGCTCGATTGAAAACACCATGCCATCTTCTATGATCTCATCGCTTCTTGCAGAAATTACTGGCAGCTCGTGTATATCAAGCCCTATACCATGTCCTGTGGAATGTACGAAGTACTTGCCATAGCCACTAGATTCTATGACTTCTCGTGCCAGCGAGTCAATCTGGGATGCTTTCATACCAGAGCGAGCTTGAGTGATTGCTTTCTCTTGGGCTTTACGCACAATGTCATAGATTTTTTGCTGTTTTGGGTTTTTGAATCTCTGTTTTTTAGAGAAGCTCATATTTTCATCTACTTGGGCTGTACGCGTTCTATCTGAGCAATAACGTCGAAATTTTATGCCCGCATCAAAGAGCAAGAGATCGTTTTTTTGCAAAAAAATATCTGCGCTAGGCAGAGCATGCGGTTTAGCACCTGTAGCATTTATGCCCACTATTGGATTGAAGCTTAGCTCATAATCTCCAAAGTCACTCAAGAATTCACTCGCATAAAAATGGAGCTTGGATTCTGAAAGTCTTTTTGTTTTTGTGAGTTGTTTTCTTATAAAGTGTGCAAATGCTTTGAAAGCCTTCTTATTGAGTTGTTGGGATTTTTGAATAAGTGCGATCTGTTTGTCAGTCTTGATGATACGCAATTTCTGATGAAAATTTGGCTTTTGGATAAGCTTGGTTTTTGTGGATTCCAAGGATTTGAGAAGCAGGTTATAATCGCTAAGACTTAATTCCTTTGGATCAAAGCAAAACCTGCTTATCTTGAGCTGCTTTACTACCTTGCCCAAATCAGCATACAAATCCTTTGATTCTCTTACCTCGACACCTTTTTTGACATTCTGTTTTGCTTCCAGAACATAGCGCATATCTGTAAAAAATATCTTGCCATCTTGCGTACAAAGCACAAGTGCATTATCACAGGAAAATCCTGTTTCATAATACTGCGCGCTTTGGTTTAGGACAAAGTAATTTTGTTCTGGCATCTACTGCTTGTTTTGTTCTTCTTGTTGTTTGAGAAGTGCGAGTTCATTAAGAATCTGAAAGAGTGCTATTAGTCCCAAATGGTAGCCAAATGCTCCAAAGCCTGCTATCACACCGGCACATACTCTTCCTGTAATGCTCTTAGTCCTAAAATCCTCTCTGGCATGGATATTGCTGATATGCACCTCAACTACAGGAACACCACAGCTAGCAATAGCATCTGCTATCGCTACAGAAGTATGCGAATAAGCCGCTGGATTGATAAGCACACCCGCATACTCCCCACCGATACACTCTTGTAGTTTATCGATAATCTCACCTTCAAAATTGGTTTGAAAAAATTCGATTTCCATATTGTTTTGCTGGGCTTGGGATTTGAGATTCTCATGGATTTGCTCTAATGTCACATTGCCATAGATATGTGGCTCTCTGTGTCCTAAAACATTAAGATTTGGTCCTTGTATGACAAGAATTTTCATTCATCTACTCCTTGAAGTAATTTGGCCAGCGCATTATAAGACAACTTCTCTTAAGTTGTTTTTAGCGTTAGAGTTTTCCTTGTATAGGCTTATTTACTGAATCTCATTGAGTGAGCTTTGTATGATGCGCTCTAAATTAGCCAAAGCAAGATTGATACGATGTTGGGATTGATTGAAATGCAATCTTGCCTGCGAGAGTGCTATCTCAGAATTTAATACCTCTCTTGAAGTTTCTATGTTTTGTTTGTAGCGGTTTTGTACTATTTTGTAGCTTTCCTCGGCTAATAACACGGCTTTTTGCGAAGTGTTGTATTGTTCTTTAGCGGTTTGCAAATCACTGATGGCAATATCTAGCGCGAGATTGAGTTCGTATTTTAAATCAAGCAAGCGCGCTTGTGTGATAAGAATATCAAGCTCTTTGGATTCTAGAAGATATTTATCATTCAAGCCATTGAAAATATTCCAAGTGAAATTTATTCTTGCTTGGGATTGTAGATTTGTCCCAAGTCGATTGAGTGTGCTTACATCATTGCTATACCATAGCCTTGAGATACTTGCATCAACACTCGGTAAATACGCGCTCTGGTAGCTTCTTTTCTCGTATCGTAGAGAATCCAGCACAGACTGCATATACAGGTATTCTGAGCGGGATTTGAGCATGGCTTGCTCTAATTTGTCTCTCTCAAAGTTTAGTTGGCTAAGGTTGCGTGTTGTTAAGCCTTCTAGCGTGTTTATGTCAATTTGTGTGTTTAAGAGCTTTTGGAGTGAGAGCAATACATGCTGCAAGGCATTTTTATTATTACTCTGATTGACTTTGGCATTAGCAAGCATGACTTCTACACTCAAGAGATCGCTTTTTGATTTGAGACCTTGGGAATAGAATTCTTGGGCTTGTTTTTGCTGGGATCTCAAAAGACGGACAGATTCTGTTGCGATTGCCAAGTTATTACGTGCTTCTAGGATTTGTATATAAAGCTTTTTGGTAAGCAGGATAATATCTTGTGTAACCGCCTCTTGCATGTGATCTTGTGCTTGTTTTAATGCTTGGTAGCTTTTTAGAGTGTAGAAATCTTTGAATCCATGGAAAAGGTTGTAGCTTGCGTGAATATCGCTGAGGTTGAGTATATAAGTATTGGCATTGACACGATTATTTTGGGTGCTTGAGTAGCGAAACTCTAGCTTTGGTGCAAACTTCCCGTATTGCGCACGGATATTATTTTGGGCGATTTGTGTGCGGAGCTCTTGTTCTCTGATTTTTTGGCTATTTTGCAATGCGAGTGCGATCGCTTCATCCAAATTGAATGCAAGCAAAATATCAGCAATAAAAAAGAGCAGAATACTTCTCATAGCCTACCCTTTTCGTAATGCTTTGATTCTTGCATACACCAAAAGAGCACACGGAATCACAAACAGACTAAGAATCCCAGAAAAGAGCAATCCCCCTACAAGCACTGCTCCAAGCCCACGATAAATCTCGCTTCCTTCACCCCCTGTAATCACAAGCGGGAGCAGACCAAAGACACTTGTAAGGATACTCATACATATAGGGCGCATGCGGCTCTTTGTCGCTTGTAGTATCGAATCTAAATCATTTAGTCCATAAGTTAGGTTGTATTTTGTCTGATAGACAATCAAAATAGCATTATTCACAACGCTTCCTACTAAGATAATAAATCCTAACAAACTGAGCATATCAAGGTTTTGTGGTGAGAAAACATTTAAGAGACTCAGCCCTAAAAGTCCTCCTGCTATAGCAAACGGGACGCTAAAGATAATAATAAATGGGTAGCTAAAGTTGCCATACAATGCACAAAGAATGAGATAGGTGATAAAGACTGCTAGCAGAAATCCCAAATACAACTCTGAGCGATTTGAATCTATTTGCTTTGCAGCACCGCCAAAGACCAAACGATTATTATGCAAATCCCCATTAGCTTGTAAGTCTGCTATAACATCCTTACGCAAGGTATCTAGTACCTCTTGCAATGGTAGAGTTGGGGGGGCATTTAATACAAGCAAGATAGTCCGCTCTCGCTCAAAGTGTCTGATTTGTGCCATTGAGAATTGTTGTGTGATTTCTGTCAGTGATAAAAGTGGTACTAATTTTCCACTTGGCGTATAAATTTGCGTGTAGGCAAAGTCTTCTGGTGCTTGGAAGTTTGATTGTGCACGTTGTATATTTTGCTCGTTTAAGTCCGGAAGTGCTTTGAGTACAAGGGCAATGGTCTTGCCACTTGGTGTTTTAAACTCATCAATCTCCTTGCCATCAAGGACAACATCTATGATTTCCCCAAAATCCCTCACATTGATATTATTGAGTGAGAGCGCTACATAATTAGGATGCAGCAGTATCTCACGGCTGTTATTCTCAAGACTTGGTAATGCGCGAATTTGCATAAAGGGCATTTTTTCTTTGATGGTTTTTTCGAGTAATTGCGCGCTTGCGCTCAGAGAATCCAAATTTTCACCAACAACATAAAGATAGATACTTTGTGTGCTTGAACCCTTATCAAATATACCTTGTTGCACGACAGAGGCACGTACATCTGGGATATTTTCAATGCTTTGTTTGATTTGTGGGATGAGCCTTTTTATCTCTTGTGGATTGCTTGAAGTCACTCCTAGCTGCATGTAAGATTCGCTACTGGTAAAAAAAAGTGATTGTATTGGCGGCAAATCTTTTTGGGTTTTTTGCTCATAACCTAGAGATTGGAGTAAGTGTTTGTTTTGCTCAAAGATACTTTCACCTATGGCTTTGCGCTGCTCATATGAGATGCCTGGCGCAGTGCTAATATGAGCAATGAGGAGATTTTCATTGCCGCGTGGGAGATAATCAAGCTTTGGCATAAGCGTAAAACTCAAAAGGATGCATATAAGTAAAAATCCAACAATAAAACCAATGCAATATCTTGCGCGCGATAGGATGTAAGAGAGCAGAGTGATAAATTTTTGGTTGAGGTTTTCTCCAAAGGACACTAAAGCAAGAGAGAGTGTGGAAGGATTTTTGGAGTGGGAAAATCTGTTCATCAAGACAAATTGCGCACTAGGTATTACAAAAACAGAGACAAAAAACGAAAGCACAAGACCAAAGCACACGCTTAAAGCAAGATCATAAAAAAGCTGCCCCAATTCGCCCATATTCATAATTGGAATAAAAACCGCAATGGTAGTAATCACAGAGGCAAAAATAGCTCCCATAACTTCCATAGTTCCATCTATACAAGCTTTGAATGTATTTTTTTGCAACTTCAGATGGCGATTGATATTTTCTACCACCACAATGGCATTATCAATAAGCATGCTCATAGTAAAGCTAACTCCGGCAAGCGTTATGACATTGAGAGTGCGAGAGAGGGAATCTAAAAAGAAAAATGATCCGATGACACAAATTGGCACGCATAAAAGCACTACAAGCATGCTATAAACATTGCGCAAAAATAAATACAGCACAATGCAGGCCAGAACAATCCCAAGCAGTATATTGTTTGTAACAAGAGCAATAGAATCTAAGATATAGCCTTCTTGGTCTCTGCTCCATACAAATTCTAAACCATGCTCTTTAAGGATGGTGTCATTGAGTAGATTTACTACTTCTCGCGTCTTTTGCGTAAGATCTAAGATATTGGCATTGTGTGAGGGAATGATTCTAACCCCTAGCGCACGAGTATTGTTAATATAGCTATAGCTTGTGGGCTTTGCAAATCCTTCCTGCACTATGGCAATATCTTGGAGATAGACAATTTTGTTGCCGGATTGTTTGATAGGAGTATGCAGGATAGAATCTTTATGGCTGTATTCAGATTCCACTTTGATTCTGTAGTTGCGCAGTCCATAATCTAAGCTTCCAGCAGTTGTATTGCGATTATGCTGTGTGATAGCATTTATCACTTCGTTGATGCTTATACTATGGTACGCAAGTGCTTTAGAATCAAGCATAATCTCCATTTGGCTTGCTCTACCGCCTGTATAGGCTACTTCCCCCACACCATTTATACGCTCTAATCTCCCTAAGATATAGTCTTCAAAAAATGTTTTATAGGTATCCACACTCTGAGGATTGGAATCTAATGTGCGTAAGAAAAGATAGATTGCTGGGGGAATATTCTCTCCGCTTAGTACAATCACTGGCTTTTGCACATCATTTGGATAGCCTTTGACCTCATCAAGTTTCGCACTTACTTTCAAAAGAGCAAAATTCGCATCCACTTCTTGGCTGAATTCCAGTCCGATTATTCCGCGATTGAGCCTTGCAGTTGAGACAATACTTTGTAATCCTTCAATACCCTTAAGCGCTCTCTCTTGTCTGTTGATGATTTCTTTTTCTATCTCATAGGGTGTAGCACCACTCCAAGTAGTGTAAATGCTAATTACTGGACGGGTAACTTGAGGCATAAGCTGGTAGGGCATATTTTTTAACCCCAAGATTCCAAAAAGCAATACAAAAACTACCCCTACAAAAACCACCATAGGATTTCTAAGAAAAAAATACAGAAGCTTTTTCATCGAAGATTTAAGAGAGCAGATTCTTTTACCGCTACACCATTTTTTAGTCTATCTTGTCCGCGATAGACGACCATATCATTAGACTTTATATTTGCGCGGACAATGGCATTTTCTCCTTGTATGCTGAGTATCTCGACATTGAGTGCTACTGCCTTAGAATCACGCACAACAAAAATGCTAGGTATGCCTAAATAATTCACAATAGAATCTCGTGGCACCATATTGCCTTGTATTTTTCCACCATTTGGAAGCAAGACATTTGCAGGGATTCCATCTACAAAGCTTCCATCATTCTCTACGCTTATTCTTACAGGAAGCGTTCTTGTATGCAAATCTGCGCGCGGAATAATCGCATATATTCTGCCTTTGTAATTCTTTTTGTTGATGCTAATGCTTACTTCTTGTTTGTTTTTTAAATACTCTAGTATTGAAGAAGGCACATCTACTATAACTTCTGCTTTTGTGGTGTCTAGAATCTCACAAATCGCATCGCCCACTTCAATCCACTCACCAATATTGATTTTTTTATCAACAATGATTCCACTAATTGGTGCCTTTATAAGTTTCTTGCTCAACTCCACCTTTGCAGATTCTAGCTCCACAGTCAGTGCTGTGATGTTGCTTTCCTGAGATTTTTGCTCATATTGTATGTTTTCAAACTGGGTGAGCGAGACAGAATCTGATTGCAAAAGATTTTCATAACGTTGCAATTCTTTTTGCTGTCGCTCATAGATATATCTTGCCTGGTTGAGTTTGGCTTGCTTGCTTTGGATTTCTTTTTGTAATAAATCTCCATTGATTTGTGCGAGATTTGCATTTTTTCTCACACTGTCGCCTATTTTAAAATTGATTTTTTCAACTACCCCACGTGTCTGTGAAGCGACCTTAGAAGTATTGCTAAAGTGGAGTACTCCAAGATAAGAAGTTTGGGATTCTAAAGAGCCTTTTGTGATTGGTTTAGAGACGATACTCACTTCTGCGCAAAATGCAAATACACCAATACAAATGATTGCATAGACCAAACGCACATATATTCCTTCAAGCAGATTGAATCTTAAATCGTTGAGAATCCCAAAGTTTTAAGGTTTGTAATGCAGATTTTGCTCTACGACGAGTGAATGTGGCTTGTAAGAACTTTGTATGAGCTGCAGGACTACAGAAGCTTTCAGATCTGATTTTGGTTTCTCATGTTCGATACTCAAAGGCACTTCAAGCTTTACCACAAAGGGGAGTTGGTTGAGATTTTCCATCATTTCTTGTAGTTTTGTATTACTACTGATAAGGCCTGTGATACGGAAGTTTGTGTAAAGTAATTCATCATGGGATACGCTTGTTTCTAGAGTGATTTTCATATTGAGAAAATATTGCTCTAAATACCTTTGGAGTTCCTCTTGGGTTTGTTGTAATGGTTTGTTGTAATAGAGTTTGTCAAAGATGAATTTGTTTTGGGCTATATAGCTGTTGGTTTGGCTGGAGAGTTTTGTGAGGTCTGCTGCAGTTTGGTTAAAAATCAATTGGGAGTGTTTGTTTTTGCTTAGCTGCAGTTTGTAAGCATGTATTTGGGGTAAGAGAAGCTGGGTGATTGTTGTGGCTACTATAGTGATAAACACAACAAAAAAAGTCGCATTCTTTGTTATGTATTCTGTTTTGTAATCACTCATTAATCTTTGTCCTTGTCTTTTGGTATGAGATAGGGGTTGGTTTTTCTATTGACAGAAATAAAGTGAAACCAACCATTTGATAGCGGGAAAAACTCTACCTTGCTTTCATCAAAACTTGCTTTGAGTGGAGTTTGCAATAAGAAGATATACACTTCTTTGGAAGGTGTGATTCCATGCAGTTCTAAATAGTTGTCCTGTATGATGAGATGTGAGAGCGTGATTTGCGCTGGGATTAAACCAAGCAGTTGCGAAAAACCATCGCGATAGCGCTTGTTGGTGGAATGTGTAGAATCTATCTGTGGAGATTCTATAATCCGTGCTATTTTGCTTTGCTCAAAGTTCAAGCGATTCAAATAATCCTTTGTTGCGATGATGTTTAATTGGAGCTTTGCCGTATCCTGTTCTAAAAGTGTAAGTTCGTTTTGCTTATGGAGGATCTGGACATGAAGCAGGCTGTAAAATCCAGCCATACACAAGACACTCAGTCCAATACAGAGCATCCATATTTTTGTGAGTGTTTTGAAGATGGATTTTGCTTTTGGTCGGATAAAGCTGTATGTAAGATTCATTTGGCTCTCATCCCCATTTTGTTTTCTCTACGCATAAGTTTTACGATAGTTTTTGAGAGTTCTATTGGCTTTATTTCGATATCCAAAAGCAAGCTAGATCTGAGATGTTGGAGTGCCGGCTGTGAGATTCCATAGCAGTCTAAGAGAATCACTTTCTCCAAAAAATCGCTTTTATAAATTTCATTTGAGTAAAACTCATTTATGCAATTTATGATGATATCACTCGTATTATTTGCACGTGCTAGGTCTTTTAACTCTTGTAAATGCGATTGTTTGGCTTCTTGTTCTTTTTGCTCTTGGAATTCTTGGGGAAGCAATTCCTCTGCTAGCACATCTTTGTCAATGTCCTCCAATTCACCGATTTCCTCAAACTCTTGGCTAGGTAAGCCAATGATGTCTTCGATATTTGCCATATCAAAAACTGAATGTATTTCTTGCAAATCATCTTGTGTTTCGTTATCTATATCCAAATCACTACTTAAGAAGAAATAGCCTCCAAAAAGTACATTATTTTTGTCTGCGATAAACAAGCTTACAGTGTTTTGCTGCTGTAATACATAAAGGCAATTGCGCTTGCGCAAGTTTGCAGAGACAAGAGAATAGATAAGCAAAAAAGGCGAAAACAAATAATCAAGCCCAAGTGCCTTAAGATAACGCACGCGATTCTCATCAATAGCGCGTTTTTGGATATAGCAGCTCCAATTATCAAGCTTTATGAACTTATTGTCATTGACACTGATTCCAAACTTTGCTATCTGCTTAGGGTTTTTTGTGCTTACCAAGCCTTGGTTGTAAGTCTTAGAAAGTGCGCCCAGATAAGTAAAGGGATATTTGTTTCTGTAAGTCCGAATCAATTTTGCCGCTTCTATGGGCAATTCATTATTGACACATTTAAATTCTTTGCAAAATTCCTCTTTGATTTTTCCATTTTTATGCACAAGCACATAGACACTGCAATTACGACCATCGACATCTATGCCTATAAAAGCAGTAGAAAAAAAGGGTCGTAGCAAACGCGAGAAACCTAGCAACTTTGTATCCTTGAGCGAGCTTTATGATTGGGGTAGATTGTATCTAAAAATACTTTTTTAAGGCAGAGCCTCATTAGGCTTATGTACCTGCTTTGTCCAAGTTCCAATTCTCAAATGCCTTTTTGACTACTTCTAATACACAATCAATCCCACCAGCAAGACTAAAAAGCCAATATTTATGCGCATAGAGCAAATCAATCTGCTTGGCTTTGAGCGCAATATCATCAGTGCTTATGCGAGTGATAATTTTTGCAATTTCCATTTCTTGATGCACGATATAGCTTTGGATTGCGTCATTAAAGCACATAGTGAATTGTTCGTCATTGAAAAAATCCTTGATTTCTTGGATGTGTTCTAATGCACAAGTGATTTTGCTGAAATCAAATTCTTCTAATAAGCCCTTTTTATTGACTTCTTCTAGCTCTTCTGTGAGCGAAGCCACCTCCAAAAACACTTCCTCAACTTTTGACTTCTTGCTCATACCAAAATCGATAAATTTTTCTATTTTCTTCTTTGCCTTAGCAATGTTGGATTCTATGACGCTAGGGCTTGGGGCATGCAAGATAAGAGGCTCTTTTTTCCCGCCTTTTTCTAGTCCTTGCAATGCCTCTTTGAAACCCATCTCTTTTGTACCAAGAATTCTTACACCACCCTCGGTGGCATTAATCACTTCTATAGGATAGGGCGTTTGGGCAATATCTGTTTGGTAAAACTCCAAAAACAACTTCCATATCGAAGTGCTCTCAACCATCCCCTTGCCACCATAGGCTTCAAGCTGCACTTTGTCTTTTCTTTTTTTTGGATCTATTTCGTTGGCGCCATAGACAGAATCCTTTGCATGTGAGCTGCCATCTTTTGCAAAGCTCAGATCCTGCCCGATGATTATGCAGCGTTTAAATCTCGCATACACGACCATTTCATATGCCATATTTGCTGCACTCATGCCAACGCCAATATATCCATACTCATCAAAACCAAAGTAATAGGTGTAGCCAAATGGGCGCATGTTGTATTGCACTATATCGCCATCAAGTGCATTCCTTAGACGTTCGTGTGTGATTGAAGTGATGGCAAAAATCACATCTTTGTGTGCGGACTTTGGCGTATCTTCATAGAATCTCGCAGTCAAATCCACGCGCTCTAGGCTAAAGACCACATCAGGCTTTATACCCTCTCGCGCTAAGATAGGCAGCGATGCGTCGATGCAAAAAATCGTAACGAAGTCTTGGTATTTCTTAAGCAGACTAAGCTGCTTGCTTAAGCTTGGACCAGTAGAGACAATCACTGCACTTGAACCTTTTGCACCAAGCGCACTCTCAAAATGCTCGGAGCGCTTTACTCGTAGCTCTTGGATAAGGCTTGCTAATGTTGGTGAGCGTAGCATTTGTGGCAGTGTCTGTATGTGGTGGGTTATTCCTATTACAGAATCTTTACTGTCATTGCCCACGGTTATTACCACATGCTCTATTGCATTGATAAAATACCTATTAAACTCCATACAAATATCTTTGAACCGCTCATAAAATCCATTGAATATATGCAAATCATAGAGTTTGGCATATATTTTTTTATGCTTATCGTTGATAAAAATACCAAACACATCTTGTGCATTGCTATCCTTATCCAAAAACACCACGCGCCTTTGCAAAATCTCTTGTGAGAAATCAAGAAAATGCAGCACGATAAAGAGAATCTCAATTTCAGGCTCAATGATTACTGCGCACTTGAGATTCTCATTTTGCAAAAGTACTTTATGGAATACCCCATTACCAAGCCCAAAAAAATACAAATATGGATATTGCGCAAAAGCCATAAAGTCTAGAATTTTTTGGTTTGTATATTGGATTGGAGAATCCGGGAATATAGGGCAAGAATCTACTCTGGAAATGATATTAAAATTGAGTGCATCATTTGTGAGAAATACTTCGTATTTAGCATTTGGCACAACGCTTTCTAGTCGTTGTGCTAGGGTTTTGTCAATAATTTTTAGAGCACAGAGATTGGATTCAAAAAAATCTTGCATTTATAGAGCTTATTGGAGCAAGCGTAAGACATTCTGCTGGACTGCATTAGCTTGTGCCATCGCAAAACTTCCGCTTTGTGCAAGAATGCTATGTTTAGAGAAGGTCGAAGATTCCATAGCAAAATCCACATCGCGAATTTGTGATTCCGCGCTTTTGACATTGACCTGGGTTACAGAGATATTATTGATAGTAGCTATAAGCTGAATCTGCACCGACCCCATATCTGCTCGGAGTTTATCAAGCTGGATTCTTGCAGACTCTGCCATGTCCATAACCACCATTGCACCTCTTAGGCTTGTAACACCTGTGCCTATCCCACCTGCATTAAGTTCAGCCTGAGCCACATTGGCGTTTGCACCAGCAGCTGATGCAATGTTAGCATCCATCTCTCCACGCACAGAGCGTAGATTCACGGTATATTCTGCTATACCTTGTGCGGTATGGAATCCCACATGGCTAAAGTTTGTCCCGCTAATGATAATATCGCGCGCATCAGTTCTTACAAGGGTGAGACGGCCTATGATAGCGTGTGTGCTACCGCTAATCCCAGCGAAGTTCCCACCGCCAAAAACTGCCCCACTTGAGCTGTATGTCTGCAATGAGATAGCTCTACCGTCGGTACTACGCAGATTTACTCTACCTGTGATATCAATATAAGCCTCAGCTCCCGTTCTTTCTTTCACCGAGTTGATAGCATTAATAAGCCTGCCATCCGCATCATTTTTACGCACATCATTAATAGTCCCAATCGTTACGCCATTAATGACCAATCCATGAACCGTTCCAGACTGCACAGGCAAGCTCCCTGTACCAACGACACTCCAGCTAGCGCGTACTCCCAGTTTGTCTGAATATTTGTTGATAACTTCTGAAAGCACTCCAATACCAGTCCCAGCAGAATTTGAAATCTTGACCGTTTCAAGAGTGAAGCTATTTTTGCCATCAACTTCTTTGACATGGAACATAACTTCTGTGAGGTTGCTTGCTGCACCAGAGGCAAGCATTCCGCTAGCAGAAAATGACGCACTTTCCATTCGGATATGACCTATCTTATCAGAGCTTGTAGGACCTACCGAGGCTTTGATAGTCGTGTTGGAGTATGCGCCAATTTGGAATTCTTTATTTGCGAAAGCGCCAGAGAGCATTTGCTGTCCGTTAAAACTTGTGGTATTAGCAATGTTATCTAGCTCTTCTAAGAGACGTAAAATATCGCTTTGGAGTGCTTTGCGAGATTCTGAAGTTTGTCCATCTTGTGCGGCTTGGATAGCTTTTGTCTTGATGGTGTCAATGATTCTGAGCTGCTCATCCATGGCCTTATCAGCCACTTGAATCATACCGATGGCATCATTTGCATTGCGTATAGCCTGCCCTAAACCTTCACTTTGAGAGCGTAGGCCATCAGCTATTGCCATGCCCGAAGCGTCATCAGCCGCCTTATTCAAGCGCAAGCCGGAGCTTAATTTTTCTAGCGAATTATGCAAGCCTCTGTTATTCATCACACCGATTGAATGGGCGTTGAGTGCAGAGATATTGGTATTAATCCTAAAGCTCATGAAATATCCTTTGCCAAGTTTTTGTTGCTTTGGGGCTTTTAAAGCAAAAGACATTCCACAAAAAAAGTGCAGGATAATGCCACAAAGATAATGCCAATAAGTTAAGGACTAGAGCAGAGACAATTTCGAAGAAACACCACAGATTAAGATTGTCCTATGCAAGTTTATGCGCTTTAGTTAGAGCTTTGGAGTCGTTGAAAGTCGTTATTTTCTGTGCTAGAATGAAGCCACAAAGCAAATCCTAGTCTTAGAGTGAAACCCCATGAAAAACCTTATCATTGTAGAATCCCCGGCCAAAGCGCGCACTATTAAAAATTTTCTTGGTAAAGATTATGAAGTCATCGCTTCAAAAGGGCATATCCGCGATTTACCCAAATACACCCTTGGTATTACCATACAAGACCAGCAATTCAAACCAACCTATACGATTGATAAAGACCATAAACAAATCGTCTCAGAGATAAAAAAGCTCGCCAAAAAAGCCAAAACCACTTATATCGCCACCGATGAGGACAGAGAAGGTGAGGCCATAGGCTACCACATCACCCAAACTCTCGATCTCCCTTATGACAGATTCCCACGCATCGTCTTCCATGAGATCACAAAAAATGCCATAGAAAATGCCCTCAAAAATCCACGAATTATTGATATGAATAAAGTCAATGCACAGCAAGCAAGGAGGCTGCTTGATAGAATCGTAGGCTTTAAGCTAAGCAATCTTATATCTTCAAAAATAGCACGTGGCTTAAGTGCAGGGCGTGTGCAAAGTGCTGCTTTAAAGCTAATCATCGATAGAGAAAGAGAAATCCAAGCTTTTAAGAGCATAACCTACTTTCTTATCAATGCGACTTTTGAGGGCAAATCCCACGAGAGCCACGAGAGCCACGAGAGCCACGAGAACATAGAAGCTGAGCTTGTAAGCTATCAAGGTAAGCCTTTAGAGAAACTCTCGCTCCAAGATGAGAATCTCGTCAAGCAGATGACCAAAGAGCTAGCAAGCCAAAGTTATTTTGTCAAAGAAATCAACACAAAGACCAAAAAAACACCAACTCCTCCGCCATTTATGACCTCCACACTCCAGCAAGCCGCCTCCAGCCAGTTAGGATTCACGCCTACAAGGACTATGAGTATTGCACAGAAGTTATACGAAGGAGTGCAGACGCATGATGGAATCATGGGTGTAATCACCTATATGAGAACTGACAGCCTCAATATTGCCAAAGAAGCAAGCTTTGCAGCACGCGAACTTTTAGAATCCACATATGGCAAAGCTTATGTCCCAGCAAAGCCAAAGACCTATGCAAGTAAGTCCAAAGGCGCACAAGAAGCACACGAGGCTATCCGTCCTACAAATCTCTCTTTTACTCCACAAATTGCTAAGTCCTATCTCAAACCAGAGGAGATCAAGCTCTACACACTCATTTATAATAGATTTCTTGCATCACAAAGCACTGATGCGGAGTTTGAACTCCAAAATATTATTTTTGAATCAGATTCCAAAGACTCCCAAAGCTCAGCTTTTAAGGCAAATGGCAGATGTCTTGTCTTTGATGGATTCTATAAAATCTTAGGAGTAGAGGATAAAGATGAGCTTTTGCCAAAGTTTGAGGTCAAGGAGCAGGTGCAAGTAGCCACAATCAATAGTGCTAAGAAGCATACAGAGCCGCCAGCTCGTTATTCTGAAGCAAGCCTGATCAAACATCTCGAATCTCTTGGTATAGGTAGGCCAAGCACCTATGCGCCCACAATAGCACTACTGCTTAATCGCAGCTATCTTATAAGTGAGAAAAAATCCCTCATTCCTCAAGAAAGTGCCTTCAAGGTCATCACAATGCTTGAAACTTCATTCCATGAAATCGTAGAAGCCTCATTCTCTGCTTCACTAGAGGATAAACTCGATTCCATAGCGCAAGAAAAAAGTGATTGGAACAATGTCTTATGGGAGTTTTATGAGCCATTTATGAAAAAGATCGAGGAAGGCAAGCAAAACATCATCTCGCAGAAGCAAGTCGCACTTCCAACAGGCGAGCTATGTCCTAAGTGTAATAGAGATCTTGTCTTGCGTCATGGCAAATTTGGCGAGTTTGTAGCTTGCAGTGGCTATCCTAAGTGCAAATATGTCAAGCCTACCAATCAGAAATCTGAGCCTACAGGCGAGATTTGCGAGAAATGCGGAAAAGACATGGTGAAAAAATTCGCCAAATTTGGCGAGTTTGTAGCTTGCAGTGGCTATCCAGAATGCAAAAATACAAAACCACTCAAAACAAAAGAGATTCAAAAACTAGCAATCCCCTGTCCAGAATGTGGTGGCGATGTACTCAAGCGCTTTTCCAAGCGCGGTGCATTCTATGGCTGTGCAAACTACCCCAAATGCACCTTTATCTCAAAATACCCATTAATCGAAGAAAGATGTGAGAAATGCGGCGGTGTGATGTGTGAGCGAGAATATCGCACCCAAGAAATCTATGAATGTCTCAAATGCAAAAATAAAATCCCAGCCCACAAAGAATAAAATACGTGTTTGTCTATATCTGCAAACGTCTAGCCTTGCTTGTACCCACACTCTTTCTTATTTTGGTACTCAATTTTTTGCTTATACAACTCTCCCCCGGCGGACCTATAGAGCGCACAATAGCCAAACTTGAAAATCTCGACAAACCTACAGAATCCAGCATTGCCCAAAAAAGCTTTTACAAAGGATCCATTGGCCTAGATTCAGAACTCATAGCAAAGATAGAGCAACTCTATGGATTTGATAAGCCCCTAGGCGATCGGTTTTTGAGTATGGTCAAAAATTATTTGTGCTTTGAGTTTGGAGAGAGTTTTTATAGGCAAGAGAGCGTGGTAAATATCATCTTTGAGAAACTTCCTGTAAGTGTAAGTTTGGGCGTTTTTAGTACGCTTATTATCTATCTGGTAAGCATTCCCTTAGGCATCTACAAAGCCAAGAAATACGGCAGTACTTTTGATATTGCCACAAGTTTTCTCATCGTCTTAGTCTATGCTATCCCCGCTTTTGTCTTTGCGATTCTGTTTATCGTGCTTTTTGCTGGGGGGAGTTATCTTGATATTTTTCCATTGCGTGGCTTGGTGAGCGAAAACTTCGCACAAATGGATTTTTTAGAAAAGAGCAAAGATTATCTTTGGCATTTGTGCTTGCCTGTTACCTGCTTGTCGTTAGGGGGGTTTGCCACTCTTAGTATGCTTTCAAAAAACTGCTTTTTAGAAGAAATCAATAAAACCTATGTCCAAACCGCTCGCGCAAAAGGTGCAAGCGAAGATAGGATTTTATACAAGCATATTTTCAGGAATGCCATGCTTTTGATTGTGAGTGGATTCCCGATGGTATTTGTAGGAATGTTTTTTAGCGGTAGCTTGCTTATTGAGATTATCTTTAGCCTCGATGGACTTGGGCTTTTAGGTTATGAGAGTGTGCTAAATCGCGACTATCCCATAATCTTTGCAACCCTCTATATTTTCACATTCCTTGGGCTTGTAGTGGGAATAATCAGCGATGTATTCTATGTGCTTATAGACCCAAGAATTGATTTTGAGAAGCAGTGATGAATCCGGCGAATAAATGGCACAAATTCAAGGCCAACAAAAGAGCCTTTGTATCACTTATTATCTTTGGCTTGTTTTGTATCTTGAGCTTGCTTGCGCCATTTTTGGCTAATGACAAGCCCCTGTTTGTTTCTTGTGCGCACAAGAGCTATTTTCCTCTACTTTTTGATTATCCAGAACGCGAGTTTGGCGGGGATTTTGAAAGTTTTACAAACTATCTTGATCCCTATGTCAAAGATGTGCTTTTAAAAGACTGTGTGGTAGTAAGCGCGCTCATTCCTTATAGCTATGACACTATTGTGTTTGATTTGAGTGAGCCCTTCCCGACATCCCCAGATTCTAAGCATTGGCTTGGCACTGATGATAAGGGACGCGATGTAAGTGCTAGAGTGCTTCATGGCATGCGCATATCTATCGCTTTTGGGATAGCTATCACATTTTTTAGCGTGATTGTTGGCGTCTTGATAGGAGCATTGCAGGGCTATTATGCTGGCAATATCGACCTCTTAGGGCAGAGGGTTATAGAAGTGTGGAATTCTATTCCTATCCTTTTTGTCATCATCATTGTCTCAAATACCCTAAATCCTAGTTTTTGGTGGATTCTCTTAATCGTCCTTGCTTTTTCGTGGATCAGTCTTGCAAGTGTGGTGCGAGCAGAGTTTTTA
Organism: Helicobacter sp. 10-6591; assembly: GCF_003288805.1. GTDB lineage: Bacteria > Campylobacterota > Campylobacteria > Campylobacterales > Helicobacteraceae > Helicobacter_F. Next base: position 3,575 of record NZ_NHYK01000014.1, on the reverse strand, counting down.
AAAGCACGCAATCTGGAGTATATAAAGGCCGCCAAGGTGTTTGCTCTTAGCTCTTGGCGCATTATCTATAAACATATCTTGCCAAATGCTATGGTTGCTACGATTACCTACATTCCATTTATTATGGCGGGTGGGATTGTCATGCTTGGCAGTCTTGATTTTCTGGGTTTTGGCATGGATAGCACAAGCGCGAGTTTAGGCGAGCTGCTTTTACAAGGTAAGAACAACCTCACCTCCCCACATCTTGGAATCACCGCATTTGTAGTGCTTTCTGTATTGCTTTCAGTCTTAGTTTTCATAGGGGAGGGGATAAGAGATGTTCTTGATCCAAGACACAAAATCTAGCTATCAGGGGTTGATGCGATGAATACAGCACTTTTGTCTGCAAACTTCAGCTTTTTAGAAAGATTTCTCATCAGATGGGAGACACGATCTCTTGGTGCAAATATTGACAGGCTTATAGCCATTTTGCCTTGCATTATCTATGCTGATAAATTACACCAAGATTTTCTGTTTGCACACTGCAAGAAAGTGCTAGAGGAGTTTTTGAAGCCAAGTACCTACAGCATCCCAAGAATAATGGACAGAATCCTTTTACGCATGCAAGAATTCCGGCAAGACGAAAAACTTTATTTGCAAGACAGAGCCAGAGTGGTTGATATACTCATGCAAGATATGCAGCTTTATGGTGTGATTATCGATATGTATAGCGCACCGCAATTTTTGCATTTACTCAAAGTATTCCAATCCCTCCTACAAGAAAAATACGACAAAGAATACATGCTAGATCCCAGAGGCCGGAGAATCTTGAGTTTTCAGGAAAAATACATCACCTAAAAATCAAGTGTGTAGTTCAGAAGGATTTGTGTGTTATTAAACGCAGCAATCCCAGCGCCAATTCCCTCTTGCATAATGCGCGAGTTTGTCAAGAAATTACTACCCAAAGACAAGCCAAGGTATGAGAAATCAAAATTATCCAAAAACGCCTGTCTTAATATCAGATATATCTTGTGCTGCTTATAGAGCGTGATTGCCACCCCGATATTATTCACCCTATTTCCATAAAAAAGCCAGTCCCCCCAATCATATGCATTTTCTGCATGGTAGATTCCATCATTGTATGGCTTCTTTTTTCCGCCTGTACGATATTGCGTGATCTCAATACTTGTGCCAAAAAAGAGATTGATAGTCGTATGCGTAAAAGGCCGGAATTCATAATACACATTGTATCCCACCCCAGCACGCCAAAGTGCCGCTTCGATCTCATTTTCTTGGAAACTATTTTGGTTGAGTTCAAGTTCAGAATACCCGCTATTAACACTGCCTCTAGTTGTTATGCCAAATCTGGATTCTTTATGTTCTGCTACTTCATGGGTACTAGGATTTTGTAATTCCATTTGTGTGTATGAGCGTTTATCGATAAATCTTTCTTGTAAAAACTCTGGAGCGATTTTTTCAAGTGGAAGGTTGGAGTTTAGAGTATCTGCATACAAGCTCAAATCTACAAAACACGCAAGAAGTAACAAGCAGAATTTTAGGCGCATACAAACCATCATCATCTTATAAACTAAGCAGGGGACAGAATTATACACTGTATAATTTTGCTTAATTCTTAACCCCCCCCCTAAGAGAAAAGAATAAACAAGAAAAGAATAAACATAAGGAGAGAATATGCACGAGCTACAAATAGGCGATATTGCGCCAAACTTTTCTGCGCCAAACTGCGATGGGATAGAAATAAGCCTCAATGATTTTTTAGGAAAAACCATTCTTTTGTACTTCTACCCTAAAGACAATACGCCAGGCTGCACAATCCAAGCCAAAGACTTCAGCTTACTCAAAGAGGACTTTGAAGCTCTAGGCTGTGTCATCTTAGGTATCAGCCCCGATACTCCCAAAAGCCACAAAAGCTTTATCTGCAAGCAAGATCTTTCAATCACTCTGCTAAGCGACCCTGATAAGAAAATCGCCACAAGCTATGGCGCATATGGCAAGAAGCTTCTGTATGGCAAAGAAGTAATGGGAATCAAACGCTCAAGCTTTCTCATCGATGCAAATGCCAAGATAGCCAAGACTTACTACAACGTCAAAGCCAAAGACCACGCCCAAAAGGTGCTACAAGACTTACGGGCAAAAACAAGCCAAGCCCAAGCCCAAGCCAAATCCAAAGTTTAGAGAGACAATGCGCTTTATAGATTCTTATTTCTACAACCCATCTTTTTGGCAAAAGCTTTTAAGCATACTGCTTTTGCCACTCTCTGTACTCTATGCCTTAAGTGCTACACTGCGCAGGAAGCTATCGCCTCACCACATATTTAGCATACCTATCATAAGCGTTGGTAACCTCATACTTGGCGGCACAGGCAAGACGCCCTTTATCATCGAAGTCGCAAGCAGATACCAGAAGGCTTTCATCATCTCAAGAGGCTACAAGCGCAAGAGCAAAGGACTCGTTGTAGTGAGCTTACACGGAGAGATTCTATGCTTACAGCAAGAAGCTGGCGATGAAGCCTATTTGATTGCTAAAAGTCTGCCAAACGCAAGCGTGATAGTGTCCAAAAACCGCCTAGAAGCCGTGCATAAAGCCATCAGTCTAGGCGCAAGCTGCATTTTCTTAGACGATGGATTCCGCTTTAACTTTCAGAAGCTCAATCTCATTCTCAAACCCAAGCTTGAGCCATATTTTCCCTTCACCCTGCCCAGCGGTATGTACCGTGAGATGCCCTATTTATACAAGAGTGCAGATTTGCTCATACAAGAGCAGCAAGAATATGTGCGCGAAGTATTTGTAGAAAACCCCACTTCTGCTATGCTGCTTCTGACAGCCATAGCCAACCCTGCAAGACTTGATGACTTCCTTCCAGAATCTATAGTAGGCAAGATATTGCTAAGAGACCATGCAGACTTTGACAAAGAGTTTTTAGCTCAAGAGATAAGACGTACCCAAGCCACAAGCCTTCTTGTAACCCCAAAAGATGAAGTCAAGCTCCAAGGCCTAGGTTTTAAACTAAGTGTATTGCGATTAAGACTGAAGATAAAAGATGAAGTACTAGAGCGTATAGATTCTTATATAGCCAAACATACTTAGTCAAATATACTCAGCCAAACATACTCCACCAAGAGAAGCAATCCACCACATCTAAGCATTATGATTCCAAAAAGAGCGATAAATCCAACTAGCACACAGATTTCGCCAAAGCCTGCTCTAAAAGGTTTTATTAATTTGTCAAAGATAAGTTTGGATCAAGAAAGTACCAAGTGTTAAGAATGAGAGATTCTTAGCTTAGTCTAAAGTCTGCTGCAAGAGATTTTGTATAGGAAGCTTTGCATCTGGTTCTACCAAGCGCTCGCCAACTTCTTTTCCATTCTTATAAGCAATCAACGTAGGAATAGCCCGAATGCCTAAAGATTCTCTAATCTCAGAGTCTGCAGAGACTTTATAGATATGAGCCCGACCCTCAAATTCCCTTCCAAGCTCAGATAAGATAGGATCAATCCTACGACAATCCGGACACCAAGACGCACCAACAACGATCATACAAGATTCTTGTTTGCTAACTTCCTCATATTTTTTG
>NZ_NHYK01000013.1 GCF_003288805.1 Helicobacter sp. 10-6591 | reverse complement strand
AATTTATTCCAAACCAAATCTACTCTAAATTCTGAAACAACTTGATTCTAAAAAATGAGAGGCGTGATTATATAACTAATAGCTTAATTGGAGATTAAGTAGGGGCGAGCAACATCACAATCGTAACTAAAATAAAATTTTCAAATAAGCCAAATCACCAGCAATTTTGTACGTTTTTATCTTAGATGTATAGATTTTGTAATCACCCAAAGAAACGCAAAAAACTTCCAAATAGGTTTTAATACCCCAAACTTACATCTAAAATAAGATTTCTTATCTCTTCAACATTGTATTTTGCTTCTTGGAGAAGGGCTCGTATTTTTGGTGGAATCTTATTTTTACGGCATTGTTCTCTGAATTTTTTTGGTACAGGTTTTTGTACGTTTGTATGATTGCGACCTATAAAAAGCAAAGACTGATTACAATCTATAATGAAATTCCTACCGACTCCACATGAAAAATTAGCCTTACAAACCTCTTTGCGTTGCTTAAAACTCATGACATATCCTAATCTTTTGAGTGCAAAATCAACATTCTGCAAGTCTCTTAGTTCGTTGTAAGCACGTTTGACAATATAGAGATTCTCTAAAAGCTTCACATTAGTAGTGTCAGATTCTAAAAACTTGCTTTCACGATAAAGAATCTCAAAACTACGCAAGATCCCATTTCGATGTTTTAACAAAAGATCATTTGAGATTTTATGTCGGAAATAATTACGTTTGATTTGCAAATCATCATTACTTACGTCATTAAAAAAAACTATCTTGTTTTGGTGTAAATATTCCAATATCTCATTACGACTAGTATTTATCAATGGACGCACAATCCTTATACCCTCAAAATCACTTATTCCATGAAATCCTAGCAATGACACAATCCCACTACCCTTACATAATTGCATCAAAAACCATTCTAATTTATCATTAAGCTGGTGTGCGACAATGATATTTGTGTAATTATGGACTGCACTCAATTGTTTAAAAAACCTGTATCGAATAACTCGCGCATTGTGTTCAAAATTCGACTCTATAGCAGGTGCTTGGAAAACATGGATCTGTTTATGATAGGTTTGTGCTAATTTTTGCGCGTATGCAACCTCATCAGCACAATTTTCTCTTGTTCCATAATTGACAATTGCCATATCGAAGGATATTTGTTTTTCCTGTAGCAAGAAAAACAAGGCACTAGAATCCGCTCCACCAGAAAAAGCAAGTAAGTTTTTTGCGTCAGATTGCAAAAAATCTAACCCAAAAAGCTGCATTTTTACCTATTGTATAAAAATGCAAAAGAAACAATCTTGCTTATTAGAGAATCTTCTAATCTTTGTAGATAAACATCGATTCTATCTTTCTCCAGCCATATTGGATTTTGCACCTGCGCTTTCTCTTTAAGAGATTCTATGGCTTCTTGCATTGAACCTACCTTATCAATAAGTCCTAACTCCAATGCAGTTTTAGCATTAAAAATCTTGCCTTCTGCAAAATGAATAGGATCTGTATGTAATTTATCTTTACGCGCTAGTTTGACATCATTTACAAACATCTCGTATTGCTCATGTAAAAAATTTGACAGAAATTCTCTTTCATTTTCATTCCAAGCTCGCATGATTGTGCCAACCTCTTTGTATTTACCCATTTTTAACACTTGTTCTTTTATACCAAGATTTGCGAGTAATTCCTCAATGTTAAACGCACTTAAAATGACACCAATAGATCCAATCATAGAGCCTCTATTGGCAATAATCTCATCAGCATACATACCCGCATAATAACTGCCACTGGCCATACTACCTCTTACATACGCTACAACTGGGATATATTGCGCTAATTCTTTAATCATATCAGCTGCTTCTATGCTAGCACTCACACTTCCACCTGGAGAATCTATCACTAGCAATACTCCCTGGATAGTATCGATTTTCTTAATCGCTTCAATTTGTGAAGCTACAAGTGTGCTATTGAAGATAGGCTTATCTAAATACAGTTTTGCCAGATTTGGTTCTTTACCATCTGGCGCATATAAACCAATAAATACAAAAAATAAAGCGATAAGCAAAAGAACTGTTTTGAAATTTGTATTTATAAAACTCACAAACCTTGGAATAGCACGAAATAAGCCCAATCACCACTCCTTAAGTCTAATACACCAACATATTCTGAAGTACAAAAATTTCTAAAATCAAAAGCCGAGGGAATACAAAGCTATCAGAAAATCAAGTAACACATCTTACCTAAATCGTGTTATTTGATTGACTATCTATCTTTGAGTTTTAATTGACTAATCAGCTTTATGTAAGATTCGTATCTAGTACGTTTAAGATAAGAAAGAAGAGATTTTCTCTGTCCTACAAGTTTAAGCAAACCTAGCCGACTTGAATGATCTTTAGGGTTTGTTTTCAAATGTTCTGTCAAATCAACTATACGCTGCGTCAAAAGAGCAACCTGCACTTCAGAAGAACCAGTATCTTGTGAATCTCTCGCAAACATTGCAATAATCTCTTGTTTTTTTGCTACATCTAAAGCCATTAACAAACCTTGGTTTTGAATTGATGATAAATCATTTGTGGAGAGGTTATATAAAAATTTCAAACTCTCAGAATCACAAATTTTTGAGCCGTGGGATGCTACTATAAAATGCATGAAAAAGCAAATTGATCATTTGGGCAATAACACGGACTTAAAGAATTTTGAACTAAATCTTGAAATACTTAAAAACGAATTATAAGTGGGATGAAGTCAAAGAACAGCTAAACAAGCTAAAACACAGGATTAGTTTTCAGAGGCTGTTAGTGTATTTGGACTTTGAGTGTGGGTTGTGGTTCATTGCCACAAAGATAACGATAGGATTATCTGCAAGAAAAGCTACTAGTAAAAAAATTTATATTGCACCCCAAACAGATGATAGGACTTTGGGGCTTGGCATAGCCTACATAAACACAAACTTCAGAGCGACATACCCTAGTAAACTTCAGGTTGCAAGTCAGTAGATTCTAGGATTACAAATGGTGCAGAGATATTTTTAAATACTAACTCACTACTTTAGCCAAAGAGGTAGAGGCATTTTTTGGAGTAGGCCTTGAACTTATGCCCATATCATGGAAAGACCCGATACCAGTTTGGGCTTCCTTGATGGGTGATAGCAGCACTCTAAAGATACAACGCAAAAGATTTTTAGTGACAGAGTATCTACAAATCGGAGATTCTATGATGTATAAATCTACATCAGCGAGTCTAAGGCTCTTTGCCACTGCCCTAATGAATTTCAACTGCCCTCTTTGGTGCGCTATGAATTTGATGAATGCTATATTTTTCGCTATTGATTTTTCTTAGCTCAAGCATCAATACAACTGCATACTTGCGCAATGAATACTTCCATGCCATTTGATAAGAGTAGTGCAGTCAATCCCTAGCACCTTAAGATGCGGTAGTTCATCCGAGAGAATTTGCAAGGCTTTTTTATCAGATTTCTTATCCTTGTAAGTTGGCACTAATAAAGCATTATTGACAAAAAGAAAATTCACATAACTTGCAGGCAGACGCTCCCCCTTATAGAATCTCGCTTTTGGCAAAGGCAATGCGATAAGTCTAAAAGGTTTGTCGTTTTCATCGCGCAAGGCAAAAAGCTCGCGCTCCATAGCCTCTAACGGCTTGAAATTCACATCAAGCTTGTCTTCGCATTTTGCATAAGCAATAGTTTTAGGCGCAATAAAGCGAGCGAGATTATCAATATGGCTGTCTGTATCATCGCCACACAAACTTCCATTTTCAAGCCATAGCACCTTTTTGAGCCCAAAAATCTTTAGCAGTCTTGAATGTATCTCTTGCTTGCTCAGATGGGGATTGCGGTTTGCTTCAAGCAAGCATTGTGAAGTCGTGAGCAACAAACCACAACCATTGCTATCAATACTCCCTCCTTCGAGAATCAAATCTTGCGTCAAGAGATTCTCAAAAACACCAAGCTTATAGAGCGCTCTATTTATTTGGTTGTCAAAATTGGCTCTAAACTTCAATCCCCAGCCATTGAATCCAAAGTCAAGCAAGGTATTTGCACCATTTTTTTGGATGCTAATAGCCCCAAAATCCCTTGCCCAAATATCATTGCTGTAAACTCTAAATATCTGCACATTGCCTACTCTTAACTCTTTCTTGCAAGATTTTTGTACAAGCTCTAAGCCTTTTTTATCACGCGGATCGACACATACATAGACAGATTCAAATTTAGCGATACATTTTATTATGCGCACAAAACATTTTCTGGCGCTTTGCAATAAGTCTTGCCAATCGCTGTGTTTATGTGGGAAGCTAAGCAAAATCGCTCTTTGCTCCTCCCATTCTGCTTTTAGTCGTATTGCGGAGGATTTGTTTAGCATATTTTCTCCTTACACAAATGGAAAGCTTATGGTAAATTCCGTGCCTTTGTGTGGCGTGCTCTTGAGTGTGATTTGTGCGTTATGCAGGTTTGCTATTGATTTGACAATTGAGAGTCCAAGACCTGTGCCACCAAGTGCTTTACTCCTACTTTTATCCACACAATAAAATCTTTCAAACACACGTTCTTGAGAATCTTTTGGGATACCTATGCCATTATCTTTTATCCTCAAGAGATTCTTTGCTTTGAGTTCTATCTGCACAAAACCTTTGGGCTTATTGTATTTGATGGCATTGGCTATGAGGTTATAGACCATTTCTTCTAAAAGAGCTGCATTACCTAAAATAAAACAGCTTTTGAGATTTGTGTGCAGAGTAATCGTGTATTGCTTGGCAAGCAAATGTACATTGTCAATTACATTCAAGATAACTTCTTTCAAATCAAGTCTTTGGAAGTTGTGCCTGCTTTCTTTGCTGGATTCTCTATTTTCATCAAGGAATGAAAGCTTGAGAATCTCATCTGTCATATTAATAAGTCTTGTAGCTTCCTTTTGAATCTTGGCTGCAAACTCTGGCACATCTTGTGGAGCAATCAGATTATTTTGGAGCATTTCAGAGCTAGCAAGTATTGTGGTTAAAGGGGTCTTTAGCTCATGGGTAACATTCGCGCTAAATTCTTTGCGCATTTTTTGCGCAAGATACTGCGCACTTATATCACGTACAATCACTATGAGCCCTTTGAATTTATTCTGCGAATAGATTGGTATAGCTTGCACTTCGTGCTCTTTGTCTAGAATCTTGATGGTGTGGATTTGTGAGGAATGGGTTTTTGACTTTTTCAGGATGTTTAAATCCTGCAATATCATCTGGCAAAACGCAGAATCCCCAAACTTATGGATGTATTCCCACTCTCCAAAGAGCTTGTGTATGGGTGTATTACTCAGTAAGATTCTGCCATTTTTATTAAGCAACATAAGTCCATCGCGCATATTTTGTGTGAGAGTAAGCATCTGGGCTTTTTTTAATCCGCGAACCTGAATGGGGAATCTAGCGCTTTGCTCTTGGAATAAAAGCATATCTACAAGCCACTTTGTAAGTAAAACACATAGCAAAATACATAGCAGTATCACCAAAAACAAAGGAGTTTTAGATACATCAAAAATCTTGGCCTTCAAAACAGAATCTAGACTAAAAAACACAAAACTACTAGCTATAGCCAGACAAAGCAAGCTATTTAGAAAAAGTGCAAAAAAGATTTTTACTCCTATCTTCTTTGTCTTTAGCACTTTAGCATTCAAGCTTATAGCCTATGCCATGTATGGTTTTTATTATTTGTCCATAATCACCGAGTTTTTGGCGCAAGGTCTTGATATGTATATCAAGTGTGCGCGAATAAGATTCGTAATTTCCCCAAAGAATGTGCATAATCTCTTCACGCATAAAGGCGCGATTGGGATTTTTTAGCAGGAATCCTAAGAGTTCAAATTCTTTGAGGGTGAGCTTGATTTTTTCGCCATTAATGCGGACTTCGTGCTTGGTATTAGAAAACTCTAATCCATTGAGAGTGAAATCTGGTGTATCTGTGTCTAATCTACGGAGTATCACACGCACACGCGCTATCAACTCCATGATTCCAAAGGGTTTGGTGATGTAATCATCAGCGCCTAAATCCAAGCCTTTGACTTTCTCGTATTCATCACTGAGTGCTGTAAGCATAAGCACACATATATTTTTAGTTTTTGGATTAGATTTGAGACTTTTTAGCACTTCAAATCCGCTTGTATTAGGAAGCATCACGTCTAAGATAGCAATTTTTGGTATCTCATTCTTAAGCGCATCTTGGAAAGCCTTTACCTCATCAAATCCACAAGCTAGGATATTTTGAGAATTAAGCGCATAGACTACAAGCTCTAGGATTGATTTCTCATCTTCTAAAACATATACCATTTTATTCCTCTTGATAGGCTGGGATTATAGCCAATCAACCAAATTTTCCATTGATATAATCCTGTGTCCTCTTGTCTTTTGCTTTCGTAAAAATACTCTGTGTGCTTGCAAACTCTATCATCTCACCTAGTAAGAAAAACGCAGTTCTATCAGAGATTCTACAAGCTTGCTGCATATTGTGGGTCACAACAATTATGGTGTAGTCCTTCTTGAGCTTAGTGATAAGCTCTTCAATCTTGAGAGTTGCTATTGGATCAAGTGCGCTTGTAGGCTCATCCATCAAAATCACCTCTGGCTTTATTGATATACTTCTTGCTATACAAAGCCTTTGCTGCTGTCCTCCACTGAGTTTGAGTGCATTTTGCTTGAGCTTATCTTTACACTCTTTCCAAAGCCCTACATCTCTTAAGCTTTCTTCTATACAAGAGTCAAGTCTCTCTTTGTCTTTTATCCCATGTGTTTTAAGTGCAAAAGCGATATTGTCATAAATACTCATAGGAAAAGGATTGGGTTTTTGGAATACCATTCCTATTTTTTTACGTAAGACATTGACATTGTACTTTTTGTAAATATTCTCGCCATTGAAAAGAATCTTGCCCTTGATGGAGCAATCTGTAAGCAAATCATTCATACGATTGAGACTTCTAAGAAATGTGCTTTTTCCGCAACCAGAAGGACCAATAAATGCACTCACTTCGGATTTTAGAATATCAATATTGATATTTTTGAGTGCATGGAAGTCCCCATAAAATAGATTCAAATCCTTTATGCTAAAACAAATCTTTTTGCTCATTTTGTGTCCTTTGTGAGTTTGCTGGCTATGAAATTTGAAAGCAGATTTATCCCGAGTATGAACAATACAAGCACGCTAGCAGTCGCATAAGCTTGATTGGTATGTAGCCCCTCAGAGCTAAGAGCATACATATGCACACTTAGTGTGCGTCCAGATTCTAAAAATCCCGCTATTTGCGCTACAGAGCCGGCTGTATAAAGGAGCGCTGCACTCTCTCCTACAATCTTTCCAATGCTAAGGATTATCCCTGTGAGAATCCCAGGAATAGCAGCAGGCAAAACGATACAAAATATTGTGCGAAGTTTTGTCGCACCAAGCGCAAAGCTTGCTTCTCTAAGACTATCTGAAACAGCTTTGAGTGCTTCCTCACTGCTTCGTAAGATAAGAGGTAAGACCATGATAGAAAGTGTCAATACACCGCTTAAGAAGCTGATTTTTAAACCAAAATAGATCACAAACGCAAGATAGCCAAAAAGTCCATACACAATCGATGGAATCCCACTTAAAGTCTCGCACGCAAGAGTTATAAGACTAAGCATCTTGCTTTTTTTATTAGCATACTCGCTCAAGAATACCGCACCAAAGATTCCTAAGGGCATGGCGAGTAATAGCGAGCAAAGCACGATACAAAAAGTATTTATAATTGCAGGCAGCATAGAGAGATTAGAGCTTGTGTATTGGAAGGCAAATAAATCCAGACTGAGATATGGAACACCTCTGAAGAAAATAAACCCAAGCACGATACAAAACACACTGCACACAATTCCCACACAAAGATACATAAAGCAAGAAATAAGTATTGATAAAAAATCTCTTTGCACTATGTTCTCCTTATCTGGATTTTTCTTTCAACGCGTTAAAACAAAGATTGATCCCTAAGACAAAAACAAAAAGCACCAAAGCATTTGCAATCAACACTTCTCTCTGTAATCCTTGGGCATATCCCATTTCGATAACGATATTTGTAGTGAGTGTGCGCACGCCATCAAGGAGAGATGAGGGGATTTGGACTTGGTTGCCCGCTATCATAATGACTGCCATAGCTTCGCCAATAGCCCTCCCAAAACCTAAGATGACAGATGCTAAAATCGCGGATTTTGCCGCAGGTACAAGCACGAAAAACACGCTTCTTTGCTTACTTGCTCCAAGTCCAAGAGCTGCTTCAAAGTAGATTCTAGGCACACTATCAATGCCGACTTTGGATAGCAAAATGATTGTGGGTAAGATCATAATACTGAGGATGATTGATGCTGCAAGAATGCTTTTGCCAGAGATAGCAAAAATATCCGAGATAAATGGCACCAGAACCACAAGACCAAAAAATCCATACACAACCGAAGGTATAGCCCCTAGCAATTCTATGGCGAGGATGGCATATCGTTTTATACTCTTAGGACAGAAGTACGAGAGAAACACGGCACAAGAGATCCCCAAAGGCACACTAAATACTAGGCTTAATGCAGTAATATACAAGCTCCCAATAATCATAGGGAAAATCCCAAAAACCTCCTCCTCCGGATACCACTCAAAGCCAAAGATAAAATCAAACAATCCGATGTGTGCGATTGTGGGTATTGCATTACCAAAAAGAAAAAAACAAATCATCCCTACAGCAAAGAGACAGAAAATAGCACAAAAGGCAAATAAGCACTCAAACAAAGATTCTCTTAGTGTAGAGATTTTCATTTGATTTGCTCCCAGGTACTCACTTGACCCGTATAGATCGCTTTGATTGTATCTTTTGAAAGATTGCTGATATTTGAGTCTTTATGAACAACCACTGCTAAGCCATCAATAGCTAGCACTTGCACTTTCAAACCTTTATCCAATTCTGATTGTTTGAGGTTGCGAGAGACCATGCCAATATCTGCAATCCCTTCAAACACAGAGCTTATCCCCGTGCTTGAATCTGATTGTTGGATTTGTATAGTGGCATTTGGATTGATAGCTTGATAGCTTTCAGCGAGCTTTTCCATCAATGGAGTAATAGAGCTAGAACCAGCGACAATAATCTTACCACTTGGCTTTTGTGGATGGTATTTGTGGGATTTACTCACTATGTATCCAGATTGTTCTATGACATCTTTTGCACTGAGACAATAAGCTAAAAAGTCATCTACAAGAGGATTTGCGCGCTTAGTAACAATGTGGAATGGACGCAGAATTCTATAGCTTTGGTTAGTGATATTTTCTCTGCTAGGGGCGATTCCATCGATTTTTAGTGCTTTGACACTTTCATTGAGCGAGCCTAACGACACATAGCCAATAGCATTCTTTGAAGTCGCAATTGTTGCTAGCATGACACCTGTGGAATTTGTAACTTCTGCTTTTTTGGTGATGGCATCAATTTTCTTGCCATTTGATTCTTTGTAGATTCCAAAGATTTCGATAAATGCACTTCTGCTTCCAGAACCCATCTCTCTGGTGATAGGATAGATAGAATCTGCGCTTAGTAGGGTTAGTGCGCTTAGGATAAAAAGAAGTATTTTATTCATGGTTTTTCCTTAAAAATGATGTTTGGAAATTATAAAAATCAGTTGTAAGAGACTTATGCGATGTGTGTAAAAATTTTGTAAAACCTCAAGGGACAAATTCTCTGTTTTAAAATGTCTTTATCAGTTTCTCAATTCTTGGCAAAAAGATAAGAATCCAAAAAAAACCACCACCAATCATCTCAAAGAGGCAACATATCTTATTGTTTAAAAAGGTAACATCCAAAATACATCACATGAAAATCCGTATTGATGGGGTTAAAACTCTTTTATATCTTTCTTAAGACTATATAAAAATTAACTTATTGCGTTATTTTCTTCCTCGTATCAAAGAAAAATTATGAAACTAAAATACAATGTGAGCTATTCCAAAATAAACATAAAGGAAGCGCATGGCACAGACTTATCAAGAAGTATATGATTCCTCTATCAACGATCCGCACGGATTTTGGGCGGAAGCTGCTAAAAAAGTGCATTGGTATCATCAGTGGGATAAGGTTTTGGATGTCGTTAATGACCATTATCGGTGGTTTGTAGGTGGCTGTATGAATACTTGCTACAACGCACTGGATTTGCATATCCATAATGGACGAAAGAATCAGCTCGCATTGGTCTATGATTCTCCAGTGACAGACACCAAGAAAACTTTCACTTATGGTGAATTGTATGAAAGGGTAGCAAAAACAGCAGGTATTCTCACAAATAAAGGGGTTGTAAAAGGCGATAGGGTATTAATCTATATGCCCATGATTCCTGAAGCAGTGATTGCGATGCTTGCATGCGCAAGAATAGGTGCAATTCATAGTGTGGTATTTGGTGGGTTTGCAGCACATGAATTAGCCACAAGAATCGATGATGCAAAGCCTCGTGTTATTATTTCTGCAAGCTGCGGCATAGAGGTAAGTCGCGTTATAAAATATAAGCCTATTCTTGATGAAGCTATTAAGTCTGCAAACCACAAACCTACAACTTGCTTAATTTGGCAAAGACCACAAGAACGTGCGAATATGCTTCCTTGGAGAGATGTTGATTGGGAAAGTGAGGAAGCAAAGACACAACCTGTAGATTGCGTGCCTGTTGATGCAACTGATCCCCTCTATATTCTTTATACTTCTGGTACAACTGGCAAGCCAAAGGGTGTTGTCCGAAGTAATGGCGGACATTCTGTAGCTATGAAATGGTCAATGGATAATATCTATAACGCAAAACCCGGCGATGTGTTTTGGGCAGCAAGTGATGTGGGCTGGGTGGTAGGACATAGCTATATCGTATATGCACCTTTAATGAATGCCTGCACAACCATCATATATGAGGGAAAACCTGTCAAAACTCCAAATCCCGGGGCATTCTGGAGAGTATGCTCTGAGTATAAAGTGAATGTTTTATTCTCTGCGCCAACTGCATTTAGGGCAATCAAAAAAGAAGATCCAAATGGAGAATGGGCGAAAAAATATGATTTGAGCAACTTAAAAAGCATTTTCGTCGCTGGCGAGAGATGTGATAGCGACACACTGCATTGGATACAAAAGGTAACAGGCAAAAAAATTATAGACAACTGGTGGCAGACAGAAACAGGATGGGCAATCGCTGCTAATCCTCTTGGTCTTGAGGAAATGCCTATAAAAGCTGGTTCCCCCACAAAACCTATGCCCGGATTCAATCTCAAAGTCCTTGATGAAAATGGCAACGAATGCAAACCCGGGAAATTAGGGAATCTCGTCTTAAAACTTCCACTACCACCCGCTTGCTTGATGGGCATTTGGAATGATGACAAAAGATACAGAGATTCGTATCTAAACCACTACCAAGGCTATTATCTTACGGGAGATAGTGGATATATCGATAAAGATGGATATGTCTTTGTGATGGGACGAATGGATGGAGTGATCAATGTAGCAGGCCATCGCCTATCAACTGGAGGAATGGAAGAGGCCATATCCAAACACCCTGATATCGCAGAATGCGCTGTCATAGGTGTTAATGATGAGCTAAAGGGAGAAGTACCAATGGCATTTGTCATCTTAAAAGATGGACGAGAAAGAGACCCTCAAGCTATAGCCGATGGGGTTATACAACTTGTAAAAGAGGAAATTGGCGCAATTGCTTCATTAAGACTCGTAACACTTGTAGCAAGACTACCCAAAACTAGAAGTGGAAAGATTCTGCGCAACACAATGAGGAGTATTGCTGATGGCAAGGAATTCCAAATGCCTTCAACCATCGAAGATTCTAGTGTGCTAGATGAAATCACTCAGGCTATCAATGCTCTTGGTTATCCATTAAAACAATCTAAATAAAGGAGGTATGATGAATAAAACAGCTGGCAATAAACTAAGAGAAGCAATCAAACAAAATGGCCCTCTGCAAATTCTAGGGGTTATTAATGCATATTCTGCTATGCAGGCACAAAAAAGTGGAGCAAAAGCATTGTATCTCAGTGGCGCTGGGGTAGCAAATGCAAGTATAGGATTGCCTGATTTGGGAATGACAAATCTTGAAGATGTATGCATCGATGTGCGTAGAATCACAGCGGCAAGCGACTTGCCATTGCTTGTAGATGCTGATACAGGCTGGGGTGGGGCATTTAACATCGCTAGAAGCATAAAAGAACTTGTAAGAGCAGGTGCTGCTGGCTGCCATATAGAAGACCAAGTATCCCAAAAGCGCTGCGGACATCGACCCAACAAAGAACTTGTAAGTAAGGAAGAAATGAGCGACAGAATCAAAGCTGCCCTCGATGGTAGAACAGATTCTAGCTTTGTGATTATGGCACGCACAGACGCTCACGCAAGCGAAGGACAAAAGGCAGCAATTGAGCGAGCACAAGCATATGTAGAAGCTGGAGCAGATATGATATTTGCTGAAGCTATCCATACACTAGAGGAATACAAGCAATTTACGGATTCTATCAAAGTCCCTGTATTAGCAAATATCACGGAGTTTGGGAAAACACCCTATTTTAGTGTAGAGGAGCTAAGGAGCGTGGGAATTGCTATGGTGCTCTATCCTCTATCAGCATTTAGAGCTATGAATAAGGCGGCACTAGAGGTATTCCAAGACATCATACAGAACGGAACTCAAAAGGCTAGCATTGCAAAGATGCAAACCAGAGAGGAGCTTTACGAAATGCTTGGCTATCACAGCTTTGAAGAAAAACTTGACAAATTATTTCAAAAATAAGGAGATAAAATGGGTGAAGCGGCGAAAAATAAGGTTGGTGGATTAGCAGGTGTCGTAGCTGGAAAATCAGCAATATGCACTGTAGGTACAGGCCATGGACTAAATTATAGAGGATATGATATTTACGACTTAGCCAAATATGCAACATTTGAAGAAGTAGCATATTTATTACTTAACGGGGAGTTGCCAAACAAGCAAGAATTAGAATCTTTCAAACAAGAGATTATCAAGGCAAGAGAGCTACCACAGAATCTGAAGGAAGCCCTCAAGCTTTTGCCAAAAGATTCTCATCCTATGGATGTGATGAGAACTGGCTGTTCTGTACTAGGGTGTCTAGAGCAAGAGCATATCAATGTACAGCAGCTCCAATTCCCAGACCAAAAGAAAATAGGCATAAGATTGCTTGGGGTTTTCCCTTCAATACTGCTTTTTTGGTATCACTGGCATAACTCTGGCAAAGAAATGAGCACAAAAAGCAACCAAGATTCTATTGCAGGCTATTTCTTAGAAAAGCTCCATGATAAAGCTCCAAAAGACTTATGGATACAGGCTATACATGTGAGCTTGATTCTCTATGCAGAACATGAATTTAATGCTTCTACATTTGCCTCACGTGTCGTAACGGCTACGCTCTCTGATGTATATTCGGCCATCACTGCTGCTATTGGCGCATTAAGAGGGCCTTTGCATGGCGGTGCGAACGAAGCAGCAATGGACTTGCTCTCTGAGTTTAAAACACCACAAGAAGCAAAGCAAGGTATCTTGGACAAACTCGCTAGAAAAGCTAAGATTATGGGATTTGGTCATAGGGTGTATGTAAAGGCTGACCCCAGAAATGTAGTCATCAAAGAATGGAGCAAGAAACTAGCCCAAGATGTCGGTGATACTAAGGAACTTTATCCGATCAGCGAAGTAATCGAAGAAGTAATGTGGAATGAGAAAAAACTTTTCCCCAATCTTGATTTCTATAGTGCTTCAGCCTATCACTTTATGGGTATTCCAACTCCATTCTTTACGCCAATTTTCATTATGAGCAGGGTGAGTGGCTGGCTCGCTCATATCTATGAGCAAAGAGCTAATAATAAGCTTATTCGTCCAAGCAGTGAATATATCGGACCAGAAAACCGTGCATATGTGCCAATAAATGAACGCTAAAAATTTTAAGAACACGAGGAGATAGCAATGAGTAATGATATGGGAATCTTAGATACTAAACGACCTGAGTTTGATGAGATACTGACAAAGATTGCAAAATACGCACTTGAATATAAAATCGATTCTACGCTTGCATATGAGACAGCAAGATATTGTCTTATGGATACGATTGGATGTGGACTGTTGGCATTAGAATTTCCAGCTTGCACAAAACTTCTAGGCCCTGTGGTAGAAGGTGCAGAATTCCGTCCATTAGGAGCAAAAATCCCAGGGACTAGCTATCAATTAGAACCAGAGAGAGCGGCTTTTAACATCGGTGCGATGGTGCGATGGCTTGATTTTAATGATACTTGGTTGGCAGCAGAATGGGGACATCCAAGTGATAATCTCGGTGCTATATGGGCAGTAGCTGATTATATGAGCAGAAAAAATATTGTCGCCAATAAATCTCCCCTTACAGTCAAAGATGTGCTAACCGCGATGATCAAAGCGCATGAGATTCAAGGAATCTTGGCTTTAGAAAACTGCTTTAATAAAGTAGGGCTAGACCATGTGCTGCTTGTGCGGATTGCTTCTACTGCCGTAGCTTGTGTTATGCTTGGTGGGAGCTTTGAAGAAGTCAGAAATGCTGTAAGCCATGCATTTATTGATGGTGGAGCATTAAGGACTTATCGCCATGCTCCAAATACAGGCTCTAGGAAAAGCTGGGCAGCAGGAGATGCAAGCTCAAGAGGAGTGAATCTAGCGCTAAAAGCACTAAGTGGTGAGATGGGTTATCCTAGTGCATTGAGTGCAAAATTTTGGGGATTTGAAGATGTTAAGATGAAAGGCGCAAGGCTCACTATTCCTCAAGAATTTGGAAGCTATGTGATGGAAAATGTATTGTTTAAGATTAGCTTCCCAGCAGAATTCCATGCACAGACTGCAGTAGAGTGCGCACTCAAGCTCCATGATGAAGTCAAAAACAGATTAGATGCAATCCAAGAAATCATCATCACCACTCAAGAATCTGGACATAGAATCATAAATAAAGTAGGACCGCTAGCAAACCCTGCTGATAGAGATCACTGCATACAATATATGGTCGCTATACCACTCATCTTTGGAAGATTAAGCGCTGATGATTATGAGGATAGTGTCGCAAACGATCCGAGAGTAGATGTATTGCGAGAGAAGATGGTTGTAAAAGTAGATGATCGCTATACAAAGGAATATCTAGAACCAGACAAGCGATCAATTGCAAATGCCGTACAAATCTTTTATAAAGATGGCACACAAAGCGCAAAAGTAGAGGTTGAATATCCCATAGGCCATAGAAGAAGGAGAGATGAAGGTATCCCACTGCTTGTAGCAAAATTTGAAAAAAATCTTTCAAAAAAACTAAGTCCCAAAAAATGCGAACAGATCAAAAATATTTGCTCTAACCAATCGACACTAGAATCAATGGCTTTCAATGAATTCAGCGATCTGTTTGGGTTGTAGCAAATTATTTGAGTACCACTCTAACCGGATATAAAATTCCCAAAAAACTCCTAAAGATCTAAAAGCTACCATTTGAAATTGAGATATCCAAATGGTTTTTTTTTTTTTTTAAGCTCATTTGCCTTTTAAGGCAATCACTTACTCTAAATACTACTTTCTACTAAGCAAAAAAGGTTTTGTAGGTATTTTTGTTACTATGACATTAAATATCCCTCCCTCACGCTATAAAGACGAAAGCAGATTCTGCTGAGTTTTTAAAATTATCTTCGCATTTGAGATAATCTATAATGACGCTATTTGGGGTGTATCCTACTCCATAGTCCTTTATATATCTTTCTTGTCAATTTGCAGTAAAACCGGAAGTCCAACACAAAAGCGGGATTCTCTTTTATGTATTTCATTATTTTATATCGCCATGTCGTTTTGAGATATTCCGAGACTATGACATCTGTAAGAGTTCCTAGCCATTTTTTTAAATATGGTGTTTTGACTAGATAATTTATCCATACCTCACTTTTAGCTACATTTGGAGTATTCCATGGTTTTAAATGCCCTATGAAATGTAGCTGGATAGGATTATTTCTAGCATCATCTATTTGCTCTTGGGTATAAATATTTGGGATATACCCTTCCCAATTTTCTCCATACAGCTCCCACATTTTATGGCCTACGATATGTGCTGGAGTAAGCGTGGCAATGTGTGGATATAGGATGAGATTCAATGTATCTTGTTCAGCTAAGATTAGTCTGTGGGCATTTTTATACGCATAATCTACAAGCTTTTTTTGGATATTGTCTTTTTTCCATAGCTTTATATTGGCTATAAGATACCCGCCTCCCACACCATATTGTATTGCTTCAAATTCCTTCTTGCTAAATGCCTTGTATCCCTCTTTCCAACCTTTGAGAGGATATATCTCATTTGGATTATTCGCCCTCACTCCAGCTATATAATAGTGGGAATTCGCGTCAAAATCCAAAAAACTTCTTGAAACATCACCCAAAAATACAACATCCACATCGCTTACAATCACCTTGTCGTATTGAGAAAAATACGATTCTAAAAGCAGCTTGTAAAACACTTCCAAAGCAAAATGGTTTTTGGATCGATTGCTAGCCCACACTTCTTTTAAGGCATTTTTGGCATTTATAAAATCTAATGTCGCATAAGAAAACTGCCCGATAGTAGATTTGAGTAGATTTTGATTTTCTGATGTGATGTCATTGTGCATCACATAGAGTTTATAGAGGATTTTGGATTTTTTGCGGTTTGGAGTTTTAGTTTGTGGAGTTTGACTAGGTAAAGTGAGAGAATTTTGTGATAAATCTGTTTTACCCCCCCCCCCCATTACATATTTACTAGCATTTTCTAATAATGAATAAAACGCTACACTCGCAGGAATTACATAATTATTGTCAAAACAAAATACAACAGGGATCACAATCTTATCTTCCATATAAATTCTCTCCTTTGTAAAAATGCGTGATTATATCTTCTAAGGTTTGAGATCAAATCTAAATTTTGTAAGCACTTTATTGGCCAAATTTTTATTAAAAGCTATTTACTTAGCAATCAAAGCATATGTACCAAAATCACACATCATCAAGACAAAGAAAAAGCAAATCTCCTCAAGTAGGTAAGAGTAAATCAAGTTCAAAGATCAGCCCCAGTTCTTATTTTCAAAAAGCATAAAGCAAAAAACAATTATAATGCCGCGCGTAAATCATTTTGAAGGCAGGTAATGACACAAGAAGAACTTGATGCGTTGATGAATAGTGATCTTAGTGATGCAGATTTAGACAACCTAGAGAACGAAGCACAGGCTCATTCTCAAGAATCAAAAAGTGATACTGAAATCCAGGGAGCAGAAGGCTACCGATTGGATGCAGACAAGAAATGGCCACCTCCACCACCCACTGATGAACATAAAGTGGTGCATCAGCTTGATGATGTTACAAAAGATTCAGAAGTCAAAGGCACCCAGATTTTTGACCAATTAGAAATTATGAGCAGCTCCGCTGATGAAGTGAGCAAGAAAAACAAACAACTCAAAAAATTCCTCCAATCCCAAGAGGAGCTTTTCCAAAAGCTCTGCGATTCTTTCCCAAATATCGAGACTTTTTCAAACACCCTTACTGAAATACAAAATGCCCAAAAACTTTGCAAAGAAATCACCCTATCTTGTGATGATGCTTCTGATGCGTGTATGCAGGCAATGGATCTCATGCAATACCAAGATATTCATAGACAAAAAATTGAACGCGTTATCAATGTAATGCGTGCGCTTGCACAATATATGAACTCACTTTTTGAAGGTAAGGTAGATGACAGTAAGCGCGTAGGTTCTGCCACCTATATCGCGGGTGATGATAATCCAGATGTAGCAAACGATGATGATATAGAGGCATTGATTGCATCTTTTGGCAAGAAGTAGTTTGTGTGCTAGATTCTAGAGATTCTACAAATCTGCAGACTTGTACGAGAGATGGCTCCAAAAGATGTGAATTGCTCTCTCCGGCAGGGAATTTTGAAAAACTCAAAATTGCGCTTGCATATGGTGCTGATGTCGTGTATGGCGGGGTGAGCCATTTTTCTTTACGTTCGCGCTCAGGCAAAGAATTTGATATGCAGACTTTTGCAGATTCTGTAGCATACACGCATGCAAGAGGCAAGAAAATCTATGTAACCATCAATGGTTTTCCCTTTAATGCACAACTCAAACTTTTAGAATCCCATATCGCCAAAATGGCAGAGCTAAACCCAGATGGCTTTATCATCGCTACACCTGGCGTTATTAAGCTCGCGCAAAAGATCGCACCACACATTCCCATACATCTCTCTACCCAAGCAAATGTGCTCAATGTCCTTGATGCGCAAGTTTTCTATGAGATGGGCGTGAAACGCATTGTGTGTGCGCGTGAACTTAGTCTCAAAGATGCCGTGCAGATAAGAGAAGCGCTCCCAAAATTAGAGCTAGAGATTTTTGTGCATGGAAGTATGTGCTTTGCATTTTCAGGGCGCTGCCTTATCTCTGCACTGCAAAATGGGCGTGTGCCAAATCGTGGGAGCTGTGCTAATGACTGCCGATTTGACTATGAATACTATGTGCGCAATCCTGATTCTGGCGTGATGATGCGTCTTGAAGAGGAAGAAGGGGTAGGTACGCATATTTTTAATGCAAAAGACCTCAATCTCGCAAGCCATATCAAAGAGATTCTAGATTCTGGTGCCATTGACGCGTTAAAGATTGAAGGTCGCACAAAATCTGCATATTATGCTGCTATCACTGCACGCACTTATAAATGTGCATTGGATGATTACTATGCAGGTAGACAGCTTCGCAATGCATACTACCAAGATGAACTCCATACATTGAAAAACCGCGGGTTTACTGATGGCTATATAATCCACCGTCCATTTGAACGGCTTGATACACAGAATCAGCAGAGTGCGATAAGCCAAGGAAGCTTTCAGGTGAATGCACAGATAGCAGAATGTGGTACAAAAGCACTGTGCAAATTTAGTATAACGCCGCATAAAGTTATGCAGATTGTCTTTCCGCTGTATTTATCTATAGAGTGCAGTAAGAATGATATTGGCGAGATTTTTAAAGACGGAGAGAACTATTATCTACGGCTTTTTAAGATAGTGCTAGAAAATGGTAAGGAGCTAGATTCTATCCATAGTGGTAATACAAACTTCTTTTTGCTACCAAGTAAATTGCCCCCCTTTAGCTTCTTGCGACAAGAGCTTGGATGACAATCAAATATGCTCATTTGCGATTTGTGTAGCAGATTCTAAAATCTCTTTGTCTTTGTAGTCAAAGAACTCAAACTCATTGCCGCTTTGTCGCGAACCGCTGAGTAAATCCCCGCTATTGCGATAATGTAAATCAAGCTCTGCTATCTCAAAACCATTGGTTGTATGCGCAAATTTCTCTAGTCTTTGTGTATTTTGTGCATTCGTATATAAAAAGCAATAACCCTTTAAGCCGTTACGGCTCACTCTACCGCGCAATTGATGAAGTGTAGCTAGTCCTAGACGCTCTGGTGCTACGATTACAATCGTGCTGAGATGAGGCAAGGAGATTCCTACTTCTACAACAGTCGTCGCAAGCAAGATCTTTCCCTTTTGCTTAAACTCCTCTAAAATGGATTCTTTTTGCTTGTCTTTTCCAGAAGTTACATAGACATTGTCAAAATGCTTACACCAAAATTCTTTGCCTTCTGCAATTGAGAGATAATCAATATGCTCGCTTTCTTCTATAAGTGGGTAGACAATGATTGCTTGACGCTTAGAATCAGTCTCGCTTTTGAGATGAGACAAAAGAGTCTTGAAATCATTTCTGTGGATAATAGAAGTGGTGATGTCTTTTTTGAAAGGCAAATCCGTGATTGTACTCACATTGATGTATTGCGAGTTTATCATCGCCATTGTTCGAGGAATAGGCGTTGCTGAGAACTGTAAAGAATGTGGTTTAGAGGATGTCAGAAAGGTATTTGTGCTAAACATTTTTTCTAATTTATAACGTTGGTTGGCTCCAAAGCGGTGTTGCTCATCGCTCATTATCAATGCGCAATCACTCAAATCAAGATCGCGATAAAGTAGCGCTTGCGTACCGATGATAAAGTCTGCTGGAATCTTTTGGTTGCCAAAAAGGGTTGTAGATTCTTGTCCTTTAAAATCCTTTGTCTGCCCTGTAACAAATGCAATTTTTATAAAATCTGGCAAAAACTTTTTGGCTTCCTCATAGAGCTGCTTTGCAAGCACACTTGTAGGGGCCATCAGCACGCTTTTCTTAGGATATGCCATCATTACGGCGCTAAGTATTACAATAGTCTTGCCACAGCCCACATCACCCATGATGAGCCTACGTGATGCAAGGTCTTGAGATAAATCATTAGCAATTGTTTGTATCGCCTGATTCTGACCTTGTGTGAGCTTGAATGGGAGAGAATCTATAAATGCTTTATAATCGCCGTTGCAGACAAAGTTTGCCTTGCATTCTAATCGCTTCCCCTGTAGCAACATAATATGTCTAAAAATCTCAATGAATTTCAGAGAATCTGTATGTTTTTTTGTAAATCCACCATTTGCTTTGAATTCGCCTACAAATTTTGTATCCGGCACAAAAATACTTACAAGCTCCTTGGCATAGTGCTGGGGAATCTTGCAATAAAGAAGATTCTCTAAGGTTATAAGCTTTGGTATAAGGGCTTTGATGGTTTTTGTCTTTGACGGTGTGGTTTTAAATTTTAAGTCTATTGTATTGATGTTTTGCACTGCATTTTCAGTTAATATCTTGGGTTGAATCATACACAACCCTGCATTCCTATCGTGTGTGAGTTTACCATAGATTACACATTGTTTATGAGGCGCAAAAATATGCATCATAAAAGGCTTTGGATGGAAAACAATTAGCTCTATATTGCATGAAAAATCAAGCATATATGCAGTTATTTTCATATAGGATTTTGCATAGTTTTTTTTGCATTCAATGATCTGCACACGCACGCAAACTTCAGAATTTATAGAATCCAAGCTTTTTAAAAATTCTTTGTATTCATAGCCCTTAGGTGCGCAAAGCAAAACATCAAAAAGACTTTTAAGATCATTTTCTTGTGCGCTTTTTAGCTCATTTTTTGTCAATCCAAAATATGCATTCTCCAAAGAGGCATATTCTAAAATCTTATTTTTCACTTTATGCGCTTAGCGTGTTTGTGTGATAAATTTTGACATGTCTAGGATTCTATTTGCATAACCTGTTTCATTGTCATACCATGCCATGAGTTTGAGCATACTTCCACTACCAGAAGGCAGAGTAAATGTAAGATCCTCAGCGACTATCGCACTTAAAGTATTGCCTATAAAATCGCTGCTAACCCTAAAAGAAGAATCCATACCCAAAATTCCTTTGAGCTGCATCTTGCTTGCTTCGCGCAAAAGTGCATTAACTTCTTTTGCGTCTGTATATTTTGTGAACTTGAGGTTTAAATCAATCATAGAAACATCAGCCACTGGCACACGCACACTATGCCCGTGGAATCTGTCTTTAAGATTTGGCAAGACTTTATAGAGTGCTTTTGCTGCGCCTGTGGTTGTTGGAATGATATTAAGTGCTGCAGTGCGCGCGCGTCTTTTGTCGCTCTTGTGGGCGTTATCGAGCAAATTTTGATCATTCGTATAGCTGTGAATTGTGCTGAGTATGCCAGATTCTATCCCAAATGCAGAATCTAGCAGCTTACAGATAGGCGCGAGGGCATTGCTTGTGCAAGAAGCATTTGAAATAATTTGTTCATTGTTATAGAGTTGCTCATTTACCCCTAATATAAATGTAGGTGTGTCATCAGTAGCTGGAGCAGAAATTATGACTTTCTTTGCACCATTTATAAGATGTAATTCCACGCTTTGAGAATCCAAAAACTTCCCGCTAGATTCTATAACTACATCAAGCACGCCAAAATTCAGATTTTCTCGCTGTATATTGTGCAAAAGTCTAAAAGATTTACTTTGGTTGTTTTTAAGGCCAAATTCTAAAACACCACTTGGAAAATCGCTCTTATAGCAAACATAAGCAAAATCACGACTATGCATAGTATCGTTTTCAAAAAGATAGGCAAGCATCTCGCCGTGAGCTATATCGTGTGCACATACTATCTCTATATCATCTCTTTGCAAGCCTGCATATACAATACTGCGACCAAGCCTTCCTAGCCCATTCACAGCGATTCTTATCATGGATTTTCCTTGTGGGATTTTGAGATTTAATGGTTTCAAATATGCGAGATTCTAACACATGCATACTCGAGATTCTTTGGAGATGGATGGATTTGACAAACTCCAGGACTATCACTACAAAATGAAACAAAAAGCAACGCTATATAAATTTTATGTAAATATATAGACAATCTGATAATTTTGATTATAATGGGTAGCGCATTATGCGAAATAATCATACTTACGTTTATATCACAGAAGGAGGTTCTTACACATGGCCAAGACATTTAAATTTTCGTTGGTGGCAATTACTGCTCTTAGTACATTAAGCGGCGCACTTAGCTCTGTGAGCGCGGCAAGTCTGCAGGAAGCAATTGAAGATGTGCAAATCTCAAATTTAACTATTATGCGATACACATCAAAAACAGGTTTGGGAGATGCCGCTTCTACTGCATCTGGATCGAGATTTAAGCTTGTATCTTATCTCAACCTTTTGACACAAAGTTACGGTGGCTTCCAAGGTGGTTTAGGGTTTTACTACAATCAAGGGAGCAGCATGCCTTTTGCTAAGGGTAGCAATAGCGCACATAACGACTTGTTGGGTAATGGTGGATCACACTTAGGTGGAGAGGGTGTTATTGCAAACCTCAATGTTTTTGGTATATCAGAAGCATTTTTGAGTGCAAAAACAGAGGACAGTAAATATACAACCAAAATGGGTATCACTTACATCAGGACGCCTTTTACTGATCCTGGCGCAGATAGAGGTGTCGGACTAGTCGTGCAAAGAAAAGCTGGTAGTACCACACTAGTAGGTGCTATGTATGATTCATGGATAGCTTTGGATGTGTCATTTATGTATGGTCTTGCAAAAGATAAGAAGGCTAATGGTGATAAAAGTAAATTATCTACTATTACCGATGCCCAAATGAGTTTTAAAAACAATCTTTACTATGTCGGATTGGAAAAAACTGCGCCTGAAGATGGTGGATTCGATCTTAAACTTTATGTTTGGGGTATAAAGAGAATAGTAGATGCAAGTGCGTATCTTGAATTGGGCTATAACATAGGTGATTTTAGACTTGGCACACAGGTGGCTTATACATATTTTGGCACACTTAATGGTTCTCCATTTGCTAGCAATTATGATAGTGTTCCTAATATGCGTGGAAATGCTTTGAGAAATATGTATGAACCTCGTAGTAAGGCAGTAGATAAATCAGATCGAATCAATCCAGAGAAATTGCTAGCAGGTGATGCTGGACTTTACAATGTCCAAGCAAGCTACAAAGCTTCGAGCTTTAACTTCAAAACAGGCTTTACGGGAAGCTTTGGCCAAAGTTACGGTGCGCTTATTGACAACCAAGGACAGTTCAATCTTGGCGGTGTGGTATGGCATAACATGTTGATTTATGGAGGAAACGGTGCAAGTATGTTTGGAACTGGTGGTGTCAAAAACACAAACATTATGGTAGGTTATGCAAAGTTCGTAGTCAGCCCTACTAAGAAAATCAATGTTGGATTTGATGTCGCCTATGTAAGTGGTAACAACAACTTATCTGGTGATGACAACAATTTCACAAAGAAAACACAAAATAATAACAATACGCAGTTTGTGGAATTTACACCTTCGCTTACATATAAACTCAATGAACGTTTCACATTTACAGGATGGTATGGACAAACTGTTGGTGATATGAAGCTTAGCATAGCAAGAGCTGAACTTAAGTTCGTATTCTAAACTTTGAATCACAGAGGTTTTCAGTCGCTTAATTGCGACCTGACCCGCTCACATTTAACTCTCTTTTCTCACCTTGTCTTACAGTATCTTTACTTTCTGATTAAAGACAACTCAAAGCATCCTTAAGCGTTACTTTTTCTTAAATAGACTCCCAGGCACAAAGAGACTAAAACGCTCATAAGATTTTGCAACGTCTTAGTTTCTAGAAAAATGGCACTAAAAATGCTAGGAAACACCGGAAGTTTTATTGAAAGGGTAGTTATGGAAATTTTTTGGGCGTTTCTTACGCAAAGTACTCCTATCACGCTTATTGTGATTATCTGGCTTAGTGTATATTTGTTTAGTACATTCTGGATTTATATTTATAAATCTTTTTCACTTCGTGTGTGGTTGGATTCTGAAAACCATAATCTTGATATGCTCTTGACAAATTCTGTGCAAGTGCCAAACAACACTATTCTTCGAACGATCTTAAACAACAAGAATATTTCACAACTTGATAGTGAGCTTTTAGGTGTATGGAAAACTAGAGCATTCCAGCAAGCAACAAAAGGACTCGTGGTCTTAAGTATCATCTCATCGACTGCACCTTTTATAGGACTCTTTGGCACAGTTGTTGAGATACTAGAAGCATTCTCTCGCCTTGGTGGAGGGAATATCTCTTTTGATGTGATAGCTCCTATTATCTCTCAAGCTTTGATAGCTACAGCTTGTGGGATTCTCTCAGCAATACCTGCATATTCTTTCTATCTGCTTTTAAAACGCAAGGTTTATAATCTCGGAGTATGCATCCAAATGCAAATAAATCTTATCTTAAATGGTGCACGTTATGACTGATGAAGAATTACAATTAGACGAAAAACCAGAGCTTAATATCACTCCACTTGTTGATGTAATGCTTGTGCTTTTAGCTATTTTGATGGTAAGTGTGCCATCAATTGCTTATCAAGAAAATATCACATTGCCTCGTGGTTCAAAAAGCCAGAAGCTTAGTCAAGATTCTATGCTAGAAGTACGTGTGAGCATTGATAGAAAAATCTATATACGCGATAATGTGTATGAATTTGAGGGATTTACTGATAATTTCACATTATTCTCAGCGCCATTTGACAAAAATATGCAAGTCTTTATCCGTGCGGATAAGAATCTGCGCTATGACGATGTAATTTATATCTTAAAATCCATCAAAGAAGCTGGGTTTTTACGCGTATCACTTGTAACAAGTGCTTAGAATATGAGAGAGAAAAAAAATACCTCATTACTTATCTCAAGCGGTGTTATTGCGTTTTGCTTGCAGGCATTGCTCGTGATTGGATTATTTCTGGCATTTTTTACTAAACCCAAGAAATACACTACTGTTGCTAACTCAAGTATTGCTATCCAATCTATTGATATAAAAGCCTACTTGGAGCTGGAATCTAAAAGCATCCAAAAAGATATGCCAAAAAATAATCCACTCGAAGGTGGTGGATTGCAAGAGATGTTTGCTAGGACAGATATTCAAACTACCAATCAAGCACAGACAATTGATGATGATAGAGCCACTCGCGCCCAAAACACCAAAGCACTCAACGAGCTCGCCGATAAATCCCGTGCATTGACAAATGCCCTGCAGAATATAAAGACCCTAAGTATCAGTAATATCTCTTCAAATAAGCAAGATGGTGAATTTGATGCATGGTATGCACAGGTGAGTTTGATTTTACAAAAAGAGTGGGATAACAGCTTGTATTTTCTACCAAGTGATCTCTTGGGCGTGGCTGCTATCACAATCAATCAGAGAGGCCAAATGCACTTTATTATCAAACGTTATGCACAAGAAAGCCAGTTTGACGCTGCTTTAGAGTCAACACTAAAGAATCTTGAGCTGGCGAGTTTCCCGCCTCCGCCAAATGGCTCTCGGACTATTTTGGTGGAATTTAAAAGCAACCCTAGTAGGTAAAAAGACGCACAAGAGCATAACTACCAACTCCCAAAATAAGACATAACACAAAACCAAAGCTAAATGCCTTTAATCCGTATGCAGCAAATTTTTTAAAATCAATCTGTAATCCCAATGCGCTCATTGCCATCACAAGACAAAATGTACAAAGCATATTGGCAGATTCCACGAATACTTGAGGGAGATTGCAAGTGGAATGAAGCACAATCACAGCTAAGAATCCAAAGGCAAAATATGGGATTTGCAGCGTTTTTGCGCCTCGAGAATCCGTAAAAAACAGAGGCACAATAAATAGCACCGGTATAAGTAAAAGCACGCGTAGCATTTTGACAATTACTGCAAAATCTTGGCATTCATTTGATATAGCACTTCCTGCAGCTACGACATTGGCCACTTCATGCAAGCTGACACCTAGAAAAATCCCCCATTGCATAGAATCCAATCCCAATGCAGAAAATGAATACAGTAGCGGATAAAAAAACATACCCAAAAGCCCAAATACCACCACACAGCCAATAGCGATAAGACTCTTATAGGGTGGGGATTTTAGAGCAGATTCTAAAGCTAGGATGGCTGCTGCGCCGCATATAGCACTTCCTACACTAATAAGCAAGGCCATCTCTTTATCAAGCCTAAAAATTCTTATGCCAAGAAATGTACCAATACACAAAATCCCAACAACCACGCTAAGACTTATAGCAACGCCACTTACCCCAACACTTGCAAGTCCCTCAAGGGTAATACGAAACCCATAAAGCACAATCCCTAGTCGCAATAATTTTTTTGCACTAAAACTTACACCTTTATTACAGAACTGCTCTTTAGCCCTATACACACTTGAAAACAATATTCCAGCAAGCACACCAATTAATAATGGTGAAATAGAGAGGCTATAAAAAACTTGCAAGGAGGCAATATACATACTTACAAGAGCAAGTACAGAAGTGAATATAAAACCATTCAAAAGATTAAGGATGTTTTTGTTCATGTTTGTGATTCCTTTATTTGAGATGATGCGCTCTAACGGTGAGAAAACCCACGATCGCAATCTGTTATAATGCGCGCCATAAGTGAGGTGTGTATGCAAAAAATTAGCGTGTGTATTCTAGTAAAAAATGCACAAGAAACTTTGCAAGAATGCTTAGAATCCGTCCGTGGATTTGATGAAATTATTTTGCTTGATAATGGCAGCACAGATTCCACTCTAGAGATTGCACGTGAGTTTCAAAAGAGCTTTGGGGCTTTGAGGATAGAATCTAGCAAGTTTCTTGGCTTTGGTGCATTAAAACATCTAGCCGTAAGTTATGCAAGAAATGATTGGGTTTTTGTTCTGGATTCTGATGAGGTGGTAGAGTCTTGTGTGTATCAGGAACTAGAAAGTCTCGAATTTGCAAGAAACCATATCTATGCCCTAGCGCGTAAGAATCTCTATAACAAAGAATGGATTAAAGCATGTGGGTGGAGTCCAGATTTTGTGCTAAGAATTTTTAACAAAACCTATACACGCTTTAATCAAAATCTCGTGCATGAAAGCATCATAATCCCAACTGACTGCCAAAAGCTTTATCTCACAAGCACGATAAAGCATTATGCATATCGCGATATAGAGCATCTGCTGGATAAATTGCAAAAATATTCTACGCTTTGGGCAAATGAGCATATCTATAATACCAAAGCCACTCCACTCAAAGCATATACAAGAGGGTTGTGGAGTTTTATAAGGAATTATTTTTTTAAAAAAGGCATTGCATATGGCTATAAGGGTTTTATTATCAGTGTGTGCAATTCTTTAGGTGTATTTTTTAAATACATGAAACTTTATGAATTACAAAAAAAACCTCTGTCTTGCTCTCTTGTGGTGACTACCTACAACCAAAAAGAACGTTTGGCATTAGTGCTAGATTCTCTTAAAAACTTAGCTGTATTACCCACTGAGGTCGTTATCGCAGACGATGGAAGCACTAAAGATACAAGAGAGCTGATTGCAAAATACCAACATGACTTTCCTTGTAAATTGCAGCATGTATGGCAAGAGGATAGAGGATTCCAACTCAGCGCAATCCGCAACAAAGCCATAAATCAAGCGCAAGGAGAGTATATTATTGTCATAGATGGAGATATGATTTTGGATTCTCACTTTGTGGATGATTACATCAAAGCAGCCAGAAAAGGTGTATTCACTCAAGGCTCAAGAGTGATTTTAGACTCCAAAAACACAGAGAATATCTTAAAATCTCAAGACTACCGTCTTGCGTTTCAAAAGAAGTCTTTGAAATCATATAAATGCCACCTTCTCTCGAAATTGATCTTTTCTACAAGCACACTAGATTCAAGTGTATTTGACAAACAAACATTGATTAAAGGTGTGCGTGGGTGTAGTATGGGATTTTTTAAGCAGGACTTTATGCGTATCGGTGGATTTAGTCAGAAGTTTCAAAGCTGGGGGAGAGAAGATTCTGAATTCGTCGCAAGATTTTTGTTTGCCGGAGGAGAGTTTAGGCGACTAAAATTTAGCGCGATAGCCTACCATCTCTACCACGATGAATCACCCAAAGGTACTTTGGAAGCCAACCACGCTCTGTATTTAGAAACGATAAAAAACAAATCCACTTTTTGTAAAAACTCTTAGAGTGTGGCCAGCAAATTTTTTATAACCTCTCTATCATCAAAATTACAGATTGCATCTCCAATGATTTGGGAAGTCTCATCACCCTTGCCAAGCACGAGCAGTATTTCATCTTGTTGTAAATCTCTTAAAGCCAACTTTATGGCTTTGGCACGATCAGGTTCTATGATAAGAGCTTGTTGTGTATCTATACCTTGTGCTATCTGCTCTATGATAGCGAGGGGATCTTCATCTCGCGCATTATCACTTGTAAGATAGATTCTGTTTGCATAAGCTTGCGCTATAGCACCCATTTTTGGACGCTTGCTCTTGTCTCTGTTGCCACCAGCCCCAAAAAGCACCACGATTTTCTTGCCTTGAAAACTCGCAAAGATTTGCTCCATGCCATCAGGAGTGTGAGCA
Source organism: Helicobacter sp. 10-6591 (assembly GCF_003288805.1). Taxonomy (GTDB): domain Bacteria; phylum Campylobacterota; class Campylobacteria; order Campylobacterales; family Helicobacteraceae; genus Helicobacter_F. The sequence goes on along the minus strand of NZ_NHYK01000013.1, from coordinate 22,166 downwards.
AAATCTACAATCACCAATGGATTCTCGCTCACCACCTCCATACGCCCGCTTACACCTCTAAATTTTTCTACCTTATTACAGAAGTCTTGCAAACTCAGATCTTTAAACCCTCCTGTGTTTGTCTGAATATTTTGGCTCAGAATCTTGCAAGCACAAAGTGCGCATAAGAGATTGTAGAGATTGTGCTTGCCAAGAAGCGGGCTTGTAAGCAGCGCATTCTCGCTTATCTGCCCTATCTTAGATTCTAAATGTGCAGAGATTCCATCTTGCAGGCTAAATGTAGTAACGTTTAAATTTGCTTCTTTAGTGATTGCATAGGTATAAGCATTTGTAGATTCAAAACTCGCATTTGCCTCATCGGCATTGATGACTTTTAGTTCAGTATCTCGAAAAAAGCTGTTTTTGACACGGATATACTCATTTAGGGTTTCATGGAAATCAAGATGATCGCTTGTAATATTACTTAGGAGTTTGAGAAAAAATGGCACGCCTATAATCCTCTCTTGGACTATTGCATGCGAGCTTACTTCCATAATGAAAAAATCACAATCTTTTGCTAGCTCAAAATCCTCATAAAGCTCTAGCACACTTGGGGTTGTAAGCCCCTTTGGCTTTATCTCACGCTCATTGATAAAAAACCCGCGCGTGCCAAGTACAGCCACACGAAAGCCGCAATCAAGCAAAATCGAGGATATACACGCAGCAGTAGTTGTTTTGCCATTTGTCCCTGTGATTCCAACAATATACTTGGGGAGGGAGAAAATCTGCGCAAGATTTTTTGATTCTATATATGCAATAGCTTGGGGGTTGTGTGTATAAGAATCAAGTGGGCAAAGCGGGAGATTTCGAGTATATCTTGCATTGAGCTTTGTCTGGACAAAAAGGCAACTTTTGGTTATTTGTGTTGTGTCGTCTGTGATTGCATCAAAGCAAATATTAGGAAAGTTTATGTTTTTTTTTATGATCATTTTTTAGTGCTTTGGTAATAATCTCATCGAGTTCATAGTCATAATACACTTCGCGTAAATGCTCAATATATTCTAATCCGATGTCTAGAAAACCATTTTCAATAAGTTGTTGCAAGAAGCTATAAAACTCTTGCTTACTGACAAAAATAATGCGTGTGCTAAACATCAGATCTTCAAAGGCAGTTTTGAAGCTAGAGCGGGATTTGACTGCTTTCAAAAAATCTTGGTACAAAATTCCATCTAACTCTTCTGCTTTTTTTGTGTCAGCACTTTTGAATACTGATGAAAGGAAAAAGGTCGCTTTGTCCATAGATTCTAAAATCTCAAGAATCTGTGCAGTAGCTTTTGATTTTGTGGTTTTATTCAAAAGAATCTGATAGTAGTCAAATAAATGCGAAGCATGCTCTGGGAAGTCCAGCGCGCTATCACTAAGAAGTAATCCGATTTTTGCTTCTTTGTTTGTGGGATCCAAAGACAATACATGGGCAAATGTGCGAAAAGCAAGCGCATATTGCTTTTGCGAAAACTGCTCAAAACCTTTCTTATTTGTTTTGTTGATGACATAACGCGTGTTGATAGAGGAAAGCTTCATATTGATTTATCCAAGCAAAATTATCTAGCTCACAAAACTATCTTAATTGGAAGGGATTTGGCTCATTATGAGGGATATTAACAAGCATTATATCCGGATGAATCTCTTCTTTTAAGCGATTTTCTATAGCATATTTTAATGTGTTTGCACTGCTTGCGCAGCCATTACAAGCACCTTCTAGTCTTACATAAACACGCGCATCTTTGATACCTAAAACACTAATATCCCCGCCATCTAGATGTAAAGTAGGACGCACTTTTTGGATTACCAATTCTACGGGAGTTTTTAATTCTTCGTCACTGAAAGGAAAATCTTGCATACCAACTCCTTTGCTTAGTCTCAACTAATTTATCGCTCGCAAACAAAGCCAATCAATCTCTTTTGAAATAGTCTTTGTTACGATAGATAAGAAATATAACATATGCGATCAAAATCCCTGCGATAATGTATTTTTCTTCCATTGCCATCTTTAAGATTGTTTTTTGTCTAATACTTCAAAAGCTGGCAGAATCTTGCCCTCCAAGAGTTCAAGGCTAGCACCACCACCTGTAGAGATAAAGCTCATATTACCCCGCTCGCCAGTTTTGTCAATCGCATCTGTTGTACCCCCACCGCCAATAAGACTAAAAGCATAGGTATCACTTACTGCATGTGCAAGACTAAATGTCCCTCGTGAGAATTCTCCGATTTCATAGATTCCAAGCGGCCCATTCCAAATAATAGTTTGAGAATCTCTTACTACTTCGCTAAAAAGCCTTGTGGTTGCAGGACCCATATCCACTGCCATATAATTAACTGGTATATCCTGGGCTGGTGTAATTTTAATATGCTCGTGTTTTTTAATATCATCAGTGCTTACTACATCTACAGGCAAATAAACTTTTACCCCTTTGTGTTTGGCTGTATCAAGGATCTTGCGGGCTTCTAGAACAAGATTATCTTCCACGAGCGATTTTTGCATATCAAATCCGATAGCTTTCAAAAAAGTATTACTCATAGCTCCACCTATGATAATTTTGTCAATTGAATCTAAGATGTTATAGAGCAAACCTAATTTTGAGCTAACCTTGCTTCCACCTACGATAAGCAACACAGGCTTAGGTGGATTTGCTAGAGCTTTTGTAAATGAATCTATCTCTTTTTTTAGCAAGATCCCTGCGACTTTTTCCTTAACAAATGCTGCTATACCATAGGTACTAGCATGTGCGCGATGGCTTGTGCCAAAGGCATCGTTGACATATACATCACAAAGTGCTCCTAACTTCGCGCTTAATTCTTTGTCGTTAGCTTCCTCGCCTTCGTAGTAACGGATATTCTCACATAAAATGACCATATTGTTTGTACTAAGGCTTTCTTGTAGTGTCTTTGCAGATTCTATACTATCAGCAAACACCACATCCTTACCAAGCAGACGCTCAACACGCTTGAGAATATGCTTGAGGGAAAATTCATTCATACGCCCTTTTGGTCGTCCTAAATGGCTTATCAATACGATACTTCTTGCGCCATTATCAATACAATAATTAATCGTTGGTAGTGCTTCGCGGATTCTCGTATCATCAGAGATATTGAAATCTTCATCGAGTGGCACATTAAAATCTACCCTAATAAGTATGCGTTTGTTTGTCAGTTCGATATCACGCACACTCTTGACACCTCGCATTATTTCAATGCTAGCCATTTTATTCATTGTCACTCCTTAAAGTCTTAAATATTGAGTTGCTAGAATCCTTTGAGTTTCTCTCCACCCAAAATATGAAAGTGCAGATGCGGAACTTCTTGCCCACTATCGTCTCCAATATTAGTAATTATCCTATAGCCGCTTTTATCAACTCCTAGTTTTTTTGCTACCTCTTTGGTGAACTCGCTTAGGCCTAGCAACACTTCTGCTGGAGCATTTTGGAAGTCTTTGTAACATTTTTTAGGGATCGTTAACACATGTATTTTCGCTTTTGGAGCTATGTCATAAAATGCTAAAAATTCATCATTTTCCAATACCTTCTTGCAAGGTATCTCTCCAGCAACAATTTTTTCAAAAACATTCATATTGATCCTTTGAATCTAAAGCTACAAGCTGGGGATTATATCACATCGAATTTTTCTTAAACAGAGCCTTAATAAACACACTAAAGAAAATTCCTTCAAAGATTGCACCAAAAATACAAGAAGCATAAAGCGAGTCTGAAAGCACGCCAAATTTCTGTCCCATACTCGCAGTAATAACCAAAAAGGTAAGCGGCATACAATCACTAAGCGCAAAAAGTAAGGTGTATTGGAAGCTTTTGAAATAGTGTAAAAATACTAGACCTGCTGATATAACTCTTATAGCTAGCATACCGATGACAAGATAGAGCGCATGGAGCAAAATGCTAGGATTTGTAAAAACTACAGAAAGATTAATAGTGCTACCAACGTATACAAAAAAGAATGGAACAAAGAATCCAAAACCAAAATCACTAAGCTTTTGTGGCAATGTGTGTTTGTATTTGAAATAGGTAGCAAGTATTACGCCTGCAATAAATGCCCCTAGTACCTTCTCTAACTCTAATACAGTGGTTAACACAATAAAAAGCACAAAAAGCATAATGACAAAACGTATGTCTTGAGAGTTTGTATCATCATGTGGTAGAAGCAAAAGTTTGAGGTGTGGAAGCCACCAAAAGAGAATATTTGCGAGCTTAAACACACCAACCACACAGAGCAAAAACACTAATAGTATGATGAGATTCTCAGCCAAATGCCAGCTCAAGCCGTACTTATAAATTCCTTCAAGTGTTGTGAGTATGGTGATACTTACGACCTCGCCTAAGATTCCAATTTTTAATGCAAGATTGAGCCAAGCGTGATTGCTACCATAATCGCGTATAAGCACCATAATCATGCCCAGACTCATAACCGGCAAAAGCGCAATAAAGATCATAGGAAGCTGGAATATAACCACCACAAGAGCTGAGAGCAAATAAAGACTCAAAAAATAAACAAGTGCTTGAGAGAGGAATTTTTTACCCATAGAACGTAAAGTTTTTAAATCAACTTCCATACCGCACAAAAACATCAAGAACAAAAGCCCGGTGTTGGCGATGATAGCTATATACTCTTCTTGTGTATCAACCAATCGAAAATATCCCGCAAAAATCCCCAGCATGATTTCAGAGACAACAATTGGAATCTTTATGAGATTGCTTAATGGTGTAGCAAGCACTATCAAAATCACAATAATCACAAAAGGCAAGATAGATTCTATACTCTCCATGCATATCCTTGAAATATATTTGCAGAGAAGACTTGAAAACCTAGACTTTTACTCGTTTCAAATTTAGCGCTAGTAAAATTGCTTGAGGAAAAAGATCATATTCTAGCGCGTGTATGCGAGTTTCAAAACTTTCAAAACTTTCATTGGTTATTTTTTCTAGTTTTTCTTGCAAGATAATTTCTCCGGAATCCAACTCCTCATTTACCCAATGCACACTTACTCCACCATAATTTTCCTCACTTTGAAAACTCTCTTTTATAGCATATGCACCTTTATGTAACGGTAAAAACGATGGATGGATATTAAGCGCCTTGATACGTGTTGTGAAATATGGGCTTAGGATTCTCATAAATCCACTTAAGACACATAAAGCGGGATCAAACATCTGAATCTTTTCTACCAACTCATATTCGAAGTCTTGCTTACTTCTGTTTTTGCTTGGGATGATAAAGTGCGGAATGTTTTTGGATTCTAAATGCTGCAATCCCCTTGCTTGTGGGTTATTACAGATACATGCTGCAACTATGATTTGGCATAGTTTGTTTTGGGAATCTAGAAATTCTCTTTGGTGGAGTTTCTCTATAAGGTTAAGCATATTGCTTCCATTACCACTAAATAAAATGACGATTTTTCTCTCTTGGGATTTCATACAAAAAATTCTTTGTGTCTTTGGCGCAAGAGCTTTATCGCTTGGATAATCTCATCAAGTCCATAAAATTCATTCTGTTCAAAACTCTCATCATCAAGCAGTTTCTCGTAGGCTTCTAAAGCCTGTGGGATTTTATGCTTTTTGACTCCTGCAAAAAACAGCGCTGCACTGAGTGTATCTACAAGCTGTTGGGCTAGTTCTTCTATCGAGAAATCCTCATCCATGACACTCTCCTAGTTATATAAGTCTTGATGGGTTTGCAAAACGCATCAAGACCTGAGATTTAATGTCTGCATAAGAAAAGCTTTCTTTAAAACCATCAAATTTCCCACCAGAAGCATTTTTATGCCCCCCACCACCAAAAAACTCTTTACTCAATGCATTCACATCACATTTGCCATTAGCACGCAAACTTACATTGCCTTTATTGTTTATATCAATATAAAAATCATATTCTGGATTTTGCGTCAAAAAAAGATTTGCAAGCACGCTAATGCCTCCCATACAATAACTCAAAAATCCAAGATAACCATGCACTTCTATACTGCACTCTTGTTTTTTCGCGCTTAGAAGCTTTACTTGTGCATGCGAAATGACATAGTCCATAGTTTCTTGTTCTGGATTACCGCCTAGTATCTGTTTTTTAAGCTTGTATAAAGCATTATCAAACTGCACCGCGCTATTTTTTTTGCCCAAAAATTCTTGCATAGATTCTATGATGTGGAATTTGTAATCTCTGTGTTCATTATCAAACATAAAACGATTTAGCTCGCTAGCTTGTGCTATTGCATTAAGCGCTACCTTGCCAAACTCAAATTCATAGCCATTTTCTTGCCAAATATCTACAGAATTTGTCATAGATGAAAGGTTGTCAATCCAATTGGCACGCTTGTCATCAAGAAGTGTATAGGTGCTTAGGAGATTATGCCAAGTGATTTTGCTAGCACACCGCGTGGAATCCAAAAAATACCACTCAAATTTATTCGCGCATTCCTGTCCACTGATGTGATGATCAAATAAAGAGAGCATGATATTTCTCCCTTCACTTCTTAGAGCCTCAACTTTTTGTGTAAGAGCTTGGGATTCTTGGAGGGTAAGATTTAAATCGGTAATGAGTATGAGGTAGCTTTGCGCATTCTTTTGTGTGTGGAATTTCGTGCTTAATTTCGCGGTAGGGTCATTGGCGATTCTTTCGATTATAGAATCTAGTCTCACTCCTACCTCCCTGCCATAATTTGCATTAAAAAATACAATATCTTTGAAAAATTCCCTTGCTATGTATTGGCACATATAGCCATCCAAATCAGTATGAGACAGGTGAAAAACCTTCATGAAACTCCTTTAAAGTCACAAATCATAAATTCACATCAATTGTCGCGAGCACTTCATATTTTGCATGGGTATCAATCTCTACATTACTGAGTGCTATGACATTGATACCATTTTGTTCTAAGAAATTTGCTATGGCCTTGCGGTATCTGAAATCAACAAGTAGCACCACAGGTGAGATATTTTTTTGTATCAGATTATGCGCTTGTGTTGTAATAGCATCGCTTAGTGCTGTTGTTTCTTTGATATTTAGCAAAAATGTTTTGTTCGCTGGCTGTTCTTTGAGCTTGCTTAGCAAAAAGCTATCAGTAGCTGGTGAGAATGCCATTACTTTGAGTGTCTTGTCATTTTGGTCCATAAAAAGATCAGTGATTGTACGCTTGAGCCCATAACGCACTTGCTCGACAATGGAATCCAAATCATTTTGCAAGATTGGATACACATCAATAAGAGTTTCTAAAATAGTCAGCATGTCTTTGATTGGAATTTTTTCATGCAAGAGTGCCTGGAGGACTTTTCTGATTGTACTGATTGGAATCTTCCTTGCTTCTGCCACAACTTCAGGATAGATTTTTTCAACCTTATCCATAAGCATCTTTACTTCATCGATTGTAATGAATTCTTGTGCATATTCCTTAATAAGCTCTGTAAGATGTGTAGTAATAATGGCTGTGGGTTCTACAATGACATATCCTAATGCACTGGCCTTGTCTTTTTGTGCTGATTCAATCCAGATTCCTGCAAGTCCAAATACAGGCTCGGTGACTTCCTCACCTGTAATATCACCTCCGGCCAGTCCTGTATTCATTGCTAAGACCTTATTTGGATAGACTTCGCCCCCACCTATTGCCACGCCTTTTAGCAAAATATTGTAGCTTGATGGCGAGAGATTGAGATTGTCTTTGATACGCACTTGGGGCACAAGAAATCCATAATCTCGAGCAATTTGTTTGCGCACCTGTCTAATACGCTCTAATAGATTCCCATATTGTGCTATATCAGCGAGTTTGATAAGCTCATAGCCTAGGTTTATCTCCAATACTTCAATCTTGAGTGCTTCATTTAATGAAGCTTCCTCCTCTTTTATAATCTCCTCTTCACTCTTTACCACTCTCTCCTTGCTATGCTGTGAGCCATCTTGTTGGGAAGTTTGGGTTTTGGCTGTTTTTATTGGTTTTTTGTCAAAGTATTTGTTCAGCCATTTTTCAAACAATACAAAAAAGCTTTTGGTATCTTCCCTGCCACTAAGCCAAGCAATCACAAAGAAAAATAACCCAACAAATCCAAGAGAGAGAGGAAGACCTGGCACAAGAGCAAACAGACAAAGAATAAAGCCCACAATGAGCAGGATTTTTGCATTGCTTGTGATTTGGGTAACGATATCGCTTGCAAAATTCGCACCACTTCCTTTGGCCGCACGTGTGGTCATTATACCTGTGGCTGTGGCAATGATAAGCGCTGGAATCTGCCCTACCAATCCATCACCAATGGTTAAAATCGTAAAAATCTCTGCGCTCTGCTGCGCGCTTAAATTGTATTGGAAAAAGCCAATCAAAAATCCGCCAATGATATTTACAAGCGTGATAATGATAGACGCGATTGCATCGCCTTTGACAAACTTGCTAGCACCATCCATCGTGCCATAAAAGTCTGCCTCTTGCTGCAAGGCTTCTCTACGCGCTTTGGCCTCTTCTTGTTTGATAAGTCCAGCATTCAAATCCGCATCAATTGCCATTTGCTTACCGGGCATCGCATCGAGGGTGAATCGCGCTCTTACTTCTGTGACGCGCGTAGAACCATTAGTAATCACAATGAGATTAACCAGGACAAGAATCGTAAAGACAATCACGCCAATCACATAGTTTCCACCAACCACAAAATTCCCAAACGAAGCAATGATACTGCTTACGGAATCTGCACCATTGTAGCCTTCTGAAAGTATCATCCTGGTGGTAGCGACATTAAGTGCTAGGCGATAAAGTGTAACAATAAGCAAAATCGTGGGAAAGGCATAAAATTCTGTAGGTTTGTCAATATAGAGTGCTATGAGGACAATCAACACTGAAAGGGCAATAGAAATACTAAGCAACAAATCTAGCATCCCACTAGGCAAAGGCACTATGATAATAGCTAGGATTGTTGCGATAAATATGACAACCGTAAGGTCTTTTGAGCTAAGAAGTGTGCGCAAAAAAGGCATAAGCTTTTGTGAAAAGATTTTTTGTGCAGTATTTGCCAAGAGATACCTTTAGAAAACTTACAAGTTTGGTTGTTGTAGAAAATGATTTTTGTTTGGGAATCGCGCAGATTTTAGCAAAGTTTGGATTACAGCAATTTAAAACAAGCATGGCGGTTATTTTGGCAAGATGAAACAAAATCCAAATATGCTACAATCCCGCCAGAATTTAAGTGCTTTCCACTCGCTTATAAAGGCTGTGCATGCAACTCCAAATGCTGTATTCTAAAATCCATCGCGCAAAGATCAGTGATGCCAATCTCAACTATGTAGGATCGATTACTATAGACAGGAATCTTGCCCTTGCTGCAGGGTTTTTGGAAAATATGAAAGTTGATGTATTAAATATCAATAATGGAGAACGTTTCAGTACTTATGTGATTTTAGGAGACAAAGAAGGCGAAGTCTGCTTAAATGGTGCATGCGCAAGAAAAGCACAAGTTGGAGACATAGTCATTATCGTGGCGTATGTGCTGCTAGATCCCACAGAAGCACAAGCTTTTAAACCAAGGATAGTGCAAGTAGATTCTCAAAATAAGATCTTAAAGGTAGAGTGATGTTTGACCCAAAGCAGTTAGGCGATATATTTGCAAATATGCAAGAGAGCCTCAAACAAATGAATGAAAAAAACAAGGACACGCTCTTTACCGCTAAAAGTGGTGGAGGGCTTGTTGAGGTCAGCTTTAATGGTGCTGGCGAGATAGTAGATCTCAACATAGATGAGAGTTTGCTGGAGGATAGAGATTCTTTACAGATTCTTTTACTTGGTGCGCTCAATGATGCATACAAAAATATGGAACAAAACAAACAAAGCAATGCTTTGAATATGCTTGGTGATTTGAATCTTTTTCCTAAAAACTAGCTGTCTTAAACTTATTGAGATTAACTTGGTGCATGTATGTAAGGAATATTATGTCTCAGCTGGCTTCCCTTGCTAAAAAATTTGAATCTTTTCTGCAATCCAGTGCTCCAGTGATTGAGAGTTTCCATCCGCATTACCAAAAAGCACTTTGGGAGATGATGCTAGCAGGTGGCAAAAGATTTCGTCCTATGCTTTGTCTTTGTGTGGTGGATTCCCTGCAGCCTTCTATGCTAGATAATGCCTTGCTTCCTGCCTTAGCGCTTGAATGTATCCACACCTATTCACTTATACACGATGATTTGCCTTGTATGGATAACTCTCCTCTTAGACGCGGTTATCCTACTTTACACACTACTTACAATGAGACCTTAGCTCTTCTTATTGGCGATGCGCTCAATACCTATGCGTTTGAGCTACTATCACAAGCAAAGCTTGCAGCAGAAGTCAAAGTCTCTCTTGTGTATGAGCTTGCACATAATAGTGGTGCAAGCGGCATGGTACTTGGGCAAATTCTTGATTGTGAGTTCAAAGACACAACTCTTCCGTTAGACAAACTCAAACTTATCCATAGCAACAAGACACTCAAACTCATTGCCACAAGTCTGCGTTTTGGCGGGTTGATTGCAAATACTAGCCAGAAAATTTTGGATGATTTGGAACTCTTGGGCAAAGAACTCGGGTTGTTTTTTCAAGTGCGTGATGATTTGATTGATGCATTAGAAAGCCAAAACAAAGCAGGCAAGGCAACACAAAATGACACAGGCAAAAATACCTATGTCAATCTCTTAGGTTTGCAAGGCGCACAAGGGCAATGGGCAAATCTCAAAGATTCTATTGCAGCAAAGCTTCTTTGTCTGCCTATAAGACTGAGAGAAAGTCTACATACACTTCTTAATCCATATTTTGAGACAATCTCTTAAGTCCATGGCTTGCTTGCAATCAACTCTTAACCTAAAGGAGAAGAAAATGAAAAGAATCTTGCTGACCAATGATGATGGTTACGAATCCAGCGGTCTGAGAGCGCTCAAAGAAGCACTAAAAGATCTAGCACATATTACAATCGTAGCGCCTTCAAGTGAGAAGTCAGCCTGCGGACATGGACTAAGCATTACAAAACCTTTAAAGCTCTTACAAGTAGATGATGATTTTTATAAGCTTGATGATGGCACTCCGAGTGATTGCGTGTATTTGGCACTCCATACACTTTATACAGAGGATATAAAGCCTGATTTGGTTATCTCAGGGATAAACATTGGGTCAAATATGGGAGAGGATATTACCTATTCTGGGACAGTCGCAGGTGCTATAGAGGGCTGCTTGCATGGAATTAGTTCTATTGCTATCTCGCAGGTGCTAAGAGATAAGAATCTCAGTCAGGAATTTGATTTTAGATTGGCAAAAAATGTCATTAGGGATTTGGCAGAAAGGATTCTTACAAACTCTTTTCCACTCACAGAACGCAAGTTTTTAAATGTCAATATCCCTAGCGCACAAAATTCCAAAGGCTACAAAATCACACAGATGGGATGTCGTGTCTATGGTAATGATGCGCTCTTGCACCGCAATCCACGTGGTGAGGAATATTATTGGATTGGTTTGCACCCACTGATTTGGGAATCTCGTAATATGGCAGAATCTGCATTGGATTTTGATGGAATGAATGACTTTGATGCGATCAAAGAAGGATTTGTCTCTGTCACACCAATAAAGCTTGATCTTACAAGTTATGAGGATATAGCGCGGTTAGAAGATTTTCTTAAAACAACACACAACAAGGAGCAAAAATGAAAACTTATAATGATGATGAAATCGAAAATACCGATGATGAAATATATGAGCAGGATTATGAAGGTTATGGTGACTCATTTGGCGGGTATGATGATGATGACTACCAAAATCCAGATTCTGAATATGAGGAAGAGTAATGCTAAAAGTTGCGCTCTTGCAGCAAAGATATTTAGGTTCCAAAGGAGCCACGATAGCCTATACAACTAAAGAGATTCTCAAAGCAGCAGAAAATGGTGCAAAGCTTGTATGTTTACAAGAGCTACACACAAGGGAATATTTTTGTCAAAGTGAGAATCCACAATTTTTTGATTATGCAGATGATTTTTCACAAGATGTTGCTTATTTTGCCAGCATTGCTAAGAGCGCAAATATCGTACTTGTAACTTCGCTTTTTGAAAAAAGAGCACCAGGTCTTTATCATAATAGCGCAGTGGTTTTTGAATCTAATGGAGAAATCGCAGGAATGTATCGCAAAATGCATATTCCAGATGATCCACAGTTTTATGAAAAGTTCTATTTCACGCCAGGTGATATTGGGTTTGAGCCAATCAACACAAGCATCGGAAAACTCGGAGTACTTGTATGCTGGGATCAATGGTATCCAGAAGCCGCGAGAATCATGGCACTTAAAGGTGCGCAGATTCTTATCTATCCCACAGCAATTGGCTGGTTTGATGAGGACACACAGGCAGAAAAAGCTCGCCAGCTAGATGCATGGATTACAATCCAGCGCGCCCACAGTATTGCAAATGGACTGCCTACACTCTGCATCAATCGTGTGGGTGTTGAAAAAGATAGTGTTACAGCTAGAGGCATTCGCTTTTGGGGGAATAGCTTTGCTTGTGGAGCACAAGGCGAGATTCTCGCCCAAGCATCCCAAGATGAAGCACAAAGCCTGCTATTGACACTTGAGACGCAAAGAAGCGAGGAAGTGCGCCGTATATGGCCATTCTTGCGCGATAGACGCATTGAGGAATATGCGCCTTTGCTAAAACGTTTTTGTGATTAGGTGATGAGATTGTCTCTTTTTGGCTTTCATTCTTTTCTGTATTGGCTGCAATTCGTCTCATACACAGGATTTAAAGAGAGATTTAGCCCTGCAAGAGAAGGATTCACCAGCACAAATCCAATACCTAAAAAACCTCAACGCCACTGACTTCGATATACCGCGTAAGCTCAAACTTACACATCGCATTATTCCTGTGAGTATCTCTGGCTCTACAAATCTCAATGACTATAGCCCCATCGTATTTACATATCCAAGCCAAGAGGTATTATGGAGAGATTAGAAGAATATTCGCTTGCATTGCCCACTAAGATTAACAATTAAAGCCTTATTATCTTTGCGCCAAACCCACCAGAATCCGCAGGTGCATGCTCAAAGCTTAAAACCTTTGGATGCGTTTTTAGGAATTCTGCAACTGCCGCACTTAGCTTACCTGTACCTATTCCGTGAAAGACAAGCACCTCATCAAAGCCAGCTATAAGTGCATTTGACAAAAATACCTCAAGCTCTTCTAATGCCTCCTCTATCCTTTTGCCATGCAAGTCAAGTTTTACATGAGCACTATTATTGAATCTTCTGGGTTTTGCTTGCAGATAGGTTGTTTGCAAGAGCTGGGGTATTTTTTGGAGTTTTACACGCGGCACTTTAAGACGTTTGTTAGACTGTGTTTGGATTGTGCAAAACTTTGCATCGAGTGAAGAGATGATTCCTTGTGTATTACCAAATTTCACACAATCACCCACACACAATTCTGTATTAAGAGAATCTTGTGGTGCTTGGGTGGGTTTGCCTTGCAAGATTTTGTGTGCATTATTAAGTGCTTTATGAATCTGTTTGTTGTCATTTTCTTTCATCACGGTTTTGAGCTCGTTTAATGCTTGGTTGTAATGCGATTGCAAGGCAAGAGTTTTGTTTTCAAACTCTTTTTGCAGAAGGGTTTGCGTATTTTGAAGCTCCATCTTTTGAGAATCTAGCGCATCTATTTTTACATTATATGCAGCAATACGCTCTTGTAGTTCTAGCTCTAAAGCACTTGAGCGCGTGATAAGTTCATTTAACCGCTCTTTATCCTCACCATAAATTTTCTTGGCTTTGGCAATGAGAGCTTGGGGAATCCCATAAGTTTGAGCCACTTCAAAAGCATAACTCTTACCAATACTGCCTTCCAAAAAGCGAAAAATAGGACGCATATTTTTCTCATCATAAAGCGCAGCTATCAGCCCTACATCGCTTCTATGCGCCATAAGTGCGCTTAGGCGTTTGTGATGGGTTGTAACAACAATCCTGCAATCTTTTTTGCTCAAAAATTCTAAAAGCACCTTATACAAGCTTGCCGCCTCATCAGAATCTGTACCAAGCTCGATTTCATCAATCCCGAGTAAGAAATGGTCTTTCTCTAGAACCTCAGAAAACCCTAGCATTCTACCCGCAAATGTAGATATATCATTCTTGCTATTTTGTGGATCAGAGATGATGGAAAAGATGTTTTTAAAACTTAATAGGCGCGATTTGTGGGGATTAAGCCTAAGAGGAAGTAGGTATTTGCTAAGAAAACAAGCGCTAAGAATTGATTTTAAAAGCATAGTTTTCCCGCCTGCATTCACGCCTGTGATAAAGGTTATGGTTTTCTCAAGACTTATGCTGATTGGCGTTGGATTTTTTAATGCTGGATGAGAGAAGTTATCTAAGATAATAGCACCTTGGGATTCTAGTTGATAGATAAATTCTAAGCCAGAAGCCTTAGCAAAGGCAACGCGCGCATAAAGATGATCAAACTTATCAAACTCTTTGTCTATATACCGCAGAAATAAAAAGTATTTATTGAATGTCCTACTAAAGTCAGAGCAGACTTCCAAAATCAGTGTTTGCAAGCGATCATAGAGCATGCTTAAATGTGTTTTGAGATCTGCGACATTTTGTGGAAGTACATAGAAAAATCCACTTTGTGAGCGTGCAAGCACTATGCCTTTTATTACATTATGGAATCCCGCTTTTAGTAGTAAGCATTGGTTTTGTTCAATAAAATGCACTTGGGAATCCACAAGATAGCTTTGGAGTTTGGGATTTTCTTTGGCATTGCTCAGTGCAAGCTGGATTTCTGCTTTCAAAGTTTTTAGCGCAAGATGCATGCTGTCAATTTGCGCAAAGATTCCATACTTAAGCTTTGCATTGTCTTCAAAACAATCGCTTATTTCCAAAAGAGCCTGTGGGATATGAAAGGTTTGTAGCCAAGCAAAGAGATGCTTGGAATTAGGAGTGAATGATTTCTTAAGATAGGAAAAATAGCGAATGATTTTTACAAATTCAAAAATCTCATTGAGATTGAGAATCCCAAACTTCTGGAGAGATGCTAGCTCGCTGCTAAGATCTTTCACTCGCATAGGAGCTTTTAGATCAAGAACTTCTAACTCTTGAATAAGATGCGAGAGAATCTGCCTATCACCCTGTGGTATGAAGCTTTTTTCTCGGGCTAAGAAAGCTGAAAATTGCGCTATATACTCTTGTAAATCAAGCGTTTGTACTAATCGCATCTAAATCCTGCACGAACTAAAAAGCACGCTCACGCCTTCGTATTCACTTCCTTTTCTGCCGACAAAGGACTTGATTCCACTTGTTACATCAAAGTCTTTTTTATGCACTGCAATCTCTTTATCTTCAAAATTACACGTGAGTGTCTCTAGTCGCTCAAAGCGACTTTGCAAATCTACAAGGGTTTGGGAATCTTTATTTTGTAATTGCGTATAAATCACACCAAGCCCAATGGTTAGAGCAAGGACTGCAATAATGCTAATTTTTTTGCGTTTCGTGAAATCTTGAGAATCTTTTGAGATAACAACTCCCAATGCAATGAACAGAAAGATAAAAAGAATAAAGAGTAAATAACCCATCTTGATAATCCTTGGAACAAACTTGGGTGCAATTGTAGCAAATTCGCAACAAAGGGTGTTGTGGGAGTTATGATAGAATCCGCGCACCTCTACTTAGAAGACTTTATAACCCAAGGTTTGTTTATGGAATCTCAACATTACAATAACCCAAATACCGCCAAGACACACTCACAAGAGCTTGAAAATCAAGATTTTGAGCAGCTTTTATCTTGTGTGCGTGAGATTATCACCAAGCTCAATTCCCAAGAAATAAACTTAAAAGATTCTCTTAGCCTCTATAAGCAAGGGGTACATACCCTATCACTAGCACAAAAGCTTTTAGAATCTGCCCAACTTGAATTTGAAGAGCTACAAAACCAGTTCTAGTCCAATGCAGATAATCCCATATCTTACAAATGAAACCAATGTGATTGCATTCTTGTTGCTTATCTTGCGCTTTAGTGGAGTGTTTAGCTTTTTTCCATTTTTTGACAATAATCTCGTTCCTCCAAGTGTGCGTGGGGCGATGATTTTTTTTATGGCGTTGGTTTTTTTTCCGCTTGTAAACACAAGTTTTTCCCATATTACTCTGACAGATTTACTGATAGCTGGGATGTTTGAGTTTGCTTTTGGATTTTTGGCCGGATTGTGCCTACAGATTGTCTTTGCTATGGTGAGTTTTAGCGGCGAAATCATCAGCTTTTCTATGGGGCTTACGATGGCAAGTGCATACGATCCGATGAGCGGAACACAAAAGCCAATAGTTGCGCAGATTTTGAGTCTGCTCGCTCTGATGTTAGCGCTAGCACTTGATTTTCACCATCTTGTTTTTATGCTTGTAGCACATAGCCTAGATTCTGTGCCACTTGGCGGATTTGTCTTAGAGAATAATGCGAAATATTTTATTAAGGCTTTTGGAAATCTCTTTGTTGTAGGCTTTAGCATGGCATTTCCTATTTTGGCGATCATTCTTTTGTTAGACATTATTTTTGGGATGATTATGAAAACCCATCCACAATTCAATATTTTTGCTATTGGATTCCCGATAAAAATTGCTGTTGCATTAGTGGTGCTTATCATCGTTTTACCTGCAATTTTTGTACATTTTAAGACAGAGATCAATGATGCATTTTTTGCAATGAGTTCGCTATTTATGCGATTTTAGGACTTTGATTGCATTTTAATTATTATTGAAAGCTTGTATAATGCAGGCTTTGCGAAGTTTCGGAGTATAGCGCAGTCTGGCTAGCGCACACCCTTGGGGTGGGTGAGGTCGTGGGTTCAAATCCCGCTACTCCGACCATTACAATAATTTCTTGCAATGATTGGATAAATTTTTTAGAGAGGTGTCCGAGTGGTTGAAGGAGCACGCCTGGAACGCGTGTAAAGTGCAAGCTTTCGAGGGTTCGAATCCCTTCCTCTCTGCCATAGCTTTAACTTTCAAATCTTAAATTATCACTTACAATATTTTATATTATAAAATAACCTCTAAATACTCTATTTTATGGTATTAAACGCTTCTTTTGATTATAAGCAATAATCATACATAATCTTGTAGAAAATCTAAAAAATACCGCAAAATATTTTTTTAGTGGGGATAGATTGGGGATAGAAAAACTATGAAAAACTCTACAATAGCAATAGAAAATAGCACTCAAAAAAGTAAAATGGGGATACATAAAACAAATCATAAGCGCAATGCTACACTTAAAACAAGTCAAAAATATGAAGGAGTAAGAAGCAAAGAGCTTAATAATGGTGATATTGCTTACTATGTGCGATGGACTGATACAAATGGCAATAGATTTGAGCGTAAGGTTGGCACAAAGGCAAGTGGCTGGAGTGAGAAAAAGGCACACTTAAAAAGAATGGACATTATCAATGAGCCACACACGCCCACAAATCTTACTTTAGAATCTATCATCACACGCTATCTTGAAATCCAAAAAATAAGACTAAAACATCAAACTTTTATAGACTACAAAGGACAATGTCTTTTGCACATTACTCCATTTTTTGGTGCATTTGCCCCGCAAAATATCCAAACAAAGCATATTACTGATTTTATGCTATCTCTTGAGGGCAAAAGCAATAAAACAATCAATAAGCTCCTTGAGCGATTACACTCCATTATGGAATTTGCCATAACAGAATACAAAATCCCTATGCAAAATCCACTAAAACTCATCAAAAAGCTAAAGCTCGATAATGCAAGAGAGCGATTTTTGTATAAAGATGAGATAGAAAAACTTTTACATGTGGCAAAAGAGCATAAGAATAAAGAAGTATATTATTTCTTTGTCCTTGCTTTTAGCACAAGAGCAAGGCTTAATAGCATTCTCAATATCAAGTTAGAAGATATTGACTTTAAGAATGACACTATTAAAATACAAGATTTTAAGAATAACTCTAAATACACAGCATTTCTTACACCTTTAGCGAGGCAAGTGTTGCAAGAGCATACAGAAAATATTATTTTCAAAACTCCAGAACGCACCATCACTAGAGCTATGCAAACGATACTTAATGAACTTTTTAACAAAGAATTAGACCCTAAGGATAGAAAACATAGAGTGGTGATTCATACCACAAGACACACTTTTGCCTCACATCTCGCTATCAAAGGCACGCCGATTCAAATAATCCAAAAGCTCTTAAATCACAAAGACATACAAATGACGATGAGGTATGCTCATTTGCTCCCTAATAGTGGGCGTGAATGGGTAGAGAAGCTATGGGAGTAGCCCCGCACTATTCAATGCAAGAAAAACTTCAACTCTATCCGACTTGATTCATTATCTTTGCTTATATTCCTTGCTTTTTTCAAAACATCGGGACGATGTTTGAGAGCTGATTTAAGGCGAGATTCTGCAAACTGCGCATTTGCCTCATATTTTTGTGCAAGCTTCCTAAGCACTTTTGCTAAAAAATGTGCATTTTGCGCAAAATCTGCCATAATCGCACAAGATTCCAAGAGATTATGTTCCGCGAGTAAATCTGTAAAGGAATAAAACAATGAATAAAAAAGATTTTGATGCCAAACTTAAGAGTCTTGGTATTTCACGGCAAGATTTTTGCGATATGACAGGGTTAGCCTATAGTTCTGTGGCAAATTGGAAAGATGAGAGTAAGCCTATCCCTATTTGGGTAGATTCGTGGCTAGAGAATTATGCTAAAGCCAAAACTTTGGACGATGTCGCCAAAGCTTTAGAACCTTAATTCAAAAAATGAAAAACAACTCTAAAGAAAATTCAAAAATGGACGATATTATTTACCTGCCTTGAGGTTTTGGACATTACAAGGCAAATTCAATTCATAAAGGAGCCAAAATGGCTAATCAAAATAATAATAAATCTGAAAGTAATCTAACAATTTCAACAGAAAGTTTTAACCCCTTACTAAAAGACTTAAAGAATACAGATAACCAAAGTGATAATTTCAGCACATCCCAAAACATACAACCACAGCAATCCGATACAAATAGTTCAAATCAAAATTCAGAAGATAACCCTAATGATGAAGTGTGAAATAGCCATAGGTGATATTCTTACCATATTGGTTACAATAATAACCGCAGCAATAGCGGTTAGAGCTACAATTTCAGTTTTTAGAAAAACTACCACTTTAGAGGCAGAGATATTTTTTCTCAACGCCTATAAAAACTATATGGAAACAGATAAAAAAGAAAATGCAAAAAATCAGTTTTTAACAGCAATAGATTTGTATTGCAAATATGAAGTCAATGGACACTTAGATGAAGAGTTGTCTAGTAATAATACAGAATTCTTCAAAGGGGCAATTCAATGTTTTAAAGATGACATTAAAAAGGATTTAAAAGGTTTTGATAATATTAACAAATACATCAAAAAATATCATATTCCTTTGGATTAGCGAGAATCAGAATTAGGTTCTCCTATTTCTCAAACTCTATATTCGTAGCAAAAGAAGTGGGCGCAAGGAATTTGTAACATTTAGCAATAGGTTGCATATCCTCTCTGCCATAGCTTTTTTTTATTCCTAGATTCTACTTCACAAATACCTCTCTAGTAACGCCATTTTGACTAAGGAGAATAGATGAAAACCATTGCGATTTTGGGCAGACCAAATGTAGGCAAAAGCTCCCTATTCAATCGGCTTTGTAAAGAAAATGTCGCTATCACGTCTGAGATAAGCGGCACGACAAGAGATATAAAAAAAGGTGTGTGTATTATCAATGGATATGAGTGTAGCTTGCTAGATTCCGGTGGTATCGACAAATCCTATAATCCAGAACTTAGCAAAAAAAGTAGCCTG
The DNA here is from genome assembly GCF_003288805.1 of Helicobacter sp. 10-6591. GTDB lineage: Bacteria > Campylobacterota > Campylobacteria > Campylobacterales > Helicobacteraceae > Helicobacter_F. The sequence continues at coordinate 2,323 of NZ_NHYK01000013.1, read as the reverse complement.
CAAGACAACAGAAAGTATTCAGAACTTTTCAAACAAGTAAGCCAAGCGAGTATTGATGCGGGATTAAATGCTGATTTGGTGCTGTATGTGGTTGATGGACGCTCATGTATTGATGATGAAGACAAACGTGTAGTAAGAATCTTACAAAAGCAAGTCCCAGTATGGTTGGTGCTAAATAAAATTGACAATGACAAGCTCAAAGAACAGGCCTGGAGTTTTAGCACACTTGGCATAAAAGACATGTTCTTTATTTCTGTAAGCCACAATCGGGGTTTAAGTATTCTGCAAAACCATATTGCAAAGGTTTTTGATCTTGTGGCACAAACTCCACGAGACAGCCAAGAGCAGCAGAGCATTGAAGAATTTTTAGAATCACAAGAGCAAGAGAATATCCAAATTGGCATTATTGGACGCGTGAATGTAGGCAAAAGCTCCCTATTAAACGCACTGCTTGGAAAAAATCGCAGTATTGTGAGCGATGTGGCTGGAACTACGATTGATCCAGTTGATGATTACACAAAATTTCATGACTATAGATTGTGTTTTGTGGATACTGCTGGTATTAGGCGCGCAGGCAAGATTGAGGGTATTGAGAAGTATGCACTTGATAGGACAAATAAAGCATTAGAAAGGTCACACATTGCACTCTTAGTCCTCGATGCTTCCCAAAACTTTGTAGAACTCGATGAAAAAATCAGCGCGCTTATCCCAAAGCACAATCTTGCTGTGATTATCGTGCTGAATAAATGGGATATTGCATGTATGGATTTTAAAAGTATGAGGCAAGAATTGCAGCGCAAGTTTAGATTCTTAGAATTTGCGCCTATAGTATGTGTGAGTGCTAAAAATAAACGCAATATCAACTCCCTGAAGGAAATGATCCTAACAGTATGGCAAAACTACAATTACAGAATCCCCACTGCTAAACTCAATGAGATTATGGCACAAGCAGGCATGAGACACCATCTACCAAGTGATAGAGGCAAGATTGTTAAAATCTATTATGCTACACAATTTGCTACATGCCCACCACAAATCAGCCTAGTGATGAATCGCCCAAAAGCATTACACTTTAGCTACAAACGATATTTGATAAATTGCTTGCGTGAGGAATTTGGTTTCAAAGGCGTGCCTATTATCTTAAACCCCACTGATAAGAAAACGAACTTTTAAGTTAAAGTCTCTTATAATTGACGGGCTCTAAAACTTCGTCTCTAAGGTTTGTTATGCGAAATTATAAAATTTTTTGTGGTTCAGCCCATCCTAGCTTTGGAGCTGAGGTGAGCAAATATCTTGATATTATGCTCTCAGATGCTTGTGTTACACGCTTTAGTGATGGTGAGATAAGCGTGCAGATTGGAGAATCTGTGCGAGGGAAAGATGTATTTATTATCCAGCCAACTTGCGCCCCTACAAACGACAATCTTTTAGAACTTCTTATTATGACCGATGCACTCAAGAGAAGCGCAGCAAATAGTATCAATGCTGTTATGCCGTATTTTGGCTACGCGAGACAAGACAGAAAGGCAGCACCACGTGTGCCTATTTCTGCCAAACTTGTGGCCAATCTCATCCAAAATGCAGGTATCAATAGGCTTATTACTATGGATTTGCATGCAGGGCAGATTCAAGGATTTTTTGATATTCCGGTCGATAATTTGTATGGGTCGATTGTATTTCGTGACTACATCAAATCCAAACACTTTGGTAATCCCATTGTGGCAAGCCCAGATATTGGTGGAGTAGCACGTGCGCGATATTTTGCTAACAAATTAGGGCTTGATTTGGTGATTGTAGATAAAAAGCGCGAGAAAGCCAATCAAAGCGAAGTTATGAATATCATAGGTGATGTCAGTGGAAAAGATGTAATTTTGGTTGATGATATGATAGATACTGCGGGCACGATGTGCAAAGCCGCAGATGCTCTCAAATCACGTGGAGCAAATAATGTCATAGCACTAAGCACTCATCCTGTACTGAGTGGTCCAGCTTATGAGAGGATTGAAAAAAGTAGTTTGGATGAGGTTGTTGTGACAAACTCAATTCCCCTGCACACACAAAGTAAGAAAATAAAAGTTTTAAGTGTCGTTCCATTGTTTGCTGAAGTCATCAGAAGAATCTGTCATAGCGAAAGTGTTAATTCGCTTTTTATCTAGTCACTTTGTATTTAAACTAAGGATAAATCATGCTAAATAATCAACTCCAAAATCCCCCTACTCTCAACCAATCCATAGGTGTCGTCATCCCAATCTACAATGTAGCTCCTTACTTAAGAGAATGTCTTGATTCTGTAATCAATCAGACTTATAAGAATCTGCATGTA
>NZ_NHYK01000012.1 GCF_003288805.1 Helicobacter sp. 10-6591 | reverse complement strand
TTTGGATGAAAGGTTTTATATAACATTTAACTACAACACTACCTTTAACTCTAAGCTTACACAGCATACTGGTTATATGAAGTTGAATTTTATGTGGTAGGGGTGGTAGAGAGTCTTGCAGCTTGATTGTTTGAGCCGCCAATCCTTACAAATTTATAAGCTTGTAGGGACGGCTAGAATGCTGGTAAAACACTGCCCTTGTAGGTTTGGAGAATAAAATCACGCACTTTTTGGGTTTGTAAAGTGGCTTTGAGCTTCTTGGTATTGTCATCATTACTATTCTCTTGACGGACTACAAGGACATTGGCATAAGGAGATAGGCCATCTTCTAATAAAATCGCATCATCTGTGAAAAGTCCTGCTTGCAGGGCATAGTTACCATTGATAACCGCTGCATCGTAGTCTTGAAACACACGCACCAAAAGCGCACCATCAACTGGCACAATCTTGAAATTCTTTGGGTTGTTGATAATCTCAGATTCTGTACTCTTGAGGTTGGTTACATCTTTAAGAGTGATAAGGCCGTTGTTATGCAATAAGATAAGTGAGCGCGCGAGATTTGTCGTATCGTTTGGAATAGCTATAGTAGCGTTGTGCGGCAGGCTGTCTGTGCTCTTGTGCTTCTTGGAATAAAGCCCTATAGGCTCTATGTGTATTTGGGCTATTGGTGTAAGGGTGTAGCCTCTGTCTTTGTTGATGGAATCTAAATACGGCTTGTGCTGGACAAAGTTTGCATCCAGACTCTTATCATGCAGGCTGATATTTGGCGTGACATAATCGCTAAATTCAACAATCTTAAGGCTTACTCCTTCTTTTTGCAAATCCTCTTTGATAAATTCTAGAATCTGAGCATGCGGGATAGGTGTAGCGCCTATAACAATTTCAGATTTTGTTTGCGTTTTTTCTTTTTTCTCTCCGCAGGCACTTAAGCCCAGTGCGACAATCGCGCTTAAAGCAAGCAATCCTAAACTTTCCAATGCTTTCATACATACTCCTTTTATTTCTAACTCGCGGAAGTGGAATGCGCTTCACGCGGATTCCAAGATGAGATCAAATCTTAACTTTGAGATTGACTGGCAAAATCTCGCCCTTGTATTTTTGCAAAATAAACTCTGCAATCTCATCACTCATAAGCACTTCTTTGAGTTTTTGGATACGTTCATCATTTTCTAGTTCTTTGCGCGTTACAAAGACATTGACATACTCAGATTTTGAGTCTTCGTGGAAAAACGCACTTTTGATACTAAAGCCTGCTTGTAATGCGTAGTTTGCATTGATCACAGCCGCATCGACATTTGGTAGCAAACTTGGTAAGCCCGCAGCCTCTACTGGTCTAAAGCGTAGATTTTTGGGGTTTTTTACAATGTCGTATTCAATCGTGCTTGCAAGATTCTTAGGGTCTTTTAATTCAATCACACCAAAATCATGGAGTAAAATGAGCGCTCGCGCGAGATTTGAGCTATCACCTGGTAAGGCAATATCTGCACCCTCTGGAATCTCATCCACACTCTTGTATTTTTTAGAATAAAAGCCAAGCGGCACGACATAAATTGGCTCTAGCGCGACAAGATTAAAGCCTCTTTGTGCATTTTGCGCCTCCATAAAGGGCTTATGCTGATAAAGGTTGGCATCATTACTGCCATCATTTAGCGCAATATCGGGCGTTGTGTAGTCTGTGAAAACCTGCACCTTCATCTCCACACCTTTTTGCGCTAAAAGTGGCTTGGCAAATTCTAAAATCTCACTTGCTGGCACAGGTGTCGCACCTACTACAAGTAATGGCATTTTGCTAGAATCTGTGGATTCTAAACTTTTGTTTTTCTCTTCTCCGCAGGCACTTAAGCCCAGCGCGATAATCGCGCTTAAAAGCCCAAAGCCTAGTTTTTGTAGAATTTTCATTTTTGCTCCTTTTTGAAAGTGAAATTTAACGATTTGCACGCAGGATTTTCACGATAAAGTCCCCGCTGCTTTGGATAAGCTGGACTAAAATCATCGTCACAATCACTGCATATAGCAACACATCGGGTTTAAAAGACTGGAATCCTATGCGATAAGCCAAATCTCCTAATCCACCACCGCCTACAATTCCTGCCATTGCAGAATACCCAACAAGGCTAATAGAGGTTATCACAATGGCATTTGCAAGGGCTGGCTTGCATTCACAAAGCATCATTTTGATAATCGTAAAATTGCTTGCTCCCATACTCTGTGTAGCTTCAATCAAATCCTTTGGCACTTCAAGTAATGCCCCCTCAAAAAGGCGCGCGATAAAAGGAATGGCTGCGATGCTAAGCGCGATAATGGCAGCTGTAGAGCCTGTGCTCATACCAATAAGCGCGCCAGAAAAAGGCAGTAGCACGAGGATTAGCACCATAAAAGGAAAAGAGCGCACCATATTTACAATCCATCCAAGGATTTTATTAAAAAGTGGTGCGGGCTTGATAGAATCTTGGCGCGTGATAGTAAGTAAAACCCCAAGTGGCAAGCCAAAAAGTACTGCAAAAATGACTGAGAACTGCACCATATAAAGCGTTTCAAGCAAACCTTTTGAAAGCAAATAGCCCAAATCATTGCCAAATACAGAATGCAAAATCGCTTCAAACTCCCTATCTGCGGAGCGCAAAAAATCTTTTATCATTGTTTAGTCCTTCTTTTGCTTGGTATGTAGATTGCGTATGGCTTGAGAGTTTTTGGTGAGATTGAGAGATTCTAAGGCAAGAGATTCTATTCTCACGCCTTGAGATTGTAGCCACTCAAGGCTTTTACTGATAGAATCTGTATCTGTTTGTAAAAACTTGATTACCAAATGTCCTATGTCTTGTTTGTTAAATTCTTCAATACTACCGCTTAAAATATTCACATCTACGCCAAATTTCCTAATCATTTGACTAATAAGCGGACTTTGTGCATTAGGTCCTGTAAAAATCACACGATAGGTATTCTCGCTCACACCAATATGCGCGATAAGCTTATTCTCATCAAGTGGCAAAAACGAAATAAGCTCCCTTGTGATGGCTTGCTTTGGATTGGCAAACACTTCTTCGACCTTCCCACGCTCCACAATCTCGCCATTACTAATCACGCAAACTTTATTGCAAATCTGTTGCACCACCTCAATTTGATGCGTGATAAGCACGATTGTAAGAGAAAGCTTTGCTTGGATATCTTTAAGTAGCGAAAGGATTGAGCGCGTGGTTTTAGTATCAAGCGCACTTGTAGCTTCATCACAAAGCAATACTTTTGGATGGTTGGCTAATGCTCTGGCAATGGCTACGCGTTGCTTTTGCCCGCCACTTAGCTGGCTTGGATAAAAATGCGCCTTTTCACTCAAGCCCACAAGTTCTAAAAGTTCATTTACGCGCGCTTTTATTTTCTCTTTCTTCCATTTGGCAATCTCAAGTGCAAAGGCGACATTCCCAAACACATCGCGCGCACTTAGGAGGTTAAAATGCTGAAAAATCATGCCTATCTTTTGTCGTTGCTTTTGGAGCTGCTTTTGAGAAAGTGCAAGCATATCGATTCCATCAATTTCTACATGCCCACTGCTTGGCTCTTCAAGGCGATTGATAAGCCTAATAAGTGTGCTTTTCCCCGCACCAGAATAGCCGATAATCCCCATAATATCGCCTTCTTGCACTTCCAAATCAATGCCTTTGATCGCACAAAAGCCATTAGGATAGGTTTTGCTTACTTGTTGTAGTGAGATAATGGGAAACTCCTTAAGTGATTTTGGGTCGATAGCTTTGGATTAGCAACTCTGTGGGCTTGTGATTGCAGACAATGGCGGGATTCTAGTCAAAAGGTTTGGAAAATACAATACGGGTCTGATGTGCTTTTTAAGCAATTCTGGGTTAGAATCCGCGGATTTAAACTGCTAAGAAGGGGTGCTAATGGAATTTGGGGTTGTCTTTGGTGGGGCGAGTTATGAACATGAGATAAGTATTGTCAGTGCGATTGCACTACAAAAAGTATTGGGAGATGGTACTTGTTTCATATTCTTAGATGGTGAGCATCGCTTTTACCTGATAGATCCCAAGAATATGAAGGCATCATTCTTCGCGAAAGGTTTGTATAAGGATGTAGAACTCACTCTTGGTATTGGTGGGTTTTATCAATCAAAAGGGTTTTTTCAAAAAAAGCAGATTCTTAAAATCCACACAATCTATAACCTCATACATGGTGCTCAGGGTGAAGATGGGACTTTGAGCGCACTTTTTGATTTCTACAAGATACATTACATTGGACCACGGATGGAGGCTTGTGTCTTAAGCTTTGACAAGGCTTTGACCAAGATTTATGCCAAAAAGCGCGGAGTGAAAGTCTTGGACTATCAGATTCTGAGCTTGTATAGCCGGGATTCGCTTGCGATAGAATTTCCTATCATCTGCAAGCCTGCAAGACTTGGCAGCTCTATTGGTGTGAGTGTAGTTACACAATCTCAAGATCTTGATTATGCGCTAGATTGTGCTCTTGAATACGATTCTAAGGTGCTTGTAGAGCCATTTTTAGGAGATATGAAAGAGTACAACCTTGCTGGCTGTAAGGTTGGAGATGAGTGGCTCTTCTCAATCGTGGAGGAGCCGCAGAAAAGAGGCGATGAGATTTTGGATTTTGGTAACAAATATTTGGATTTTTCACGCACTAGCTATCTTCATAAAGCCCAAATTTCTCCTGAGCTGGAATCTGCATTGCAAGAAAACTTCAAAATGATTTATGAGGATATGTTTGAAGGTGCGATTGTGCGCTGTGATTTCTTTGTCCAATCTCAGGGTGAGATATATCTTAATGAGATCAATCCTATTCCTGGTTCTGGAGCCAACTATCTGTTTGAGGACTTTATTTCTATCTTAAAAACTCTTGCACAAAACCTTCCGACGAAAAAACCAATAAGACCCAGCTATCGCTATATAGAGCAAATCTCACGTGCTAAAGGCAAGTAGAATATGGCCCAAAAGCTTATCTTGTATAAAGATGTGCAGTTCCCATTACATTATGAATTTCTCAATCTCAATATTTCTCATCCGCAAGGTGTGATTTGCTTCTTACATGGATGGGGAAGCAACAAAGAGCTTATGAAGCTTTCTTTTGGACAAAGCTTTAGAGATTTTATTCATCTGTATGTAGATATGCCCGGCTTTGGGGGAAGTGCTTGTGATAGAAGCCTTAGCACAAATGATTATGCGGAGATTCTTAGGCTATTTTTTGGCGCACTGAAAAATACAAATAAGATTTTGGATTCAATAGAGTGGATTATGCTAGGGCATAGCTTTGGGGGCAAAGTAGCGACACTTTTGGCGGACAAAAGACTTATTTTGCTAAGTTCTGCTGGGATTCTTGAAAAGAAGTCATTGCGAGTTAGATGCAAAATTGCTCTGGCTAAAGTTTTTAAAAAACTTGGTTTGAGCGCAAATATTTTGCGTTCAAAGGATGCATCGGGATTGAATAATGGTATGTATGAGACATTCAAAAATGTCGTAAATGAGGACTTTAGAAAACATTTTGCAGCATGTAATGCGCAGGCATTTATCTTTTGGGGAGAGCAAGATAGTGCTACTACACTACAAAGCGGCAAAGAAATCGCTGCGCTTATGAAAAGAAGTTATTTCTTTGTAATGCAGGGTGATCATTATTTTTTTATGAAGCAAGCAAAAATCATAGAGGAGGAATTTATGAAAAACATCCAAACGAAATGTTTTTTGGTCTTTGGCAAGGTGCAAGGTGTGGGATATAGAAAATATGCTAAATACAAAGCAGATGAGCTAGGAATCTTTGGCAGTGCGCAGAATCTTGATGATGGCAGTGTGGAAATCTATGCCCAAGCAGAGCAAGATGCACTCACAAAATACAAGATGTTTCTTGAAATAGGCCCACACAAAGCTAGGGTAGAGAATGTCAAAGAAAAAAACTTGCAAGATGGTATGAGAATCTTTCAAGATTTTGTGATTATAAAGTGAGCGTGAAATGGACCAAGAATTGATTGGCTTGATTGGTAATTTTTTGCTGAATCTCGAATTTGCATACTACCTTATCACTTTGTTGCAGTGGTATAACTATAGTTTTTATCGAGTTATCTTTATGCACCATAAGTTTATGTGGCATATTTGGTATTTTGTATTGCCTTTATGTGTTTTTTTTGCACTACATACAATGCATTTGGAACAGTATTGCATTCTCCTTGCGATTGTGTTTTTTATCGCTCTTGTATTGTGGAGGAGCAAGCAGGATAAACCTTTGAGATTCACAAAAAGAGTACAAAGGTTTTTTGGTCTTTGTGTTATTTTTGGGTTCTTGGATATATTTTTAAGCATCGCCTTTAAGGTTGATAATCTTTTGCTCCATGCTTTTACATTGGTGTTTGCTGTATTGGTCTCTAATATCTATGAAGCAACATTGATGAAGCAATACACAAAAATCGCTCAAGATAAACTCCAGATTATGACCAGACTGCGGATTATAACTATCACTGCAAGTTTTGGTAAAACGAGCATCAAAAACTATCTCACACAGATTCTCAGCAAGCATTTTCATGTCTATGCTACCCCCAGAAGTGTGAATACATTGCGTGGTATTGTGGCTGATATCAATGAGAATCTTGATTATTCCACTGAGATTTATATCACTGAGGCTGGAGCAAGACTAAAGGGTGATATTGATGAGATTGTGCAGTTTCTGCATCCCCAGTATGTTGTCATTGGCGAGATTGGCGAGCAGCATATAGAGTATTTCAAAAATATCCAAAACATCACAAATACGAAGTTTGAGATTCTCAATTCACTGCGTTTAAAAAGGGCTTTTGTCTTTAAAGAGAATGCCTTGCCACAAGACCTAGAGCCTGAGAAAAAATCTTGCATGCGTTTTTATCCTATGGAGTATAGAAATATCCAAGCTACATTAGATGGCACAAATTTTTCGCTGAAAATCAATGACAAATGGCAGGATTTTGAAACAAAGATTCTGGGTGAGTTTAATGTCTATAACATTGCTGTGGCTGTGAGTGTGGCGCTGGAATTTGGCATGAAGGTAGAAGAGATTGTGCAAGCTGTCAATAGACTTGAGCAGGTCCCACACAGACTACAAAAAATCACAGCAAACCAAAAACTGATTTTGGATGACAGCTTTAATGGGAATCTCAAGGGCATGCTTGAGGCTATCCGTCTTGCTTCGCTGTATGATGGACGCAAGGTTATTGTGACACCGGGCATTGTAGAAGGAAGCGATGAGGCAAACAAGCAGCTTGCAAAGAGAATCGATGAAGTCTTTGATATTGCTATTATCACGGGTGCGCTTAATGCTAGGGTTTTCCGCGAAAATATCAAGAATGCACAAAAGATATTTTTGCAAACCAAAGATTCTCTAGAAAGTATGCTGAAAGCTTGCACTCTCTCTGATGACCTTGTGTTGTTTAGCAATGATGCACCAAGCTTTATCTAAACCTATGAGAGGTAGTAATGGATAGAATCTATTCTCCTTGGCGCAGTGGCTATTTTGATTCGAAAATGTGTGGATGTGTATTTTGCGAGATTTCACAAAATGCACAAGATGATGAAAAAAATCGTGTTATATACCGAGATGGAGTTTGCTTTGGCGTGATGAATCTCTATCCTTATACACCGGGGCATTTTATGCTTATCCCACACAAGCATTGTGATTGTCCAAGTCTCTTAGACACAAAAGAATGGCAGCATATCCATATGCTGAGCCAGAAAGCCTTTGATGTTTTGTATGAATATGGTGCTAGCGGCATAAACATGGGCATGAATATCAAACAAGCAGGTGGTGCTGGCTTGCCAGAGCATATCCATTTGCATTTTGTTCCACGCTATTTAGGTGATACAAATTTCCTTACAAGCATCGCTGATGCGCGCACATACGGAATAGATTTTGATAGTGTATTTTTGAAGATAAAAACACTTTGCACAAAGCATTTTACGAGAGGATAGAGATATGAATCGACTTCTTTTTGTGGCAATTTTTATGCTGACTTGCTGTGTAGCTAATGAAAAATATATAAATATGCTCTTTAGCAACAACTATACAGATGTGCGTAGAGCTGTCTCTCTTGGTATAGATGTGGAAACTCGCTTGCGCGGAAGCACGCCACTATATGATGCCGCCAGAAAAGGAAACCTTGATGTTGTCGGCTTGCTTATCCAGCGCGGAGCAGATGTCAATGCAGTATCTCATGGCGAGACTGCACTGCTCAAAGTCGTGGCACTTGGAAATGTCAAAATGGCACGCGAACTTATCAAAAAAGGTGCAGAAGTAAATGTGAAAGATGAGCATTTGGGCAATACACCATTGCATTATGCTGTGATGAAAAAAAATCAACCAATGATTGACCTCTTATTGGCAAATGGGGCTGATATGTATGCGGCAAATCATCGTGGAGAAACTCCTGCGCAAACTGTGTTGGCCAAACAAAACATGCCAGCTGTTAGCATCGAAAATGATGATGTGGTTTTGAACGCAAGCTCCTTTAATCTTGCAAAAGGAAGTGTAGGGATTAGCATCACAAACAAAACGGATCAGTTTATTGTGGTAACACACTTGGCACTTTATGTTGATGGTGACCTTATCACAGAATCTAATACTAACAAAAAGCTAGCCCCACAAGTAAGCGCTATGACAGGCAGTCTCACGATCCCAAAAGAAACCTATGAAGGTGCCAAGATCAAAAAATCTGGCAAGGCAAATGTCAAATATGGCTTTGCTGTGGAATATAGTGTCGATGGAGATATGAGAAGTTTGTATAAGAGTACAAAAGCACAATTTAAACTCTGGTAAGGACTTAATTTATACCTCAAGCTTATAGCCTACTCCCCGAACAGAGATTATATATCGTGGATTTTTGGGATTTTCTTCTATTTTAGAACGAAGCCTACCAATAATGACATCAATACTTTTATTTGAGCTCTCTGGATTGATAGATTCTGATTCTATAGCTATGGCTTCGCGCGAGAAAACATGTCCTTTTTTGCTAATAAGCAATGTGAGGATTTCATATTCTGCACGGGTAAGATCTAGCCTTTTGTCTTTGAAGAATATCTCTCGGCTGTGCTTGTCGATTCTAAATACGTTATTTTGTTCTCTGCCTAGTTCTTTTGGATTTCTCTTGCTGTAACGACGCAAAAGAGAGTGGATTCTGGCAACCAACTCTTTTGGATCATAAGGTTTTGGCAAGTAATCATCAGCACCGTATTCTTCTAGAGCTTTGACTTTATCATTAACATCGCCTCTAGCAGATGAAATTATGATAGGGATATTTTTCTGTTTTGTTATCCGTTTGCAAACTTCCAAACCATCGAGATTTGGCAAGGTCAAATCTAAAAGCAAGACATCAAAATGCTTGGCATTTACAGCACTCATACCTGTGTAGGGCTCATCATAATTTGTAACATTCATATTGTGCTTTTTGAGGTAATCACTTAGGATTTCGGCTAACTCAACATCATCTTCTATCATCAATACTTCTAGTGTTTGATTTTCTTCCATAAGATACTCCTTGATTAGAGATTGCCAATATTATAGAAAAAGTAATTTAGAACTCATTTAAAAGTATAAATTTTGCGGCTATGCAATAAGCTTGAGCACTTCGTCTTTTGAGATAATTTGCTCATCATATTTGACCACTATGATTTCTTCTGTGATGTTGATATACCACTCAATTACACCTTCTCTATCATTTAAAGATGAGAAATTTTCTAAATTGTAAGAACGCATTGGCAGATAAAGGTTTTTGTCGTGGATGGGATTGTCTAACTTCCAAACCATAAGCAAAATCCAAAATGCACATATACCTACAATACTTATAGATAAAACATACAATCCCAAATATTCATACATTATCCCCCCACACATTGCTCCAAATGCTGAGCCAACAAATCCTAGTGTCGTAAAGAAGCCAAGCACTGCGCCTTTTTGGTGTGCTTTGGGATAGCGGCTTGCGAGTGTTTGCATAATGGGCTCATGAATGGAAAATCCTACAAAAAATACGAATGCCCCGAATACAAAAAATATAAGATTTTGTACATATATTGCATAAGCAAACAAAACATAGGCCAATGCAAACATTACCACTCCAACTAACAATACTTGTTTGTAGTAGCCTTTTTTCTGCGCAAGAATTGATGCGGGAGCAAGCGCTAGAAGCCCTAAAATAGATCCAGGAGCATAAATTTTCCAAAGTTGTGATTCTTCTAGGCTAAAAACTTGCTCTAATACTATGCCCATAACCACAAAACTCAAAATCATGAAAAATTTCTGCAAAAACACGCTGCAATTAAGAATCTGTAAATTCTTGTTTGCAAAAACTACGCCAAGGCGATTTTCTTGGTAGGAATATTTGACTTTTGGACTTGATTTGGCCTTAAAAATGAGAATAAGCAATGCAATAAAATTCAATCCTGCAGTCAAGAAAAAAATAGAATTTAGCCCCATATTTGCCGCAAATATGGGTCCTAAAATCATCGCGAAAATAAAGCTTATAAAAATACCCACACCCATAATGGCCATGGCTTTAGTACGTTCTTCTTCACACACTAAATCAGCAATTTGCGCGCTTATAATCCCACTAATTGCCCCTGCGCCTTGTATAAAACGACCGATGATAAGCATGCTAATAGAAGTGGAAAATGCACAGATCAATGAACCTATGATAAAAATTATAAGCCCGACTATAATGACGGCCTTTCTATCACTCTTGTCACTCCAAATTCCAAAAGGAGTCTGAAAAACAATCTGTGTAATAGCATATCCTCCAGCAGCTACTCCAGCTAGAAATACACTTGTCTGGAAGCTAGAAGCGTAAAGTCCAATAGCTGGCAAAGCAATAAAAAGCCCAAAAAATCGGAATGACGAAACCAAAGTAAGAACAAATATATCCCTAAACATTCAAGTCCTTGTGGTCTTAAAAAATATGGTGTTGTTTTAGTCTGCTTGGATGGATTCTTCGTCTTCGTAGATTCTGATTGAAAGGATTTTATCGCCTTGTTTGAGGGAATCTAAGGTTTTAAGGCTTTCTCGTTTGTTTGGCTGTATGCGGCCAAAAACTGTATGCTCTCCATTGAGATGGGGTTGCTCAGCAAAGCAGATAAAAAATTGGCTTCCACCTGTATCGCGTCCAGCATGTGCCATTGAAAGTGTGCCTTTTTGGTGCTTGTGTGGATTATCTTGGAGCTCACATTTGATTCTATATCCTGGGCCACCTGTGCCATTGCCTATAGGACAGCCACCTTGTGCTACAAATCCAGCAATAACACGATGGAAGTTTAATCCATCATAAAATCCGTTCTCTGCAAGGGTGGCGAAGTTTGTTACAGTCTGTGGTGCATCTTGTGGAAACAATTTGATGAGTATTTTTCCTTTAGAAGTTGTAATCAATGCATAGTTGAATCTTGATAGCTCATCTTCTTTGATCTCAAAGGTCTTTAGATTCTCCATAAATCTCCTTGGATTGCTTTAGGTAGTGTAAAAGGCCGGTATTTTACCGATATAACAAATTATTTAAGCTTAAGAGTCTGTAAGAGGAAAAAATGCCAAAATTTGGTGGTCGTATTCTTATCATGCTGCTATTGTGTGCAAGTATGTGGGGTGATGTAGCTTTAGAGGAAGTGGATTCAGCTTCTATAGAGAAATTTATAAATCAGCCTGCTAAGACATCCATCCAACAAAGTTTGGACTCTTTATTTACTTCCAATATAAGAAAACCTGTTGATCCTGAAAAATACAAAAACTCCAGCAAGCAAGCCTTTTATGAAAATTTCCTTGCAAGCCAATATATGCTTTCCGAAAAATTGCCCAATTGGATTTATGCAAATGCGATTATTGAGGTGTATTTCAATGATGGGTCACAAAGACTAGGTTTTGGCACTCTATTACAAAATGGGTTTTTCCTTACTGCTTCGCATATTGTCTATGACAAGAAACTTACTCCAAAAGCTGTGTTTGCGAGAATGCAAGATTCCAGCATGCGGTTTATTATTTGCACACACAAACTCCATCTCAAAGCTGTTGATGTCATGGAGGGTTTAGCGCTTCTAGAGACTATTGCCTACACCGATGATTATTGCCAACAAAGAGAGAAAAGCTATTATCACGACAGGATAGAAAAGCGATATTTTGTTGATGTGTTTGCAGCGCCAAATCGCATAAATACCCCTTCCAAGGGAGAGACGCGATTTATCTCCAATAAAGAATCTCTACAAAAAGTGTTTTATGCATATGTGGATGAAGACTATTACTTCGTGCCAAAAAACATAGAATTGCCAACAAAGCAAGCAGATTTTGATGATCGGGCACATTATGGTGTGCATGGAGCAGAAATGCGCACAAAAAAAGATGAAGTGCTTCTTTATGACAGCTTTGCTTATGGGCGAGCATTTTTTGACAACAAAGGTGGGTTTTTAGGGATTTTGAGCTCTCAAGACCTCAAACCCATATTTATAACCAAGCGTAAAATACAGCAATTCCTCTGTGTATTGCAATCCCACAAAGTGTTAGAAAATAAGGAATTTTCAAAGGCTTGCAAAATTATGCATTTTTAATTCAACGCTTCTGGGTTTCTTGGAACAATATTTTGTTTTGCAGGATATGGAGTTGCGTGCGTAGGAACTGCTCTTTAGCTGTTGGCGGATACATTTTATCCCACTCTTTAATTTGCTTGAGTTCCTCTTCTGGAATGGAGATATTATAAGTTCTGATCATATACAAATAACTTCTTGCAATATAGCCCAAAGAATAATGTGCTGGATAGAATCTCGCGTTTTTAAAATCCGTATAAACCTTGCAATTACCATACTGTGTGTAAGGTAAATCATCTGTTGATGTCGCATAAGAATAAGAGCTTCTGTCATTGTTTATTTCACTAATGACTGGAACGATATTTTGGATATCAGATTCCATGCGCACAAATCTTGCATCTTTTTGACATGCCTTGCGTCCGCCTTTATTCCAGCATCTCAATTTCTTGCCAAAAACAGCAGCTGGCATGATATGCTCCCAATCTATTGTTTGTGGCTTATGGTTTTTTCGTGGAGAATAGTATTTGCCGGGAATGAGTTTGAGGATAATCTTATTTTTTCTAGAGATAATCTCAAAAGGTGCTTGGCAATAAAAATCTTTATGGTAGCTTTGGTCTAATCTCGAGTAAAGTATTTTTAATTCTTTTTTGACACTTTGGAAACTAAGAGCATTAGCATATGCAAACAAAAGAGCTAATACACAATACTTCATTAAATAACCTAAATGAGTGACACAACCCTACACAATATTTTTTTAAACAACAATACGAACAACTTCATAAAATCTCTAATCCCACAGGACAATGATCACTTCCCATTACTTCAGGATAAATGCTAGCACTTCTTAATCGTGAATCCAATGTTTTCGAGCACAAGAAGTAATCAATCCGCCAACCTGTGTTTTTCTCTCGTGCTTTTCCCATATAACTCCACCAAGTATATGCACCTTCTTTGTCGGGATAAAAATAGCGAAAAGTATCTATAAAACCTGATTGTAAAAGCAAACTAAACTTCTCACGTTCCTCATCTGTAAACCCAGCATTGCGACGGTTGGTTTTGGGGTTTTTTAAATCTATCTCTTTGTGCGCAACATTCAGATCGCCACAGATAACTACAGGTTTGCTCTTTTCTAAATCTTTAACAAAGATACGAAAGTCATTTTCCCACTCCATGCGATATTCTAAACGTTCTAACTCACGCTTTGAATTTGGTGTATAAACATTCACCAGAGAGAAATTCTCATATTCCGCGGTGATAATACGCCCTTCTGTATCATGGTGAGCTATCCCCATGTCATACATTACATTGAGAGGCTCTGTTTTGCTAAATATTGCTACTCCAGAGTATCCCTTTTTATGCGCGCTATTCCAGTATTGCTTATAGTTTGGGAAATCAAAAGTGGCCTGATCTGGTTGCATTTTGGATTCTTGGATACAAAACACATCCGCATCAATCCTGTCAAAAAACTCCATAAAGCCCTTATTCATACACGCCCGAAGCCCATTGACATTCCAAGAAACAAGTTTCATGCTTAAGATTCCACACCTAGAGAATCAAGACGCTTTTTAATCTCAAGCACAATCTCATAGCCGTGATTAAGAGCAGCAGCAATCGAACCACCGCTCTTTAATAAAATATCTCCAGCGATAAAAAGATTCTCAATCGAACTCTCATAATTATGCGAAATAGGCACACCAGCTTCATCAAGCTCTAGATTGCATTTTCCCAAAAAATCAATAGGTGCGGCTCCACCAATAGCATACACTACCCTATCAAAAGTCTCACTGCTCTTGTCTGTAAAATTGACTTTTACCTTTCCTTCATCATCCTCCAACCCTTCAATATCCACTCCCAAGCGAGCCTTAAGCTTTTGAGATTCTATAGAATCTTGCAGTTGCTTGAGGTTTATCTCATTCACTCTGCTAAATTCGTTTCTACGGTAATTTAGTGTCGTATCATTGCTTTGAGCAAGAAAATTTGCATACTCCACCGCGGAATTTCCTCCACCGACAACAAGCAGTTTTTCATGAGATTCTATGTTGTTCGCATTGTATTGGATTTTTTTACGGATAGACGATGGAATGAGATAACTGGGCTTATTTGGCTGACCCATTTTGCCAATAGCAATAACAACAAATCGCGATCTGTATTCTTCTCCTGCTGCAGTGCGTATCAGAAAAATACCATCAACTTTTTGTATAGATTCTATTTCATTTTTGAAACGTATGTTGATATGGTTGGATTCAATCAATTCACCAAACAAATCTAGTGTGCTTTCTTTTGTGCCATCAAAAAAAGAAATGTTCCCACTTAACTCGACTTGTTGCCCCTTATAGTCTTTATCTACGCGCTTTCCATCTTTATAAAATTGACGGATTGTAGTGAAATGACTCTCACCTTTTTCAAACACAATGACATTTTTTATTCCTAGACCCACACCCTCTATAGCCGAAGCTATTCCACCTGGACCACCACCAACAATGGCAATATCATAGACATCACTCATATTCTCTCCTTGTGTTGTGATTTATGTGCTGGCAAATGTTGTAAAAAATCCCGCTTATGGTTTTGATTGATCATTTTATTTAAATCATCAGGGGAATCAAAAAGCACACCCTCCATCATTTTATTTTCATCATCAAATTGCCCATTTCTAAGCCCCCAAAGAAATGCAAGCAATCCAAAAAACCCTAGAATCAACGAAACCGTAAGCATGAGTACTATAACTTCTGCGCCCAAACTCTTTCCTTAATGAGTCTTAAAATTGTGTGATTCTGCCAAAATGTCTTTGAAAGCAAGCTAAAAAATCAAATCCTCATCGGCATTTGATGAATTAGGTGGCTGGCTTGGTAACTTAGAAGTATTGGTATAAAGATATTCGCCATCATCTAAAGTTTTTTTAATCACCCCTTGGGGTGTGTGGAATTTTCTTTTGATTCCAGGTTCTATCTCTAAAAGCTTGCTAAAAAAATACGCACTGGCTGGAGGTGCTACTATACCGCCTGTTTCTGCTGGACCAATTGGGGTATTATCATCCCGACCATACCAGATAACTGTTTGGATACTAGGTGAAAATCCGCAAAACCAAGCATCAATATTTTGGTTGGAAGTTCCTGTCTTACCTGCAATTTCGATATTTTGCAAGCGCGCTCGGGATCCTGTACCACGATTAACGACATCACGCAAAATATCTATAATCAGAAATGCCTGTTTTGGCTGTGTATATTCATTGGATACAAGAGGGAATTCATAAACTTCACCATCCTGTGTCACAAGAGAATCTATCAGTCGGGGTGTGAGCATTGTGCCATAGTTTGAAAACAAAGAATACTCCCTTGCTGCATCAAGCGGAGAAAGGCTAAGACTCCCAAGAACAATGGACATATCTTTTGGAACATTCTGGAAGCCAAAATCAATAAGCCCGCGGTAAATAAAATCAAAACCAATCTGGTTTACCAGATTGATAGTCGCCAGATTCGCAGAATGTTGCAAGGCATAATGCAAACTCACAAGCCCACCATACGCCCCGACATTCTTAGGTATCCAAATATCTTCTTCCGTTTCCTTGTTGGCATTTTTTATATTCTTTATATTTTCTATATTTGATTCTATGCCAAAACGTCTTGGTGCATCTGTGATCTTCCACGCAGGAGAATAGCCTCTATCAAAAGCAAGCATATAGATAAAAGGCTTGATGCTTGAGCCAAATTGCCTCTTGGTTTGCGTGGCACGATTAAACGGAGAGCGTTTGTAATCCACCCCTCCAACTAAGGCTAGAATCTTGCCGGTTTGCGATTCTGTAATCACAATCGCCCCATTGAGCTCTCCAGCCTTTTTTGGATATGCAGGAGTAGTGTCAATTTCTAGTAATTCTTTGACGCCATCTGGGAGTTTTGAAGTGCTTTGTGTATGCACCAAATCCTGTTGTTGATGTTCTTGTGAATCTTGGACAGATTCTCTTTGTTTGAAATAAGTTGGATATTTTTCTAGCAATCGTGCATTGATTTTACTGTAACCATAGCGCAAAGCTTCCTGTGCGATATTCTGGTAGTCTAGATCGATATTGAGTTTTATTTTGTATCCTGCTGTTTTTAAGTCTGGATACATCGGAGTTAGCTGTCGTACAACCTCATCGACGACATAGGGTGCAAGATTCTGAGTAAGACTTTCGTCATAAATTTCTGGAATCTCTTTTATTCCTAGATCATATTCTTCTTGTGAAATCCACCCGATATCAAGCATACGGGCCAAAATACTATTTGCTCTACCTAGAGAATAGTGCAAATTTTTTGTCGGATCATAAGTGCTAGGTGCTTTTGGTAAACCTACAAGCATGGATATTTCTTTCAGACTCAATTCATTGAGGTTTTTATGGAAATAGCCAAGTGCGGCTGTTTTGATTCCATAATAACCATGTCCTAAGAAAATGTAGTTCAAATAAATTTCTAAAATCTCTTCTTTGCTTAATTCTCGCTCAAGCAATACAGCAAACATTGCCTCTTTTATTTTCCGTTTTAGAGTTTTTTCTGAAGTGAGTATCACATTTTTAACTACTTGCTGGGTAAGCGTGCTACCACCTTCAAGCCAACGCATATTCAGAGCGTTTTTCAGCATCGCTCGCGATATAGTATCTGGATTGATCCCAACATGTTCAAAAAAGAGTGTATCCTCCACAGCCAAAAGTGCTTCAATCACACGTGGGGGAATTTCGCTGAAATGCGCATAAAGTCTGTATTGTTTATCAAAAAGATTTGCGACCAATCTCTCTTTTCTATCAAAAATCTGTGTGGTAATATCCATTTTATGCTGTTTGATGTTTGCGATCTCATCTCTGCTTTCCGAATAAACCTGATACAGATACAGAGATATCCCACAGAAAATACCTACAAGAGAAAAGAAAAAAAGATATTTCAAAATCCTCAATACAGAATCCAATAAAAGATCTTAGTGGGTTGATTTAGTAGAATGATTGTTTTTCAAAAAACTACCCGATAACTCTTGGATATGTTTTTGAGCTTTTTCTTCAATTTCTGTATATATTTTGTCAATTGACTGCATAACACCTTCGCTATCTCTTTCCATAGTACTAATTTTCTCTTTGATATAGGATTTTGGACATGCTGCTTTTGGGTCTTCTAATGTGCTAGCAAGAGCAATAGCTGAAGCATGAACACTTGCATGGAATGGATCGAGTTTTTTGTAACCTTCAGTTTCACTAAACAGTTCCTGGCCTCTCCCCTCAAAATACCATTTTCCCAAGCGACAATTCTTGTGATCTACCTTGTTAAAGGAGTCTTTGATACCAAAGATAAAACTATATAAGTTGTTTTTATAAACAGTATGATCGAGTTTGGCTAAAGTACAAAATATTCGAGAACTAAGACTCGAAGAGATTTCATTATTGATGAGACTTCCTGTTTTAAGATCATTCACCACACCATTAAGTGCTGATACAGCATCACGGACGGTGTTTGTGGCGTTATTTGTTTCTTCTGTGCCACTTTGAATATCATTTGCTTCCTGTTGCATAGATTTTACGACTACAGCAATTTCTTTTGTAGCTTTTTGGGTTTTTTCAGCAAGTTTGCGCACTTCATCAGCTACAACTGCAAAACCTCTACCATGCTCACCTGCACGCGCTGCTTCAATTGCAGCATTAAGTGCAAGCAAGTTTGTTTGTTCCGCAATATCATCGATAAGAGAAACGACATTTGTGATTTCATTGCTTCGTTGTGTAAGAGAATCTACAAGTTGCGTAGAGACCTGCATTTTTTCATAAAGTGTTTCGATTTTCTGCAGTGCGTCATCGCTCATATTCATACCCTGCTCTGCACGCTCAATCGCTTCAGTCGAATGCTCTACAACCTCAGCCGATTGTTCAAGCACAGCCTGTAATGCACTCTGCGTGCTTGTAATGCCTGTCGTCATAGATTGGTTATAAACATCAAATACATCAAAACCGCCTCTCTTGTCACTGCGTAAATCTAATGGAAGAATCGAATAGTAGACTATATCTCCCACACGCAAAGACTTTGTAGTGTATTCTCCTGAAGGCAGCGCAATGTCTTGAGAACTAGTATGAAGTTTTTGGATAATAGAATCAATATTTGGTGTCATTTCAGCCATTTGGTTTCTAAAAACCACAGAAGTACCCTGAATCCCCACAATGATTTCTTTTTGTGTAAAACCTAAAGCTTGTTTCTGCGATTCTAACTCTGCTTTCAGCTGGGATATTTCATGCTCGTATTGTTGTACGAGTTTTTTTAAATTTTTATTCGAACCAAACATTGAGAGCCTTTTGTGTGAAATTAGGGTTAGGAGGGCAAAATTATAATACAAAAATACGCAACCGTGATTTTCAAAAACGATAAAAATTTATATATTACTTAATGGCTTAAAATTAGCACTTGTCCGTTTAGTTTGGTATAATCGCGGGCTTAGATCTAACAGATATATTTTGTAAAATTTGAAACCAAGGAGCAATCTGTTATGTTAGTAAGCAACACACGATTAGAAACCTTAGAAGGGATTCTGGATCGCTTAAGAGTCGATATTAAACTCAATGGTTTGAAAAATTCCAAACAAAGGGAAGAAATTCTTACTGTTCTTTATAAAAGCGGAACACATCTAAGCCCTGAGGAAATCACCCATAAAATCCGTGCTCATGACAAAAACGCAAGCATCTCATCCGTATATAGAATACTAAGTTTCTTAGAAAAAAATGGCTTTATTACAGCACTCGAGACAGACAAAAGTGGCAGGAGATATGAGATTGCAGCAAAGGAACATCACGACCACATTATTTGCATTCACTGTGGCGATATTATTGAATTTGTGAATCCTGAAATTGAACAGATGCAAATAAGCATCACCAAAGAACTTGGTGCTAAACTCATCAGCCATGATATGAGGCTTTTTGTAAAGTGTTCAAAATGTCAGGGCTTATAGACAGAGCCGTATATCTAAGATCTTGGATTCTTACAAGTGTGTATAAATCCAAGCTTTGATGTATTGCTTCTCTATCTTCTTTTAAACCTCGGAACGTCGTAGGTCATCAGGAATCTTATTTGAAGTGCCTTTTGAAATATGAGTAACAGAATCTAAGTTCTAGATAATGGATGGATGAGATTATTAGTTTTTGGGTCTTGCTTCATTAACGCGGAGATTACGCCCTTGGAATTCTTTATCATTCAAAGCTTCTATGGCTTTAAGCGCACCTGCATCCTCCATTTCTACGAAACCGAAGCCTTTTGGCCTACCACTTTCGTGATCATTAATAAGTTTCACTGAAAAAACCTCGCCAAATTGTGAGAAAAGCTCTTTTACGTTTTCTTTTGATACAGAATACACTAGATTGCCTACATAAATTGTTTTCAAAACCTACTCCCTTTTGTGTTTTTTCAAACTTTAGCTTACCTGAACAAAGAATATTTACTTTTTTTGTTCAAGTAAGCTAAAGTGCGGAAATTCTATTTATAAAAAACTTAATAGTAGCTTATTCGTTACGTAGAACCGATAAGGCGTCAACATGCGTCGCTTTGTATGCAGGATAATATGAGGAGAGGCATACGATAAAACTGGCGCCCAAAATAACCAAAATAAAATCAAGCAAACCTAAATCAAGTGGCAAGGTATTGGTCCCATACACATCTGCTGGCAATGAAATGATAGGAAAAGTACTCAAAAAAAATTGAGCGATAAAATTTAATACAACTCCCAACACTATCCCACTTCCACCAATGACAATTCCTAATGTGAAAAAACTTTGCTTGATTTCTTTTTTGCTCACACCCATTGAAAGCATGAGCGCTATTTCTCGCCTACGCGTCATTACGACCATCAAAAGTGAGCTGATGATATTCAACGAAGCCATAAGGATAATAAGCATAAGCACAATAAAAAGCGCTCTTTTTTCCAACTCCATAGCCGAGAAAAAGTTACCATTTTGCTGCCACCATCCCTCTACACCAACCTCTGCATTAGTATTTTCTCTCAAAAATGCTTTGATCAAATCTATATCTTTAAATGGCTCTTTTGTGTAGATATGGATTCCATCATAGATTCCAGCATTGAGATTTCTTATTTTTTGTAATGCATTGAGATTTGTATAAATATATGCTTCATTATAAGCCTTTAAGCCAGAATCAAAGACTTCAAATATTTCAAATTTCTTGGATTTAGGAAATAATCCAAGTGCGCTTGGCTCAAATTGTGTGAAATAAAAACTCAGCAAGTCTTTAGATTCCACAAAATAGCGCGAGCTTAACTCCTTGCCAATCAATATAGAAAAATCCTGCGATTTAAAACTACTGATTTTATGAGAATCCAAAGAACCATCGTGGTTCTCAAAAGCCTTTCTGACGACCTCATTAAGTGCGACTTCAGATTCTATATCAACACCTATCATAATTGCTGCATTTATATCATTTCCTGCACGAGACAAAGCATTACAGCGAAGATAAGGACTAAAGATAAATTGTGGAAAATGTGTCTTCAATATTTGCAAAAGCTGTTGGTCTATGCCTTTCTTGCTCATTGCATACACACTTATTGGGTAGTTCATGACAAAAAGCTTACGTTCAAACTCTTTTGTCATACCATTCATAATCGCCATTGCCACACACAATACCATTACTCCAATCCCTACGCCAAAAAAAGCCAAGAGCGCAGTAATAGTGATGAAAGGTTGGCTCTTATCAAAGCGCAAATACTTTGGCAAAAGATAAAGAGCCAGTTTAGCCATTAAGCGAGTAATCCTTTTTTTGGCCCACTTTTGCCATGACAAAGCTTGTATTTCTTACCACTGCCACAAGGGCAAAGTTCATTGCGTGAGATTTTTGGTTTCTTGAATTTTTCACTGAGCGCATCCTTATTAAAGGAAATATTCTCCTCTTTGAGATTCTCTAAGACTTTTCGGGTAGCTTGTCTTTCTTGCTCTTCTTCATGGGCCTTTAATCGAATAACATGGAGGGTTTTTGTTGTTTCAATTTTAAGATTCTCGACAAATTCTAAAAATAGGTTGTAACTCTCTTTTTTATACTCTACAAGTGGATCCTTTTGGTTATAACCACGCAGACCTATGCCCGTCTTAAGATTATCCATCATATAAAGATGCTCACGCCAAGAGTTATCTAACACTTGCAGATAAATAATACGTTCAATTTCATTGCGTTGAGAATTATCTACAAGAGACATTTTTGCCTCATAAGACTGGGTGATTTGCTCAAAAAGTGCGGTTTTTAATTCTGTATACTCAAGATTTTCAATATTTTGAATCTCTAATCCAAAATCCTCAAGTACAATCGCCTTAAGATTTGCAAGATCAAAATTTGCAGAATCTTCGTTTGGAAAAATCTGTGCGCGTTCTAAAATGTAAGCAATCGTGCTTTCTCTGTTTTGGATAATTTTCTCACTCATATCAAATTCCTGATTCAACAGATCATCACGTAATTTATATATTGCTTTGCGCTGTTCGTTAGAAACATCATCATATTCCAACAAATGCTTGCGAGACTCAAAATGGAGATTTTCTACTTTCTTTTGTGCATTTTCAACCGATCGAGTCACAAGAGCAGATTCTATGTATTCGCCATTTTTTAGCCCTAAGCGCTCCATAACATTCTTTAGTTTATCGCTCCCAAAAATACGCAAAAGAGAATCTTCCAAACTCAGATAAAATTGACTTATTCCAGGGTCACCTTGTCTGCCTGCACGTCCGCGCAGCTGATTGTCAATCCTCCTGCTTTCATGCCTCTCTGTACCTATGATATACAATCCACCAAGAGCACGCACTTCATCATCAATCTTTATATCCACGCCACGTCCTGCCATGTTAGTGGCAATTGTTACCGCACCTTTTTTACCAGCATCTTTAATGATTTCTGCTTCTTTAGCATGTTGTTTGGCATTTAGCACAGTATGTGGAATTCTGGCTTTTTTAAGGAGTTCATGAAGTACTTCGCTTTTTTCAATACTTGCAGTACCTACTAGCACAGGCTGGGTTGTCTTATAAAGTTCAGTGATTTTACCAACCACCGCATTGAACTTTTCCTCCTCGCTTTTATAAATCAGATCATTCAAATCCCGACGCTTTACCGGCAAATTGGTAGGGATTGATACAACATCAAGATTATAGATTTGCAAAAATTCAGTTGCTTCAGTTTGCGCTGTGCCTGTCATACCTGCGAGTTTGTCATACAGTCGGAAATAATTTTGGAAAGTGATATCTGCGAGAGTTTGGGATTCCTCTTTGATAGCGACATTCTCTTTTGCTTCTATAGCTTGGTGTAGTCCTTCGCTAAAGCGTCGCCCTTCGCTTAGTCTCCCTGTGAATTCATCTACAATCACCACTTCACCATCATTTACTACATAATCCTTGTCTTTTAAGAAAAGATAATTCGCCTTCAATGCCTGGTCAAGATGATGAGAGAGTGCAGCATTCTGGATACTATAGAGATTATCGACTTTAAAAAAAAGTTCTGCGTTCTTGATCCCCTCTTCTGTAAGCAAAATCACGCGGTTTTTTTCATCGATACTAAAGTCAGAATCTGGCTTTAACTTTTGCGCTACAGAATTTGCTAGCTGGTAGTTTTGTAATGTCCGATTGATTGGAGCAGAAATAATTAGTGGTGTGCGCGCTTCATCAATCAAAATAGAATCGACTTCATCCACAATCGCAAAATAATGATGTTTTTGTACCTTTTGTGCAAGGTCGTATTTCATGTTGTCACGCAGATAGTCAAATCCAAACTCATTATTTGTGCCATAAATGACATTCGCGCTATAAGCCTGCAATTTACGTTCATCATCGCGCAAATCCGAAGTGATGACCCCAACACTTAAACCCAGAAAATTATAAAGCGGTGCAAGCTCGCTACAATCGCGATTGGCAAGATAGTCATTGACTGTTATCACATGCACGCTTTTCCCGCTTAATGCATTAAGGCATGCTGCAAGTGTAGCCACAAGCGTTTTTCCTTCACCTGTGCGCATTTCAGCGATTTTACCTTCATGCAAAGCCATACCCCCAATAAGCTGCACATCAAAATGCCTCATGCCTAAAACCCTTTTGCTTGCCTCTCTAGTGATTGCAAAGCTCTCATTTAATACAGAATCAAGATTCTTCCCCTTATCCTGCACCGCTTTTTTTAGTGAATCAAATTTCTCTTTCAATTCCTGGTCACTTAAAGATTGCAAATCAGATTCTAAAGCATTAATTGCACGAACGCGTTTAGAATAGACTTTAAGCATTTTGGAATTTTTGGAACCTAGAATTTTATTGATCACTTTTTTTATCATACCTGACCTCATAAACCTCGTAATTTTTAAATTTCTCTTATCTCCACGCGTAATGGATAGCCATCTTTTCTGGCAAACTCTAGTGTAAGCTTGACTTTTAATTCTGCTACATCATAAGGATAGATCCCACACACCCCCGATCCTTGGGTATGTATTTTAAGCATGATATTTCTTGCTTCGGTAAGATTCTTATCAAAGATTTTCATTAATATATCTACAACAAATTCCATTGTCGTCCAATTATCATTGATCAGTATAACTTCGCATAATTTTGGTTCTTCCAAAAGTACGTCTGTGGTAGTGTGTGTCCTGCTATGTGCCATATATCGTCCTTAGTATTTATTCAGAGAGATTTTTTGCAGTTTTCTAGAATCCAAAACTCCAACAGAATTCTTTCGAGACTGAATTTATCATGAAGTGCGTGTAAAACTTTGTGTACCAAACTTACAGGGAGGCATTTTATCGCAAAGTTTCAATATTTAGTGATGAAAGCGCTTATTGATTGCGTTGTATGTACCTATAAACCTCCGCAAGATGATGCAAATTTAAATTAAGTATTGTTTGGTTAGAATTGCCACTCCCAAAATTTTCATACAAAAAGTACCAAGAGTAATTTTTTTGTATTTTTTAAGACACATTAAACACATCAAGAAAGGTTATTCTTATGGAACAAACACTCTCAATTATCAAACCAGATGCAGTCAAGAAAAACATAGTAGGCAAAATCATCGATCGTTTTGAAAATAATGGCTTACGAATCGCAGCAGCAAAAAAACTCCAACTTTCTGTGCAAGATGCACAAAATTTTTATGCTATCCATAAAGACAGACCTTTCTTCAAGGATTTGGTAACTTTTATGGTAAGTGGTCCTATAGTCGCGATGGTGTTAGAAGGAGAAAATGCAGTACTTAAGAATCGCGATCTTATGGGTGCTACAAATCCGAAAGAAGCCAAACATGGGACAATCCGTGCAGACTTTGCAGAAAGCATTGATGCAAATGCCGTGCATGGAAGTGATAGTCTAGAAAATGCAAAAAATGAAATTGCATTTTTCTTTTCTCATAGGGAAATCTGCTAAAACTCCATGAAAATCGCATTCAAAAAAATCACTACGCCAAAAAGTTTCCAATTACAAAAAGAAGGG
Source organism: Helicobacter sp. 10-6591 (assembly GCF_003288805.1). GTDB lineage: Bacteria > Campylobacterota > Campylobacteria > Campylobacterales > Helicobacteraceae > Helicobacter_F. Next base: position 29,396 of record NZ_NHYK01000012.1, on the reverse strand, counting down.
TTACATTTGGATGGGACTCTCAGCAGAGTAGATTCTAAAATCATTAAATTAGATGGACATTTGGATGGTGAGCTAGAATTAATTTGCGATAGAAGTGGAGAGAAATTTACCAAAAAATTTAGTGAATCTTTGGTTTTGTATATTTCAGATGGAATCTGGCATATGCAAAACCAAAATATGCTTGGTAGCTTTGATGTTATTGAGTTTTTTGATGGTTTTATTGACTTAGATTCCATCTTGCACAGCGAGATAGAATCCATAAGAACCGACTACCATATAAAAGGAGAATAAAATGGCTGTTCCAAAGAGACGAGTAAGTAAAACACGCGCGCTTAAACGCAAGACACATTACAAGATAAAGCTTGCTACACCTGTCAAAGATAAAGATGGTAGCTGGAAAGTACCTCATCGTATTAACAAATTTAGTGGTCTGTACAAATAGATTCACTCACCTAGAAAATTTCGCAAAGATACAAAGTCTATTTTCAAGGATACATAAGGCCAATATCCAAAGGTTTTGAAGCAATAAGCTGGTTTGATACAAATCAAATGATTCTGTCACTGGCTTACCGATACAATTCTTAAGAATCAATCAGGAAGGTGCTAATGCAGAAAATCGCAATTGATGTTATGGGTGCTGACAATGGGGTGAAGCCTATTGTCTTGGGTGTTATCAATGCGCTTAAAAATAAAGATTTTCAAGCTATTATCGTAGGAGATAAAGAACAAATCCTTCCACTTATCCCGACAGAACTTCAAGAACGCATAGAGATTGTACATTGCACGGACTACATCAAAATGGAGGAAAGTGCTTCAAGTGCCACCAAACGTCAAAGCTCTTCAATTTATGTAGCTACTGAACTTGTAAAAAATGCTCTAGCAGATGCACTAGTATCTCCCGGACATAGTGGAGCTACTATGAGTTTAGCTACCTTACGACTTGGCAGAATCAAAGGAGTCTCTCGTCCAGCAATTTGTACCACGATGCCTACTATCAACAAAAACCCAAGTATGATTCTCGATGCAGGGGCAAACACTGACTGCAAGCCTGAATATTTGGTTGATTTTGCAATCATGGGATATGAGTATGCAAAAAGCGTTATGGGTTACTCTTCTGTGCGCGTAGGCTTGCTTAGCAATGGTGAGGAAAGCACAAAAGGCAACGAGCTCACAAAGGCAACTTTTGAGCTTTTGCAACAGTATGATTTTTTTAAAGGCAATGTTGAGGGGCGTGATATTTTCAATGGAAGCACTGATGTGATAGTCTGCGATGGTTTTAGCGGGAATCTCGTCTTAAAGGGAAGTGAAGGTGTAGCAAGCGCAATTTCTACCATTATCAAAAACGAAGTGCAATCAAGCTTTATCGCTAAAATTGGAGCATTTCTAATGAAGAGCGTATTTACTAGACTCAAGAAGAAAATCGATCATAATGAATACGGAGGTGCTCCTTTGCTTGGTGTGAAAAAAGTCGTAATTATAAGTCATGGTAGCTCTAACGCGCGCGCTATTGAATGTGCTATATATCAAGCACTAAACGCTTTAGATTCTCAAATTTGTTCAAAGCTTGAGATTGCATTTAAAAACAAGACATAAATACATTACTTGAGGATTGGAAAAATGAACAAGAAAGTTTTTGCATCTTTAGTATCCATAGCCTCTTATGTCCCTAACAACTGCATAAGCAATACGGATTTTGAAAAGATACTTGATACAAGCGATGAATGGATAAGCAAACGCACAGGTATCAAAACACGCTATTTTGCAGATCACACACAAAATACAAGTGATCTTGCATATGAAGCAGGTATAGAAGCAATAAAACGCGCTAAACTTGAGCCTTGCGACATTGATGCTGTGATTGTCGCTACGCTTAGCCCTGATTATTTCACTATGCCATCTACTGCTTGCTTGGTATCTCATAAACTTGGCATTGAGGATAAACCTGCATTTGATATTAGCAGCGCATGCAGTGGCTTCATCTACTTGCTTGGTCTGGCAAAATCCCTCATAGAATCCCACACCTACCAAAATATACTTATCATAGGCGCAGAAAAAATAAGCTCTGTACTCGATTTTAATGACAGAAGCACTTGTGTGCTTTTTGGTGATGGTGCTGGAGCTGCAGTTATAAGTAGCACAAATGATAGAAACAAAGCAATTGTTGATGTGCATTTGGGAGCAAATGGCAGATATGCGGATTTGCTTGCTACACCTAAAAATACACAATCCAATCAGACATTACAAAACCTCCTTAAGAAATCTATGCAATCTCTACCACAAATGCAGTGCTTACAAATGAAAGGCAATGAAATATTTAAACTTGCGGTTAAAACCCTCGCAAATGATGTAAAGAATATTTTGCAGCACAATGATTTCACACCAAAAGATATAACCTATTTCATTCCACATCAAGCAAATCTTCGCATTATAAATGCTGTAGGCGATATGCTGGAATTTGATTCCAAGCAAATTATTATCACTGTCCAAAAATACGGCAATACCTCTGCAGCATCTATCCCTATGGCAATTGATGAAATACATAAAGAAAACAAACTCAAAAACGGGGATTTATTACTGCTAGATGCCTTTGGTGGCGGACTTACATGGGGATCAGCGTTGGTGTATTTTAATGGCAACTAGTTTAGAGTTATCCTGCAGATTCCAAAGTCAATCCATAGGTGTCGTCATCCCAATCTACAATGTAGCTCCTTACTTAAGAGAATGTCTTGATTCTGTAATCAATCAGACTTATAAGAATCTGCATGTAGTTTTAGTCAATGATGGCAGCACTGATGGAAGTTTAGAAATAGCAAAAGAATATGTTTTAAAAGATTCTCGCTTTGTCCTCTTAGATAAAGAAAATGGTGGGCTCTCTCATGCTAGAAATCTTGGGATTGATTACTTTGCCTTGAAGCTTCCATTAGGGGGGGGGGCAAATACACTCTTTTAGCTAACCCAAATCCACAAAATCCCTACAAAATCAAATCTTTCTACACTTCTCAATCACTTGACGCAATAGATTATGCAGACTTTGTAGATTTGCTAAATTCCAAAAACTCTAAAGAGTCTTTAGGATTTCTTGTTCCGCATATTGACTACATTATGTTTCTAGACCCTGATGATTATTGGAGGGAAGATTGTGTGGAATTATGTCTCAAAGCCTTTGCAGATTCTAAAGCTCAAGGCAAGCAAGCAGAAATTGTGTGGTTTGATAATGATGTGTTTTATGAAAATCCCGCATACCGTACTACAGGTCTTAATGCATTTGAGAAATTTTTAGAAATTACTCAAGACACAATCATTACTCCCAAAATTTGGGCAGAGACTTGTATTAAGCTAGACATGCCAATGGCATTTGCAACTTGCGGAATGATTGATTTTAGTTTCCTTACATCTATTGGTATCTATTTTCTTAACGGAGCGACACATGAGGATTTGAGCTTTGGAGTTATATTGTTTATGCATGCTACTCACATTGCTATATTAAATAAAAAACTTTATGTCTATCGCATACGAGATGATAGTACAACAATTTTCAGAAAAACTTCAAACATCAGCGTACCACCATTCTTACAAGATTTGGAGGAGGTATTTCATAGCGCACATACGGCAAGAAAATATAATATACAGGAAAGCGCATTTCATATGACTTTTGAGATAATCTCTATGTTAGATAAACCCCAACACAAACAGGCGAGAGATTTTTTTCTCAAAAATATTTGCTGCTGGTCTCTAAGTATCTTTTGCTTTGATAAAGACCCGCATAATATCAAGCAAAAGCTTCCTAAGCTCAAGCCTTATGTTAAAGACTTGCATCTTGGCAGGCTTAATTGCTTAAAACATCTTGTGATTTCTTATCCAAAATTAGGATTTGTCTATGCATGGACTCAGAAGCTAAAGTATGGAGGAGGCAAAAAATGGCTTGAGAAGCTCTAGTTTCAAAAGCTAAAGTATAGAAGAGGCAAAAAATGGCTTGATAATTTGTAACTTGCTATAATCCATAGAACCCCAATATAAAGGATGCAAATGCAAGCACAAACACAAAAAGTCCCAGCTGCTCTTACAATAGCAGGAAGTGATTGCAGCGGCGGTGCTGGGGGACAGGCTGATTTAAAGACTTTTGGTGCACACAATGTTTTTGGTATGAGTATCGTGCTGAGTGTTGTTGCTGAAAATACCGCGCGCGTCATATCTTGCCATAACATCCCACCATCTTATATCTCTGAGCAATTCCAAGCTGTCTTTGAGGACATTCCCCCAAATGCTTGTAAAGTAGGCATGCTTGGCTCGCATGAAATCATCAGATGTGTAGCGGACAATCTCACATTACATAAGCCAAAAAATCTTGTCATTGATCCGGTTATGTTTGCAAAGAATGGATTTGCTCTTATGCCTGAATCTATCAGGGAATATTTCCGAAAAGAGATTTTGCACTTTGCTGATGTGCTTACGCCAAACATTCCTGAGGCAAGTGCTCTGTGCGGCTTTAGTATCACAAGCTTAGAGGATATGAAAGAAGCTGCAAGGATTTTGCATGGTATGGGGGCTAAAAGCGTTTTGTTAAAAGGCGGGCATAGTGTCCAAAACTGCGATGATGTGTTTTATGATGGGAGAGAATTCTTTATCTTGGATGCGCCAAAAATCCATACAAAAAACACACATGGTACAGGCTGCACACTCAGCTCTGCTATTGCCGCAAATCTCGCACTGGGTAATAGCTTGCTAGATTCCATCAAATCAGCTAAAGACTATGTATTCCATGCGATTTTGTATTCTCTTGAGCTTGGCAAGGGCAATGGACCAACAAACCATTTCTACAAAACAACCAAACAACAATAATCACAAATTCGTATGTCGTATAGCACCTTGTGCTGTGATTTTGTATTTATAACTCGTAAGCGATTCCAAGCCCATAGGCCCGCGTGCGTGTAATTTACTTGTAGAGATACCAACCTCTGCGCCAAAGCCAAACTCCCCACCATCACTAAAGCGTGTGGAGGCATTCGCATACACACACGCACTCTGCACATTGCGTAAAAATAATTCTTGCGCGCTTATATCATTTGTCACAATACAATCGCTATGCCCAGAACCAAAAGTATTGATATGTCTCATAGCCTCAAAAATATCATCTACAATTTTTAGATTCAATACATTCGCGCCCCATTCGCTGTCAAACTCAGGCAAACCCTTGGTTGGGATAATAGCACTCACTTCATCATCGCCTAAAAGCTTAGTGTTAGCTTTGGCAAATACCCCAAAAAGCTTTGGCAAGAAAGCTGCAGCTATTTCTCTATCAAGCAAAAGCGTCTCAATAGCATTGCAGGCCGCAGGATAGCTAGTCTTAGAATCCAGAGCAATGCGTATAGCAAAATCTGGATTGTAAGCCCTATGGATATACAAATGACAGATACCCTTATCGTGCTTGATAATAGGAATCCTAGAGTGCTCTTGGACAAATCTGATAAGCCCCTCTCCCCCACGTGGAATAAGCAAATCAATAAATTTATCTTGAGAGAGGAATTTCTTCACATCATCTTTGGTCTCAAGCATATTGATACATTCTCGCGGCAAATTATGTGAATCCAAAGCTTTGTGCAAGCAGCTAAGAATCGCTTTATTAGAATGCAAGGCTTCTGTGCCGCCTTTGAGCACGCAGACATTGCCACTTTTGAAACACAAAGCACTTACATCGCTTGTGACATTTGGACGAGACTCATAAATCACACCCACCACACCAAGTGGCACACTTACTTTCTGTATTTTTATACCACTTGGCATTTCCCAACCATCTAAGATTCTATTCAAAGGGTCTTTGAGATTTGCAATCTGCTGGATTGATTGCGCCATGTTAGTGATTTTTCGCTCATCTAATGCCAGACGCTTTAGCAATGACTCTTGTAATGCAGTGTGTGCTTGTGCTAAATCATTTTTATTTGCCTCTAAAATAGCGGGCAAATCTTGGATAAGGTTTTGTGCCATAGATTGCAAGATAGTATTACGCTGTGTACTTGTAAGATTCCCAAGCTCCACGGTGGCCTCTTTTGCTTTTTGTAAAATCTGTTCTAATTGCATTGTCACCCTCAGTTATACATCAGCGCGCTCTTTTGCCAATGCTTCAACTTCATTGATAAAAACTTCTAAAATCTCATCTTCTTTGTACTTGCCTATCATCTCGCCGCCTTTGATAATCATCCCTTCCTTATCGCCAAAAGCTATGGCGATATCTGCATGCTTTGCTTCGCCTAATGCATTGACAACGCAGCCCATTACGCTTACTTGCAATGGTGTTTTGATATGCGCAATCCTTTTCTCTACTTCCTTGACGGCTTTGACTAAATCAGCTTCTATCCTCCCACAAGTAGGACATGATATCAGCGTAACGCCTTGCTTCTGTCTTCCACTATATTTGAGAATCATACGCGCAAGATTAATTTCTTCTTCTAACTCGCCTGTTATAGAACAGCGCATAGTATCTCCAATGCCTTCCATCAGCAATCCACCAAGAGCCATTGCAGACTTTATGCTCGAGTGCATAAGCGTGCCAGCTTCTGTGACACCTAAATGGAATGGGTACACAACCTTTGGTCGTAGCATTCTGTAAGCTTGCATTGTGCGCCCAACATCGCTTGCTTTAAGAGATACTTTGATTCTCTGGAAACCAAAATCCTCCAAGAGCTTGATGTTATAAAGCGCAGATTCCACCATACCTTGAGGCGTGGGGCCGTATTTACGCTCGAATTTCTTCTCCAAGCTTCCACCATTGACACCTATACGAATGGGAATATTACGCGCATTACAGGCATCTGCTACTGCTTTGATTTTATCTTTACTGCCAATGTTTCCGGGGTTTATACGGATACAATCCACAGATTCCGCAGCGATGAGTGCGAAACGATAGCGGAAGTGAATATCTGCTACAAGCGGCAGAGGGGAGATTTTTTTGAGTTCTTTTAATGAGTATGCATCACTTTCATCACTTACTGCGACACGGACAATATCTGCTCCTGCTAAGGCTAATCTATCAATCTGGGCTTTTGTCGCCGCAATATCATGTGTCTTGCTAAAAGTCATGCTCTGCACTGAAATAGGCGCATCACCGCCAATAGCCACATTTCCTATATGAATTTGTTTGGTTTTGTATCTTTGTTGCATATTTAAGAGGATCCTCTAAAGAGTGATTAAGTCCGCGGATTGTAGCACAAAAGAGCTGTGGGGAATTGTTTTTGCTGGTATACTGTTTTGCCTCAAGGAGATACCATGCAAGCACAAGAGATTGATACACATATATTCAAAGAGTTTTTGCAATACGATTTAACAAGCGGAAGTTTATGGGAGATTGTAGAGATTTTTGAGCGCCACAGGAAAGAATTTCGCACTCAAGTCGCCCAATACAACCAAGATATACAAAATGCAAAGACCGAACTCAAAGTCTTACGAGAAAAAATCACACAAAGCAAAAAAATCTTACAAGACCTCACACAAAAGCTAGCACAATTAACAAATGCAAATCCTAAGGCAGATACAAAGACTACACTCTCGACAAAATCCAAAGAAAACACCCAACAAGATTCTTCACCAAGAACCAAAAAACCCTCAAAAAAGCAGGTCGATAACCAAGAGATTCTTAAGTCCAGGATTTTAGCGCTTGAGCTAGAAAACAAGCGCCTTAAGGTTGAACTGAGAGATCTAAAGCAAGAAGTTGAAATAGAAAAGCGCGAAACTAGCGCACCAAAAACCAAAAAAGCTAAATAATGCGTCTTTTCGTCAGCGCACTCGAACCAAGTGCAAACATACACTTACGCTCCTTAGCCTTGCAACTCAATGCGGTTGCACAAAGAAATGACACAATTTATGAGATTGTCGGGATCTTTGATAGGGAAGTCTTTAAAGATTGTGATTGTATCAATGCACAGGCAGCATATAATCTCAGTGATTTTGCAGCTATGGGATTTATTGACGTGATAAAAAAAGTCTTTTTCTACAAACGCATAAATCAAGAGATGATACAAGTGGCATCTGCCTGCCAAAAAGCCCTTTTGATTGATAGCTCAAGTTTTCATATACCTTTGGCAAAAGGACTTGCTCAGCTAAAACATAAACCAGAAGTTATTTATTACATCTTGCCGCAAGTTTGGGCGTGGAAAAGCTGGCGAGCAAAACTACTTGAGAGAATCTGCGATCGATTGTGTGCGACTTTGCCTTTTGAGCTAAACTTGTATCCAAATGCAATGAAGCAGCAAAAAATACACTATGTCGGGCATCCACTTTTAGACGAGCTAGGCATTACCAACGCGCAATCTCCTAACACAGAATCTTTTACTACAAAGCCCCTAGTACAAAGAGCAAATGGTGGTATAGTCTTTATGCCAGGTAGTCGCAAAGGAGAGATAAAACGTATGTTCCCACTTTTTGCAATGCTTGCAAAAGAATTCCAAGGTATACAAAAAATCCTCGTTCTGCCTGAGCATTTTAGAACTCTTAACCAAAATGCCTTAAAAACTATCTATGGCGCAGATATAGAATCTTTTCAAATAAGTTTTGATGCCACTCATGAATTAACAAGCTGTAGATTTGCCTTTATTTGTTCAGGGACTGCTACATTGCAAGCTGCACTCTTACAAACGCCCTTTGTCTTAGTCTATCGTATGCGAAAGCTTGAATTCTATATCGCAAGAGCGTTTGTGCGGCTCAATGTGATTGGTCTGGCCAATATTTTGTATCAAGCATCAAATTTAGAGGTTCCGGGCAGGGGAGAATCTAGATTGCATGAAGAACTTATACAAGATGACCTCAGTGTAGAAAACCTCCTCCAAGCTTACAAACGCTTTGATTTTGTAGCTTACAAGCAAAAAAGTGCTCGCCTCATAAGCTATCTCAAACACGGTAGCTCACAAAATATCGCAGAAATCCTTGCACGCTCTTAGAGATTTTTTAAGTGCGGGCGTTTGTGAGTGTTATGGCAAACAGTACATTGACACCGTGCTTTTGCAAGCACTCATGTGCGCTACTTAGAGTTATGCCTGTGGTGATAATGTCATCAAAGAGTACTGCCTGCTCACCCTTGCCTTTGTAGACAAAATTTCTAGGATTTGCTTGTCGGAAGCGCAGGTCCTTTCCAGCATAGCTTACGTGATTAGTGGCTAAGAGTTTGCTGTATTGCGGGGTTAAAATACCCTGAGATTCTTTAGCAAATGCACGCGTAATAACTGCAGTATGTGAGTAAAAACCCCTCAAATGATCATCTAAGGGTATTGCCAAAATATTTTTTGGCATCTGCAAATGTTGGAATTTTCCAAAAAAATACCGCGCACATTTTTGCGCTAGGCGATGGAAGATTCTAGAGCCCAAAACATCATATTTTGCATCAAGCAGATAAGCAATCTCTTGGTAAGAATAGAAACTATAGACTTTAAGGTTTGATTGGGTAAGACGCAAACTAGGCAGTATGGCTATGCAATCTAGGCACTTTTGACAGATTATATGAAAGCTTAGAGATTCGCACAACAAACATTTCATGCTTTATAAAAAAGCTTACCAATAGAGCTGGTAATACATTCTGTGATAGTAGGAATAGGCAAACTCGCATCGATTCTTACCATGTCTACACCAAGCAAGCTAGCATAGCGTGCTAGTCGCTCCTGAATCTCAAGCATATATCCAAACCCTCGTTTTTCGATGTTGTCATTTGCTTTCGCACTTAGTCTTGCCTCAAGATTCTTTTTATCGAGCTCAAGCAAGATACACAAATGTGGCTTCAAAGCGCGCATAGCAAGCTGATTGCACGCAAGCAATAATTTTTCATCAATATCCTTTGCATATGCCATGCCAGAGAGCAAACTTCTATCGGTAATGACAAGTTTATGGGAATCTAAGTGGGGCTTAAGCACCTCTGCATAATGTTGCGCCCTATCACTTAAAAACAAAAAAAACTCCGCGACAGAATCTATCGTATCATTTAGTACAATACCTCGGATTTTAGCACCCAATGCGCTTGCACCGGGCTCTTTGCTAAAGATCGCGTGGGGATAATAAGCCATAAGATTAGTAATCTGCGTGCTTTTGCCACAAGTATCAATGCCTTCTATAGCCACATAAAAACCGCTATGAGATTTTTTAAACTCCATAAAAAACCTTATTTGAGTGATTGGATATATTCGCTCACACCTTCTGGCACAAGATGAGAAAACCTGCCATTATGCTCTATGATTGATCGCACGACAGAAGAGCTGATAAAAGCATGTTGTAAAAGTGGCATAAAATAGATGGTCTCAAGCTTAGAATCCAAAGAGGTGTTTATATACCCCATTTGTAATTCATATTCAAAATCACTCACTGCTCTAAGTCCTCGTATGAGGATATTTGAGGCTTTTTGTTTGGCAAAATCTGCGAGCAAACAATCAAAACCCTCGATTCTGACACGCTCTATATCTTTGGTCGCAATTTCTAGCATTTGTATGCGAGATTGGAGGGAAAACATTGGATTTTTTGCATGATTTTGTGCCACAGCCACAATCACGAGTTCGAAAATACCAACTGAACGTCTGATAATGTCTAAATGTCCATTAGTTATAGGATCAAATGTCCCCGGATAGATGGCAACTCTTTGCATAGTAAAATCCTGCAATGTTTTTAGGCTCATTCTATGACAAAAGCCCTTAAGAACTCCATATATGATCTACAACCACACATCCTTCATATTTCAAGTGCTTGGCAAATACAGGTACACACAGAGGATCATGTAACACATATTTTGGCATGCATACTATTTTGTCTGGATTCTCTATCAAGTACGCTGCCCACCAACTAAAACTAGAATTTGCGATGATAGCATGCTTACAACTTCTCATAAGCTCCATCTCCTCGCATGCATGACCTTCGGTATTGCCCTCTATAAATTCAAAACGCATATTTTCTAAGAAAACAGAATCAAGATGCGAAAGAAACATTTGCTTGCACCAAGCAATGTCATTACTAAAGATAAAAATAGTTGGATAGGAGAGTATGCCATGTATCTGATACAAAGCGTTATTATAGTAAGTGCTTCCAAGCTCTATGTAATTCCGAAGCTGCAAATAATCCCCACGTCTTACATGCAAAAACACAGAATCTGGAGTGGCCAGGATTTTATACTTTAACTCTTGGTTGCGCTGTGATAATGGCCTTTTGAGCTTAAATTCTTCTTTGAGCTGTGTGCTTACTGACTTGACAAAAAGATAGTTTTGGAAATATCCAAGAATATATGTGTTGTTATAAAAGCTAAATTTTGTATCACACAAAAAAGCTAAGCTCCGTTGATAAAAAACATCATCATAAGGAGATTCTATAAAATACCAACGCATGATCCACTTATGTAAAAAGACATATCTTCTCTTAAAAAATCGCGGACAACACATAAAAAGTCTCACAAACAAAATATGAAAAAACTTGGATGGAGTGAATTTGGAGGCAAACCTCTCTAAAAAGAGTGTCGTATCAACACAGAAATACCGGAGTTCAAAATCTCGTACATGAGACACAGAAGTTGTATTATCCCCCCCCCCCTATTTGCTTATCATAGGCGTTTGTATCAAATCTCACCGTATACCCTTGCTGCTGTAGAAACTTCCCAAAGGCATAGATAAACATTTGGTTTCCTAGTCCTCCGACCAGACGAACAATAACATTCTTATTTTTCATCGCCCTAACCTCTCAGAAAGCAAGCTCTTATGCAGTCATTAAGACAATCGAAAACTTTTTCTGTGGAAAGGAGTGATACCAAACTCATTAATGGCTTCTTTATGTTTGGCCGTGCCATAGCCTTTATTGCTAGCAAAATCATATTGTGGATACATTTTATGGAGCTGCAGCATTTGAGAATCTTTGGCGACTTTAGCGATGATTGAAGCAGCAGCTATCAAGAGATTCTTTTCATCACCTTTTATTAAAGTATGAAGGTTGGAATACTTTTTGTCTATTCCAAAAGTCGTATTACCATCAAACAAAAATTGCTCTATGTTCAAACGCAAATCTAAGAAGTGCCTAAGTATTGATTCTAAAGCCTCTTTCATACACACACTTATACCGAATGTATCAATATCTTGCGCTGATTTTTCTATAAGGTAAAAATATAATCTCTTTTCTTTTGTAAGTTCTTGCAAAGTCGCATCTAACACAAAGCGTTGTTTTGTACTCAGCTTTTTGCTGTCTTTGATACCTAGACTGCTAAGCATATTTTCCTCGCCTAAAACCCCGCATACAAATAAACTCCCGCATAAACACCCTCTACCAGCTTCATCGATACCACATACCATTTGTCTTTACAAGCGCAAGTTTATATGCTAGAACTTGCTTTCTTCTCGTCTTTGGAGATGCTCCCAATACGCATCGACATCTTTTTGTAATTGCGTAATAATGTGCTCATTTTCTGGCTTAAAGAGATGCTTAAATCGTCCTTGTGCCCCTAGATAATCACGCACAGGTATTACATTCTTAGGGCGATAAGTAATGTGCAGTTCTGTGCCATTGATAATTTCATAGAGAGGAAAAATAAGAGAATCCACTGCTAAATCACTTATTTCCACAGTTTTGTTAGATTCAAAACGCCACTCTGTCGTGCAAGCACTAAGAGCATTAATAAAAGTCGGTCCTTCTGTATCAATAGCGCGTTTAATTTTTTTATTCATATCTTTCCATTTATTAGGGGCTACCTGTGCGACATAAGGAGAGCCATGTGCTGCCATAATAGGGAGTAAATCTTTCTTTTTTTCTTTCTTACCATAGCTTATACTCCCTGCAGGTGTAGTAGAAGTGCTAGAACCAAGGGGCGTAGAGCCACTTCTTTGACCACCGGTATTGGCATAGACTTCATTATCCAAACAGATATAAGTCATATCGTGTCCTCTCTCAAAACAGCCGCTAATCCATTGGAATCCGATATCGTAAGTCGCCCCATCGCCACCAAAGGCGACAAATTTTGGCTTTTCACCTGTATATCTGCCCTTGCGTGCAAGGGCTTTATACATAGATTCTGCTCCAGCAACCGCAGTAGAACCATTTTCAAACCCAATGTGAATCCACGGCACATCCCAGCTTGTATGTGGATATACCGCACTGGAAACTTCAAGGCAGCCTGTTGAGTTTCCAAGAATAATAGGTCCATCAACAGCACTAAGCACCTCACGCACAATCATTCCGTGTGCACAGCCCGGACAAAGTAAATGTGCTCCCTCAAATTTTTTTGATGATTTTTGGAATTCTTTTAAATTTCTAACTTCCTTTACCATTGTATTCTCCTTTAAAAAAAGCTCATTTTAGGACCACGTAATCCTAGCATTTGCTGAAGTGGGTGAGTAAGCTTACCTGCCTTTGCATCTGCATCAAGCTCTATAAGAATACTCTCTAAATGAGCTTGAGTTAAATCGCGTCCACCAAGCCCATAAATGTAATTTGACATAAGAGGATAGGCTCTAATTGAAAGTGCTGCGGCTGAAAACTCATTAAAAAGCATACCAAGTGTACCAGCAGGCAAGCTTCTATCAAGACATGCAACTGCTTTAAGATTCTTTAACGCTTCCCCTACTTCCTGGAATGGAAAAGGACGCAAAGAACGGATAGAAATTACACCCGCTTTTATGCCTTTGTCTTCACGCATTTTTTTTGCTGCAACACGAGCAGATTCTACACTTGTACCAAGTGCGACAATAGCTACTTCCGCATCTTCAAGATAATAGGTCTCTACAAGGCTATATTTGCGTCCACTGAGTTTCTCAAACTCTTTAAATACTTCAGCAATAACATTCTGCGAATCCATAATACCTTTATGTAGCTGTGCTTTGTGCTCAAAATGCCAATCTTCCTCTGTTTGTGCACCATAGGTTATAGGATTTGAAAAATCCAACATAGGATTATGCGAAACATAATCTCCAATAAATTTGTATGCCACCTCATCACTAAAAGGTCTCACAGATTGAGCTGTATGAGAGCAAATAAAACCATCTTGATTCACAATCACAGGCACTCTTACACGCAAATCCTCAGCAATCTTAAAAGCCATAAGATTAAAATCATAAGCCTCTTGGGGATTGTAGGTGCAAAGATTTATCCAGCCTGTATCGCGGCTAAGATACATATCAGAATGATCGCCATTGACATTTAAAGGTGCAGCCAATGAGCGATTGACAAGGTTTAACACGATAGGCAAACGCATACCTGAAGCTTGGTATAGCACTTCTACCATAAGAGCAAATCCTTGCGAACTCGTCGCTGTAGCTACTCTTCCACCTGCTGCAGCTGCGCCTACGCACGCACTCATTGCAGCGTGCTCAGATTCCACCATCACAAACTCACCATCAACATAGCCATTACTCACAAAACTACCATAACTCTGCACTATAGGCGTTGAAGGGGTGATAGGATAAGCTGCCACAACATCAATTTGTGCTTGACGCAGTGCCTGAGAAGCTGCCATATTGCCATCCCAAACCTCAACATCTCTTACTTCCATTGTCTTTGCCATTTTTCTCCTCCTATACTTCCCTCTTTTTGGGTTGTTTTTCAGGCCATTCTCTCAAGGCTTCTTCATTGTCCTTATGGTCATTAAACATAAGCAAAGACTTAGGGTTTGTAGGACACACATCTACACAAACACCACAACCCTTACAATGCACATAATCCACTCCAGAAAGTTTGTCATTACTTGTCAAAATAGCTGAATCAGGGCAGAAAACCCAGCAATTAAAGCAATTAATACAAACTTCACTATTATGCACAGGCTTTTCTACACGCCAATGTGCGACACTGTCGGTAAATGAGCTATCACCACTATACGTTCTCTCGCATTTATATAGCTCCATTACTCCATCCACACCCTTTTTAAAAGGGAAAAGCACAGAACCAATTTCAAATTCATTCCAATCTTTTAACTTATCCATGTAAGCCTCCTTTTGTGTTATTTGATTCTATTGAACCTCATCATAGGCTCTTTGTATCGCTATCTTGTTGGCTTCAATCACTTTTTGTGGAAGCTTTTTGCCAAGCACTTTTGAAAAAGATTCTAAAAAATATCCAATCTCAAGCATACCTGAGACTTTCATCAAAGCACCAAGCATAGGCGCATTTGGTACAGATTTACCAATTGAATCAAGTGAGATTTGTATGCAATCAAGTGTGTAGATATCCTTTGTAGCAAGTTCAGGTTTTTGGTCAATGAGCTCTTCTTTGCTTAGACGCGTGGTAATGATGTACTTCGTAGAGGGCTTATGATATAAGCAGATATTTGTGATAAACACTAAGCCAGGGTCAATCACTAGGACATAGTCAGGATTCATAAACTTCTCGTGATTTAAGATTGGCTCTGAATCTATCCTATTATAAGCCGTCATTGAAGCACCACGTTTTGCAGATCCATAAAACGCAAACGCCTGAACTTCCTTACCTGTTCCTGCAATCACATCAGCTAAACCTTTGGCACCAGTTACAGCACCTTGCCCAGCACGTGAATGCCATCTGATTTCTAGCATTCTCTCCTCCTTGTGTCTTAAGATGTTGAGACACAAAATTATAACGAGACTCTGTAGTATATAGAGCTAAGTTAATAAGTGCTTACTTGACTAGCTGCATAAACTCTGCCCGTGTTTTTGAATCACTTTTAAAAAGTCCTCTCAAAGCAGAGGTAATAATCTCAGGATTCTTACGCACACCACGCATACTCATGCATAAATGTCGCGCACGACACACTACAATCACCCCTTTTGGGTGCAATTCTTCTAATAAACATTGCGCAATCTGCTCAGTCAAACTCTCCTGGATTTGCAATCTCTGCGCATAAGCTTCCACTACGCGTACTAAAGAACTCAAACCTGCAATATATTTATCAGGGATATAGCCAATATCAATACTCCCAAAAAACGGAAGCAAATGGTGTTCGCACATTGAATAAAACTCAATTCCTTTTGCTATGACCATTTCATCACATACACCATCTTTAAATGTCGCACCCAAAAGCTCTTTTGGATTTTGCCTATAACCCCCTAGTAAGTTTGCAAAAGATTCCATAACGCGTTTTGGCGTCTCTTTAAGACCTTCTCGCCCAGAATCTTCACCAATCTCCCTACACAAAGACTGGAAAAAAAATTCAAAATACTTCAGGGAATCTTTCATTGCTGCACCTTTAAAAATGATGGGCTATATAAAAAGACATATGACTTCTATCATCAACACGATTCTTTTGTAGTCTCAATACATCGCCATAATAACCTATCAAAGGATTGTATTCCGCTTTTGTGGTGTCGATATAGGCTTCTATCTTGCCACCAATTGTTATATCTTTTCTGAATTCATAGCTCACATTCAAAGCCAAGCTCTGCTCTGCACTCCGTGTAGAATCTGTCTCTCTGCCTAGAATCTGCCAGGTCAAATCCCTATAAGTTGCACCAAGATAAACAAAGCCTGTGAGGGCATTTTGGCTTACAATATCATTGAGTGCTTGTCCGCCTTCATAAACTGTATTTGTCCAAATGTCAAGCCACAATGTATTTCCATAAGTTCCTATAAATGCATTTGCATTGCCAAAATTTTTATAAACCCCAACACCAAAAGAAAAATTATAAATCCCAAAAGACTGCTCTAGGAAAATTGATGCTGTATTTTTCTCAATAACTCCCCAGTCCCTAGCACTCAAATTATTTGAAGTCTGCCCGACAAATTCCCTAAAAACCCGTGGAAAAATTGCATTTGCTTTTGTAATCAAACGCAAATTGTCTTGGATAAGTTTTGTATCATAAGTAAGCCCAATGCCAGGAGCTATATACATAGTGGGTACAAAATAATGAAAAACTGTAAGCTGAAAACTTGCAAAATCCATATCCATTCCTATGGCATATGTTTGAAGATTCTTAGAATCTGCACCATGTATAAGAAAAAAATCATTAAACAAATTCCTGTAGGCAAATGCTATGCGATTAGACCAAAAACCCCACAACTTGAACATACTAAATTTGACATAAGCTTCTGCACCTTGGTTGTATCCACTAAAATACTGTCCTACATTTCCAGCCTCATAGCGCCCTATTTTGAAATAAAAATGCTCATTTTCATACTGCAAATACGCGTTATGAATCATGTAATTTTGTATCTTTTGTTCATCCCGAGATACGCCAAAATATGCACTAACAACCGGTGAGCCAATAACTGGATTTTCTGCCTGCATATCATTAGCAGTAGAATCAAAAACAATCCCACCAATAGCTCCACCAAGCTTTATGCTGAGATTTTCCGCAAGATTTGCAGCGATATTAAGCTGGCTATAAAGCGTGGCAAAGCTCTCTGTTGGTGCCCTACCCTCTTGTATACCAAGCATTTGGTTATTAAATCCCCATTTTGAAAAGCTCTCAGAACTGCTGCTTACTTCATATTCAAAGCCTTGTAGAAACCCTACACTTCCTAGTAAAAGACATATTTTTTTTATGTTTACGCCTCCTAGAAGAATTTAGATATCTATGCTTTGGACCTTGATGCTGTGTGTATGCGCCCATGCATAAATTTGGCGCAGTTGCTCTGTATTGTCCTGTTGGTTTGGGCTATTGTGCGTATAAATCGGGGGTAAAATCCTAAGCATCCCCTTGTAATCAATCTTTGCTTGTATCAAAACAAGAGAAGCGTCTCTGTCTCTTAATGGATACACAAAACAAGCATTTTGTATATATAAACCAGCCTTGCGTAGTTCATAAAACAACACTGTGCATTCTCTAGCATCATAGCACAGCAAGAGATTCCCTCTAGGTTTCAGCAAACGCTTTACAGATGCTAAAAGCGCAGCAAGCGGCATAGAATCTTGGATACGAGCGAGATTCTTACGATCGTTTGGACTTTTGAGAATATGAGGATTGTAAAAAGGCGGATTTGTGATAATCGTATCAAAAAGTACACTGCTCTTAAAATCAAAAATACTCATATTATGCACCAATGCATTTTTAGCAAAGCTTGTATTAGCGGCATTTCTGCGCGCAAGCAGACTTGCCTTAGGATCGATTTCTAACATCTGAAGTTCTAAAGTCTGTTCTCTTGCGCACAAAAGCCCCAAGATTCCACAGCCTGCACCAATATCCAAAAGCCGTGTTTTTGGCTTGAGAAACCCCCTTGCAAAATAAGCTAGGATGAGGCTATCAGTGTTGTAGCAGTAGCCATCGCTCAACTGGTAGAGATTTAAGCACGTATTAGCCATACACTCATATCCACACTGTGTTTATGTGTATGCAAGATTCTAAAATCATGCATACCATCTGTAAGAGAATCAAATCCAGCAAACCTCTTATTGATAAACTTTTTGGAATCGGGAAGAAAATTTGGCGCGATATGCAACAAAAGCATGTCAATCTGGGGCAATAAAGACTGTAAAAGTGGCAATCCACCTTCAATGATACTAAAGCCAGAATCTAATGCCAACTCCTCTATCCCATGGCACACTCTTATGCGAGAGGGCGTAATATTTGGATTAAGTGCTGTATCAATATTTTCTCGCGTCAATATTTTGACTTGGGGCAAATGCGAATTATCAAATGGAGAAGTAGCAAACCTACAATCAAGCTTTGGCAAATCATGCAAAAAAGTACGTCCAGAAACGATAATACAATCGCTCACGCTCCGTTGGTTATGCGTGAAAATCTGCGTATCAAAATGCGTTATACGCCCACTGAGATAATCCCCATCCAATCGCATTGCAAGTTTAAACAGTCTAAATGCCCCATTTTGTTTGTAACATAAAAAAGGCAGAAGCAATGCTTTGGCCCTATCCTCACAAAGCCCATAGCATACTTTAATGTCTGCTTGCTGCAAACGACTTCCACCACCTTGTGCTTGCTTATTGGTCTCGCGACAGGCGATAAACACATACTCAGGATGCAAAATCTCTAGCAGATTCGCACAAGGTGGTGTCTTACCAGAATGATTACAAGGTTCTAAACTCACATAAACCCGACAATCAGAAAATAAATGCTTTGTATGGGTACAGAGAAATTTATGCAAAGCCAAGCTTTGGGATTCTAAAGGCAGCGTGAGCAAAGAATCAAGCTCTTGGAGCAAGCTGTATTCTTTCTTGAGTGTAAAAAACTCCTTTGCAGCATTTGCAAAGGCATAAACTTCCGCATGCGGACCACCTGCTTTTTTGTGGATTCCAAAACTCAGTATTTGGTATTTGGGAGAGAACACTGCTGCACCCACGCTAGGATTAGGCAAGCACAGTGTTTGATACTCCCATGCATAATCTATCAATCTCTCCATAATAGTGCGATCTAGCACGCTATACATGATCAAATCTCTTTAGAATCTAAAAATAGTTTTGGCTTTTTTAATATTCTCAAATGGAATAAATTCGATTCTATATTGCTGCAAATATTCTGTGCAAAGTAGCAATGCACCAACCTCGCCATTGACATTACTAGCGAGCAAAAGACCTTGTAAATGTATATTTTGCCTGCTAGTAATCTCTATCTCCTCTCCAATACTATAGACAAAATGCTGGGGTTTTTTGAGAACACGCTCTAATCCCGGAGAACTCACTTCCAAAAAATATTTTTCTTGCGATACAAGCTCCACATCAAGCAAAGGAGATAATGTTTTGCTAAATAATTCACAATCTTGCAGACTTATAGAATCCCTTTTAGGCAAAGCATCTAATTGCTGAGATTGTATGGATTTTGCATTTTGCAAATCTGCAAAATACTCTAGTGACTGTGATGGCAACTCTTTGCTCAAAAAAATGCGCAAAATGGCATGCTCATTCTCTTTTGCCCAAAACATATCATAAAGCACATATCCCATAGATATAGCAAGTGTGCTTACTTTATTTTCAAGCTCTAACACAGTTTTCCTCAGCTATTTGGTAATCTGTTTAAAAATGGCTTCAAGATTGCTCTGCGCACGCAATCCATCATCAAAGCAAAAAGACAAATCCGGGCATTTAAACCACGAAGTAGCACTGAGCGTGTATTCTTTGAGTATCGGGGTGGCTTTCTTTAGCTGAGAGAGAATATGTGAGCGCTCTTCTTGTGGGATAGCGCTGGATTCTATGAAAACCTTTGCATGTTGCTTGCCTCTAGAACATTCGATATGGGTGATACTCAAGCAATTGAGCTTTGGATTGCTTAGGTTACTTAAAGCTAGGGCTAATATCTCCTCTAAGAAAGCTTGGGTTTTTTGAATCTTAATATCTTTCATTGCAAAGCCTTTGTGTAGTCTAATAGTGTTTCTATGCGTTTTATGCATTCATCTTTTCCGAGTATGTATATCGCTTCAGCCACACCTATACCACCGCTTTTACCTAAGATTGCTAAGCGTAAAAGCGGCATAAGCTGTCCTAGTTTGATTCCATAAGATTGCGCAAAAGCCTGCAAAAACACCTGGATTTCTTGTAAATCCACTGCATGAGATTCTTGGAGTGTATTGGTTAAGAGATTACAAACATTCTGCAAAATCTCTACACCATTACAATCAAGCTTTACCAAAAGTTTCTTGTCATAAGCCCCAGGTGCTAACACCACATCATGATAGTTTTGTGCTAATTCCTTGATAGTCTTGCTTCTTTCTTTGATTTGCTCAAAAAGCACTTGGGTCTGAGGAGATTCTTCTGGCTGCTTTATGCCAAACTCGCTTATAAGCGTTTGCAATCTTTTATTATCAGCCTGCTTTATATAGTGATGATTGAGCCATAGAAGCTTTTCTGGATTGTAGCTTGAGGGCGAAGTATTCAAATCATTGGGATGGAATACCTCTAAGAGCTTCTGTATGCTAAACACTTCCTCATCACCATAGCTCCAGCCAAGCCGCACCAAAAAATTCAGCAAAGCTTCAGGCAAATAGCCCAAATCTTTGTAGTCCATAACGCCCATTGCTCCATCGCGTTTGCTAAGCTTCTTGCCTTGAGGATTTAAAATCATTGGCACATGGAAGAATCTAGGAATAGCAAAGCCTAAGGCATGGTATATAATGAGCTGCTTTGGGGTATTACTCAAGTGATCATCGCCACGTATGACATCACTAACCCCCATAAGCGCATCATCAACTGCCACTACAAAATTATATGTAGGACTGCCATCACTACGCGCTATCACAAAATCATCAAGCTCTTTTGCTTGTATATTAATCCTTCCCTTCACGCCATCAATAAACTCTATGTTTCCATCTAATGGGGCTTTGATACGCACAACAGGTAGCCTATCACGCGGTGGCGTGCCACTAAAGTCTCTGTAGCGATTGTCATACTTCCATTTACATCCATCTGCCTCAGCCTTTAGACGTTCGTTCTCTAGCTCCTCTTTGCTCATGTAGCAATAATATGCTTTGTTTTCCTCAAGAAGTTGTTTGATATAAGTTCCATACAACTGAAATCTCTGGCTTTGGTAGATAATCTCTCTATCATATTCTAATCCCACCCATTGAAAAGATTCTACAATCGCCTGCGCTGCATCTTGAGAATTTCTAGCAAAATCCGTATCTTCAATACGTAGCAAAAACTCCCCGCCCATTTTACGCGCATACAGATAATTAAAAAGCGCTGTCCTTAACCCTCCTATATGCAAATAGCCAGTCGGCGAAGGTGCGAAACGCGTAACAACCTTTTGTCTGCCACTGCTTTGATTATCCATATCTCTCTCCTAAAAACGCTTTGGTACATACAAATTTTTAAGATTTCTCAAGGTAGCGCTCGCATTACACAAAAGCAAATCCGCTAGAATCAATGCTAGCTGCGATTGTGCTACTATACTTCCACGCACAGCGATACATGGATCGTGCCTGCCTTTTATCACAGCTTTTACTCCCCTGCCCTGTATATCTTGCGTATCTTGCGCTATAAAAATACTTGGCGTTGGTTTAAAATGCACACGCACGCAAATCTCCTCACCCGTGCTGATACCTCCAAGCATACCTCCACTATGATTTGAGAGAAATCCTTGAGTATCCATACAATCATTATGTGCGCTTCCTAGCATACCGCTCGCTCTCACACCCTCGCCAATTTCCACGGCTTTCACGCCATTAAGCCCTAGCATAAGTGCGCCAATTTGGGAATCCAGCTTTCCATAAAGTGGCTCGCCTAACCCAATAGGTACGCCAAACGCTTTCAGTAATGCCACCCCACCTACACTATCACCCTTGGCCCGAGCTGCTTTGATTACTTCTTTCTGTGCTTGTTCAAGTGATGTATCAAGGGCAAATATTTGAGAATCTAGAGCCTGAGCGCACTCTTGATTACTAAAATCAGTGCGCGAGGAAACCACCCCGCCTATACCTAAAATACCCCCACCTACACTTATCCCAAACTCTTTTAGTAAAAGCTTTGCAATCGCTCCGCTTGCAACCCTTACAGCACTCTCTCTTGCAGAGCTTCTGCCTCCACCACGATAATCGCGAATCCCGTATTTTTGGAAATATGTAAAATCCGCATGTCCGGGACGAAAAATATCTTTAATCTCCTCATAATCCGCGCTTTTATTGGCAGTATTTCTTATGAACAATGCAATGCAAGCACCTGTACTCTTACCTTCAAATACACCACTAAGAATCTCAACACTATCAGCTTCCCTTCTGGGTGTAGCATACACTCCCCCACCTTGTCTTAAGCGCATCTCTTGCGCGATAAACTCTTCATCTATCACAAGTCCAGCAGGGACTCCATCAATCACACAGCCGATACCTACACCATGAGATTCGCCAAAAGTCTGCACTCTTAAGCGCATACCAAAACTATTCACTACTGTTCCTTAGACTTTAATCTATGTAGTCTTGCTTTTTGTGATTCTAGAATTTCATAGGCAATCTTTGCACATTTTTGCTGTGCATTTTTTTTAGAGCTTCCAATGCAGCGGGCATATTCTTTGTTGTCAATAACAATAGCAATCTCAAAAAGCTTCTGGTGGTCAGGTCCGCTTTCAGAAACAAGCTCATATGTTGGAATCTCACTAAATAGCGATTGTGTAAGTTCTTGCAATAAAGTTTTGTAGTCATTTGTAAGACTAAGATCGATTGTTTTGTAGCAAGATTCTAAAACTCTGTAGGTGATTTCTGCAGCCTTTGTGATGCCTGATTCCAAATAGATAGCACCAATGATTGCCTCAAAAGCATTTGAGAGGATGGAGGATTTTGTACGCCCTGCATTATATTCTTCACTCTGAGAGATAAAAATATACTTGCCTAAATCAAGCTCTAAAGCTAGTTTCATAAAACCCTGCTCATTAACAATACTCGCACGAAGCTTAGAGAGATCGCCTTCGTTGGCATTTTTGAATTTTTTAAACAAATACTCTCCAATCAGCAGATCCAACACTGCATCGCCTAAAAATTCTAAGCGTTCATTATTGTATCTAGCCTTACAACTACGATGAGTAAGAGCTTGGATCAAAAGGTGTTTGTCTAAGAACGTATATTGCAGATGGGATTCTAAAGCATGTAGGTTCTGGTAATTTCTGGAATCTAGATTCATTTATAACTCCATGTAATTGCTTGGATTTGGTTTAGGTCATTATCGTAAAAGTTTGAGCAGCAGAGCATTGTAGCAAATTTGCTTTTAAACTTGACATTGGCAGATTCCATTCAGGTTGGCAAATCCCTAGAAACACTCTATTCCAAAATTGATTTTGGAATCCAAAATGGCTAAGATTGTAGCTCTTGACTTACCTAAAGGATGAATTTGCACTACCACAAACTCCGCCATTTAAATCTTGCTCATAGTCCAGATGCCGATGATTTGTTTATGTATTACGCTATCAAGTTTGGCTGGGTTGATACGCAAAATCTCAGGTTCCACGCACAAACTCAAGATATCCAAACACTCAATCTTGCGACACTTCGTAGTGAATTTGATATCAGCGCAATATCCTTTGCGCTCTATCCATTTGTGGCACATAACTATGCGCTTTTGCGCACTGCTATGAGCTTTGGTGAGGGGTATGGACCAAAGCTCATTAAAAAACAGGGCAAAACACTAAAAAACAACTTCAAAGTCGCGCTAAGCGGCGAGCACACAACAAATGCTCTTATATTTAGGCTTGTCTATCCAGATGCCCGTATTGTGTATAAAAATTTCTTGGATATAGAATCTAGCGTACTAAATGGGGAAGTTGATGCAGGTGTGCTTATCCATGAATCAATTCTAGAGTTTGACAAACACCTTGTAATCGAGGCTGAAATATGGGATATTTGGAGTGATTTGAACAAAGAAAATCTTCCCTTGCCACTGGGTGGTATGGTAATCTCGCGCTCACTACCTCTAAATACAGCATGCACATGTGAAGATATTCTCAGTAAAGCAGTAAAAGTGGCACTCAATAATAAATCTCTGCTTTGTGCGATGCTTTTAGAACGCAATCTTGTGCGTGTAGATTCCCAAAAGCTTGATACTTATCTTAATCTGTATGCAAACGAGCACTCTTATATGCTCAGTACGCTACAAAAAAAGGCCATAAACAAGCTATTCTCACTTGGGTTTGATGCAAAATTTTATCCGCAAAAGCTTGATTGTGAGGACTTTTTGCTTCCGCAAGAATATATGTCGCAGCGCTACTCATAAAGCTATGGTTTCGAAATTTCTCTACAATCTCAAAGGTATCGCACGGATACTAATCCCTAATATACTCACCCAAGCAAGTTTAGAATCCCAAATCCAGCAGATTTTCACACGATTTTCTCCAAATATCCTAGATTCTATGAAAGCAAGGCTAAGGTATTACCACAAAATATCCTCACCTTTTAGCCTAGCTCCCAGCATACAATCTCATGACGCTAAACTCCCACAAATAACAGATCTCAAGCATATTTTTAACAAGCACACCAAAGCAAGATATTTCAGCGCATACTTCTATGACATGTATGAATTTACGCGCTATTTTGATTCAAGGCTCTGGCTTGCGCACGAGTTTGGTGATGTGAATTATTATCTGAGCCTGCCTGCTATTACAAAATCCCGTCCGATAGCACAACACCCACAATCCCAAAACTCTATACTTTTTAAGCTCGATAAAAACAGGCATTTCCATTTTATCAACGACAAGATTCCCTACGAAGCAAAGCGCGATATTCTCTTTTGGCGTGGCGCAGCCTACCAAGCAAACAGACAAGAATTTTTAAAGAGATTTTTTAGCGCAAAGTTTTGTGATATAGCACACACAGGCAGCAAAAGTATCTTGCATCAGTTCCGTAAAAACAGAGCAAGCATCCAAGAACACTTAGGCTATAAGTTTTTGCTGAGTTTGGAAGGCAATGATGTCGCTAGCAATCTCAAGTGGATTTTAAGCTCAAACTCCGTATGTCTGACCCCAAAGCTCAATTTTGAAACATGGTTTATGGAGGGAATCTTACAAGCAGGGGTACATTACATAGAGATTGCACCAAATTATGACGATTTAGAAACTACGATTGCATACTACAAAGCCCACCCACACAAAGCAAAAGAGATAATCTCTAATGCGCATAATTTCATCTCACAATTTTGCAATCCAGCAATCGAGCATGCACTCTGCCTGCTTGTCTTAAGAAAATATTTTTACCTCAGCAGACAGATTGCTATAAGCACAGAAGAGAAGGAATTTATGTTTGCATAAGAGATTTATGTTACGGAAACTTTTATAGAGATTTAAAAAGATTTTAGATTGAATCCAACTCTTTTAAAGAGTTTATTTTTTAAGGAGAACAGTATGGCACTTAGAGTGTATTATGATGCAGATTGTGATTTGGCTTTGATCAAGCGAAAGAAGGTCGCCATCATCGGGTTTGGCTCTCAAGGACACGCACACGCAGAGAATCTGCGAGATTCTGGCGTTGATGTCATCATAGGGCTTTATAAAAACGGCTCAAGCTGGGGAAAAGCTGAGGTAAAGGGCTTTAAGGTCGTAGAAGTGAGTGAGGCTACAAAACTTGCAGATATTGTGATGATTCTTATACCTGATGAGTTGCAAGCTGATGTGTTTGAATCTGATATTGCCCCGTATTTAAGCGAAGATAAGATTATTGCTTTTGGGCATGGCTTTAATGTGCATTTTGGACAGATAAAAGCTCCACAAGGCGTGGGTGTGATTATGATCGCTCCTAAAGCCCCAGGCCATACTGTAAGAAGCGAGTTTGTGCGTGGTGGAGGCATACCAGATCTCATCGCAGTAGAGCAAGACACAAGCAAAGGCGATGCGAAGTCTATCGCTCTCAGCTATGCATGTGCGATTGGTGGGGGACGAAGCGGTATCATAGAAACAACCTTCAAAGATGAAACAGAAACAGATCTCTTTGGCGAGCAGGCTGTGCTTTGTGGTGGGGTAAGCAGTCTTGTAAAGGCTGGGTTTGAAACATTGGTTGAGGCAGGCTATCCCGAAGAAATGGCGTATTTTGAATGCTTACATGAACTCAAGTTGATTGTAGATCTTATGTATGAAGGCGGACTAGCCAATATGCGCTACTCCATTTCTAACACTGCAGAATACGGCGATATGATAAGCGGACCTCGCGTAATAAATGAGCAGTCCAAAAAAGCAATGAAAGAGATTCTTAGCGACATACAAGGTGGAAGATTTGCTAAAGATTTTATTCTGGAGCGCAAGGGTGGATATGCCAGAATGAATGCTGAGCGTAAAAATCTTGCAAACCATCCCATAGAAAAAGTCGGACAAAGACTACGAGAAATGATGCCTTGGATTGGTGCAAATAAGCTCGTAGATAAGAGCAAAAACTAATGCAAGACATCAAACAGCTATCCACCACAAACAGAATCCGCTCTATTATTGCTGCAAGCAGCGGGAATTTGGTGGAATGGTTTGACTTTTATATCTATGCTTTTAGTGCTGTGTATTTTGCACACAACTTCTCAGATTCTACAAATCCTACCATCCAGCAAATCAGCGCATTTGGAATATTTGCACTAGGTTTCTTGATGCGACCTGTTGGCAGCTATGTTTTTGGCTCATTGGCAGACAAGATAGGCAGGAAGTCATCTATGGTATTTTCAGTGATTCTTATGGCGGTTGGTTCCTTCATGATAGCAGCCCTTCCTAGCCGAGAATCAATTGGCGATCTTGCGATTGTATTGCTACTGGTTGCCAGATTGATTCAGGGTTTGAGTGTGGGTGGAGAATATGGAATTGCTGCGACTTATCTCAGCGAACTCGCAACAGAAGGCAAAAGAGGATTTTACTCATCATTCCAGTATGTGACACTCATAGGCGGACAACTGCTAGCTGTAGCAAGCATTAGCATTATGCTTTTGATCTTTAGCGATGAGGAAATGCATGAATATGCTTGGCGGATTTTGTTTGTGGTTGGAGGATTTTTAGCCCTTGGATCGCTGCTTATACGAAGTATTATGAGTGAGAGCGCTCATGAGCTTCATAAACACGAAGATAGAGGCACATTCAAGGCGCTGCTTGCTTCGTGGAAATCATTTTTGTTTGTAGTAGGTATCACAGCAGGTGGATCACTAGCGTTTTATACAATCACAACATACATAAAAACCTTTATGGTCAATACTGCTGGGATTGACAAAACACTTTCTAACAACATTATGCTCGTGGCTTTGTTTGTACTCATGCTTATGCAGCCACTTTTCGGATATTTGGGAGATAAGGTTGGGCACAAGAGATTCTTGCTTATATTTTCAGTCAGTGCATTTGTGGGAATCTATCCCTTGTTTATGCTTCTTAAGCAAGCTCCTAATACTTATGTCATCTTTCTTATTGTCCTTGCACTTTTTGTGATTCTGAGTTTTTATACTTCTGTAGCTGGAATCTTTAAGGCAAAGCTTTTTCCAGAGCATGTAAGAGCTCTTGGCACAGGCTTTGGATATGCCATACCAAATGCCATCTTTGGGGGCTCTGCTCCCTATGTTGCGTTACAGTTTAAAAATGCAGGATATGAAAATCACTTTTTTATTTATATAGCAGTTATGATGTGTATTGTATTTATCGTTGGCTGCTTATTGCCAAAAAGAGGACAGCTAAACTAATTCTTGCTTAGAGTGCTTGATATTAAGGATAAGCACTCCATCGCCAAATTAACATGACTTTAAGCTTTACTTAAGCAAACCATCAGGCAAGTGTTTATACACTTCAAAAATCCAAATATCCAAATCCGTATTATTGCTTCTCTTTCAAGGACAAAGCCATGCAAAAAAATGAGATTCTCAAAACATTCAATCGCACAAAGGATAAACTCATAGTAGCTGGCAATGGACCTTCACTTGGAAATATTGATTACACAAGAATGCCTGAGGATTATGATGTCTTTCGATGTAATCAATTCTATTTTGAAGACAAATATTTTTTGGGCAAAAAAGTCAAGGCATTTTTTGCAACAGCAGCTATGTTTTACTACCAATATTACACATACAAACATTTGCTAAGAAATGGTGATTACCAGATAGAGCATATTATCTCTAGCAATGCTTCTTTTGTTCTTGAGCCATTACTAGGAAAATGTTTCCATGAATTATTCCCTCTTGCTATTTGCGGTGTAGATATTATGAGGCAGCACAAAATAATAAAAGATTTTGTAATGGAGCAATGGATCTATAACGACAAATTTATCACCAGCGGATTTTATGCCTGTGCTATTGGTGCGATTCTCGGATATAAAGAAATTTATATAGCAGGTATTGACTTTTATGAAGACAACAAAACCTATGTGTTTGATAATTCTGTCAAGAAAAATTTATACACAATTATTCCGGAGTTTGACAATTCTGATATAGCAAACTGGCATAGCAAAGAATGCGATATATCTCTGCTTGAGTTACTTATCTCATTGGGTGTCAAGTTTTATTCTCTCGTGCCAAATTCTGCAATAAGCAATATTGTATCCCTTGCACCGCAAACACAATCAACTTTAGATTCAAACATTCTCAAGACAAAACCATCAGAAACAATCAAGGATATTTGCATACCTGCTAGCAAAGTCTTTCCTCACTACTACAAAACATTGCTACAAAAAATAGATCAAAATGCCCTCAAACATCTGGAAAAAACTGATGAGATTCCTAGATATATCGCCTTACATCCTAGAAATAATTTTTATATCAAACTCATGAGTGACTTACTCTCACTACCAAGACACGTAAAAACTTACATAAAAAGAAAGTTATCTACCCCCCCCCCACCACCTCAAGAAAAAATATGGTTATAAAAAATAACCCAATAGGGGAGATTCTAAACTTTTTTAGATCTCACGCAATTATTAATTTATATTCCTAAGGACAAAGCCATGCAAAAAAATGAGATTCTCAAAACATTCAATCGCACAAAGGATAAACTCATAGTAGCTGGCAATGGACCTTCACTTGGAAATATTGATTACACAAGAATGCCTGAGGATTATGATGTCTTTCGATGTAATCAATTCTATTTTGAAGACAAATATTTTTTGGGCAAAAAAGTCAAGGCATTTTTTGC
>NZ_NHYK01000011.1 GCF_003288805.1 Helicobacter sp. 10-6591 | reverse complement strand
AGCGCTATGCTAGAGGTGGGAATTGGATTCTAAACGCTCTTGTGTACTTGTATTGGTAAGCTCTCTTGGGGCGAAGTCCATAAGCATAGATGAGATGCTTGCACAAGACAAGCAACTCAAGCTTATCAGCACATTTTCTTATATCAATATCCATAACAAATCCTACACACTCAATGCTCTGCCCTATGCCCTCCCTAACAACATGGGATTTGTCAATATCCCGCTGCTTGGCTACCAAAACACAAACGAGGACTATCTCAACCTCTCGCTTTATGCACGGTATGGAATCTCCTCTCGTCTGGAAGTATTTAGCACACTCAGTGGCTTCTACCAGCACTCAAAGCTTGATACCAATGGCACTTTCTCCACACACAATAGAATGGACTTTAGCTCGCTCAATCTTGGGACACTCTTTCTTGCCAAAAAAGAGGGTAAATACCCCGCTCTTATGCTAGGTGTAAGCGCAGATGCTATGGATAAGACCTACTTCACAAGGACTTTTAAAAGCCTACAATACTTCAAGAGCTATTCGTTCTTTGCGACAAGCTACTACACAAGCGATCCCATTGTGTTCTTGCTCCAAGCGGGCTTTCGGCTCAATACACCTAAGCGCGCTTTTGGCTACATACTAGATAATGGCGAGATATTCACACTCAGCCCCACGATATATTTCGCAGTCAATCCCTATGTATCGCTTCACTTTGGCGTGCGCTACCAATACCAATCCAAAGACTTCTTGAACAAAACTGCGCTCAATATGCAAGGCTCAACTGTCAGCTATACCTTTGGTGTAGCTTATGAGCTAAAACATAGGCTTATTGTCTTTGGCGATGTAGAGAAGCTCGATACAAGTCTTTATACAAGCAATACAATCTCGCTTAGCATCTCTTATAGAATCTAGATGAAAAAGCTACTTTGTGTGCTGCTAACGCAAGCTGCTTTAGCCTCAAATATGCAAGTCCAAAACAAATACATCAGCATAGAAGTGCCAACGCGCTCTTGGCTAGAGATACGAGATACAAATCTCGTGCGCCAACAATATGACTATAGCTGTGGAGCAGCCTCTCTTGCAAGTATTTTGAAGTTTTATTATGGGGAGGATGTGAGTGAGCTTGATATTTTACAGTGGAGCATACAAGAAAAGGGCATTGACTTAGAGCCCAAAGAGCAAGAGGATAAAAATATTGCGCGCTTAAGCTTTCTTGACCTTACACGCTTTGCTGAGCTCTTGGGGTATAAAGCCATGGGTCTGGCCCTAGACTTTGCTACTCTCTCTAAGCTCAAGTCCCCTGTGATTATCTATGTGAATGTACGTGATATAGAGCATTTCAGTGTCTATAAAGGAAGTGATGAGCAGTATGTGTATCTTGCAGACCCAAGCTTTGGGAATCTCAAAATAAACATTGCAAAATTTATCGAGATGTTTTACCAACGAGATGATTTAAGCCTCCCGGGGAAAGTACTGGCCATCTTGCCAAAGCAAGAGAGCCAAATCAATCAAAGCTTTATGGAGAATCTCAAAACCACACCATCGCTACAAGAAGTAATAAACAACACAACAATAAGACAAAGACCTACAACAAGGCCTTAGACACTCCAAAAGAGCCTAAAATCCTATCCCTACATTAAGATACAAATATGCTGTGACGTTGGCTGGCTCAATTAATGAGAAAAATTTCGTGCCTTTGTACTTGTCAGGAGGATTTATGTTATTTACCTCAGCGCTATGCTCTACCACATCAATAGAGGAAGAATCTAGCCCCCAAAGCTCACAGACGAGTTTTGAAAACACATAGTATTTCTTAAGGTCGTATTTCATACCAAGATACAAACTACTACCAGAGCCTTCTTTTTGGTAGAACTTCGCATCTCTGAGAAAGCCAATTTTGCTTATATGGCTTATATTATGTCCTTGGACTAGTGTATTAAAGCTAATGCCAAAGATAAGACTTTTATGCGCATTGAAAAAATACTCTCCCTCATAGCCAAGAGGCACATAAAGATAGGTCTGCTCACGTGTATAAGAACCTAGACCTTTGATATTGTTGATCAAATAGCGGTGTCCGATACCAAGGGAGATTCGGTGTTTGTAAGACTGTGTGCCTTTAAAGCGCCAGCCGGCCACATAAGAGAGATTATAAAAGATGTCGCTGCTATCGCTCTTAAAAGCTGTGCTCTTGCCAGAGGATAGATCCATCAATGCGCCGTTATAGCGCCCGCCAATGCCATATGAGACATCTGCATAGATTTTATGAAAGATTCTCTCGCCCTCACGAGTAAGAGAGGTATTAAACAATATGGGCGTGCTTTTTATATCCATAACATTAGGCTCTGCATAAACATAGGTGCCAAAGCCTACGCCAAAGTCCGCATATACCTTGCCTATTGAGGTTTCAAGCGCTTTTGCACCTGGTATAAGAAGCATTGCGACTGCCAATACACACTTTCTGCTCTTTTGCTTAAACAAATCTCTGAACATTCACACCTCCGGAATTTTTGTGCCATTATTTTAGCCAAAAAGCCCCAACACAAAGGGCTATCGCCTCATCTCAAAAACAAAATCGCTTCAAACCCCACCACCAACTCAAAGACAAACTTTCTAGTGACTTTGCAAAAAGTCTCTAGGATGAATTTATGGCACAGCAGATTCTGACAAGCTGATTGTCCAATCTCCTGCAAACAATGCAGCAGCAATCATCCTAGACTACCCTTCTATACATTCTTGCAGAAAATATCGAGGGCGCTTTTTGGATTCGATATAAATCTTTCCTATATACTCGCCAATCACACCTAAGCTTAGTAATTGGATGCCGCTAAAAAAGCTAAAAAGAATAATTGTCGAAGCCCAGCCATACACGACATCTGAGGTGAAAAGCTTCACATACATCGCATAAAGCCCCAAGCACAAAGACAGCAAGAAAAACACAACTCCAAGCACGCTGACCATTCGTAATGGCACGATTGAGAAGCTTGTGATCCCATTCCATGCAAAAGAGAGCATTTTACGCAGTGGATATTTCGAATCTCCTAATTCGCGCTTGAGCCTATCATAATAGACCTTATCACTCTTAAAGCCAAGCAGAGGGACTATCCCGCGCAAAAAGAGATTGGCCTCTTTGAACTCTAACAATGCGCTAATAGCCCTTGCGCTCAAAAGCCTATAGTCTGCGTGATTGGATACTATCTTGACACCCAAGATACTCATGAGCTTATAAAATCCAAGCGCGCTATTGCGCTTAAAAAAGCTATCCTTATCACGCGCCTTTCTTACGCCATAGACTACTTCTGCGCCAGATTGGAACTTATAGACAAACTCCTCAAGAGTATTAATATCATCTTGCAAATCACAATCTATGCTAATAGCACAATCACATCTGTGCTTGGCATACTCTAGCCCTGCTAAAAGGGCATTTTGGTGTCCTTGGTTGCGAGAAAGTCTGAGTGCGATTATCTTTGGCCTCAAAATGGGGGGGGGGGCAAGAATGTGTCAGATTCTTTAATATCTGCCATGTTTTATCCTTGCTCCCATCATCGACAAATACAAGCGCAGAATCTTGTGCGATAATCTGGCGCTCTATCATACAAGAGAGCTTCTTGTGCAAGATTTCAAAACTCTGTGCTATTACTTCCTCCTCGTTATAACAAGGCACAACCACAAAAAGTTTGGGATTCTTATTCAAATTTTCCATACAAGTCCTTTAAGGAGCAATTATACAACTTCTACTCTGTGATGCTTAGCCTTCTATATACTCCTGCAAGGAGTATCGAGGGCGCTTTTTGGATTCGATATAAATCTTTCCTATATACTCGCCAATCACACCTAAGCTTAGTAATTGGATACCGCTAAAAAAGCACATAAAAATCACCATAGAAGCCCAGCCATCAATGGCTTTGTCAGTAAAAACCTTGATATAAAAAACATACATGCCATAAAAGACTGAGAGCAAAAACAGCGCCATGCCTAGCACGCTGACCATTCGTAATGGCACGATTGAGAAGCTTGTGATCCCATTCCATGCAAAAGAGAGCATTTTACGCAGTGGATATTTCGAATGACCCAACTCGCGCTCTTTGACATCAAAATAGACTTTCTCCTGCTTAAAGCCCATCTGCACAATAAGAGCTCGCAGAAAGAGATTGCTTTCATTGTATTGCTTGAGTATGCCTATGGCTCTATTGCTCAAAAGCCTATAGTCTGCGTGGTTTTTGATAATATCCACTCCCATGAGATTCATAAACTTATAGAATCCCAATGCAGTGTATTTCTTTAACAGCACATCGCTATCTCTGCTTGTACGAATCCCAAAGACAATATCAGCGCCTGAGACGAATTTTTGGACAAATTCATCGATCTTTTCTTCATCTTGCTGCAAATCGCAATCTATGCTAATAGCGCAATCACATTTGTTATAAACAAACTCTAAGCCTGCTATAAGTGCATTCTGATGGCCTCTATTCGCAGAAAGTCTCAGCGCTACATTATGTGGGCGTAATGGATGTGGTCGTAATGGAGGTGTTTTTGGCCTGCAAATAATGGGGGGGGGATAGAATCTAGTGGCAAGATTTGGAAATCCATAGAGTTAGGGATTTTGGAGTTAGGAATTTTAGAGCTAGGAGTTTTGCTTATCATCTGGTGTAATATCCCCCAAGTCTTATCCCTACTGCCATCATCGACAAAGCACACAAAGCTTTCTTGGCTGATTTTCTTGCTGTCTATTAGGCGTTGCATTTTTGCATTCAGCTTCATATAGGCCTGTTTTATAATCTCTTCCTCGTTGTAGCAAGGCACAATAAGTGCGAGTTTTGGCAAGTGCATATCCCCTCCTTATAGCTTAATAGATACGTTGTATGCCCGGATATTCCAAATACTGCTGGTCTAAAAATTTTGGGTAAAAGGTTTTTTGTGTTGGATTGCCGAAATTATGGCGCACACCAACACTCAGGGCATAATCCACATTATAACTGCCAAAGAAACTTTTCTCAAAGCCAAGATAGATTCTTGTATCGCTTGCTACCTCTATGTCAAAACTCATATTGATAAGAGTATGGAAATCCAATCTAAGATTATTCTCTGTAGATGTATGAGCAAAATCATCACGCACACTCACCTTTCCTATCCCAAGATCTTTGAGCACACTTCCGCCCACACGCCAATACCCGCGAACTTTAGCAAGAGCAAACATGCTTGATATATCAAGGCCGATTCCAAGGATGCTTACAAAACGCGGGTGGCTCACAAGATGCAATGCTGCTGTTGGATTATCAAATCTGAAGTTCTGAGAGCTGACATAGCCTAGGATTGCTTGTGCTTGTGGCTGTATATAAAACTCCTTTTTATACACAAAGCTAAATCTGCGTCCATACTCAGCGCTCATATATCCTGAGTGCGTTTTTGTATCGCGCTTCCCAGAAAACTCTGGTGTATTTGCAGTGTATTGGTTGTATGAATAGATATATCTGCCCACAATATCCAAATGGCTGTCTGCAAAAAGACTTGCACGATAAAACCCAAGAGAGATTCCATCATTTCTTGCACTCATACTCTTGCCAGCAGATCCAGACATAAAACTCCCCACAAAGCCTAGGTAAGTGCTTGTATCCTCATGCCAAGTCAGCTTATCAAAGCCCCCTTGCACTCTGAAATTTGATACATAAAAATCTTGATTGTTTGTGATTGCATCTGTAGCTATCCTTAGCCACATGCCATCATTGTCATTGGCTTCACGCACTTCACCAAGACGTTTTGCCATAGTGTTAGCTTCCAAATAGAGTTGGTGATAAGGTGTGAGCAGCAAAGATTCTAAGAGCAAAACTTCTCCTCTAACCAAAAAGACAAAATTATACTCAGCGTTTCAGAGAATCCCAACTCATACACAAAGCCATCTTTTGTTATAATCCCAGCCCCACCTTATCTGCAAGGATTTCTATGAGCGCTTATGAATCAGATTTTGAAACCATCATCGGACTTGAAGTGCATGTCCAGCTCAATACAAAAACCAAGATTTTCTGCTCCTGCGCCACAAGCTTTGGGGATGAGCCAAACAAAAACGTCTGCCCTACCTGCTTGGGCTTACCGGGTGCATTGCCCGTGCTCAATAAAGAAGCAGTCAAAAAAGCCATATCTTTTGGCACTGCTGTCAATGCCACAATCAACCAAAACTCTATCTTTGCACGCAAGAACTACTTCTATCCAGACCTGCCTAAAGCCTACCAAATAAGCCAGTATGAGATTCCAATTGTTGGACGTGGGAATCTAGAGATAGAGATTGATGGGAGGAAAAAAACAATAGGCATCACACGCGCGCATTTGGAGGAGGATGCGGGGAAAAACATCCACGAAGATACGGTCTCAAAAGTCGATCTCAATCGCGCCTGCACACCATTGCTTGAAATCGTAAGCGAGCCTGATATGAGAGATTCCACAGAGGCTATTGCCTATCTTAAAAAGCTGCATTCCATTGTGCGCTTCTTAAAGATAAGCGATGCGAATATGCAAGAGGGAAGCTTCCGCTGCGATGCGAATGTGTCTATCCGTCCAAAAGGAGATTCCAGATTCTATACGCGTGTAGAGATAAAAAATCTCAATTCCTTCAAATTCATCCAAAAGGCAATTGAATATGAAGTTTCCCGCCAAATAGAAGCTTGGCAAGATGGCAAATACACAAGCCAAGTAGTGCAAGAAACAAGGCTCTTTGACATCACACAAGCAATCACACGCTCTATGCGT
This sequence comes from Helicobacter sp. 10-6591, assembly GCF_003288805.1. GTDB lineage: Bacteria > Campylobacterota > Campylobacteria > Campylobacterales > Helicobacteraceae > Helicobacter_F. Next base: position 49,036 of record NZ_NHYK01000011.1, on the reverse strand, counting down.
AGCAAAGAGGAGGCCGCAGATTATCGCTATTTCCCAGAACCTGATTTATTGCCTGTGTTTATCGATGAAAAACTTATGAATGAGGCTACAAACATTCCAGAAATGCCTGATGAAAAACTTATGCGCTACACACAAACACTAGGACTGAAAGAAAATGACGCAAAAGTGCTTGTGAGTGAAGTGGAATTAGCGGAGTTTTTTGAATGCATGTTGGAATCAGGCATAAATCCTAAGCAAGCACAAATTTGGCTGACAAACGAACTTTTAGGCAGACTGAAAGGCGAAAATACTCTCAAAACCTGCGGGATAGATTCCCAAAATCTCAGCATATTGGTAGCGCGGGTTACAAGCGGTGTCATAAGCGGCAAAAGCGCGAAAGAAATCCTTGATGTATTAGTAGAGCAAAAAGGTGGTGATGTCGATAGATTGATAGAAACTATGGGATTATTGCAAGTCAATGATGACAATGCACTTCTTAGCGCGATAGATTCTGTTATCAGTGCAAACTCCGATAAGGTAGCAGAATACAAAGCAGGCAAAGACAAACTTTTTGGCTTCTTTGTTGGTCAAGTGATGAAGCACTCAAAAGGAGCAAATCCCACGCGCGTGAATGAACTCTTAAAAGAAAAACTGCAGTGAATATTCTTATCTGTAATTTAGGTATTGGCGGAGGCGGCGCAGAAAGAGTATTGATTGACTTCATACAATACTGGGACACCCAACAAACCCTTATCAATCCCAAGACCAACATAGATCTCTTTTTGATTGAAAAAAAGAAGCAAGATGCCTATCTACCATTTGTACAAGAACACTTGCATAAAGTTCTTACATTCCCCCATATTTTTGGCAAAGTGAGATTTTTGAACAAATTCTGGAAAAGACGCGTACTCAATAACCCTGCCCTGATTAACCACTTCATTACAAAAACTTATGATGTGGTAATTGGCTTTTTGGAAGGCATTAGCAGCATTTATATCTCGCAATTAAAAAGTGGCAAGAAAATCTCATATATACACACTTCGCTTTATGAAATACGCAATGGCATACGAGATGAGAGAGAAGCAAAGGCCTATATGGCTATGGATTGCATTATCTGCGTCTCACACTATGCAAAAGATTCTCTACTGAGGCTTTATCCAGAACTAGAATCAAAGCGCATAGAAGTCATCTATAATCCACTCAATAAAAATATGCTGTTACAAAAAACACAAGAAAGAATAGAAATACCCAAAGATAAATTCGTGTTTTTGCAAGTAGGCAGGATCACTTACCAAAAGGGACTAGCCACATTTCTTAAAGCACACAAGATACTCCAAGACAAGGGTGTAGGTGGCTATGAGATTTGGCTTCTGGGAGAAGGAAAGCGGTATAAAAACGAACTGGATCTGTTTATCAAGACCAATGGATTAAAGAATATCAAATTTCTAGGTTTTGTAAAAAATCCATACCCATACATCAAAGCATGCGATTGCAAAATCCTCTCTAGCCACTTTGAAGGCTGTCCTATGGTACTGCTTGAAAGTGCGGCTTTAGGCAAGGCAATTATTAGCAGTGACATACCTACAAGTAAAGAGATTCTCTCATCCAGCGCTCTGTATTTCAAAAACCAAGACGCCAAAGACCTCAGTGAATGTATGCAAAAAATACTCTGTGATTCTGAGCTCAGAAACAATCTACAATCCCAAGCACTCAAGCAAAGCGAGCAATTTGACCTTACAAAAAGTGCCAAAGCGCTAGAGACAATACTCTATGACTTGGCCATGAGCTAAACCTTTGGAATTCCCCCAACGCTCTTTAATGTAAAAAATGCCTTGTATGCGTGAAATACATCGCTATGCCAAACTCATCGCAAGCAGCTATAACCTCATCATCACGTATGCTACCCCCAGGCTGGATAATCGCACTCACCCCCACATCTTTTATAAAATCAATGCTGTCTCGAAACGGAAAAAATGCCTCTGAAGCAAGAGTGGCATCTTCTAAAGACAATCCCATATCCTTAGCCTTATGCAATGCAGCACGAATAGCATCCACACGGCTTGTCATACCCATGCCAATACCTACAAGAGCACTATCTTTGACATAAGCCACGCAATTTGACTTTGTCAAGCTCGCTATTTTGTAAGCGATTTCTAAATCTCGCATTTGCTCAGTACTAGCACTCTTTTTTGTAACAAGCTGCGCGTTTGCTATCTCTTCTTGGGTCACCTTATCACTACTTTGATAGACAAACCCACCTTGTATATGTTTAAAATCATAATCGTCATAGGGATAATAGAGAGTGTCTTGGGAAGTGTTTGCAAGCATGAAAATTTTCATACGGTTTTTGCTGCCAAAAATCTCAAGTGCCTCTTGTGTGATATTTGCTGCCACTAAGACTTCGATAAAAATTTCATTGATTTTCATAGCCAAAGCCTTATCCACTATGCCATTTACTGCGACCACTCCCCCATACGCGCTTACATTATCACATCTAAGTGCACTCACATAAGAATCTAGTAAGCTCTCTTTGATAGCAAATCCACAAGGATTTCCATGCTTTATGATACACACTGCCTTCTGCGTACCAAATGCGCTTGCAAGCATAACCGCGGCATTTATATCCGTGAAATTATTAAAGCTCGCTTCACCTTTGAGGATTTTAAAATGCCTACTAAAAAATCCATCAAACTCATACAAAGAGCCTTTTTGGTGTGGATTCTCGCCATAGCGCGTTGCACACACTTTAGAACCTACAAGAAATTGTTTTTCTCCAAAACCATCGCAAAATCTTGCATTCATATAATTTGCAATGATGCAGTCATAACTTGCCGTATGTGAAAAAGCCTTTATCATAAGCTCCCTGCGTAGTTCTATGGTATTTTGGTCGTCTTGAAGCGCTTGGATTACACGCTTATAATCCCTAGGATCTGTGAGTACGAGCACGGATTCAAAGTTTTTGGCTGCTGAACGCACAAGAGTAGGCCCACCTATATCAATATTTTCAATAATCTCACACAAATCATCGGTGCGCGCAATAGTCTCTTTAAATGGATAGAGGTTAACACACACAAGACTTATGGGGTTTATATTGTGTCTGATGGCAGTTTGTAAATGCGCATCATTACTCCTTTGGTAGAGTATTCCGCCATGAATCTTTGGGTGTAATGTCTTCACCCTCCCATCAAAAAGCTCCTCGTTCTGTGTGTATTCACTCACTTCAAGTGCTTGTATAGCATTGTCTTTGAGATGCTTCAGTGTCCCGCCAGTACTCAGAATCTCAAAGCCAAGCTCTCTTAACTCTTTGGCAAATTCTAAAATTCCCTGTTTATCACTCACGCTCAATAATGCATACATTCTTTTCGCTCCTCATGCCTATGATAAAATGAATTGTAACTTATATCAATATAAGAAGGAGTCTGAAATGGTGTGTGTGCTTGATATAGAGAGTGTGCCGGATACGCATTTATTATGCGCCAAGTTTGACTTGCAGCCAGAGCTTAATGAATTAGAAATTTGCAGACAAGCTTTTGCATTACAAAAAGAAAAAAGCGGCTCTGAATTTTTACCAATCCCTTTCCATAGAGTGCTTTGTATCTCAAGTGTGTTGTGCGATGAATTTGGATCAGTCATAAAAATAGGCAACTTCGGCAAAAAAGCAAAACAAACATTTTTAGAGAATCTGCAATCACAGCAAAACCTCATAAGCAAAGAACTTCTTGATTCTTATGAATCCGCACTTTTGGCTGATTTTTGGGAATTTTTTAATAAAAAACAGCCAAGTCTTGTGAGTTTCAATGGCAGGGGATTTGATCTTATAGTACTCACCTTGCGCTGCATGCGCTACAACCTCAGTGCAAACGCACTTTTTGAAATAGAGAATCCGCAGCACAATAAAACCAAATGGGAAAACTATCGCTCAAGATACAGTGAGAGATTCCATACAGATTTGTTTGAGAGTTTAGGAAACTTTGGCTCTGTACGCAACCTCAATCTTGATACCTTATGCCAAATGAGCGGAATCGTAGGCAAATATGATATGAATGGTGCGCAGGTATATGAATGCTTCTTTGGCAGTGATGATAAGAATAAAGCATTAGAACGTATAGAATCTTATTGCCAAAGCGATGTGCTTAACACCTATTGGCTTTATTTGAAATATCTCATCTTAAAAGGGGAACTTTTAAAGAATGATTATGCAAGGCTTTTGGATGAGCTCATCCAAAAGCTTCCACAAACACAAGAGTATTATGCTGCATTCAGCGCACAGATAAAGCAAGAGCTAGAAAGTCTCTCTTAGGGGGGGGGGATAATGCAAACCTACCTTACAAAAAGCGGAGAATTAGTAACCAAGCAAGGCTTGATAGATGAAATCCAAGCTTTGCTTAACAACATAGCCCACAGAGATTCTAAACTGCAGCAAACATATCTCAATAAGGACATTATGGAAGTCTTAGAATTCAGTGAGCTAGAGAGTATCCGCGATAATCTTTTAGAAAAATCCTCCAACCACATAGAATCCAATAAAGATTGGCTTTTGGGATTAGTCGACAAAAAGCCTTAGTGTAGTGCGCTATTTAGTTCAATCTTGCGATTGCTTCTGAAAGCTATCATATGCCCGTTTTTAGAATCTTGGCGGAAGTGGATTCCATTTCTACCCGAAAGTTCTTTGCCTTTGTACAAATTGCTTTGATTGATGATAAATCCCGGATTAATCTCTGCGATCTTTTCAGCTTCAAATTTTGAAATCTCAAAAACAGTCCCGCTTAAGACTGCTATCCCACCATCGACTATACAGCCATCGCCCAAGCTAATCCCAGTAGAACTATTCACTCCTAAAAGGCAGTTCTTGCCAATGCTAATAGGATCGCTATTTCCGCCACTTAAGACCCCTAAAATACTAGCACCACCACCTATATCACTGCCCTCACCTACGATCACACTTGAGCTGATCCTGCCTTCATTCATACACTCACCAAGTGCGCCAGCATTAAAATTCACATAGCTTGCGCCGGGCATCTGCGTATAGCCACCTTTACCCAGATATGCCCCAAAGCGGGTTTTAGCAGAATCCAAAAGCCGTATATTGTCATATTGCGGAATGACTTGCATAAGATAGCGAGGGAACTTATCGACAAAATCAATACTTGGGAATTTGCCTTTCAGCTTTAACTTTATCTCATTCTTGCGCAACCACTCAAGCTCATAGGGCTTATTGCCACTCCATGCTACATTGCTTAGCAGAGCAAAGATTCCATTGAGATTGAGACTCCTTAGAGGGGCTTTTCCCAAAGAAAGCGCTAAAAGCTTCATATACACACTCTCTACGCTATTACACACCTCATCAGTATACAGCACACACAATCTATACTTCGCTTCGCCCTTTTTATTCATCAGTTTGCCTTTGTTGGCGACTTTTTGGAGTTCTAAGATGATTTGGATATTTTTGTGCATATTCTCATCACTCAAAGATTCGCTTAAAAATGGTGAATACAGCTCTAACGCACTCTTAAGAAACTCACCATTGACGCCATAAAGTGCTTCATTTTGGTTTTCGCTGATAACACTCTTAGCATTCAAGGCAGATTGGAGCAAAACTGCAAAAGTGCCAAGATTTTCTCCCTGCCAATTCAGTAGTGGATAGCTTGCACACAGAATCTTGCCACCTTTACCAATATCCACACGAGCGATACCAAAGCCTAAAGGTTGTCTGTAATTTGGTGTTTTCTGAAAATTATCCACAAAAGTTTTAAAACCTTGCATATATACTCCTTAGATTCAAGATAGGGAGGGGATTGTAGCAGAAGTTAGTCAAAAGGCATGTGTTATAATAAGCCCAAAAACAATGGCGCTTCTCAATGAGACAAGTTTTCCTCTTTTTTTTCTTGATAACTTTTAGTAATGCTAGCAGCCAAGAAGAAAACCACGAGGATTTTTCAGAAGTAAGTGGATATATAGGTAGCTTTGTCAAAAGCTCAAGCCTTGGAGCAAACAAAGATTCTTATGGCACATTAAATTTCTCCGGCATACTCAGCCACAAACCCCACAAAGATGTTGTGCTGTCGCTTGGAGTTTTTGGCGCGCTTGCTCTTTTGAGTGACCCAAAAGAGAATATCAAAGACTACTCACGAGCAAGCTATGTCAATAATAAGGGTTTCTTGCATTACCAAAGCAATAATTTCAGCGCACAACTAGGCAGATTTGAATCCAATCTAGACTGGCTAGGAGAGCATATACAAGGAAGCTTGCTTGATTACAAACAAGATCTCACCCAGAGTACAAATCTTAGAATCTATGCAGCCTATGCAAACGAACAAGCCCATATCAATCGTGAAGAACAATCAAACTTCGAGGAATTCCAAAAGGAATACAACTCAAAAGACATGCTTGTCATAGGTGTACAAATAGGCAACAAGACAAGTTCCATAGGATTGTATGAATACCATTTTGTGGATATTTTCAATACAGCTGGCGCAAATATTTATCTACAAATCCCCTTCTCTCTTGCTTGGAGTTTGCAAGCACTCTCACACTTTGCATATTCTCATAGCCTTATGCCTCTTTTACGCGCACCTGAGAATGCATTCTTTCATGGAGAAAAAGACATTGGACATACTTATCTAGGATTTGTGCGCATAAGTATGCATTACAAAGAATCCTTTATCACTGGGCTTGGTTGGGTGAAAATCGGCGAAAAAGACTTTATAAACGCTTATCTTGGTAATAAGTTTGTGTTTGAAGCAGATGATCACACACCATTTTTATTCAATGTGATAGCGCCGGGTGGATGGCATAATGGCAGTAATGCAACGAACATGTTTTATGGACAAACAGAATCTTTTTATGGCTTTGGGGCTTTCAAGCTTGAAAATCTCAGCTTTAACCTCCATATCCGACAATCAAATGGTATAAAAATTCGCACACACGGCGGCAAACAAACACAAATCAGCGTAGGAGTAGGATTTATGACAAGCAACTCTTGGAATCTAGGTGCTGTGGCTGTGTACATGCGACAAGAAAGACGCACAAGTGCTAATAGCATAAACTCAAGCTACTTTAAGACTTTCATAGAATATGCCTTTTAATACCATGTCTATCTCTTGTGTCATTCTCTGTGGTGGGCGATCTAGCAGAATGGGTCAAGACAAAGCATTGCTTGAATTTGGCTCTATGTCTTTAGCGGAATTTGTCTATAACAGGCTCTCTAAAGGATTTAAGCAAACGCTACTTTGCACAAAAAGCCCGGATGAGAGATTTAGCGCGCTTAACTTGCCTCTTTTAATAGAATCCAAACAACAACCAGACTACCAAGATGCCTCCTTGTTCTCTCCACTTTTTGGAATAAAAAGCGCTCTTGTATATGCACTTAAGAACAAGAGCAAATATGTAGCGATTGCCAGTGTGGATTCACCTTTCATCACTCCTTGGCATTTCCAGCAGCTTTTTGGGCAAATCAAGAGCTCGCCTGAAACGCAAGTAGGCTACATCACGCAAATCTTGGCAAATAATCAAAGAAAAGAACATTTTCTTATCTCACTTTGGCATACAAGCACACTGGATTCTCTAAACAAGGCATTGAAAGCGCAGGATTTGAAAGTCTCTAAACTTATAGATTCTCTCTCTCACTTGAGCTTGGAGCTTGATGATAATACACTAAGCTTTAATCTCAATACACTCCAAGACTACCAAAATGCACAGATTGCATTGCAATCTCATGAGATAAATAAAGAATAAAAAGCGTTTTTCTTAAAGTCTATCTTCCGCATTCTAAGCGGGCTTACAATCCCTCCAAAGCCTTGCTAATATGCTATAATGCGCGCTTTTGCTAAGCCTTGAACATCCAAAATTTGTATTGAAAACAACAAGGAGTATTAAGAGTGGGTAGAGTTTTTCTGTTTTTCGTATGCAATCTGCATTTTCTATTCTGTATAGCGCCCATTGATTTTAAAGTCTATGATATGCAAGGAGCACAAAGCGGACACAATGTACTTATTATGAGCGGGATTCAGGGTGATGAGCCAGGTGCTTACAACGCAACAAATCTTTTCTTGCAGTATTACACAATCAAAAAAGGCAGTGTGAGAGTGATACCTGTCTTAAGCCCACATTCTATGTATTACAACAGCAGAGGGATCTATGGTGATCTCAATAGAAAATTTGCTACTTTAAGCAAACGCGACCCAGAATTTGGAGTGATACAAAAAATCAAGGAGCAGATTCTCAAAGCAGAGATCCAAGCAGTTTTTCATATGCATGACGGAAGTGGCTTTTACAGAGAGCAGTATATAAATGAGACTTTTAATCCAAAACGTTGGGGAAACTGCTCGATTATCGATCAAGATTCTATTAATGTAGAGCCTTTTGGGAATCTCAAAGAGATAGTAGAGCAAATCGTAGCACACACAAACACAGGGCTTTTAAAATCATTCCACAAATACCATATCCACAACACCCATACCGCCATAAAAGACAAGCAAATGCAAAAAAGCCTCACTTATTTTGCGATAACCAATGGCAAACCAGCTTTTGCACATGAGGCCTCAAAGACATTGCCTCTCAGAGAAAGGGTGTATTACCATCTATTAGGCATTGAGGGATTTTTGCAAGCTGTAGGAGTGGAGTTTGAGCGCAATTTCGACCTCACACCAAAGACAATAGCCTCACTTATCAACGACAAGAATCTCACACTCACGATAGATTCTTCTATCACAATCCCACTTTTCCATCTCAAATCACCCATCAACTTTTTCCCTATACCTTTGAGCGCAAAAGGAGATGTGCAAAATCTGGCATTAGAATCCAAAAGCTATATTTTAGGCCTCAGTCCAGAGGGCGATTTCAAGGCAGATTCTATGGTATTTTTAAAATATGGCAATCGCACAATGGCTCGCATAAAGCCTTTGTATTTGGAGTTTGACAAAAGCTTGGAGCATATAGATATACAAGTAGATGGCAAAAGACAAGAAGTAAAAATTGGCTCCATCCTCAAAGTCAAAGATAATTTCTATCTGCACAATAAAGACGGCTACCGTGCAAATGTCATTGGATTTATCAAGCCCAATGACATCGCAAAGAAACCCCAAGAATTTGACGTCTTAGTGCAGAAAAAGGCGATGCTCAAAAAGTTTGCCCTCGATATAAATGCAAAGCTCTATCGAGTGGAGTTTTACAAAGGCAATGCGTTTAGCGGAATGATTCTTGTTGAATTTGAATAGAATCTTAAAATCCATAACGTAGATTGATATTCATAACTTCATCTTCATGACTACCACCATTAAGAGAAATACTATACTCTGCTCTTAGAATCAAATGTGAAAAGACATAACTTGCTCCAAAACTTAAAAAACTCAAATTACGCGCTTGCGAAATCCCTGCACTTTTAAAACTTACACCATCTACACCTACAAAATGCGCATCTGAAACAAAATTCGCTGGGTTTTGTAGGTGCAGAATCAGCCCTAGAATAAGAATATAGTGTATTACGAGACTCTAGAGGCGCCCCCCCCCCGTTAATAGTTTGCGAAATTACTCCATTAGCAAGCCCATAAGAGATACTAAAGACAAGTGTAGAGCAGATGTGAGATTTGCACATGTTTTCTCCTTAAAAAACATTAAGCATTTGGAAAAGATTCCTATCCAATGATTTGCACTTCAGGTTCTAATACTTTCTTAAATTTCTCATACACCCGTGATTTGGCAAGCTGTATAAGTTTTAGTGCGTCTCCAAAACTCCCATTTCCTAGATTAACCAAAAAATTTGCGTGTTGCGCGCTAAAGCCTACACCACCTATACTAAAACCTTTTAACCCCACAGATTCTAAAAGTCTGCCTGCAAAGTCATTGGCAGGATTTTTGAAGCAACTCCCGCAACTTGGCTCTTTAGGGTGTTTCGCACGGATAAGCGAAAATTCTTTGGCTAATGTCTCATCAAAGCCTTTTTGCACTCTCAAACGCGCTTGTAAAATAACCCCGCAAATATTGCTTGTGCGATAGGCCAAATGTAATTTATGAGAATCTAGCCATTCTCCGTTGATATTTACCTCTAGCAATTGCTCTTTTATCTCATACATTTTTGTAAGAACCCTTAGCCCAGCATTCATTTTGATAATCCCACCAAGAGATCCGGGCAATCCTTTCAAAAACTCCGCACCAGCGAGATTATGCTGCTTATAGAATCGAAAAATCCTAGAGGAGCTAGTAGCCGCTCCTATGAGTATGTGGTCTTTTTCTAAGCTGATATTCTCAAACATCGCAGAATCTAGCATCGCAAGATTTCTAGCGTTTGGAGATACAAGGAGGTTGTTTGCCCTGCCAATTATTGTGTGCTTCTGTAATGCCAAGCAATCCTCTTGGGACTGTATAAGACACACGCGGAGTTTTGCCCCGATACGCAGACTCGAGTATCTTGCAAAATCAATAATTTCTGTACGCATCAAAACTTGATATGTGGAATCATCTCTATAAGCATAGTCATGTAATCTGTAATCATACTAATCATCCAAGGCATGCTAAAGATTATCACAGCGACAACTGCTAGTATCTTTGGTACGAAACTCAAAGTCATCTCATTTATCTGTGTAGTAGCTTGGAAAATACTCACTAAAAGTCCTACGATAAGTCCTGCCAAAAGCATAGGAAGCGAAAGAATAAGTGTAAGTTTATAAGTTTGGATAGCTAAAGACATCAGTTGGGATTCCATCAGTTGAACCTTAATTTCATATGGCGAGAAGGCGAGAGAATCGAACTCCCCAAGGACTAGTCATCTAGCCCTACATTAGGTTTGAAGCCTAAGGTGCGCACCAGCTACACTTGCCTCCCAAATACTGTGGGATTATACGCGATACTAACTGAGAGGAACTTTAGTGAATCACTATAAACTTTAAAGTATAATTGCACACTCCCATTAAATTAAGGTGTAAGTTATGCACACACAAAAGCAGTCAATTGAGCAATTAAAAAACATTCCCAAAGTCGATTTCCTGCTTTCTCACGAACTTTTTCGAGACTGCAACAAATCATTGCTAAAAAATCTTATTAGCAAAAATCTCCAAGACTTGCGCACAAAGATTATGCAAAATGCCCTATCACCTTCACAGATTCAAAACACACTCGCCTCTCTCCCACAAACCATCAAAACCCATTATGATACGCTCACTTCTGCCACACTCAAACCTGTAGTAAATGCAAGCGGTGTGGTCATACAGACCAATCTGGGACGGAGTGTGTTTGCACAAAAAATCATAGAGGAGATAACCCCTATTCTTACGCGCTACAACACGCTTGAATATGATTTGCAAAAAGGCTCGCGCTCATCTCGCTATACACATACAAATACACTCTTACAGGCACTCTTTGGAGCACAAGAATTTTTGCTTGTCAATAATAATGCAAGTGCGGTGTTCCTTATCCTGCAGACTTTTGCTAAAGATATGGAAGTTATCATATCGCGTGGCGAGCTTGTTGAGATTGGTGGGGAGTTTAGAATCCCAGAAGTGATGAAGTCTGCTGGCTGTATCTTGCGCGAAGTAGGCTCTACAAACAAAACACATTTGCACGATTACATAGAATCTATCAATCCTAAAAGTGCGCTTATTATGAAAGCCCACCAAAGTAATTTCACACAAATAGGCTTTGTTAAAGCAGTGGATATAAAAGAAATAAACGCATTGTGCAAAGAAAAGGGATTGATTGATTATTACGACTTAGGAAGTGGCTATGTGCAAGATTTGCTTAACGGAGAGAAGCCTATTGCCAAAGGAATCAAAGAACCAAGCTTAAAGGAAATTTTTCAAAACCCTCCTTCTTTGTTGAGTTTTAGCGGTGATAAGCTTTTTGGCGGCCCACAAGTGGGTATTATCGCTGGCAAAAAAGAATTGGTAGACAAACTCAAGGCCAACCATCTTTTGCGTGCATTACGAGTAGATAAACTGACTTTGAGTGTCTTGCAAGCGACTTTACAAGCATATTTGCACAATGACTACGCAAATATTCCTACACTTCACATGCTGTCTTTACAGCCAAGCGAGTTAAAAGAACATGCACAAGAATTTCTCACAACATTACAAAGTAATATAAATAACACATTTAGTTTCACTCTTCTGCCATTAGATTCACTCTCAGGTGGAGGAAGCCTTCCAAATATAAGATTTGAAAGTTTTGGTATTGGGATAAGACACAAGATTATTTGCGCTATGGACTTGGAATCTCGCTTGAGACAAGAATTTAGTATTATCACGCGTATCGAGAAGAATTATGTCATCTGTGATATGCGCACATTACTAGATGGCGACAAAGAGCTTATTATAAATGCACTACAAAACATTAGTCAAAACCCAGAAGATTCTTAAAGGAAACGCTATGAGTGGGGAAAATGACATAATAGTAGGGCTTGCAGGGCATATAGACCACGGCAAAACCTCTTTTGTACGTGCATTAAATGGCTTTGATGGTGATAATACTGCACAAGAGAAAGAACGTGGGATTACACTTGATTTGAGCTTTTCTCATCTCAGCCTGCCAAATCGTAATGTAGCCTTTATAGATGTGCCAGGACACGAAAAACTCATAAAAAATATGATAGCTGGCTCTTTTGGTATTGATGTACTTTGTCTAGTGGTAGCTAGCGATGATGGGCTTATGCCCCAGAGTTTTGAGCATCTTGCGATTGCAAATATTTTAGGCGTACAATCTTGTATTTGCGTGCTTAGCAAGGTCGATAAGGTGAGCAAAGAAACTTTGAATGCTCGCAAATGCGAAATAGAATCTGTTTTCAAAGATTTGCAGATTGCTCTTCTTGGAATCTATGAATTTAGCGCTCTTACACCAGAATCTTATACACAGCAAATCACACAAGCCCTAGATCTTGTGCCAAAGCCGCCAAATCGCGAGCTTGGTATGCTTATGTATTATATTGACAGAGCCTTTAGTCTCTCAGGTTCTGGATGTGTGGTTACAGGCACGCTTTTAGGAGCACAAATCACGCAAGGACAAAAAGTTTTTGTATGCGAGCTTAACAAAGAAGTAGCAATACGTCAGATTCAAATCCATGATACTCCATCTGATACAGCCACGCCCTCTCATCGTGTCGCGCTTAATCTTAGTGGGATTAGTGCTAATGAACTCTCACGCGGCATGCTCATTACACAAAAGGGATTTGTGCGTGGCTCAAACTTTATCGATGTGTATTTACACACACAGCAGCCACCCAAAAACAATACGATTTGCCAACTCTATTTAGGGACGCAACGTATCAATGTAAGAATAAATATCTTAAGCGAAGGGGAAAATGCCAGCTTTGCGTGTCTTTGCGCTGAGGAGAGTATTTACTCTGTGTTTTGGCAACCCTTTGTCTTACGTAATGGCAATATATTGCTTGGCGGCGGCAGAGTACTCAACCCAATCAGCGATCCTATGAGAAAAAAGGACAAAATCCCTCTTTTGCACAGGCTTTTAGAAAAAGACTTCCAAAATGCCTTTAAAATCTTAAGCAAGATTCACAGGCATGGCTTTGGGCTTGTGTGCGCAACCCAGAGGTTTGGGCTTTCTCATTCCCAAGCAATTAGCATTGCTTCAAATATCACGGATATATTTTTTGATTCAAAAGATCTGGTGCTCTATCCACTGAGTGAGCTTGAAAATCTCAAAACACAAATCTTAGATATTTTCTTAAAGAACAAAAACGCGCTCGTCTCTGCTCACAGCTTACAAATAAAATTCCGCTGGGCAAGTCTGAGCTTTCTACAAGATGCTTTAGATTCTCTATACACACAGCATTTCATACTTAAGCAAAATTCTCTTTATCTTGCCAAAAACAATCAGATTCAAAATATTGACGAATACATCTCCCAAAAAATCTACTCTATTTATGAGAATCAGAAATTCTCTCCCATAGCACCTTACAACCTTTATGACGAATTAGATATTGATAGATCCCTAGGAGATAGAGCACTAAAAAATCTCTGTCTTGCAAAAAAAATCGTGCGTTTGAATCACAATCTCTTTATCACCGCCGCTGCATTAAACGATCTCAATGTATTAATGAGAAAAATCATCAAACAGCACACCTATATCGATATAACGCTTTTCAAAAAATATCTCCCATTAAGTCGTAAATATCTCATCAGCTATCTTGAATACCTCGATAACTTCCAAGATATTTACAAAGAAGAACACAAAAGAAAACTCAAATTCACTTAAAGGGAAAAAATGTATCGGCTTGATTATTTTGCAAATTTTCCAATCAACAAAAAGGCTCAAATGCTGCTGTCCCAAGATTTTCCAAATGCCAACCCTTTCAGTTTGCAAGATTCCCAAAGCCAAAAAAATGCAAAACAACAAATCGCAAAACTTCTGCATTCTGAGAAAGTAGAGTTTTTTCACTGCACGCAAGAGGGCTTTCTTGCATTATTTTTCAATCTCGGGTGTGAAAACATAGCTATTCTTCCTAGTTTCTCTCATCAAGCCTACAAGGCATACCAAGCTACAGCAAGTATCTGCCAATCACACTCTGCTATAGAGCCTATTTTGCTTGAGTTTGCAGAGATTGCTAGCTCACAAGCACTCCATGCCAAAGCGCGCAAGATATTATTTATCCCCGCGATAAATGAGGATATCCTCAGCTACAACAACCTTGATGCAGCGCTAAGCTTTTTAGAATCTTGTGAAGATTCTTTGCTGTTTGTAGAAATATCAAGCCTGCTACAAAATGCAGATTTTAAGAGTGTGGAAAAACTCAGGCATGAAAGAGTGCTTTTTGTGCTTGATTTTGGAAGGCTTGGCTTATCCAAAGGACATGGTCTTATAGCGCATTCTTATGAGGGCTTCTCTTTGCAAACACCCACTCCAAATGCTTTCTTTGATGCAAGTCTCTTGTGCTTACAAGACTTAGCAGACAACAAAACGCTCAAAGAATATTGCGCACACAGACAAAATGCATTTTTATTCCAAACCCTCCAAGAATCGCTCAAAGACTTTAAGCCTGATGTTTTTGTGCCTCTGGATTCTTGCCCGAATAATGCACTTGCGCTAAGACTTTTTGGCATAAAGGCTGGAGTGCTTGCACAAAGTTTATTGATAGAGAAAATTTGTGTGATAAATGGGCAGGATTGTATGCTAGGAAACTTCATGCCTTCTTATGTCTTAGAATCTATGGGCTATGAAGAATCTCAGCGCAGAGAACTGCTTAGTATTTCTTTTAGAAATCTATCCCACAATCAACTCCATGCCATAGCACAAAAAATCGCATATGTGTATAAGACACTAAGAAAACTTGATATTTAAATACAAGCGCTTTCTTTCATCCTCTCAAAGCCTCTAACTCCCTGATATACGAATATTTCTTTAAGAGATTTTTGCACAAATACCAAATTACACATACCCAAATTTTTTGCTTGTCTTTCAAAACATCCATTGTTTGAAAATATGCTATCAATAAATTGAAGGCAACTTCATTGTCTTCAAAATACAAATTTTAAGGAGCAGATTATGAGACATGGTGATATTTGTAGTAACCCAGACACCGTAGGCGTTGCAGTGATTAATTACAAAATGCCAAGACTGCACACAAAAGCTGAAGTACTTGAAAATTGTAAAAAAATCGCTGATATGCTAAAGGGCGTAAAACAAGGCTTGCCCGGACTTGATTTAATTATATTTCCAGAATACAGCACAATGGGCATTATGTATGATAGGCAAGAGATGTTTGATACAGCAGCAACAATCCCGGGCGATGAAACGAGAATCTTCTCCCAAGCTTGCAAAGAAAATAAAGTATGGGGAGTGTTTTCTCTCACAGGCGAAAGACACGAGGATCATCCCAATAAAGCACCCTATAACACTCTCATCCTCATTAATGATGAAGGCGAGATAGTGCAAAAATATCGCAAAATCCTCCCTTGGTGTCCTGTAGAAGGATGGTATCCGGGCGATAAAACCTATGTGGTTGATGGTCCTAAGGGTATGAAAATCTCGCTTATTATTTGCGATGATGGGAATTATCCTGAGATATGGCGTGATTGTGCGATGAAGGGAGCAGAGCTCATTGTGCGATGTCAAGGCTATATGTATCCAGCAAAAGACCAGCAGGTTAATCTTGTAAAGACTATGGCATGGGCAAACCAATGCTACATCGCAGTGGCAAATGCCTCAGGCTTTGATGGCGTTTATACTTACTTTGGACACTCTAATATTATAGGCTTTGATGGACGCACATTAGGGGAATGCGGCGAAGAGGAAAATGGAATCCAATACGCACAGCTTTCTTTGCATGAAATCAGAAACTCACGCAAATACGACCAAAGCCAAAACCATCTCTTCAAGCTATTGCACCGTGGATATAGCGGGGTATTTGATAGCGGAGATGGGGATAAGGGTATAGCAGATTGCCCGTTTGACTTTTACAAAACTTGGGTAATGGATGCCAAAAAAGCACAAGAAAATGTGGAGAAAATCACGCGCTCAACGGTAGGCGTAGCAGAATGTCCTATTGGAAATCTGCCGCATGAAGGCAAAGAAAAAGAGCAATAAAAACAGCAAGGAGTGCAAAATGCCTTTTATCACTGACAAGTTAGAATCTTTCAAGCAAGAAGCAAGTAAAAATGACAAGCAGCAAGTTGAGCAACCCCAGCAAAACAAAAAGCAAGACAAACAAAGCGATAGATTCCTTAGTCGCTTTGAATTTGAAGTGCCAGAGGTTATGAGCTTTATTAGAAGTAACCTGATAGGGCAAGATAATGCTTTGCTGATGCTAGAGAAAATGCTTAAAGTGATTAAAGCGGAATTAAGCAGTCCAAATCGCCCTTTGGCGGTGGCACTTTTGTTAGGTCCAACTGGTGTTGGCAAAACCCAAACTGCCAAGCTTCTAGCCAAAGCACTCAGTAAAGATGGCTCAAATCTTTGTCGCATTGATATGAATACTCTAGCCCAGGAGCATTATGCAGCATCTTTAATAGGTGCGCCTCCAGGTTATGTAGGCTCTAAGGAGGGTAATACCTTATTTGATGCTAATGTCATTGCTGGAAGCTATAGTGTGCCTTCTGTGGTGCTTTTTGATGAGTTAGAAAAGGCAAGCAAGGAGGTGCTAGTTTCTTTGCTTGATGTGCTTGATAGCGGGGAGCTTACACTGAGTTCGGGGGTTAAAAAGATTGATTTTAGAAACTCTATTATTTTAATGACAAGCAATCTTGGCGCAAAAGAAGTCTTTGCCTACCAGCAAAAAATGGGTAAAAACAATCCAAAAAAAGAGCATAAAATTATCAAAAAAATTGTTGAAAAGAATTTTTTACCAGAGTTTGTCAATCGCATTGATAACTTGATTTATTACTCAAGCATTAATAAGATAAATCTTAATGCCATTATTGATCTAGAGCTTGCCTTGATTGAGAAAAACACAAAGCATAAAATCAATCTAAGCAATGAAGCACGAAACAAACTACAAAAAGCATACAACTTCACCTATGGTGTGCGAGATATTAAAAGGCTGATAGCTCAAAATATATTGCCACTTGTGGCTGAGAGGGTATTAGATTCTAAACTTAGTAGCAATGTGGTTTTACAAAATGATGATTTTGTAATTGGCTAAGAGCTAGGCGTTGTCCCTAAGCACAGCTATTTATGAATCACTCTTACAAACCAATCTCTTGAGAATCTTACTTTCTTGACAACCTTACTCTCTTGACTACTGTCTTGGCAACCTTACTCCCAACGCTAATCTTTTGTGATAAATGCGTCTTTAAAACCTTTAAGGTTTTTCATAAAATCCCTAGCTTCTTGCTGGCTTTTAAAACCTTCCAAAAATACGCGATAAAATGTTCTTTTGTCAGAATCAAATACCTGCTTGATTGCTGTTGTGTATGGGTAATAAGAAGCAAATTGTTCTTGTCTTTCAATCGCATAGATTTTGTTTCTAAATGCACCTACTTGTATAGCAAAACGTTGGGGAGACTTTTGCAAGGTTTGTTGTGGAGTCGTCTGAGGTTCTTCTTGTGAGACCTCATCGATTTTAAGCTCATTTTGTAATGTAGCATCAACAACGCCTTTAAAGCCAATTACTTTGATCTTGACTTTCGCGCTGCCTTTGGTTGTCATACCAATATCTTGTGCAGCAACATTGCTTAACAAAATCATTTGATCTTTGGTAAAAGGCCCTCTATCATTGATACGCACTATTGTGCTCTTGCCATTTTCTAAATTATAAACTTTTATGACCGTATTTATAGGAAGGGTTGTATGCGCTGCAGTGTGAGCATGCATATTATAGATTTCACCATTTGAAGTTTTTTTGATACGAAATTTAAAATCATACATCCCCGCCACACCTTCAAAAGTATCATTCAAATTTGCTTCTTTTGGGTGGTACCACTTCTCAGCGATAAGATAGGAATTCATTGTTATAGCTTGCATACTAGGAGATTCTCTCATTTGCTCCCCGCCCAAATTAGAATCTATACCCTTTCTGTATGCATCTAAGTCGTCATAATCTTGCGAGAAATTTTTGTAGGTATTTTTGTTGTCATGCTCAAATCGGTTGACAATAGCATTTTTCTGAGCAGTTGATTCTTTATCCTCTATGAATGTATCTATATCTATACCATAGGCACTTACGCAATTCAAAGCGGATAACATAAATGCATAAAAAAATTTTCTATCAATAAATCCTGCAAATTTATGCATTCCTTAAAACTCCAATTTTCTTAAAGTATTTTTTGGATTCTATTGTGCTTGAGAATCTCTAAGCTCTATGACACCACTCAGTTTTATGCCACTCACAAAATCTGTACTTTGGTTAAAAACCACGTCAAACCCCTTCAAATCTGTATCTCCCTTGCTCAAAAAAAACTCTCCCTGCCCCTTAAAAAGTCGTTTCTTGTAATCATACACACCTTCTTTGCTCCATAAAAACAACCCATCTTCTCGTATAAATTGGACATTTTGCGGAAAATAATACATATCCCTTTTTGCATTGACAAATGGTGTATAAATCTCGGATTTATTTTTTTGGGAATCTAGCTGGTGGGTAAAAAGCTCATAAGCCTCATCGTGTGTATTAAAGCGCAAAAGCGTGCCGCCTTCAGCCATAAGTCCAAGCTCCTGGAGTTTCAAAAGATAGAAAGTAAAATCTCGTATTTCTATACTAGGGATATTAGTGCCTATATCTTTATTGTGGTTTTGGTCTTGTTTAAAAAACATAATACTTGCAAGACTAAACACAAGCAATCCAACAAAAAATACATAAACACTAAGAGAAATATTTCTTAAGCTCATCTCTGCCCTCTTTGCGCAAAATATCCTCTATCATCTCACGCACTGCACCTTTTCCACCCTTTTTACGCAATAAGACCTTTGCTTCTTTTCTTATGTCATCTGCACAATCTTTTGGAGCATAAGAATGCTTAATCAACCTAAACATAGGCAAATCATTCAAATCATCACCGATGCAAGCTACTTGATCAATTTCCAGATTCAATGTGGCGAGTATTTCTTTAACTACTGCGCCTTTATCACTCACCCCTGTGTAAATAAACTCTACACCTAGCTCTTCTGCTCGCTTTTTGACAATCTCACACTCTCTACCCGTGATAACAGCACTCTTTCTAGCAAGCTTTGTATTCCATGCATGAAGTGCTAAACCATCTTTGATATTGAAACTTTTAATCTCTTCACCATTTTGTGTGTAAGTTACATTTCCTCGCGTGAGTGTGCCATCGACATCTAAAAGAAGTAATTCTATCTTTGTCATAAAACACCTTTTGTACTAGGAGTTATGATTCTAGGATTTACAACCAAAGCTCTGCGCAAAGCAAGTGAAAAAGCCTTAAAAATTGCCTCCACAATATGATGCAAATTCTTGCCTCGTTTCAGAACAATATGCGCACTCATATTTGCATTAAAACAAAGAGCTTTAAAAAATTCCTCTACAAGCTCAATATCAAAATCCCCTATTTTGCCTTTAAACTCTCCATGGTATGCATCCATATCAAACACCAAATATGCACGATTTGCCAAGTCAATATCGCATTCCACATTTGCCTCATCCATTACTACGCTTGCATTACCAAAACGCTCCACACCTTCTAATGGATAGAGCAATGCTTTTAGCGCGCTACCTAAAGCTATGCCACAATCCTCCACACTATGGTGATAATCTATATGTGTATCACCCACACATTCAAGCTCTAAATCCAACAATCCGTGCTTAGCAAATGCTTCTAGCATATGATCAAAAAACCCGACTCCGCTTTTCACACAAACATTGCCCTTCCCATAAAGCGAAATATTGAGCTTAATATCTGTTTCTTTTGTTTTGCGCGAAAATGTATAAGGAATCTGTGATGGCATAACACTCCTTCTTAGAAAGTCGTTAGCAAAAAGCTTAGTGAGGATTTTTATAATCCAAAAGGCCGCTATTTTATCAAAAGATTGCTAAAATTTACTTGCTTAAAGCCCTCATGAGCTCGATTCTAAAGCTTGGATAGGAAGCATGGATAAATATTTTTTCTTAGAGAAATTTTTCAAAAACAAACATATTTTGGTTGCAGTCAGCGCAAGCATTGCAATATATAAAATTTTAGATCTCTTAAGCCTGCTCAATAAATTAGGAGCGCAAACTAGAGTGGTAATGAGTAAAAGTAGTGCGAAATTTATCAATCCACTTATTTTTGAAGCTATAAGCAAGAATCCTGTATTGCTAGATTCCAATCAAAGCTGGGAAAATCCACAAGCGCCAAACCACATAACCTATGCAAAATGGGCAGAAGTTATTCTCATAGCTCCGGCAAGTGCGAATATGATTGCAAAATTTGCTTGCGGGATAGCAGACAATGTAGCTCTATGCACATTGCTCGCGACTCCAGCTCCAAAGATTCTCGCCCCTGCTATGAATACTGTTATGCTCCAAGCAACACAAACTGCCAACAACATCGCTACACTCAAAACACTTGGAGTAAAAATCATAGAATCAAGAGTAGGCTTGCTGGCTTGCGGAGAATTTGGCGATGGCGCACTTGCAGAGACAAATGATTTAGTTGCTGGAATCTTAGGGGAAATCTTAAAACGCGATTTTGCAAATCTGGCAGAGTTTTGGAATGCCAAGGAAGTGATTATAAGTGGGGGAGGAAGCAAGGAAGCCATTGATAATGTGCGCACTTTAGGCAATCTCTCTAGCGGCAAACAAGCCAATTACTTGGCATTGGCACTTTTTTGTCTTGGAGCAAAAGTTACTCTCATAAGCTCGAGTTTTTACAGCATATTGCCAAGTGCTATAAAATGCATCCGGGTTTCAAGCACAATGGAGTACTACGAAGCTATCTTAAAGGCTAGACAAGATTGTATGGATAAGCCATATCTGTTTATGGCGGGTGCTATTGCTGATTTTAAAACTAAAAACAAAAGCAAAACAAAACTCAAAAAAGAGAATCTTGCTGACAGCTTTACATTAGAGCTAGAAAAAAATTTTGATATTTTGGAATCTCTTAGCCCGCAAGAATTTATCAAAATCGGCTTTAAGGCCGAGGATAACGACACAAACGCGCTGGAGTGTGCAAAAAAGATGCTCTATAAAAAACAATGCACTATGGTATGTCTGAATGTATTGGATTCTGATAATTCCTTTGGTAGTGAATACAACAAAATGACATTTATTAACCACAACTCTTGTATCCAAACGCCACTTTTAGACAAATTCACTTTGAGTCTTCAGATTGCTCGTTTCGCTTTAGAATGCAATGCTACGCAAAATAACACAGATTGCTAAAACTCTCGATACTTTGAGTGCAAAAAACTTGCATTTTAATGCGCGTTTGCCAGTAACACTCCATGTACTAAAAAAGCTTAATAATTATGAATACCTCGTACAGATTGGTACAAAAACCCTACAAACTACCAGCTACAAGCCATTAGTAATAGGACAAAAATATTGGGGACAAATGAACAATGACAGATTTAGCAACATTGTTTTGAGCAATATCACACCCCAACCAAAAGCGCTCGCAATAGTACAAATAAGTATGTTAGATTCTATTACCTTGCAAGAAACCCTTGCTTCCCAAAAACCTTTCGCAGCACTGGGTGAATTTGTCATATCTCAGATGCAAAATACCCACAGCAAAGAAGAATTCCAATATCTTGGCTTTGTACTTTTGGGGCTGGGACAAAAAGTTCTCAATATTAGTTTTGAGGATAAAGGCAAAAAACCTTGCCTTCTGCAAATAAAAGGAGACAAACAGATCCTAATCTTTAGAGCAATCATGCCCACTCTAGGAATCATTGGAGGCATGATCAGCTTTATAGATTCTCTACACCCAAGATTACGGCTTGATATAAAAACAAACTTTGAAAGCACACTCTGGCTTTTAGAACAGAATCTCAAAAGCTTAGGGGGATTTGATGAAGTAAGTCTAAGACATGATGCAAAGCTAAAAGTATTATTTGAAACGCAAGAGGATAATTTATTAAATCTGCGGGGTTAGAGAAATCCTCTAACCAAGTTCTACGAACTCAAGACATTATCAAGTTTTTGAGAAAGTGCTGCTTCACTCACTGCTCCGATAATCTGATCTACGACCTTTCCGTCCTTCATAAAGAAAATCGTTGGAATACTGCGGATTCCATATTTTTGAGAAAGCGCCGTCTGCTCATCAGTATTGACCTTACAAATCTTTGCCTTACCATCATAATTCTCTGCAAGCTTATCAATAACTGGCGCCAACATCTTACAAGGACCACACCATGGAGCCCAAAAATCTACTAACGATACACCTTCAGAAATCACAGAATCAAAATTACTTTCTGTAAGTTCAATATATTTTCCCATTCCTAACTCCTTTTTAAAATGTGTTCGCGGGCTGGATTATACACGCAAAAAGCTTTATTTGTGAAATAAATGCGAATTTTTGCAACTTGACGTTTTTAGCAACAAACCAAATTCGCATAAACTTTCATCTGCAACCTTTTGCTTGAGCCAAATTAACACTCATAGAATCTATTGACTTGATGTTTGAAGTAGCTATACCCAAATGAGATACGCCAAGTTACATGCATTATTTATGTTCGTTTTATAGCAGTTTTTTTATAATTTCTGGGATTTTACCCTTGGAGGATTGTATGCCTAAACGAACAGATATTTCTACAATTTTACTCATCGGTTCTGGCCCTATTGTTATAGGCCAAGCATGTGAGTTTGACTATTCTGGCACACAGGCAGCAAAGACCTTAAAAAGTTTAGGCTACAAAGTTGTATTAATAAACTCCAATCCCGCGACAATAATGACAGATCCAGACTTTGCTGACAAAACATATATTGAACCAATCACACAAGAGATTATTAGCAATATCATCAAAAAAGAAAATGTTGATGCGATATTGCCTACTATGGGCGGGCAAACCGCACTTAATGTGGCAATGAGTATGTATGAGCAAGGAATGCTTGAGGGTATAAAATTCTTAGGAGCAGATCCTAAAGCCATCAAAAAAGGTGAAGACAGACAGGCTTTCAAAGAATCGATGCTAAAAATTGGAATGGATTTACCCAAATCGCGCTATGCGTATAATCAAGAAGAGGCAATGCTTGCAGCACAAGAGATAGGATTCCCTCTTATTATCCGTGCTAGCTATACCCTAGCTGGTGGAGGAAGTGGAGTAGCTTACAACATTGAGGAATTCAAAGTCTTAGTAAAAAATGGATTAGCCCAAAGTCCCATAAATGAAATTCTTATCGAAGAATCCCTGCTAGGATGGAAAGAATTTGAAATGGAGGTTATCCGAGACAAATCAGATAACTGCATTATCGTATGCAGCATTGAAAATCTTGATCCTATGGGTGTGCATACCGGAGATTCTATAACCATCGCTCCAGCACTCACATTAACCGATAAAGAATACCAAAGAATGCGCGATGCCAGCTTTAAAATCCTACGCGAAATTGGAGTGGATACAGGAGGCTCTAATGTGCAGTTTGCGATAAATCCGCAAAATGGCAGGATGACTGTCATTGAGATGAATCCTCGCGTATCTCGTAGTTCAGCTCTTGCCTCCAAAGCCACCGGTTATCCGATTGCTAAAGTAGCTACACTCCTTGCTGTTGGATTCTCTTTAGATGAGATTACAAATGATATTACAGGCACGCCTGCAAGCTTTGAACCTAGTATCGATTACATCGTTACAAAGATTCCACGATTCACTTTCGAGAAGTTCCCTAATGCAGATTCCACCCTCACTACAAGTATGAAATCCATTGGCGAAGTGATGGCCATTGGGGTGAATTTCGCACAGAGCTTGCAAAAGGCACTTTGTAGTCTTGAACTAGGACTTAGCGGATTTGAATCTCTAAGCAATGACAAAGAAACTATCGAGCAAGAAATCCGTCGTCCAAACGCAAATCGGATTCTTTATATCGCTGATGGATTCCGCTGTGGATTAGATATAGAGGAAATCTCTGCGCTCAGTAAAATTGATAAATGGTTTTTGCATCAAATACAATCAATTGTAGCGATGGAGAGAACTATAAGCAAAGAAATTGTGAATAACAAAGCACAAATGCTTGCTTTCAAGCAAAAGGGCTTTAGCGACAAAATGCTTGCAAAATTGCTCAATAAAACCTACGGTTTGAATCTGCGGGAAAGCGACATAGCGCAAGCACGAGAAAAGCTAGGGATTCTCCATGTATATAATGAAGTGGATACTTGTGCGGCGGAATTTCCAAGCCTGACGCCATATTTGTATTCCAAAATTGTAGATAAAGAAGATGTACTTTACAACTCCCAGATAGAGCAAAACATCACATTACAGCAAACAAAAAAACCAAAGGTCCTTATCATTGGCGGAGGACCAAACCGCATAGGACAAGGCATTGAATTTGATTATTGCTGTGTGCATGCGAGTTTTGCTCTCAAAGATTTAGGGGTGCAGAGCATTATGTATAACTGCAATCCTGAAACAGTAAGCACAGACTATGATACAAGCGATACATTATATTTCGAGCCAATTGATATAGAACATGTCCAAGCTGCGATTAGAAATGAGAATCCAGATGGAATCATTGTGCATTTTGGCGGACAGACACCACTCAAACTTGCAAAACAATTAGATCTCATGGGAGCCAAGATCATAGGCACAAGCTCTGAAGTTATCGATAAGGCTGAAGATCGAGAGAGATTCGCACAATTTGCAGAAGAAAACAAGCTCTTGCAGCCAAAAAATGCAATAGCACACACAAAAGATGAAGCACTTGACTTCGCTCAAAAATTAGGATTCCCTATTTTAGTGCGTCCTAGCTATGTACTTGGTGGGCGGGCTATGCGCATTGTGGATAACCAGGATGAGCTCAAGTTATATATGGAAGAGGCAGTTAAGGTAAGCGAAGATTCGCCTGTGCTGATTGATAAATTTCTTGATTGTGCGCTGGAACTTGATGTGGATTGTATAAGTGATGGGAGCAAGGTCTATATTGGCGGTATTATGCAGCATATAGAGGAGGCTGGGATTCATAGCGGAGATAGCGCAAGCTGCTTGCCACCTTTTGGCTTAGATTCTCAAATGCTAGAGCATATTGAAACCTTAAGCGCAAAAATTGCCATAAATCTTGGAGTAGTGGGATTGATGAATGTACAATACGCAATCTATCATAAAAAAATCTATCTCATCGAAGTCAATCCTCGTGCTTCACGCACTGTACCTTTTGTGAGCAAAGCCACAGGCATTCCTCTTGCAAAAGTAGCTACGCGTGTGATGTGGCAGGGTAATCTAAAAGAGGCACTAGAGTTTTACGACAGATTCCATAATGTAGATTTCAGCGGAGAGATTTACAGACACAAAGCACTCAAATCTGTAGCGATTAAAGAATCTATTTTTCCGTTCAACAAACTCAGTGGCGCGGATATGAGTCTAGGACCTGAGATGAAAAGCACAGGTGAAGTTATGGGAATCTCAGATGATGTAGGTATAAGTTTTGCCAAAAGCCAGCTTGCATGCAAGAATACTATTGCACTCCAAGGTGAGATTTTTATCTCTCTTAATGACAAAGACAAACAAGCAGCCATTCCTTTAGCCAAAAAACTTCTTGCGCTAGGATTTAGCATTTGCTCTACGAGTGGCACCCACAAAGCTCTCTCACAAGCTGGAATCCTCTCAAAACTTGTATTAAAAATATCAGAAGGCAGACCAAATATCACAGATCTTATGACAAATGGCGCGATTGCCATGGCGATAAATACAAGCGATAGCAAATCAAATCGTGGCGATACTGCACTTATCCGAGCGCAGATTCTCAAGGACAATATCCCCTATTTTACAACCCTTAGTGCTGCTAATATGGTAATACTGGCACTTGAGGCAATGAGAAAGCGAGATATAAACAAAGCTGTGGCGTTGCAAGAATACCTCTAACAAATGCAGATTGTATGCGTGAGATTCTCACAAAATGCTGGAGATTTTTCCAAAGAAACACCATAAATGCGAAGCAAACAAAAATTCTAAGAGTGAATCTTTTTTCCTCTCCTTTGCATTGGACAGTGTTTGTTGCGATTTGTGGCTGCATATTCACACTCAATCTCTACCAAGAATACCAATCTTATCTACGCTATTTAGGCGACCTAAACACTAAAGAAATCCAAGGGCAAGTGATTGCCCAATACACAAAGCAAGACAAGAACGGTAAGCCTTATTTTGTCATCAAACTCCGCAGTCAAGATGGACATATTCTCTACACCACTTCAAAAGAAGATATCAAAGACCTTAGTCATTCTTTTGTGCGTATCTTTGGTAAACCACTGCAATGCGATTTTTTACAATATTTGCGTTCATGCTTTTTTGTCAATTTCTCTTTGAGTTTAGAATCCCAGAAAGACTCCCGCAATGTCTTAAGAGAAGCTATTGATAGGCAACATGCCCAAGAGAGTATGGCGTCATTGTATAAGACGCTCTATTTTGCAGACTTTTTACCCAAAGAGCTGCGAGATACAAGCAACAAACTAGGGATTGCCCATCTTGTAGCTATCAGCGGATTCCATCTAGGTGTGCTAAGTCTCAGTCTTGGCTTTGTCTTAAGCCTTGTATATAGAATCTTCCAGTCTTATGTTCCTTACAGAAATCGCTTTTT
Source organism: Helicobacter sp. 10-6591 (assembly GCF_003288805.1). Taxonomy (GTDB): domain Bacteria; phylum Campylobacterota; class Campylobacteria; order Campylobacterales; family Helicobacteraceae; genus Helicobacter_F. The sequence continues at coordinate 21,969 of NZ_NHYK01000011.1, read as the reverse complement.
TGATTTAAGCCTACTAGTGCTTGTGTTTTTGTTTATATACCTTTGTGTGCTGTCATTTACTCCATCATTTTTACGCGCTTGGGTTATGGCGGCATTTAGCTTTGTGCTTTTATATAGTGGTGTAAAGGTATTGGATTTTACATTTTTGTTTCTTGTTGGTGTGGTATGTGTGAGTTTGTTTCCGCATTTGATATGTAGCGTTGGCTTTTTTCTTTCATTTATGGGTGTATTTTATGTCTATCTTTTTCTCCGTTATTTTCGCTTCCCACATCACTGGATTGAGATTTTTATCTTGCCCTTGTTGTTTAATGCAGTGATATTCCTTAATATGCTTATTGTTGTGCATTTTTTCTTTCCTTACTTCAGCGCTTATAGCATTGCTTCTATACTATTGAGCATTGCATTTTGTGTTTTCTTTCCTCTAAGCATTGTTGGACATGTGTTTGGTGTTGGTTGGATTTTTGATTCGTTGCTTCTGAAACTTTTTGGCATGCCAATCACTGCTATTGAGGTTTTCACACCCACTTGGCTTTTTATTGTGTATTTGTGCTTGGGATTATTGAGTATACGCTTTGTGAAAGCATATATTCTACTTTTAATAAGCGCAGTGGCATTCTTGGGGTATTTATACTACAACCTATGGGTAGCATAAGAGAGGATATTCTTTAAGTCAAAGACAATATGCTTCTCTCTTACAAGAGATCTTATATCAAGGTCTAAAAATTCCTTGTGTGCATTCACAAGAATGACAATATCAAATTTGCGGGATTCTAAACTTTTTAAGGGTTTGAATCCAAAGAGTTTTTTTGCATGACTCCTATCGATGAGTGGGTCAAAAACCTTTACCTTAAAGCCTTGCTTTTTGAACTTCTTGCGTAAATCTACCACCTTAGAATTACGCATATCAGCACAATTCTCCTTAAACGAAAGCCCCAAGATTAACACCTGAGACTCACTGCCCAATCCGAGCTCTACGCTTAAATTCCTGATTTTTTTAGCTAAAAAACTTGGCATTTTGTTATTGACATATCTCCCCATGCTAAGAATTTTTGGCTTGTAAGAAAAATCTTTCATAATAAAAGCAAGATAGTAAGGATCAACACTTATACAATGCCCACCTACAAGTCCGGGTGCAAAATCCAAAAAATTCCATTTTGTCCTCGCTGCCTTTAAAACCTCTGTAGCACTGAGATTTAATCTATCGCACATAATCGCCACTTCATTGATAAAGGCGATATTCAAATCGCGCTGCGCATTTTCTATGAGCTTTGCCATTTCTGCTACCTCAATACTTGGTGCAATATAAACATCTGTAATCTGCTCATATAAAGCTCTCATGCGCTCTTTTGCATAGGGTGTATTTGCCGCGATAATCTTGGTTGTGTTTTCTAAGCAGTGTGTATCATCGCCAGGATTTATTCTCTCAGGTGAATACCCGACAAAAAAGTCTTTCTCTGCTACAAGCTTGGAGTAATCAGAGAGAATCTTAGTGCATTGCAAGTTTGTGCAAAATGGATAGGTCGTGGATTCAAAAATCACCAAATCATTTTTCTTGAGATTCTTAGCGACAATCTTTGTGGCTTTGAAAAGATGGGACAAATCCGGGGTTTTGTTGGTATAAATTGGCGTAGGCACAGCGATGATAAAAACTTCTGCTTCCAAAAGATACTTAGAATCTGAAGTAAAAAAAATATTTTGTGATGGCGCAAAATGTGCCTGCGTGTTATTATCAAAGCCTTTTATGAGATTGCGTATGCGAGTGGCATCAATATCAAAGCCAATGATCTTATAAAATTTGCTTAGAGCTAAGAGAAGTGGCAAACCCACATAGCCAAGCCCTATGACAGCGACTTTAACCAATACACACCACCTTATTGCCTCTGAGTTCATATACACTCTTATCAAAGCTATCGATTGCTTGGTTGTTGGAATCAAATTCCATTCTATCACCAGCTTTATCCACATAGCCTACCACGCGAGCAGGATTGCCAAGTGCCAAAGCAAAGTCTGGAATATCCCTGCTTACCACACTACCAGCACCTATAAATGCATACATACCAATACTCACACCACAAACCAAAGTGGCATTTGCCCCTATAGAGCAACCCTGCTTGAGCAATGTCTGAGCAAAAGCATTCTTGCGTGAAATGAAAGCTCGCGGATTTTTCACATTCGTAAAGACCACGCTAGGACCAATAAATACATTATCCTGTACCACCACTCCCTCAAAGATGCTCACATTGTTTTGGATTCTCACATTACTGCCAATCTTGACATTATTGCCGATCATGCAATTTTGTCCAATCACACAATCTGAGCCAATCTCTGCGCTTGCAAATATATGGCAAAAATGCCAAATTTTTGAATTAGCTCCAATCAAAGCACCAGAATCTACAACAGCACTTTCATGGATAAAACACTGCATTATATTTTTTTGAGTTTATAAGCTAGAGGATGGACTTCGCCTTGCAAACCGACTGGCTGCATATATCGCAACTGTTGCGTTATATCGATACAAGGCAGGGTAGATTCTATACCAAAGCCCTTGTTTTGTAAGATATGCTCATAACTTAGAGTATGAAGACTTTCAAATCCATCACTAAAATCAATCTCTAGAGAATCTACACGCATAGAGCGAAAACTTCTGGCTTGTTTTTGCTTGGCAGATTCTGGAAGATGCGCGCTATTAATAGAAAGAAACCACAAAACCCTTGCATTAGCACATTCCAAATAACCACTCATAGAATCTCTTGTCTTATGATGCAATACATTCTCTCTAAACTCACCAAAAACATATTGCAACATATCAAAAAAATGGATACCGATATTGCAAGCTAAACCGCCACTTTTTGCCTCATCACCTTTCCATGAGCGCAAAAACCACTCGCCCCGAGCTGTAATATAACTCAGCTGTACATCAAAGATATGCCCGGGCATAGAATCTACCTTTTGTTTCAGCGCAATAATACTTGGATGGAGGCGAAGTTGCAAAATTGTAAAAATATTCTTGCCAGATTTTTTTTCCAAATCAAGAAGATCAAGTGCATCTTGTATGTCTAGCACTAAAGGCTTCTCACAAATCGCATGCAGTTTATTGTGAAGGGCAAACTCTATATGGCTCTTGTGTAAGAAATTTGGAGTACAAATACTAAGATATTCCAACACAGCGAAGTTGTTCTGAGAAATTACAGATTGATATGGAGCTTGCTCTAAGGAGACAATGGTATTGTCTTGGTATGCAGACAAAAAATTTCCAAAAGTTTCTAAAGAAAGAAAAAAATTTGCTTCTGGAAAATAACTGTCTAAGACACCAACGCAATCACTAGTATCAATAGCCGCCACCAAAATATTGGCAGTCTGCTTGATAGCATGCAAATGTCGAGGTGCGACAAACCCTGCCGCACCAACTAACGCAAATGCAGACATAAAACTACTTCACCTCGTAGTAGAAAACCTCATCTCCCATATCTGTTTTGACTTTGAGCATATCACGATTTGCATCAGTCCGCGAATTATAAGGACCAATGAGATATTTCGTCGAGTTTTTTGTCTTATAAGTCCGATAGCTGTAGTTATTTATCTTGCCTAGAAATTCTTTGTTAGGCGTATTCCCAAATGAGCCAACCTGGATGTAATGTCCCTTTGTCGCGCTCTGCCCATTTTTACTCCTATCTGACCCAGTAGCGCTAGGCTTTTGTTGGGATACAGATTTTTGTGCTGCTTGTGTGTTTGCTGATTTGCTTGCTTGTGGCTGCTGCGTGTTTTGTGATGGCTTTGTATCTTGTGGCGTCTTTTGTGGAGGTGTTTGCGAAGATTCTCTTTGTGGAAGCTGTGTTTTGTGAGATTGGTCTTGTAATTCTGGGGTTGGGAGAATCTGTGGTTTTGTATTGGACGTACTAGAAGGTGCCCCAGAATTTTGTGTATTGGCTCTTTCTTGAATCTGACGGACTATCTCTTCAAAACGATCATTTTCTAAAGAATCTTGGGTTTTGACCGGCTCAAATCGATTGCCAACATCCTGCAATGAAGCCTCTTCCGTCTGTGGTTTTAAACTACCTTGCAATGCAACATTCTTCTCTGTCTTTTCTTGCTCACTCTCACCATTGGCTAATCCTGCAATGATAGCTATGACAAGAATCACAAAAAGCAACCCGGCTGCTGCTAGCAAAAAAATCATTTTCTTATTTCGATTCTGATCGTGCTCTTTACTATCGATAAGAATGTCGTTAAATTCCGTTTTTTCTTCCATGATAGTGCTCCTTTACATATATTTTGACCAAGAAACTCCGCGTTCTTTTGCAAATACCTCATAAGGCAGAGCGAGGATATTAAAAGACAACGGCAAAGTGTCATTTGGAAATACACGCCATTCTACAGGACAAGACTGTGAGAGTTTCATTGAGAGCATTTTTGCAAGACGCTTTCCTTCTCCTAACTCTGTATGTCCTTTGTGGATATACAGATGCAGATGCCCTGGTGTCTTTGAATTGTATGCTGTAAAATTGATAAACCCTTCATCGCGCAACAACAGCTGTGCCTTATGATAAAACCTCTCAGGATTGTAGCCGTTGTAATCAAAGACAATGTTCTCGATTTTAGAATTTTTCAAAACAAGCGAATGGGCGACCGTAAGCTTCTTGTCCCAATGTTCTCTGATGATAGTAGATGTAAGAATGGAATCAACAAGCCGGAATTTATCATAAAGAATCTTCCCTGAATGCACGACTTTCTGACCAATGCCTGGTTGCCTCTGGTAGTAGTGCGATGTATCCATCTTGATTAATTTCAAATCCATTTCGGTCATAACTATTTCCTTACAAGAAACGCTTCAATAAATAGCTCTATCATAAATGACAAAATCTCTACTTAATTGCTTAATTTCTTGCGCTATGTTCTGCTGTAAAGAAGTGTTGTGTATATCATCTAAAATATCAGCTATTTTTACTCCAATAAAGCGAAACTCTTTTTCTTTCATTCCTCTAGCTGTAAGCGCAGGAGAACCTATACGCACACCACTTGTAACAAATGGCGATCGAATCTCTCCTGGAACAGTGTTTTTATTCACGGTTATTCCCGCATTCCCCAATGCAATATCTGCATCTTTGCCGCTAAATTCTTTATCAAGAAAACTCATGAGTATAAGATGGTTATCGCTTCCCCCACTGACAAGTGTGTAGCCTCTCTCAACCAGTACTTTACCAAGCTCTTTGATATTTGCCTTCACCTGCTTGGCATAGGTTTTCCATTCGGGCTTGAGATTTTCTAAAAACCCTGCAGCCTTGCCCGCTATGACATGCATAAGAGGACCACCTTGCAAAGCTGGGAAAACAGCCTTATTAATTCTATTTGCAAGCTCCTCATCATTTGTCATAATCAAGCCACCTCTAGGACCACGCAAGGTTTTATGTGTGGTAGTGGTAACGATATGACAATGCGGAAAAGGATCAGGATATTCACCAGCAACCACAAGTCCTGCGATATGCGCAATATCACCCATCAAAATCGCACCCACAGAATCTGCGATCTCCCTGAAACGTTTAAAATCAAGTTCTCGTGTATAAGCAGAAAATCCACACACTATAATGTTTGGTTTTACAACCTTTGCATACTCTTGGACTTTATCATAGTTGATATACCCATCCAATTCCACGCCATAAAAAAAACTTTGATAAATCTGCCCACTTACACTAACCTTAGCCCCATGTGTCAAATGCCCACCATGACTAAGATCCATGCCTAAAATCTTGTCATAAGGCTTAAGGAGGGCGGCATAAACAGCACCATTAGCTTGCGATCCGGAATGCGGCTGGACATTGACAAATCTACAGCCAAAAAGTTTCTTTGCCCTATCAATTGCAAGATTCTCAACTCCATCGACAAATTCACATCCACCATAATAACGCTTACCCGGATAGCCCTCAGCATATTTATTGGTGAGAATGCTACCCATAGCCTCCATAACACTAGGGAAAGTAAAATTCTCGCTTGCAATCATCTCTAAATGTGTGTTTTGTCTCTCCAATTCTTTATTGATTAGAGAAAAAAGCTCAGAATCTTGCTCTAAAAAATAACCCATTCATTCCTCCAAATCTGTTCTTGTGTTATTACTCTCAATCCCCTTGATTACTGGAATCGAGTATATCATAATTTGCTTTAAAAGGCTTAAGGGCGGGGAATAAAATCACATCCTTAATACTCTTTTGGTTTGCCAACAACATCACCAATCTATCAATTCCTATACCTTCACCAGCAGTTGGCGGCATACCATAACCCAAAGCCCACAAAAAATCCTCATCCATATATTGTGCCTCTTCATCACCTGCATCTTTTTGTGCTACTTGCTGCTCAAAGCGCATTTTTTGATCCAGCGGATCATTGAGTTCATTGAAACCATTTGCAATCTCGCGCCCACCAATAAAAAGCTCAAAACGTTCAGCAATCTCAGAATCCGTATCACTTCTACGTGCTAATGGGCTAATTTCAATAGGATAGTCTGTGATAAATGTAGGATTGATAAGCTTAGATTCCACAAAATTGCCAAAAGCCTCTTCAAGTAGCTTCCCATAAGTCATATTTGCTTTTAGTTTCACACCATTTTGATTAAGAAAGTCTTGCAACGCCATCTTATCATCCACCACAGAAGAATCTAGCCCACCAATATCTATAAGAGAATCTCTAAAACTTATACTCTGCCATTTATTGAAATCGATTTTCATATCTCCAAATTCGATCACACTAGGCAAGTGAAGTTTTTGAAATAAAAAAGAAAAGAGCTCTTCTGTGAGCACAAGAAGATCCCTAAAAGTATGATAAGCCCAGTAAAACTCTATGCTGCTAAACTCTGGGTTATGAGAATGATCAATCCCTTCATTTCTAAAATTTCTATTGATCTCATAAATAGCCTCAAATCCTCCAACAATAAGTCTTTTAAGATAAAGTTCTGGGGCGATTCGTAAATAACGCTCTACCCCAAGCGAGTTATGGTATGTAATAAATGGGCGTGCATTTGCGCCACCAGGTATTGGATGAAGCATTGGCGTCTCAACTTCTAAAAAATTTTTAGAATCAAAAAATTCTCGTATACTAGCAATGATCTTACTGCGTAAAACAAAAGTCTCTTTGACCTGCTCATTTACAATCAAATCCACATACCTCTGACGATAACGAAGCTCTATATCGCTAAGTCCATGGAATTTTTCGGGCAAAGGAATTATCGCCTTGCTTAAGATTCTAAAGCTCAGTCCATGGATACTAAGCTCGCCAGTTTTAGTAACAAAAGCAAACCCCCCGACTTCTACAATGTCTCCAACTTCTAAAATCTTTTTTATCTCATCAAACTGCTCTCCTATATCATTTTTGCTGATATAAGCCTGCAAGATTGCGCTTTGATCTTGGATCTTAATAAAACACGCCTTACCCATCAGACGAATAAAACGCACGCGTCCTACGACAAACTCTGTAGTTTTGGAATTTGTATCAGCTTGCGCAGGAGATTGTGTATCTTGGGTGAATGAATCGGGATTGTTTTGCTGCAAATCTTGAGTGTGTAAGGTACGAAAAAAATCATATTTTTTCAAAAACTCTTTATTGCTCAGAGTGCGAGAAGCATTGCTTTGGTACGGGGATTTACCAAGCTGCTTAAGCATACAAGATTTCTTTAGTCTCTGCTGGATATAAAAATTTGAAAACATAATTTTCCTTTGCTTGCTTTGTAAAAATCTTGTATCGCTTACTCGAGTGATTTGATTGATTTCTTAATAGCATCAATTTTTAGAATCTGATCCGTAAAATCCTGCATAAGGCGATAGACAAAGCTATCAGTCTGCATTTTCTGGGAGAAATTCTGTAAGAAAGGTATCTGGAGCAAAAAATAAACAATGACTGATAAAAACACAAAAGATTTACAGAATCCAAAAATAAGCCCTAATGATTTGTCTAGTTTTTTGATAAGGGTATTTTGGAAATATCGAGCTACCACCTCACCAACAAGCATGGAGACGAGATAGACGATTGTAGTTACCACGATAAAAGCAATAATATTATTTATTTGCGGGGATAAATCAAAAAAATATGTGCTTAAGACGCTGCTAGATTCCTTGCAAAACCTCGTCGCAAGAAAAACCCCAAAAAGCAATCCAAGAAAACTAGAAAAACTACGGATAAAACCTTGATAGACGTTTTTTACGCTCAAAAGTACTATCAAAACAAACAAACAAAGATCAATATAGCTTATATGTTCCATATAAATCTCGAGAATCCTTACGATGACTTAAGATTCATCACAAAAAATATTGTAAGAAAATTTTTAGTGCTTATTGTGAAATACACGATTGTAATGGAAGTTTGCTTAAAAACTCCATATGAAGACTCTTGGAATCTTTTGTGCTTATTTGGTGTTGTTTTAGTGTTTGCATTTTTTGATTCTCAACATTTTTTAGCTAGAAGGTTAGTTGTGAAAAAATTTTTCCTCTGTTTGTGTTTTAGCCTACTCCTATCTACAGAATATGAACACCCTACAGATTTCAAGGTTTTACAAACAAATTGGAAACTCTATATTTTCAATCTCAATGGGGAATTTATCGGTCTTAATGACTCAGAAAATGAGATTTTGTTAAATATCACAGAAAAAGGATTTGACGGAAATCTAGGATGCAACACGATTACAGGTACTTACAAAACCCAAAACAACAAATTACATTTCAAAAACATAAACACAACAAAAAGGCTTTGTGATTCTCAGAGTATGAAAATCGAAGGATTTCTTTTGCGGTTCTTCAAAAATAGCTTGAATTTCTCTATCAAAAATAATGAATTGGTATTAGAAAAAGACTCTGCAATAGCAGTTTTCAAAAATACAAAAAACTAAGCCTTGAAATGATTCAAACCTCAAAATGCGTGCTGTCTTTTGTATTTAAATACAAACCTTCAGCTAATGTAAGCACTTTCACACTATGATCAATAAGCGCAACGATTTTATTAAGATGCCCAATATCTCTCCCAAAGACATACACTCCATAACCACGGATGATAATAAAATTGCGCTTGGTAGCCTTAAGATTGCGCACAATATCTGTATCTGCTCTTTCATACCAGCTCTCAAAATCTTTGGGATCAAAAATATCAATTTCCTCGCCTAACATCTCATATCCAAAGTAATCTTGTGGTTTTAGATTTGCATTTTTCAATGAAAATGCTGTGATATAGGGCGAAGAGGCATAGCAGATAAATTTTGCTTCACTAAAACTCGCATAAATATTGGCATGGATATGTGCATCGCTACTTGCGTCATTCCAACGATAATCATGGGTTTTATCAAGCACGATCAAATCTGATTCACAAATATTGTCAAAAATCACCTCACGTTTGTTTATCACAAAGCGATCCTGAGAAATTCTTGCAGAGATAGAGCCATGAAAAGCTCCCAAAAATTCTCTTTGAAAAAACGACAGGCAAATCTGAGATAACTGGCCAACAAGCTCTCTACTGACTTCTCTTAGGTGTATATTCATAAAGGAATTGTAGCTGATTTCTTAGGCTTAAAACATCAATAATATCCTCAAAACCCAGTTTCATAAACGCTAAATTATCAATAATTTACATATATTTCTTTAATATATTTATTTATAAAAATTTATATTAATTGACTAAAGTTTTATAAATTTTAGCAATTTATTTACTAATTTGCTAAAAATCTTGTTACAATGCGCCAGAAAATTTTAAAAAAATTGAATCTTAGTAAAGAAAGGAGTTGGGCATGAACAAAAAAAAAGAAATTCTACTAGAGCAAGTTATTGTCCAGTATTTGCAATATAAAGAACCAATCGGATCAGAATCTCTTAAAGCTTTTTATGGCAGCTCCTTTTCCTCTGCAACAATCCGCAACCATTTTAAGGTTCTAGCAAGCGAAGGCTGGCTCTTTCAACCCCATATCAGCAGTGGCAGGATTCCTACAAATGCAGCACTCAAAAATCACTGGATAAAAAATATCAATACAAAAAATCCACTTATCCTGGATCTCAAGCGTTTAAAAGAAAATAGCTACAAATATGGAATCTGCTGCATTCTCTCCATTGAAGTGAGCAATAAATTGCAACGCATCATAAACATCGAAGATCGTTACCTCGTCTTGCTTTTCGAACAAAGCCAAGCAGTAATGAATTACAACGCTTCATTAGAACGTTTCTTACAAGAACTAGCAAGTCTTGATTTGGTAGATATCAAAAAGATTGCCTATGAAGTGCGTGCATTAGAACTTCTCAATTCACTAGAAAATGCTCAACGATCCAATGTGTCATATTTCTGTCTGAATGCACTAAATGAAATGTTAGATCAATCTCAAAATGAGGAGGTATTTTTAGACATTATCAATGGGTTCGTATTCCATAAACTACACAATGGAATCTATTTTGATGAAATCCTGCCAAAAGACTATTTGGGAATTATGCAAGAAGTGCGTATCCAAGAGCTCAATGGACGTGCTTTTTGCGTAGGAAAGATAGATAGAGACTATACGAAGTTTTATGCGGAACTTGCAAGTTAGACTCAATAATCAAAGGAGGTTGAATGGAAAAAGATACACAACAAGACAATTTAGATTCTCAACAAGAAATCAGTAATAGCATTCTAGAAAATGAAGTTTGTAAAGAAGAAAGTCAAGATTCTCAAGATACACAAGACTTCCAAGCAAAATATTTAGAGCTAAAGGATCAATACGCGCGTGCTTATGCGGACTTTGAAAATACCAAAAAACGTTTAGAGCGTGAGAAGTACCAAAGTTTAGAATACGCAAATGAACGCTTTGGACTAGACTTGCTCCCTGTGCTTGACACTTTACAAAAGGCTTTAGAATCTGCCAAAAATTCCCAAGCAGATTCTACGCAAAATGCAATCGCGGAGGGCTTAGAGCTCACACTTGAGACTTTTTATAAAGCACTTGCAAAGCATGGCATTGAGCCAATTGACACAAGTGGCGAATTTGACCCAAATCTCCACGAATGCCTCATGCAAGTCAAAGATGAGGCAAAGCAAAATGGCGCAATCGCTCAGGTTTTGCAGAATGGCTACACTTACAAGCAACGGCTTTTACGCCCTGCAATGGTAAGTATTGTAAAAAACGACTGATTAATCTTAAAAACGAAAGGATATACAATGGCAAAAGTAATAGGCATAGACTTAGGAACTACAAACTCAGCAATGAGTGTTTATGAAGGCAATGAAGCAAAGGTAATAGCAAACAAAGAAGGCAAAAATACAACCCCTTCAATCGTGGCTTTTACAGATAAAGGCGAGGTCTTAGTAGGTGAGCCTGCAAAAAGACAAGCAGTTACAAACCCAAAGAAAACGATTTATTCAATCAAGCGCATTATGGGGCTTATGTTTAACGAAGATAAGGCAAAAGAAGCAGAAAAGCGTCTTCCTTATAAAATCATTGATAGAAATGGCGCGTGTGCAGTGGAGATTGATGACAAGATATACACGCCACAAGAGATTTCTGCAAAGATTTTGATGAAGCTCAAAGAGGATGCGGAAAGCTATCTAGGTGAGAGCGTTACAGAAGCAGTAATTACCGTTCCGGCGTATTTTAATGACTCCCAACGCAAGGCTACAAAAGAAGCAGGCACGATTGCTGGGCTTAATGTGTTAAGAATTATTAATGAGCCAACTTCGGCAGCACTTGCTTATGGGCTTGACAAGAAAGAATCTGAAAAGATTATGGTGTATGACTTAGGGGGTGGGACATTTGATGTTACCGTGCTTGAGACTGGTGATAATGTAGTAGAAGTGCTTGCTACAGGTGGAGATGCATTCCTTGGAGGCGATGACTTTGACAATCGCATTATTGATTGGGCAGCAAAAGAGTTCAAAGACGAAAGTGGCATTGATATCAAAGGTGATGTGATGGCATTACAGCGCTTAAAAGATGCAGCTGAAAACGCCAAAAAAGAGCTCTCCTCCGCACAAGAAACAGAAATAAATCTGCCATTTATCACAGCTGACGCAAGCGGTCCAAAGCACTTGGTAAAAAAGCTTACGCGCGCGAAGTTTGAGAGCCTTATAGATGATTTGATTGAGGAAACTATCAAAAAAATAGACTTTGTGATAAAGGATGCTGGACTTGGCAAAGGCGACATTAGTGAAGTTGTAATGGTAGGCGGAAGCACGAGAATCCCAAAAGTGCAAGAAAGAGTGAAAGAATTTATCGGTAAAGATTTGAATAAATCTGTGAATCCTGATGAAGTCGTAGCCGTGGGTGCAGCAATTCAAGGCGGGGTATTAAAAGGCGATGTCAAAGATGTGCTCTTGCTTGATGTAACGCCACTAAGCTTAGGGATTGAAACTGCAGGAGGGATTTGCACAAAAATCGTTGAGCGCGGCGTAACAATCCCAACCAAAAAAGCCCAAGTATTCTCTACCTATGAGGATAATCAGCCGGCAGTAAGTATCAATGTCTTACAAGGTGAAAGAGAGCTAGCAAGGGATAATAAATCGCTTGGTAGATTTGATCTTACAGGTATCCCAGCAGCCCCTCGCGGTGTGCCCCAAATCGAAGTAACCTTTGACATTGACGCAAATGGAATCTTAAAGGTAAGTGCAAAAGACAAAACCACAGGCAAAAGCCAAGAGATCCAAATCAGTGGCTCAAGTGGGCTTTCGGATTCTGAAATTGAAAAAATGGTCAAAGATGCAGAGCTTCACAAGGAAGAGGATGCAAAGAAAAAGGAACTTATTGAGCTTAAAAACCAAGCAGATAGCCTCGCTTACCAAACTAAAAAGACTTTGGACGAAAACAAAGACAAGCTAGATTCTAATGTTGTGAGCGAGATTGAATCTGCTGTCAAAGAGCTAGAAGATAGCGCTAAGAGCGAAAGCACAACTAAAGAGGAATTGGAATCTAAGATAAAAAACCTTAATGACAAAGCCCAAGCCCTAGCACAAGCAATGCAATCAAACGCGCAAAATGCAGGCAATACACAAAGTGCAAAAAAAGGCAAAGATGATGATGTAATCGATGCAGAGGTGGAGTAGAGTTTATACAAGCTTTCCTTGCGCTTGTATAAATCATTTGCTTAAATATTTTTCTTTTTCACACTTTGTATTCATTTAAGGAACGACTTGTCATACTCCAAACAATCCAAAGAAAATTCTCCACTTCTTTATAGCATGCAGATTCTTGTGCTATTGCTTTTTTGCACAGGAATGCTGCTTTATGCATTAGGACTCGCTTCACTGAGTAAAGTATTACAAACACAGAGCTTTTTTCACATAGGCGGGCTTTTGTTTGTCTTAGCTTTTTGGAAAAAATTCAGTAAGCAGGATTTGAAGTTTTTGAGGATTCCATTTTTGTGTTTTGTAGTCGTTATTTGTTTAGGGCTTCTTACTTACTTCAACCCAATAATGCCACGCACATTTTCTGAAGTCTTTCGGTCGGTCAATACACATATTCTGGGCTATTTTATTCTTTTCACACTCAGCTTCTTGTTCGCATTCTATGTCCAAAGAGCGCTGGTTGCCGTCTTTTTTGGCTTTATTGCGCTCTTGTGCATAATCGAAATAGTCCAAACCATCAATATCACACAAGAAACACAAGGCTTTAGACGCGTGCCATTCTATTTTAAGGAAGTTTTCACTTACAATCTTTGGTTGTTATTACCAAGTGCAGTCTGCATAAGCGGGGCTTTTGTCTTTAAAAATTGGTGGGTTAGAATTTTGTTTCTCTCAGGGCTTTATCCTTGTCTTGAGGCAATGCTAGCAAATGGCGAACGCTCATTTTTGGTCGCATTAGTAGGAATGTTTATTGCGCCATTTATCTTTTATACCTACAGATTCAAAGTTTTTGTGCTTGCTACGCTTTTTGTAGCAATGGGCGTGGGTGGTATTTTTGGCTACCACTACAGCAAAAACTTGCCAGATCGCTACAACTTCGCTCATATGATTGATAACTTTTCTGAAGTCTGGAATACCCAACCCAGTGAAATGGGGAAATACGATGCGTGGTGTTTCAGTGGATTAAAATGCACAAACGAAAGTACAAAGGATGGAAAAGCATCTTTTACATGGGAGCATTCCTCACTTGCAAGAATCGCAATGACAAAATCCACACTCCTTGCAGTGCTTGATAACCCACTCAAACCACATATCGTAGGTGTATTTGAGATAGGACAATATTTGAGACACTATTATGAGCTAAAAAACCTAGAAAATCGTGTTTATATGAGTATTAGCGGGGATAGCTTTAATGGCTACAATGCTCCGCATAACTTTATAATCAGCCTGATTTTAAGCTATGGAATCCTCGGATTTCTAGCAATTGTGGTATTTGTGGGATTGCTTTTTAAAAATATAAGAGACTTTAGCACAACCTCCAGATACGCTCTTGATAGATTGATTGGACTTAGCTGCTGTGTGCTTCTTTGTGGAATCAGTGTGCAATGTCTTTTTGATTCAATCTATGGCGTGATTTTGCAACCATTTTTTGTTGTGATTGGATTGGTTTATGGATATAGCATGAGATACAGAAATGGACCTCTAAGCAATCTTTGATCTTGACACAAACTCCAAACCAAAGAGACTTTAAAGTTTCTCTTGGACTACCTTGAATCTTCCTTAAAATTCCCTACAGAAGCTTTTTCGCTTGATACATATCGCTTAGCAAATTGGCCACAAGAAGATGTAATTTAGACAAAAGACCTCTTGATACTCGCTCCGGGGATGCAATCTTTAAGAATCTCTGGTTTTTTAACTTCCAAATAGAGGCTAGTGATATTCACAAAAGTATCTTTAAGGTTTTTTGTGAGATTCAAAAGCAAATCTTCTAAGAGCTCATATTTATGTTTGTGTATGTCATTTGTGATGAATTCTATTATATGTGTGTAATCTAAAAATTCTTGGTGGTAGTCATAGAAAATTTTTGCATTTAGATGGAGCTTTTGGGCTTGGATTCTCTCATGTGGAAGTATGCCAATGATGGTATCTAAGGTTAAATCCTCAATAATGAGGCACAACTCCATATTTTATAAAACCTTGCTTTCTTGTTTGCTAAGAAGCTTCTTGATATTTGGAATATGTGTATAAAGAATGAGCAAGCCGATGAGCACTACAGGTGTATGGGTGCCAACTTGTGTGAGTATATTTATAGAATCTGGTAGTGGCAAAACATAAGGCAGTACAAAGGTGAGCGCAATCCCGCTAAGCACACCTAGCAATGATGAAAGAGATGAGATTTTAAAGACTTTACCAACAACTCCCCATACTAAAAGCCCAAAGATTCCCTCAATAGGAATAAGCAAGATAACTGAACCAATAGCTGTAGCAACGCCCTTGCCACCCTTAAAACCTAGAAATGGACTATAGCAATGCCCAAGGATAGAAAGCAGCGCGATAGACCACTGGACACTAAAACTGAGGCCAAATGCTTTAGCAAGCGCTACGATAATCATGCCCTTACAAGCATCAAGTATGATTGTACAGATAGCTAGAGTTTTTGCGACTTGTGGGTTTAACTCTTTTATTGCTCTATAGACATTTGTCGCGCCTATACTACCTGATCCAATGGTGCGGATATCTATCTTATAAAGCATTCTTACTAGCAAGAGTCCAAAGGGAATCCCGCCTATAACGTATGCTAAGAGATAAAAGATAATATTGGTATTGCTTACAATCTCGCCAAATGATGAAAATAAATCCAAATACATATCCATACCTTTTCCTTTATCCTAAGGTCTTTTATTTACTATCTCGCTTGTCTCACCATGACAAATCTATAGCACTCTGCAAAATCCTCTGGTCATATCCAAGAAAAATAGGGGCGCATTATAGCTTGTCTTTGCGTGTATCAGAATCTTTGGCCCTTATGCTACTTCCCAAGAGTAGCTGTATTACAACTTCTAGTTTGTAATATATCCGTATAGGGAGGTTAAGTGGGTTTTAACTTCTGTTGGGATAGTATTTGCGCACTTGTCATTTTCTCTTAAGGAGATGTTATGAGGCAAAAGATAGCAAGCTTTTGCTTTTATGGAATCTATTCCAGCAGCTTATATACACGAGTTTGCGATATACAGTGCGTCAATGATCTTTCTTATAAACTCCAATCCCTCTCAAACCAGCCGTACTTTATCCAAAAATCCCTAGACCATAATCCGTTTGTACCGCCTGCTAAGGAGCAAAAGCTAGTGCTAGAAGCTATTATGAACAACAAAGCATTGCTCAATGGCAGGTGGTATAAACCCAAAGACAAAATCAACGGTTTTGAAATACTAAAGATTACTAAAGATTCTATATTACTTGAGCGCAACGGCTATAAGCAATATATAAGAATAAAAAAATGAAGAACAAAATACACGCAAAATTTGTCTGTATTTTTTGTCTGTGTTTTTTGTCTCATAGCTTGTGTGATTGTAAGATCACCTTAAATGCTCATGTATCCTCGTCCGCTTTGCTTGATGGTATAGCTACTCAATGCGCTCTTAATATCATATACACCCAAAACTCAAAACAATTGCTTGATAAACAAAAGACACAACTAAGATTTTCTAATGAAAGCTTAGAAAATGTCTTGCGGGTGATTTTGGATAAAAGCGATATAGGCTATGTATTTGATGGCAAAACCTTAGAACTCAAAGCATTACAAACCAAAACTTTTAGTATCAATTACATCTCGACAGCAAGGGTAGGCTCAAGCAATACAGATGTCTTCTTCTCCCAAGATTCTTACAATATGCTTTATCAAACTCCAGCTTATGGCTATGGGCTAGATTCTGAATCCCAAGCACACAAAATGGCGCTTAATAAAGCCGCACAAAATACGCTAGGGATTGGCAAAAGCGGGACGAAGATTTACTCGATTGATGAGATGGACTTTTGGGGTGAGCTAGAAAATGAGATCTATAGCATTGCGTATCGACCCGGTGATTGGTATAAGCCAGATTCAGAGCAGAAAAATATCGTTATAAACAAAGGAGCTGGATTATTAACAATCACAGGTAGCAGGAACCAAATAGCACGTGTGGAGGAGTACATAGGCTCTTTGGTAGATAAAATCCACTCCCAAGTGCTTATTGATGTGAATATCTTTAATATCGAACACAGCAACACAAGCACTTATGGGGTAGATTGGGAGCAGTTCTTTGGGCTGCTAAATTTCTCTAGTGCTCCTATAGGTAGTCCTGATGCCAGTTCTTTTGTGTTAGGGAGTGCGGGCAACTCTTATGGGATAAATATTTTTTCACAAGGCGTGAGTATAGAGCGCATCATTGAGTTTCTAGAAACCTATGGCAAGGTGGAATCTCTCTCAAACCCCAGAGTGCTGACACTTAATAACCAGCCAGCGATAATAAGCGTAGGCTCAGTCCTTCGATACAGCCAAAATACAACTTTCCAGACAACCACACAAGGCACTTCTGTCCAAAATGCTTCGCAGGCTTTTCCTTCAGTGTTTGCGGGGATTTTGCTCGATGTAACGCCAAGCATCGAAGGTACTCGCGTGATTCTTAAGATAAATCCCTCAATCACAAAGACAAAAGACTCCTCTACAGAAAACCAAACTACCGCTCTTGCTTCCCCACCCAATCTTTCGACCAAACATCTCTCATCTCTTGTCGCAATAGAAAATGGACAAAAGATAGTCTTAGGCGGACTTATGGATAAGACACAGACCAAAACCCGCAAGAAACTCCCCCTCTTAGGTGATATTCCACTTCTTAAATATCTTTTTAGCTATACAAAGAATATAGAGGTTACTAAGGAGATGATTATTGTCATCTCGCCACACATCATAGGACTAGGCGATGGGATTCCTCAGGATGCCAAGAAGTTCCTAGAAAAAGTGCAATAATGCAAAACGAATCTCTAGATTTAGAAAGTCTGGATTTGGGTGTGCTTGGCATGCTTGAGCTGGGATTTATGCAGAAACTAGAATGCTTTGCTTTCCAAAAGACTGAGCAAAGCATCAAAATCGCACTCAGAGATTCTGTGCAAAAAGAATTATTGGCATTCCATTTGGATAAGAAGTTTGCAAATTTGCGCGTGGAGTTTTACCAAATACAAGACTTTGATTTTTTCTACCAAAGAGCACTTTTGCAGGCAGAATTTTGGCTTTTGTGTGAGAATCTCAAAGCAAAGCTTGCACTCTTGCAGACAAATACCTACAAAAATCCAAACACACAAGAGGGACTTGAAGATTCCAAAGAAGTCAAGAGACTTTTAGACTTTATCCTCCAAGAAGCTATAGACTCCCAAAGTAGCGATATACACATTGAGCTTCATACACAAAATGCGCTTGTGCGAAAGCGGATAGATGGAATCTTGCAAAAGAGTTTTGTGTTAGAAAAAAATCTTTTTGCTGTACTTTCTTCAAGGCTAAAACTTCAATGCAATATCGATATGACAGAAAATCGCAAGGCACTTGATGGGAGGTTTTCACAGACATTCCAAGACAAAGAATTTGACTTCAGATTTTCATCTGTGCCTACTATTAGTGGAGAGTCTTTGGTGATAAGGATCTTGCCAAAGGATATAGAGGTTTTAGAGCTTGAGAATCTAGGCTTTGATACAGAGCGTCTGCAGATTATCACTTCGACTTTGTATAAAGGGAGTGGTGTGGTTATACTCGTAGGACCTACAGGCTGTGGTAAAAGCACGACTTTGCATGCAATGCTCAAATCAAGCCAATCCAGCCATAAAAAAATACTCACGATAGAAGATCCAATCGAATACCAAGTAGATAGCCTCACACAGATTCTTTTAAATGAGCAATATGATTTTGGATTCAATCAGGCCTTGCGTAGTGCCTTAAGACAAGATCCAGATGTGATGATGATAGGTGAGATACGCGATTTAGCAACATTAGAGCTAGCATTCCAGTCTGCTCTTACAGGGCATTTAGTTCTTACAACCTTGCATGCTAATAACTGTCTAGGCGCACTGGATAGAATCTTAGGGCTTGGGGGGAAGGTGGATATTCTTGCATCTAGCCTCTCACTTATTATCGCACAGCGACTTGTGAGACGACTTTGCAAACATTGCAGTATAAAGGCTAGTGAGGGGTTTTATAAGGAGTATAAAAATGGCCTTTATATGGGACTTATAGAACAATTACAACTTGATCAGAAAAATCTCTGGCGTAGCGTAGGGTGCAAGCATTGCCAAGGCTATGGCTTTAAGGGTCGCATAATGATAAATGAACTTTTACTCAATAATGAATCTTTGAGCACATTCTTGAGAGACCAAAAGAAAGACTTGCAAGATATAAAAATGTTTCCTATGGATGTAGATGCAAAAAATTTGCTTGAAAGTGGGCAGAGTAGTATAGATGAGGTACATAGAGTATGGTGGTAGATTCTGTGTATAAAATCAGGTCTTTACTACAAAAAAGCATACCAAATAGCGAGATTAGCGCTGTTTTTAAACAGATGTCTATTATGCTAGATTCTGGAGTGGGGCTTCTTGAATGTATGCAGTATCTTAAGACAAGAAATGTGTATTTAGAATCTGCTCTTAAGGATATTGTATTGAGCCTACAAGAGGGTTTAGCTCTTCATGAATGTTTTTTGCGCCACAGCGATGTATTTGGGAATCTTGCTTGCGTGCTTTTGCAGCTAGGACAAACAAGTGGCAATCTTAAGCTTGTAACCCACACTCTTGCGCAACACTTCGCGCTGAAAGCAGAGCTAAGCTCACAGATAAAAAAGGCTCTCGTGTATCCAATAGTCGTGCTTTGCTCTATGGTGCTAGCGTTTGTGGCAATTATTTATTTTGTGCTGCCGGCATTCTTGGAGCTTTTTGGTGAGCTTGGAGTGGAGCTGCCTGTATGGACAAATATCTTGCTTTGGGCGCATGATTTGTTTGAGCTTTTTGGAATTTTTTGGGTTGGCGTGGTCTTTGGGATTATTGTAAGCATACGGATGATGTATAAGAATCTGCCTGATTTTGCCCTAAGGCTTGATGGAATTATCTTGCACATGCCTTTAATTGGCGAGCTTACACGCTTAAGAGATAGCTATAATTTTTGCTTTGGACTTTCAAATATGCTCAAAGGTGCGTTGCCGCTTGAGAGAAGCCTTGTACTTGCCATTGATAGCGTGCAGAATAAGGCACTAAGGATTCAGTACCAAAAGCTCCCTATCTTGCTCTATAATGCCAAGCCGCTAAGCTTCGCACTAGAGACACTGGGGCTTTTGGATTCTGTAAATCTCGCACTTGTTTCTGTGGGAGAGAAAAGCGCGCAGTTAGCAGAGATGTTTGAAATAATCGCACGCAATACAGAGAATCTGACCAAAGAAAAGATAGACATTGCTTTGCGCCTACTAGAGCCCACTTTGAGCATAGCAATGGGCAGTATGATTTTGCTTTTAGCATTGGGCGTATTTGTACCCATGTGGGATTTAAGTTCAAGCGCACTGAACTTTTAAAGCAGAATAACAGAATTACACGAAGTCCAACACAATGGATTTTTTGCAAAGATATTGGCCAACTCTCTTACAAAATCTAGCAAAACTAAACACTTCTACACCACCTGAGAATTCACAACAAATATTCCTAATCAGCAAAAATTACATTACTAATATCTCTACTCCTCACATCGGCTTAGCCTATAAATTAGGATTATTTTAATCGCTTGAGTTCCCCCTCTACAAAGAGAGGTTTAATCTCAAAAACCTTATAATCCCAATCTATTTGAGATGAGGGAGAAACTATGCGAAGCGATACGATTAAAAAAGGATTCCAAAGGGCACCACACAGGAGTTTATTGCGTGCAACAGGGCTAAAAGACGAGGATTTTGACAAGCCTTTTATTGGCGTGGCAAATAGCTATATTGACATTATTCCGGGGCATTTTTTCTTAAACAAATACGCTGCTATTGTCAAAGAGGAGATTAGAAAGGCTGGGGGCGTGCCTTTTGAGTTTAATACCATAGGCATTGATGATGGTATCGCTATGGGGCATAGCGGTATGCTCTACTCTCTACCTAGCCGAGAGCTTATCGCTGATGCTATAGAATCTGTGATGAATGCCCACTGCCTCGATGCGATGGTGTGTATCCCAAACTGCGATAAGATTGTGCCCGGTATGCTTATGGGGGCGTTGCGCGTGGATGTGCCGACGATTTTTGTAAGCGGTGGTCCAATGCTAGCGGGCAAGCTTGATGATGGCACGATTTTGGATTTAAACTCCGCCTTTGAAGCACTAGGGGCGTATGAGAGTGGCAAGATAGATGCAAAACGCTTACACGAAATAGAATGCAACGCCTGTCCTGGTGGCGGTAGCTGCTCTGGGATGTTTACAGCCAATTCTATGAATACCCTTTGTGAAGCGATGGGTGTGGCACTGCCTGGAAATGGCACGATTCCAGCACTAACGCCTGAGAGGGACGAGCTACTACGCAAGGCTGCAAGGAGGATTGTAGAAATTGCACTAGATTCTAAGCTAAGCGAGCAATTTAAGATGCGCAATATTTTAAATAAAAAAGCTGTGCATAATGCCTTTGTCGTGGATATGGCAATGGGGGGAAGCACAAATACAATCTTGCATATGCTAGCCATTGCTAAAGAAGCAGGCGTGGATTTTAGCTTAGAATCTATTAACACTATCGCTAGCAAAGTCGCGCATATCGCCAAAATCGCCCCAGCTCTTAGTAGTGTGCATATGGAGGATATAAACCGAGCAGGAGGAGTGAATGCGGTAATGCATGAGGTGGCAAAAAGAAATTCGTCTTTGGGTATGCAATGCGAAGGATTTGCGAAATTTCCAGAGGCACGCACGCCAAGTGCGCTAACCTCTGAAAATCCCGCAAAAACCTCCACAGCCATACCGCAAAATACTAGAATTTGTGAGGATAATAGCTCGGATTCTATGGCAAGTTCAGAATCTAGCGGTTTAGATTCTCATCAAGGCTTTGCCCAATCAAATAATTCTGTGCGAAGCACCCTTGAAAGCGTCGTCGGGGGTTTGGGGGGTCAAAGGGGGGATAAGGG
>NZ_NHYK01000010.1 GCF_003288805.1 Helicobacter sp. 10-6591 | reverse complement strand
TGACAAAATCGAATTAAATAATTCGATAAATAATAATTTAGAACAACAAGCCCAAGCGATTTTCAAGTCTTGGTTTGTGGATTTCGAACCATTCGGTGGAGTAATGCCTGATGATTGGATGTATAAGGAATTAGGTGATTTAGGGCTAGATATTTCAGATGGAAATTATAGTTCAAAATACCCAAAAACAAATGAATTTGTTAACACTGGCGTTGCTTTTATTAGAGGTACTGATTTTATTGGAACATCTATTTCAAAACAAAATATGTATTATATAACAGAGAAAAAGCATAAAGAACTATTAAAAGGACATACTAAAAAAGATGATTTATTAATAACTACGCGAGGGGAGATTGGACGTATTGCTTTTGTTCCTGATTCACTTATTGATGTGAACATTAATTCTCAACTGGTTAGAATAAATGGTAATAAAATTTTACCAAAATCATATTTAGCATGCAGTTTATTATCCACCAAAGTACAAAATGATTTTAAATCTTTAATTACGGGTAGTGCTTTGCAGCAGTTACCTATTGGAAGATTGAAAAAAATAATTTTGTTAAAACCATCAACAGAAATTTTAAATCATTTTGACAAGATTGTTGGTAATTTGTTGAAAGTATCTGATCAAAATTATGAAGAAAATGAACATTTGACTCAACTTCGTGATACACTTTTACCAAAACTTATGAGTGGCGAAATTGATGTTTCTAAAGTTGAAATAAATGAGATTTTAGAAGGTTCGTCCGATGATAAATTATCGTTTAGCGAAAAATAAATAAAATAAATAGAGGTCTAAATGCAAGCAACCTACACAGAACAATCATATGAAAATTCCGTAATAGAACTCTTCCAAAATATGGGATATACGCATGTTTATGGTCCTGATATTGAAAATCGTGATTTTCATTGTCCCTTGTATGAAGATGTTTTAGAAGATTCTATTTATCGCATTAATCCAAGTGTTCCAAAGGCTGCTATTCAAGAAGCATTATTGAAAATTAAAAATTTTGATAATGGAGAATTATTACAGCAAAACAATATATTCATGGACTATTTACAAAATGGCATAACTGTAAAATATCAAGAAAATGGAGAACAACGCTCAACCATTGTTTATTTGATTGATTATAAAAATGTTGATAATAATTCGTTCATAGTCGCTAACCAATGGACATTTATTGAAAATTCCGAAAAAAGACCTGATGTTTTATTATTTATCAATGGATTACCTCTTGTGCTTTTTGAATTAAAATCTCCTTCTAGAGAAGAAACTGATTCATCACAAGCATATAGACAAATTAGAAATTATATGAAAGAAATTCCGTCTATGTTTATTTATAACGCAATTTGCGTAATGTCTGATATGCTAACTTCAAAAGCAGGTACAATTACCTCTGATGAAACTCGATATATGGAATGGAAAACAAAAGACGGCAACTATGAAAACAATCAACATGCACAATTTGACACTTTGATAGAAGGCATTTTTACCAAAGAACGTTTGTTGGATATATTAAAGAATTTTATTTGCTTTAATAATGACGGATTAAATACTTTTAAAATTTTAGCTGGATATCATCAATACTTTGCAGTAAAAAAAGCAATCGAATCTACAAAAAAAGCAACCAAAACTGATGGAAAAGGCGGAGTATTCTGGCATACGCAAGGAAGCGGGAAATCTTTATCAATGGTATTTTATGCTCACTTATTGCAAGAAGCATTAAATAGTCCTACTATTGTTGTTTTAACAGATAGGAACGATTTAGATAATCAGTTATATTCTCAGTTTTCAAAATGTCAAGAATTTCTAAGGCAAACTCCCGTTCAAGCAACTTGTAGAAAAATTACTAATACTTCATCTCAAAATGATATTGGATTAAAAGATTGGCTAAATGGAAGAGAAGCAAATGGGATTATATTTACTACAATGCAAAAATTTGAAGAATCTGACGAACCGCTATCAACAAGAAGAAATATAATAGTTATGGCAGATGAGGCTCATAGAGGACAATATGGATTAAGTGAAAAAGTTGATTCTAAAACAGGTAAAATCAAAATCGGTACAGCAAGAATAATAAGAAATAGTTTGCCAAACGCAACATATATCGGTTTTACAGGAACTCCAATTTCCTCAAAAGATAAAGATACACAAGAAGTTTTTGGTAATTATATTGATATTTATGACATGACTCAAGCGGTAGAAGATGGAGCAACCAGACCTGTTTATTATGAAAGCAGAGTTGTTAAACTTCAATTAGATCCTGCAGTTTTGCAATTAATTGATAAAGAATATGATTTAATGGCTCTTAATGCAGATGAAGAAGTGATTGAGCAAAGCAAACGAGAATTAAGCAAGATGGAATCTATATTAGGAGATGAAAGTACAATTAATTCTTTGGTTGATGATATTTTAAATCACTATGAATACAATAGAGAGCATCTCTTAACTGGTAAAGCAATGATTGTTGCTTATTCAAGACTTATTGCAATGAAAATATATGACAGAATTTTAAAATTAAGACCACATTGGGGAGAAAAGGATAAAGAAAAAGTTGCTGTTGTTATGACTTCAGGAAATAATGACCCTGAAGAATGGCGCGATATTATTGGCAATAAATCTTATAAAGCTGAACTTGCAAAAAGATTTAAAGACAATAAAGATACTTTAAAAATAGCAATTGTTGTTGATATGTGGCTTACAGGCTTTGATGTTCCATCATTAGCAACAATGTATGTTTATAAACCAATGAATGGTCATAACTTAATGCAAGCGATTGCAAGAGTAAATCGTGTATTTAAAGATAAAGAAGGCGGATTGGTTGTTGATTATGTAGGTATTGCATCTGCCTTAAAACAAGCAATGAATGATTATACAAAACGTGACCAAAAGAAATATGGAAACCCTGATATTTCTAAAATTGCATATCCTAAATTTGTTGAAAAATTGGAAGTATGTTGTGATTTATTCCATGGCTATGATTTTTCAAAATTTATAACCGGTACGGATTTAGAAAGAGCGAAATTAATTAGTGGAGCGGTGAATTTTATAGTTGATCCAAATATGCAAGATAGAAAAGAATCATTTCAAAAAGAGGCTTTATTGCTGCATCAAGCATTATCGTTGTGTTCTTCTATTGCACAAAGTGATGAAAGAATTACAGCAGCATTCTTTGAATCAGTAAGGGTGTTGTTGAATAGATTGATGAATACCGGAGTTGATAAAAAGATATCTCTTCTGGAAATGAATGCAAGAATTAACGAGCTATTAAAGCAAAGCATAAAAAGTGATGGTGTAATCAATGTATTTGCTGATGTAAAGCAAGAATTTTCATTGTTTGATCCTAAATTTTTAGATGAAATTGCAAACATGAAAGAAAAAAATCTTGCCGTTGAAATATTAAAAAAACTCATTTCTGAACAGGTTTCTATTTATACAAGAACAAATTTTGTAAAATCAGAAAAATTCAGTGAACTTATTCAAGCGGCTATGAATAAATATATAAATGGTCTAATTACTAATGCTGAAGTCATTGAAGAACTATTAAAAATTGCAAAAGAAATTAACGATGGAGAACAACCAATTGGGGACTTAAATGCAGAAGAAATTGCTTTTTACGATGCTTTGACCAAACCTCAAGCTGTTAAAGATTTTTATAAAAATGAAGAACTCATAAATATGACAAGAGAATTAACGGAATTATTAAGAAAAAGCAAAACAATAGATTGGCAAAAGAAAGAATCTGCCCGAGCAAATATGAGGAGGACAATAAAAAGACTTTTGAAAAAATACAATTATCCGCCGAAGAATCAAATGGATGCATTGCAAACAGTAATGACTCAATGTGAACTTTGGACAGATCATTTGATGGAAGTATAATTGCATTTTGACTAGCAAGACTGAAATAGTCCAAACAAACCTAAAACATAAATAAATATAATTAAATTTAATATAAAAGATATAAATATTAATCTGTTTATAAAATATTTAATAATCCATTAAGTAAAATTATTTAAGAATAACAATAAATATTAATCTATTTAAAAGGTATTCAATGAGAAATTTACTATTTTTGCTCTTTATATCTATATTTTTTATATCTTGTACTGGGACTAAAACTCCATACGCACCACTTGCGATAGATGATAACTCTACTACAAACAATCTGAGATCTAATTTATTTAATAGATTTGATTTGGGTAATAACTCAAACAATTCAAATAGCACCCCGTTGCTAAACTTATCCCTATCTCCAAGTCTTGGATCTAAATCTGCCCCACTAACTATAATCAACCCAAAAGGTGGCTCATCGATAACTGTTTGGGCATTAGCTGAGGGCAACTGGCTATGGGGATATACCCTAGATAACTCAAAGGATTTTGGTGGGGCTAGAACTTGGCAAGTTATAAATCTAGGTGATGATATAGTATTAATATTAAATTTCCTTACTAATACTTGTATCCACGATGAAGGCAGTGGCATAACCCACCGCTCTTGCAACCCAAAAAATCAATCTCAGCAATGGCACCTATCTGCTATGGATAATGGAGCCATTCAGATAAAATCTAGCGCTTCTGGTAAGTGCATTACAACAGATCTTGGCTCACTAGTGCAAACTGGTAGCTTTTACAGCCTTGCTATGAGAGATTGCAATTTTAAGCCAAACTTTAATCAACAATGGGTGTTTGTCCCTGAGGCTGCACCTACATCGCCACTGTTAGGATACCAACAATGAGATATATTTTAGTTTTATTATTTAGTGCTGCAGCACTATTTGGTGTAATTGATGATTTTAAGACCGCTACTTGGAATATGCAAGGCTCAAGCGCTAGTAGCGAGGCTAAATGGAGTATTAGCGTAGCTCAGATGTTCTCTGGAGCAAATGGGATTGATGTGTTAGCTATCCAAGAAGCCGGAACTCTCCCGGCTACAGCTGAACCAACTGGAAGAGAGTTTAGAGCATTTGGCACACAAGTAGTAGTAACTGAACATGTGTGGAACATCGGCACTAGACTTAGGCCAGATCTGATATTTATCTACTTTGCTAGAACTGATGCAGCTGGCAATAGGGTAAATTTAGCAATAGCTAGCAGAAGACAAGCTGATGAAGTATTCTTGCTCCCACCGCCAACAACAGTCTCAAGACCACTTCTTGGTATTAGGATAAATACTGATGCTTTCTTTAGTATTCACGCTTTAGCAAATGGTGGAGCTGACGCTTCGGCTATCGTTCACAATATAGATCTATTCTTTCAAAGATCTCCAACTCTAGCTAGCACTAACTGGATTATAATGGGGGATTTTAATAGAGAGCCTGTGGATCTTCTTAGCTCATTTGAATTAGAGTTAAGGCTAAGAACTAGGATAGTTACTAATAACGCCATCACGCAAATTAGCGCTAGAAGAACTCTAGATTACGCTGTGGTTGGTAACTCTAATCGTGCTGTTGTTCCAGCTCCATTACCACCAATATCAGCTAGCACATTCTTTAGCGGATTTAGAACTCATATAGCAAGCGACCACTTCCCTGTAACATTTAGGAGATTTCCATGATAAAAACTCTAAAAATATCTTTAATAGCTCTAATATCTCTATTTATTGTTAGTTGTGCTTCAGTGCCGAGTAAGACCTTTTTAATGCTAGATGACTCTAAAGGTTTTGCAGGAAATATAAGCAAAGCCCCAGATGAGAAAAGAGCCCCAGATAGAATTAAAATCAGTGATTTAAATGATAAACCAAATTTAAAATTAAATAATTCAAACAACCAAGATGGGTTTGATCCATTTACTTTGCCTTTAAGCCTAAGATCGCTTGATACTGGAATACCTTTGGTAGTGAATTTAGGCAAATCTGATGAGACTTTTAACTATAACATCAGGGAGGTTAAAGCCTTTCATCCAAGTGCGATTGCTGATATCAAAAGAGCTGATAGCTTTGCAAATTTGAGTTTAGAGTATGTGCAGTTTGTATCAGCTAAGGATATAAATGAGTGCTTGGGAATTGATGAAAGTGGATTTTTTACTTTAAAAAACTGCTTTGCAGATCTAAATAATAAGAAATTTGAAACTGTATTTCAGCTAATCCCTTTGCTTAGTGATGCTGTAGAGATAAGATCGTTAGTGTTAGGTGGTAAAGAGTGTATAAGCACATTTTTTAATCCAAACTTAGCGCCATGGCAAAGGGTAGGAATCTTAAGATGTGAATTAAGAGAGGGCTTTAGTGTAGATCTACCAAAGCTTTGGGCTATTATGCCAGAAATCAGAGAAGCTGCTGTTATACAGCCTATTGATGAGGGGCGCTAGGGGATAAGTCCTGTGTGAATGTTTATAAAATTAGTGAGCCCAATGTTATCTTTATGGTTTCCTGAACCTTGGTGTGGTTGCTTGTTTGCTTCAATTTGGGTTTCTTTACAATGTGTGCTAGGTGCGTATTTAGTCAAAGATTCAAAGACATAAAGATTTTAGGGTAGCGCATGCGTGTGCAATAGGAATTCACGCAGGTTGGACTTTAGCAAGCATGTTAAGCAGTGTGGCGTAATTGTATTTTGGTACTAACATTTAAAAATTTCTAGGTGTGGGTTCATAGTTTTGAGGTCTTTTTCTATCTCATTGTTATAAACGCCAGCACATAAAATCACAAAAGCATTGTCTTTGTCTTTTAGGATTGCAGGGGATTTGACACTTAGATTTGTCCCATAGAGCCGTTTTTCTTGTTTATTGGGGTTATTGTCTAAAATATGGAGAATTTTTTGACTATGCAGTCCATTATATATGAGGTATTGGGAGAAGAGATGTGCGCCAAAGAGATAGGCATCTGCATCTCTTTGTTCTAGGAGGGAATTTAGCTGTTCTATTAAAGCAGTATAGTGGTGGTGTAGGTCTAGAAATAGTTTTTTGTGTGCATTATAGTCTAGGTTTATTTGGGCTTTGGCAGTATCATCTAAACGTGCTTTAATAAAGATGGAATGCTCAGAGAAGTATGTTTTCTCAATGATGGAGAAATGATTCTTGTGTAAGAGGTATTTGATAGTATCTTCATTTAGGAAAATCGTGTGTTCAAAATTTAGGCAATTAATCCCCTTGTTCTCCAGCCACTTTTGCATATTTGGGAGGCTAAACCCCATCTGCCCCCCCCCCCCCATTATTTGCTAGAATTTTGTAGCATTTGTTTAAAAATACGTTAGGGTTATAGATGTGTTCAAACAAATGGCTGTGGGTGATTAAATCAAAATCCTCTTGGAAGTTATGTTACTCAAAGTAGCCTTCTATGTATTGGACTTTGTTGGTTTTGTGTGTTGGTGTAGGCTCAATAATTGTCCATCGTAGATTGTGGTTTTTTGCTAGGCAGTTTTTGGAGAGCTTTCCATGTCCTCCACCGACTTCTAGGACATTTTTGGGTGAGGATTGTAAAACAAACTCTGCAAACTCCTTATGGTGGTTTTCTCAAATTTCTCCTACCAAGCCTGCATAATGTCCATTTTTGTATAAAATCTCTAAGGGAATAAGGTCTTGGAGTGCGATGACACCACTTTCGTAGATGACCCATTTTTGTTCGCAGATGACATCTGATTCTACATTTTCATTTTCCACACAACCTGCAAAAATAGGAAATGTATTTTCATAGAGTGGTTCAAATGCTTTTTGCCCGGTGATTGGGCAAAATTCTCGGTGGATGTAATGCATGGTTATCCTTGTGTTTTTGGTGTTATAGGGTAAATTCCTTAAATTAAGTGTTGTTAGATGAGCTTGTAGTATTCTTCAGGAGTCCCGCAAAAGATAATGTCTTGTTTAGAGATTTCAAAATATCTAATATCTTTGTTCTTTTGGATGAGGTAGTTATACAAAGGTGCAACATAGTATTCGCCCTTGTGCGTGATTGCTTGGGAAAAGTTGAAGGTAAAGGCATCTAGAAAGTCTCCAGTATGCTTAAAATAGTATAATCCACTGCTACGTAGTGATGAGATTCTATCTTTTTCTGTCGTTTTTAGCACGGTGTTTTGTGCACCTGGGAGGATGAAGCTCCATTGATTGCCAAATCCCATAAATACTTCTAAATAACCATCACAACTTGCATAGTTAGAAGGAAATTGAAAATTAGGACGGAAGGTATCGATGTTAAAGATTAACAGGCTTTGATCATGAGCAATCCCCATGCTTTTAAGTCCTAAATAAATAGTGTGTGCTTGCCCGAGTGTTGTGTTATGGAGTGGGACTAGGAGGGGATTTGAGATGTTGAGTGTTTCGTAGGTTTTTACAATAAAGTCCTTTGTGTTGTAAATCTCTCTATAGATAAATAAAAACTTCTGGGATTTGTAGTGTTCAAAGCTCTTTAGCACACGCAATAGCACAGAACCTTCTTTTGTCTCTAGCATGTATTTTGGGAGGGTAAAACCCGCTTGTGTAAATCGGCTGCTAAGTCCTGCCATGGGGAAAACAAATGTCATGCTCTCTCCCTTAGTCGGCAAAAATCTTGATAGAGTCTAAAGGCATTAGCAAATAATGCCCACTGCCGAGTTTTATTATCTGCGTGTAAGGGAAGCATTGAGAGAAAGATGTGAATCATAATGGCATAGAGTTCTAGAGTGTTGTGATGGAAGATTTTTAGAAATCTCTCTTGAATCTCTTGGATATTGTTTGGGGTTTTGATTGCAAAATGGATGCGGTTTTTGGAAATTGTCAGTGTGTAGCAATCGCAAATAATAAAATCATAAAGCCCAATGCAAGAGTGCATTAGCTTTGCATAGTCGTATTTTTTGTCGCCATAGGGGGTAATTTGGTTGGAAAAATCCATCCCCCTTGGGTCAAAAATCTTGATGCCATTGGAACGGAAGTCATACATGATATTAGAAAAACAAAAATCCCCATGGATAAAGGAATGCGTATTTTGCTCTGTGATGTAGGTATTGATAGAAGATAGCATTTGTGGGATGGAGATTTTAAGGTCTTCAAACTCCCAAATTGTGTCGCAATCAAGCCGGTTTTCCAGTAAAAAAGTCTGGAATCGCGCTTGGGTTTTAAGCGGGTAGCTAAAGTTGATTGCTGCTTTTGTCGTGCGGGAGTATAGCTGTTTAAGGAAGTTGTAGATGGTTTGGAAGATTTTGCTCCAAACATAGGGTTGCAATCTACCAAAAACAAAAAGCTCTGAGAGGGTATTTAAGTAGAGATACTCAACTTTATAATGCGAGCTATCGCGGTCTCCTAAGAAAGAGGGGATATTGGTGGAGAGCTCTTTTGGGAATTGCAAAAACCAAGCAATTTCTCCTTGAATTTTTTTGGAGTTTGTGGAGGATTTGATGAAATAATTCTCTGCTATAGTCAGTGCATTAAAGGCTCTTTGGGAGGTTATCCTTTTCTTGGAGTTAAAATAGCTGCTTAATAGCCCAAAGTCAAAAGCGCTTACAATCCCGCGCCCTTTCCTAGAGAGTTGCCTAAGCGGTGCATTAAACTTTTCTCTTATGTGGGTGAAGTGGTATTTGATCCATTTTGTGGGAGTGGCACGACGCTTTTAGAAACAGAATCTAATTGTCGCATAGGCATTGGGCTTGAGCTTGATAAAGAATATTGCAAGCTTATAGAAAAAAGATTAAAAGAGAATGTGAAACTTTTTAAAGTCTAGTGTTACAATGCAGCTAGGCAGTAAATTTACACAGGCTGTTTATAGGTATTAAAAAAGAATCTAGTTGTATAGGCATAAAACGCAAAGAGCTAGAATCCAAAGCGCAAATTTACAACTGCAAAGCTTAGAAGGCAAAAAAGAAGCGATTATTTGCAATGCCCTAAAGGATTAGGGAAGCCAATGCACAAAAGTTTCAACTAAAAATTTTGGTGAAAAACTCCTCAAACTTTTGGTAAATCTGCGCATTTCGATTCTCAATATCCTCTTTGCGCCAATCTTTTTTATCGCTTCTTGCTAAATCCTGTGCTTCTATAATGCAAGAATCCTTATATATCGCTTTCTTCCTATGAAAAAACTCATTTCCAGCGTGGATATTTAGCTTTTTTTCAAGCAATATTTTATTGCCAATTTGCTCTAAATATTCTTGCGCTTCTTCTTCATTCCAACCATTGTAGTTTGTATCTTGCCATTTTTGGGGGAAAATATGCTCAATCTCTACTTTTGCAATGATATTAACATTTGCCCTCATAAAGCCCCAGAATAATCCAGAACTCCCACCTTTTAGATACATCAGTCCTAAGGCATTGTAGGCTGCAAGCTGCGGCAAAATTTCATCAAAAATGCTGCTATTTTTGTCCTTATCGCATATATAAAAGCACACACTCACGACCATTTGCCACAATTTGTTTTGATATATATTTAAAACTGCAAAATATTTTTGTGCTTCAGGGTTTAGATGATCATAAGGATTGCACCAAAATTCTGCCAATCTTTTAATAAAGTCAAAGGTCTCATTTTTGTCTAACAAATCTGCATCTGCCGCAAGATTAGCCTTCTTGCTTTTTTTAGTCCAAAAATCAAGTACACTTGGGATCTTCGTATCCACCTCGCCATGTTGCGCTCTAATGATATGCTCATATTGCAAAAACAAAAAGCTAATATCTTCTTTTTCGAGATAATTTGAGTTTTGAATCTGGCTTTCTAATGCCTTCCACTCTCTTCCAAATTCCATTTTTTCAGCATCACTTTTATTGGCAAAAATCAAGCCTTTTAAAATATCTGCTGCAGAGAGGGCAACACCCCTATTATTTAAAGTATTAAAGATGCGTAAAGCCTTATCACGTCCATCACACTCAATGGGCAAAATCACGCATAACCGCAATAAACACAGACAAAAGTCATACCACTTTGTTGGTTCATTTTTAGCTAATCCATCAATTTTATTTTGAAAGAAAACAAAATTTTTTTCATATAAAGATAGCTTTTTGCCTCCCCCCTCTGTATATTAATATCCAAAGTATCTTTAAAAAGATTTTCTAGACTCTCATTGTCTGAATCCGTAGCTACTTCGCTTTTAAAATGCGTTTTTTCAAAGTCAATATTTCCTGTTAAGGAGTCCGAGTCCCAAAGGCAAGAAGCCAAATCACTTTTAAGCTTATCAATCCCATCTTGTCCTCTTGCTTTTTCGTATAGGGCACGAATGAGTAAATTTAATGTCGTTGTCCTCTGCTATCCATCAATGATATTCTGCCTCCCATTTTCCTTGTATATCACCACAGAACCTAAAAAATATTCCTCATCTTGGTTTTCGTTTTTGTTTTTAAAAAAAATGATACACATCTTCCCATAACTGCTCACACTCATCCTCACCCCAGACATAATTCCTCTGATACATAGGGATTAAAAACTTATTTTTGGATAGATAATCAAAAATACTCTTGCGCTCAGCTCGCATTTCTGCCATTTCATACTCCTTTGTTTTCATTGCATCTTATCACAACCTTTAAATCCCAAAACTCTAACACAAGGAGGGCAAGGGATTTTAATGAAATATGCCTATCTCATTAATCCAATAAGGTTGTAGATTTAGCCAATACTATTAGCTAGTAACACTTCTAAAAATCTTATAAATATTCTCTCTAAACTTTGCACATCACTCACCTTTACGCGCTCATTGATAGCATGGATTCTGTCATTAGGCACGCCAATTTCTACAACATCTATACCTCTTAAACCGAAAAACCTTGCATCGCTTGTCCCACCACTTGTGCTAAGGCAAGCTTCTTTGCCACATACACTGCTTATACTCTCCTGCAGATAGGCAAGAAGCTTGGTGTGCTTATGCGTTATAAATCCAACTGAACTCTGCTTTAATTCTAAATCAAACTCCAAGCCCTCCAGCACCTCCTTTATGTATTTTTCCACAGAATCCACATTGCTTTGGGGTGCGTTACGGACATTAAAAAGTATTTTCAACTCACTTGGCGTGACATTTACCACTTCCATACCAGCACGAATATCAGTAATCACAAGCTTACTTGGCGCAAAATCTTCATCGCCATCATCAAGATTTACTCCTGCAAGTTTGCCCAGACGCGAACCTAAGAGCTCTATAGGATTGATACATTGCTTTGGATATGCTACATGCCCTTGCTTGCCAAAGATTTTTATCACGCCATTAATACTCCCGCGTCTGCCGATTTTTATGACATCACCACAAGTTTTGCTAGCCGTAGGTTCAGCGACTATAACCATATCTGGCAAAAATCCCTTTTGCTCCAAAAGCCCTAACATATGTTGCGTGCCATAGGTACCATCGCCTTCCTCATCACTTGTAAGCAGCAAAGAGATTCTCAGAAAATCTAGCGCATTCTCATATCTATATAGAAATGCCAAAACAGCACAGACAAAAGCACTTATACCACTTTTCATATCTTGAGACCCACGCCCGTAGATATATCCATCTTGGTGCTTTGCGCAAAATGGATCGCTCTCCCAGCCATCACCTGCAGGCACGACATCAATATGTCCGGCGAAGCAAATATGAGGGAGTTTGTCCTTCTTAAAATTCTTACTATAAGCAAAGAGATTTTTTACTCCATTTGTATCCTGCTCAATAAAAGAAAAATATGGATTCAGAAGTTCTTTTAAAAAAGAGTAGATTCCGCATTCTTGCGGGGTGATAGTGGGTGCGTTGATCAGCTTTTGTAGAAGAGTAATACAATCCATTGGTTTATTTGAACTTTTTGTCATACAGACTTGAATGCCATATGCTAAAGCCTACCAATGCTATACCACTAAGTATGTGCAAGTTTTTTGCTGTCTTGTTTTTCATAAAAAATGCACTTCCCACACATGTCATCAAGCTTGCGCTCATGCCAAGCTTTGCAAATTCACGTTTGGATTCTGTAGAAGTAAGGAATGTTTGAGTAGAAGAGAGCTCTTTTGAAACTCTCGATTTTTGTGTGTTGTGAGATAAAACTGGATTTTTGCTAGATTTTCTAGGCATGTCTTCTCCTTTTGGGTGATTTATAGTTGCGTCTTAATTGCTTAGCAAAAACCTTACGACTTTTAGAAACACTTCTATATACAATATAGACACAACCAACAAAAGCAAGTCGCAAGAGTAATGACATCAATTTTTCTTGAGATTAATAGCTTGCAAGGCATTGAACAAAAGCACAATCGTTGTGCCATTATGCAAAAAGGCTGTTTGGATTGGCGAAAGCTTGCCAAAAGTTGCAAGAGCTAGAATCGCGCTATTAACAACAACAGTTATCTTGAAGTTTTTGCGCACCTTCGATAAGCATTGCATAGCAAATTCTCTAGCTTCCGCCACAGATTCTATATCATCGCGTAAAAGCACAATATCAGCGCTCGCTTTCGCAATATCTGCCCCCCTATGCATGCCTATACCACTATCTGCCTTAATAAGTGCGGGTGCATCATTGATACCATCACCCACAAAAGCAACTTTTTTGCCTTCTTTCATAATCGATTCTAAAATCTCAGCTTTTTGGGTGGGCAAAAGCTTTGCGAAATATCTATCAATGCCAAGCTCTTGTGCAATCTCTCGAGCTTTAGAATCCTCATCGCCTGTAAGCATAATGATTTCTTTCACACCGCTTCTACGTAAACGATCAATTGCTAGCTTTGCATTTGCTCGCACAGTATCTTTAAGCAAAATAAGACCTAATAATCTATTGTCATATCCGATAAAAAGCGGAGTATGTCCAGAATCTAAGAGGGATTGAATCTGGCTATCATGCCCGCTCATATCAATACCCTCATCATCCTCCAAAAAATGGCGATTGCCTATAAGCACCTCTTTTCCATCAATATAGCTTTTCACACCATGCGCTACGATGAATGTCACTTCATCGTGGTGAATATGGATAAAGTCCTTTTGCTTTGCAGCCCTTACTACCGCTTCTGCTACTGGATGAAAATAATGCTCCTCTATACTTGCAGAAAGATTCAAAATATCCTCTTCTTGCCAAGAGCTATCAAAAGAATGTACTCCAATCACCTCTAAATCACCTTGAGTAAGCGTGCCTGTTTTATCAAATACAAAAACTTCCACATCATTAAGAGATTCCAGACTTTTCGCACCTTTTATGATAATGCCATTTTTTCCTGCACTTGAAATAGCAGCTTTGAATGCCACGGGTGTAGCAAGCTTTAAAGCGCAGGAATAATCAGCCTGTAAAACTGAGGCTACGCGAATTAAATCTCGATTAAAAAGATAAGAAATGATTGCAAGACCTAAGGTAACAGGAACAAGATTATCAGCCATTTTTGAAGCAGTAAGCTGTATGGATGATTTTTGTACCAGTGTTTCTTGGATATAGTTTTTTATACGGGCTGTAGCCGTCTCATCGCCAACGCCCTCTGCCCAAATCTTTATCCTACCTTCTTGGACAATAGTGCCAGAAAGCACTCTATCACCTCTTGCTCGTCTCACAGGTGTAGCTTCGCCAGTCATAGAGATTTGATTAACCAAAGCTTCCCCAGAGATAATATGCCCATCAATTGAGATGCTATCTCCAGCACCAACCACAACAATATCCCCAATCTTTATATCCTGACTTGGAATTAAGATAAGCTCTGATTTGCCATTGACTTCTCTTTCAACCCAAGCATCAGAATCTTGTGGCTTACTAAGCTCTTTAAGCAAATCATCGCTCTTATACATTGTCATCTCTTCTATATATTCGCCCAAAGTAAGCATGAAATTCGTAGAATTTGCCGTGCGATAATCTTGTCTATACAGCGAAATAGCTATGGCTATGGCTTCAAGCACACGGGAAGTAGCACCTTCATTAATAACTTCTTTTATCCCGCTTGCCAAAATTGGTGTAGAAGCAATAATAGAAAAGACAGATTTGAGTGTATTTGTAGGCAAAAATGGCTCCAGAAGAAGTGCTGTCAACGAACGCACAACTTCAATGCTGCTTGGAATCTCTTTTCTTAATGCGATATAACTTTGATCTGAATGTTGCTTGTTAGCAACAAGAAGCAATTTGTACAAAATCTCTAGAATTTGCTTTTGAATTATTATGAGTGTTTGCTCATCACCTGTGTAGTGGATGATGATATTGCGCAAAATCTCATTGACACGCACGCTTTGGATATATGGAAGCTTTTCTAATTCTATTCTTAATAAAATAGGCTGTATAAAATTCCCCTTGGGAAACCTATACGAGAAACGGGCACGATTTGGAATAGAATGAAGAAGACGTAGTTCTAAATTTCGCTCAGACATCTAACTGATTTACTTTAACTGGAATAGCAATACCTATTGTTGGGAATCAACTTCCGCTTTCGCATCCTCATATCGTTCTTTGAGCTCTTCTAATCCCATTTCCAATAAAGAAGTAAATTTAGCAAAGCCCTTAAAAATAGCTCTTTGGACATCTTCGTTTGTAAGTACAAAAGTAGCTACAGCACCAATAAGCGCGCCTTTAAGAAAATCTTGTTGGGTATTGCCGCTATTAAAAAATGAGCTCAATACATCTTTTGGATTTTTAGATTGTTTGTCTTGCTGATTTGCTTGTTCTTCTCTAGCCTGCCCTATATTAGCCTTCTCTTGCTGTATATAAGGGTTATCCTGTATAGAATCCAAATTCTGTAAATTCGTATCTGAAATCATCATCTATCCTTTAATTTTCTCTGATAGTGTCTTTTGTGGCGTAAGAAACCCCAAATTTTGTATAGCATAAGTGCCAGCTAATCCTAAAGCCAAATACGCCCCAGATTCTAAAAGGTTGGAAGTAACTTGCTTATTAGAACCTAGAGAATTTGCCGCGCCTATAGCACAAGCACTAACAAGCGCACCTTCAAGCCCTGCTTTTATTGCATGCTTTAAAGCATCTTGTTGTAAAATCTTGCCACTTTTATATTTTCCATAGCCCACAACTCCACCGAGTATAAGCCCTGCTACACCTCCACTCACTGCATGCGCCAAAACCGAACGAGGTGCGCCAGTATCTAACAACATAATAAAACCTTATAAATCTTGCTTTGGAGTTTCTACGAAAGTATCTAGAGTTTGTGTTTGTGATATTTTTGAAGCTCTAGGTTTTCGTGGTTTTTTAGCAACAGAAACATTTTCTTGAATAATTTGATTTCTTGGTTTTCTTCCTCTACGCGATTTTATCTTTTGTGCAGCTTCTTTGAATGCTTCGGTGCTAATCTCTAAATCTTGGACGACTCCATCTTTGAATTTTCTTGCATTTTGCGAAAGACCGTCTTTAAAAACTCGAGTCTTTTGATTGAAATCTTTACTTACACCTTGCAAGGTTTTGGCTATTTCCCTTCTATTGTTATAAGCTAGAATCGCTCCTCCACCCAAGATAAGACCTGCTAAAAATGGTAATGGCATACACTAACTCCTCTAAATTATCTTTTACTCATAAAATCCGCCAAAATCATAACACAAAAACTTCCCAAGATTCCACCACCCACAAGTGGAAAGTTGAGTTTTTCCAAAAAACTCACGAGCTCATCATGACTAAGTTTATTGTTTTGTAATTTTGTAAGTATCTGTTTTGTTTGCGAACTAAATTGCGTAATTTCTTTTGTAAAAATTTGCATACAAAATGGCAAAAACCCAGCATAATCTTGGATTTTCTTATTTTGTAAAATACTCTCCATAAAACCACTTAGTGCGGATTGTTGTGTATATCCCACATTAAGCTTAGTTAAAATATCTTTTAGAACCAATATATGATGATTGAAACTCAAAGCCTGCAAGCGGTATAAAAAATCTTTTGTGAGAGAATCCTCTGTCTTTTTTAATAAAAAATCGCAATTTTTCACATGACTACTTTCGATTCCAAGTGCTACCAAACACAATTGTGGTAAAGAACCCTGATTCGCATCATTGATACATGTTTGCAAGGCAAGAATCAAATCATCAGGCAAAGGGTTTGGCAATACAATACCTTGCATTGTTTCTGTAGTTTGCTCTGTATAACTTTGCACTTCCTCTTGTAGCCCAATTTCTCTTGCAAGAATCTGATTTATACAACCCTTAAACTCCTGTATTTGTCGCGTGCAAGCGTTATTTTCTGCCAACTCAATTGCTTGCAAACTCTTATAAAACTCTAAACTTTTTTGGCGCTCATGCATTTGAAGTTTTAGCATCATAAAACCTCATACAAAATCATTGAGTTTTGCTGTAATCTCATCTAAGCGCTCTTTTTTGATCCAAGATTCCCATAAATATGGAGCAAACAAGTTTTTATCATAGCAGATAGTTGCACTGCCAATAAGCATATTGACCTTAATGCTTTGCACAGCTTTTATTCGCTCTAAAAGCGAAATGATAAGAGTATGTGTATCGCTAGAATCTCCAGAATCAAAATCCTTAAGTTGCAAAAATTCTCTCAGTTCTGTTGTTTGTGCCCATTTTTTAGCAAGCAAAAGATTTTTAAGATTTGCACGTATTCTTATTCGCCCAGGAATATGATGGACTATTATAAAAAAATCTGCAACTTGGGCAACTTCTTGAAGCGGGATACTTGGGGGTGCAAAGGATTTTGATCTCATGAATTGATACCTAACATTTACATTGGCTTTGGGAGGTCTGAATTCTAACAAAGCTTTAGTAATTTTTAACACATCCCAATTTTATACTCAAACAAAGGCTTGCTTTATTTTTGACGCGAATCTCCTGACTTTCTTTGAGACAATATGTCTTTCTGTTTTATTCCAAAAAACTTAAGCATCTATCAATTATAATTGCCTCCTTGTAATCCAACTTATCCAAACCACATGAAAGAGAGCTCATGCAAAACATACGAAATATAGCAGTTATCGCACATGTTGATCATGGCAAAACAACTCTTGTCGATGGACTCTTACGCCAATCTGGAATCTTTTCTGAACGCGATCAAATAGAAGACCGCGTGATGGATTCTAATGATTTAGAGCGCGAAAGAGGCATTACTATCCTTTCTAAAAATACAGCAATCAACTACAAAGACACAAAAATCAATATCATTGATACACCCGGACATGCAGACTTTGGCGGAGAAGTAGAGCGCGTGCTTAAGATGGTAGATGGCGTGCTATTGCTTGTCGATGCACAAGAAGGAGTGATGCCACAGACAAAATTCGTTGTCAAAAAAGCACTGAGCTTTGGAATCCGCCCTATTGTGGTTGTAAATAAAATCGACAAACCTGCTGCTGAGCCTGATAGGGTAGTTGATGAAGTATTTGATTTATTTGTCGCTATGGATGCTAATGATTTCCAGCTCGACTTTCCAGTGATCTATGCAGCTGCACGCGATGGATACGCAATCAAAAATCTCAATGATGAAAAGAAAAATCTCGAACCGCTTTTTGAAGCCATCCTAGAATATGTTCCATCTCCTAGCGGTAATAAAGACAATGCATTACAAATGCAGATCTTCACGCTAGATTATGATAATTATGTAGGAAAAATCGGTATTGCAAGGGTGTTTAATGGTGTCATCAAAAAAGGTGCCAATGTGATGCTCGCAAAAGGTGATGGTGAGAAGGAAACAGGTCGCATAACCAAACTTATAGGCTTTCTTGGGCTTGCAAGAACTGAAATCCAAGAGGCACAAGCAGGAGATATTGTAGCAATTGCAGGATTTAATGCTATTGATGTGGGAGATTCTATTGTCGATCCAGTCAATCCTATGCCGCTTGATCCCATGCACCTAGAAGAACCTACCATGAGTGTGTACTTCTCTGTCAATGATAGCCCTCTAGCAGGCTTAGAAGGAAAACATGTAACAGCTAATAAACTCAAAGACAGATTGCTAAAAGAAATGCAAACAAACATCGCGATGCGTTGCGAGGAGATGGGTGAGGGCAAATTCCGAGTGAGTGGTAGGGGTGAGCTGCAAATAACTATTTTGGCTGAAAACCTACGCAGAGAGGGCTTTGAATTTAGCATCTCGCGTCCTGAAGTCATCATCAAAGAGATTGAAGGAATCAAATGCGAGCCTTTTGAGCATTTAGTCATCGATACACCGCAGGATTTTAGCGGGGCAATCATCGAAAGATTGGGCAAAAGAAAAGCAGAGATGAAGGCAATGAATCCAATGGGTGAAGGCTACACGCGTTTAGAGTTTGAAATACCAGCGCGCGGGCTTATTGGGTATCGTAGTGAGTTTTTGACCGATACCAAGGGCGAAGGCATTATGAATCATAGCTTTTTGGAGTTTCGAGCCTTTAGCGGAAATGTGGAATCGCGCAAAAACGGCGCTCTTATCAGCATGGAATCTGGTGAAGCCACAGGATTCTCACTTTTTAATATCCAAGAGAGAGGCACACTCTTTATCACACCGCAAACAAAAGTCTATGTAGGAATGGTCATCGGTGAGCATAGCAGGGATAATGACCTAGATGTCAATCCCATCAAAGCAAAGCATCTGACAAATATGCGCTCTAGCGGTGCAGATGAAGCAATCAAACTCGTGCCACCAAGGGATTTGACCCTAGAGAGAGCATTAGAATGGATAGAGGAGGATGAAATTTTAGAGATTACACCCCAAAATATCAGAATCCGCAAAAAAATCTTAGAGCCAAATCAACGCAAGAGAGTAAAAAAATAGTCTTTTTGCACTTAGTTGGCTTATCTTAAAATTTAAGGAGAATAGAATGGATAGATTTTTACAAGGTGTGGAGATGCGCCATGCATGCAAGATTTTTGATGAAACCAAAGCTATACCAAATGAGCAGTTTCAAAACATCCTAAAAGTAGGACATCAAGCTCCTAGCTCTTTTGGCTTGGAACCAACAAGACTTTTGGTTATCAAAGACAAGAAAACGCGCGAAGAGATAAAGCCACTTTGTTGGGATCAAGCACAGATAACTACCTGTTCAGAAGTCATAGTGTTTAAAGCACTCAAAGTAGATTTGCTTGCGGGAAGCAACTATGTGAAAAATTCTGTAGCACGTAAGCTCAAAAGTCCAGAAAAGCAAGAAATCCGTAACACATTCTACGCAA
This sequence comes from Helicobacter sp. 10-6591, assembly GCF_003288805.1. GTDB lineage: Bacteria > Campylobacterota > Campylobacteria > Campylobacterales > Helicobacteraceae > Helicobacter_F. Next base: position 40,058 of record NZ_NHYK01000010.1, on the reverse strand, counting down.
ATTATCTCAAAAATCGCGGTTATGATGACTATACGATAGGATATTGGAGTGCATTACAAAGCTATATTGTGGCAACTTCAATGATGGATTATGCTAGTTTTCTTGGGATAGATTCTTGCATGATAGAGGGTTTTGAAAAAAAACCGCTTGAAAAATACTTCAATTTAGACACAGAGCGTGAGCAAATCACTCTACTTCTAACACTTGGCTATCGCAAAAAACCGCAGTCAGAAAGATTGCGCATTGATTTCAATGAGTTTGTGAAGTTTATTTGAAAGGATTTATAAGTATGTTAGACACAATCACTGTTAGAAAAAGAAATGGACGCATTGAACCCCTTGATATTTCTAAAATCCAAAAACATACCTCAAATGCAGTAAAAGATCTCGATGGTGTCAATCAGAGTGAGTTAGAAGTCGATGCAAAAATCCATTTCAAAAACGGAATCTCCACACAAAAAATACAAGAAACACTTATCCAAACCGCAGTAGATAAAATCGATGTAGATACACCAAACTGGACTTTTGTTGCCGCAAGGTTATTTTTATACGACCTATATCACAAAGTCTCTGGCTACACGGGATACAAGAAACTTACAGAATATTTTGAATGTGGTGAAAACGAAGGTAAGATACTGAAAGGTTTGAAGGAAAAATTTGATTTAGAGTTACTAGATTCCAGAATCGATGCATCGCGTGATTTACAATTTAATTATTTAGGTGTGAAAACGCTTTATGACAGATATTTACTCAAAGACAAAAACAACAAACCAATCGAATTACCACAACATATGTTTATGGCAATCGCGATGTTTTTAGCCCAAAACGAAAAAGAACCAAACGAGTGGGCTATCAAATTCTATGACATGATCTCAAAATTTGAAGTTATTTGTGCCACACCGACTTTAGCAAATGCACGCACTACACGTCACCAGCTTAGCTCATGCTACATAGGTAGCACCCCTGATAACATCGAGGGAATCTTTGATGCATACAAAGAAATGGCGCTTCTGAGTAAATATGGCGGGGGCATTGGTTGGGATTTCAGCAAGGTGCGAGGACTTGGAAGCTTTATTGATGGGCACAAAAATGCAGCCGGTGGGGTTGTACCATTTTTAAAAATAGCAAATGACGTAGCAATCGCTGTAGATCAACTCGGCACACGCAAAGGTGCTATTGCCACCTATTTAGAGATCTGGCATAACGATATCAACGACTTCATTGATTTGCGTAAAAACTCTGGTGAAGAGCGCAGACGCACACATGATCTCTTTCCAGCACTTTGGATTTGCGACCTCTTTATGAAGCGAGTGGAGGAAAATTCTTATTGGACTCTTCTAGATCCTTACCAATGCAATGACTTGACAGAGAGCTATGGAGAAGAATTTGAGAAAAAATACGAAGCCTACGAAAAAGATCCAAATATCATCAAAGAGCAAGTGTCCGCGAAAGATCTGTGGAAAAAAATCCTGACAAATTATTTTGAAAGTGGTTTGCCATTTTTGTGCTTCAAAGATTCTGCAAATAGAGCTAATCCAAATGCACATGTGGGAATTATCCGTAGCTCCAATCTTTGTACAGAGATTTTCCAAAATACAAACCCAAACCACTATGTTATAAGAGTGGAATTTGAAGATGGATCATTCGCAGAATATGAGGAATATGATGTGGTTTCTACAGATTCTGGAGTACAAAAAAATGCTAACAAGCTCACAAGCATTGATTCTATTGGCGGTAAGAAAATTTTCATAACTTCAAGAATGGCTAAAGATGGCCAGACTGCTGTATGCAATCTGGCAAGTATCAATCTCAGCAAAATCAATACAAAAGAAGATATACAACGTGTCTTGCCCATTGCGATAAGAATGCTAGATAATGTGATTGATCTCAATTTCTATCCAAATCGCAAGGTCAAGGTTACAAACAACCTCAATCGCGCAATAGGTCTAGGCATTATGGGCGAGGCACAAATGCTGGCAAACGAAAAAATACAGTGGGGTTCGCAAGAGCATTTGGTAAGAATCGATGAACTCATGGAAACAATCAGCTTCAATGCTATCAACGCAAGCAGTGATCTCGCCAAAGAAAAGGGCGTATATCCGCAGTTTGAAGGCTCAAATTGGAGCAAGGGCATTTTCCCAATCGATTTAGCGAATAAAGAGGCATTAAAAATTGTCAATCGTGATCTATTCAATGCACCTTGTGATTGGAATGCACTGAAAGAAAAAGTCAAAACACAAGGCTTACGCAATGGTTATCTGATGGCAATCGCTCCCACAAGCTCAATTAGCATTCTTGTAGGTACGACACAGACAATCGAACCTGTCTATAAACGCAAGTGGTTTGAAGAAAATCTCAGCGGGCTTATCCCTGTGGTCGTTCCAAATCTCACTCTTGAGACTTGGAATTACTATGTGAGCGCCTATGACATTGATCAGAGACAGATCATACGGGCTGCCGCCATACGTCAAAAATGGATAGACCAAGGACAAAGCACAAATATTTTCATACGGCTTGATATTGCAAGTGGGAAATTGCTCAATGAAATCTACACACTAGCTTGGAAACTAGGATTAAAATCCACATACTATCTGCGTTCACAAAGCCCTGCATTAGACGAAAATACGATGGATAGAAGCATTGAATGCTACAACTGCCAATAATCCATTGATTTTCGCCCAAACTGATACAACCGCGGGCTTTTTATGCAAAGACTGCAAGAAAATAAATCACACGAAAAAGCGGGGTTTAGAGCAACGCGTATTATGTGAGATTCCCAATTTTGCAACATTAAGAACTCTCACAAGAATTCCATTAGCACATAAAAAAAATGTACGAAAAATGCGCAAAACCACTTTTATTTACCCAAACCAGCGTGCTTATCGTGTGGTTGCCCCAGATTTGCCACACCATAGGATTCTGCGATATTTTGGCGTGCTTTATTCATCATCTGCAAATATCCACAACAAGGACTTTCAACTTTCATACGCACTAAGAATCTCTGATATTGTGGCTGTAAATTCGCAGTATTTTTCACAAAAAAAAGCCTCCAAGATTCTCAAACTCGGACGTATAAAAGTCCAAAAATTACGCTAACAAGCTGAGAAAATACAAAAAACAATGCGTATTGACAAATTTCTTAATACTACAAACATACTCAAAAGACGCGCATTAGCCCAAGATATGTGTGAAAGCGGGGTAGTCTTGCTTAATGGCATACCGGCAAAGAGCGCAAAAGAGGTGAAAGTAGGCGATGAAATCACCCTACGCTACTTAGAATACGAGAAAAAATACCTTGTATTAGCAATCCCTACAAGCAAGAATGTACCAAAATCCCAAAGCAGTAAGTATTTTCAGATTCTCTAGCACCAAAAGTTGTCAAGCAATCGCGTTGTCCCCACACCTACACAGAGTAAAAATATACTCTGCCCTTTTTCTATCGTATCTATACGCTCTAAGCGATGATTGAAAAAATGTGCATAAAACACACAGACATCTGCGAGATTTTTTTGTGCGAGATTTTCCAGCTCTTGAGTATCTGTAGAACCCTGTGCAATTTTCTCTTGTAAAAGAAAAATTGTGCGCGGAATACAAAGCGCTCTTTCTCTCTGGCTCTTATCTAAATAAATATTTCTGGAGCTAAGCGCTAAACCATCACTATCACGTATGATTTCACAAGGCACAATCTCAAGCGGTATGAAAAAATCTTCAAGCATTTTTTGCAAGAGTAGGAGTTGTTGTGCATCCTTTTTCCCAAAATATGCTCTATGAGCACCAGAGAGATGAAAAAGTTTCAATACTACTTGTAAGACACCACTAAAATGTGTCGGTCTCAAAAACCCCTCCAACACATAACCCATACATTTTGGAGGGACAAGAGTTATCTCATCAAGAGAACCTTCAAAGTTTGGATAAAGCTCATTTACACTTGGTGTAAATACCGCACTTACACCAGACTTAGCGCATTTAGCAAGGTCTGATTCTAATGTGCGTGGATATTTTCCAAAATCCTCATTTGCGCCAAATTGTGTGGGATTGACAAAAATACTCACGATAGTATGAGAATCTCTACGCCCAGATTGTGCAATCAAGCTCAAATGCCCATCATGCAAAGCCCCCATAGTTGGCACCAAACCAACACTAAAATCTTTTGTGTGTAGAAACTCGCTAGCGATTTGTTGTCTGTATTCTCTTAATTCCTCTGTGGTACGTAAAATCTCCATCCAAAACCCACCATTAGATTTTTAGGATCTTATTTTGCACTTTTGTGATAATCCAATCTGGCGTACTAGCTCCTGCTGTAAGCCCACATACTTTCTTGCCTTCAAACCAACTTTTATCTAACTCACTCTCGCTTTCAATAAGAAAGCTATCCGCACAATTGTTCTTGCAAATATTAAAGAGCTGCTTAGTGTTTGAGGAATTTTTGCCGCCGACAATTATCATAATATCCACTTCTTTGCTTAGTTTATCTGCTGCACTCTGATTGTCAAAAGTCGCATTACAAATGGTGTTAAACACCCTAACTTCTGTGCATCTCATAGACAAAAAGCTGGCTATTTTGGCAAAAATCTCTGGCTGTTTGGTCGTCTGGGAAATCAAGGCGATTTTTTTACCAAGCTGTAGTTTTTGCAACTCCTCAAAATCTGCCACTATATCTGTTGGCCCGGTTGCATAACTTACTACGCCTTTTACCTCTGGATGCTCTCTGTCGCCAAAGACGACAATCTGATATCCCTCTTTGCTCATCTGCTCAACTATCATTTGGGGCTTACGTACATAGGGACAAGTCGCATCAATAATCTGAAAATTCTGCTCCTGGAGATTTTTAAAATCACTCTTTGGAATGCCATGTGTGCGGACTATAAGCTTCCTATCTTGTGGGAGATTCTCTAGATTCTCACTGACATCGACATTGAATTTCTCTTTTAACCTCGCTATCTCTTTTGCATTGTGAATAAGCGGCCCTAGAGTGATCGAATTTCTATGATCTTGGGCAATCTTGATTGCGCGTTTCACACCAAAACAAAAGCCATAATTCTGTGCTAATCGAACTTCCATAGTTTCACCTCATATAGTTTGAGAATCTAGTGTTGTGATCGTGCTTAAAAGCTTCAAGAAATTTGGGAATGAGACATCAATACACTCGCTATCTTTTATCTCGCCACCACATGCAAGAGAAGCGATGGCAAAACTCATGGCGATTCTATGGTCCCCATGAGAATCCACACATCCCATCTTAAGACTCCCCCCCTGCACACTGAAACCATCTTCAAACTCATCGCATTCTATGCCAAAAGCACGCAATCCCTCTACAACACAAGCTATCCTATCAGATTCTTTGACGCGCAATTCCTTTGCATTGCGCACTTCGCTTCTACCTTCAGCTATCGCAAAAGCTATGCTTAAAGCTGGTATCTCATCAATAAGCCAGGAGATATCTTCGCTCACACACACGCCCTTAAGCCTTGATCCCTTGACCTCTATATCGCCTATATCCTCATACTGGCTGCTTCTATGATGGTAGGTAATCTTTGCGCCCATAGATTCTAGAATCTTAAAGGCTTGGATTCTCGTGGGATTTAAAAGCACATTTTTTAACAAAACCTCGCCACCTACCACGCAAGCAGCCACGGCGAAATAGAATGCACTGGATGGATCGCTTGGCACTGTGATACTAAAAGATTCTAGTCTCTTATCTCTTGGCAATGGATCAAAATGTATCCCGCACTCAGTTTTTTGGAAGGACATGCCCATAGATTCCAGCATGCGCTCTGTATGGTCGCGACTTAAAGATGGCTCACTGAAATAGCATGTACCATCAGCATATATGCCTGCAAGAATCATGGCGCTTTTGACTTGCGCGCTAGAAATCGGGCTTTTGTAATGGAATCCTTGAAGTTGGGAGCCGATAATACTAATTGGCGCCAAAGAATTCTGCTCTCTTGCATAAATACTCGCACCAATCTCTTGAAGCGGCGCTATGATGCGTTTCATAGGACGTGCATTCAAGTATCTATCCCCGCTTAAGACAAAATACCCTCTAGCTCCTGCCAAAAGCCCTGTATAAAGGCGCATGGCAGTGCCTGCATTGCCACAATCTAGCACATCATGTGGCTCTTGTAATTGTCGTGGTGGAGTGAATACAAAATGCCCTCTGGCCTGCTCTCTTACCCCCAATCCAAGTGCTTTGGCAATCTCTAAGGAATGCAGAGTATCCTCGCCTAACAGATAGTTTCTCACCTCACACACACTCTTGCTCAAAAGCGCAAAAATCGCGCAACGATGAGAAATAGACTTATCACTTGCTATATCTAAAAACTCTAGGCTAAAGCTCTTTGCTGGAGCAATTTTTAGCACACGCATAAGCTAGACTTTCAGCTTTGCGCCAAATTTGACCTCAAGCACATCTAAGGCCTTTTGGATGGCATTTTGCATATCTTTATCCTCAAGTGTGCCTTGCATTGACTGCAAGATAAGCCGTATGCTGAGCGCTATGACATTTTGAGATTCTCCAAAAACATCCATTGGATAGACATTCACAAGATTCTCGATATTTGCACCTAAGAGAGCCTCTCGTATTTGGAAAAACTGGATTTGAGAATCTAGCAGTATTGTCAAATCGCGCTGGGACTTTTGGAAGCGTGAAAACTCTTTCATCTGCACAAGATGAAAATCAAGCTTGTCTATAGCAATCTCGCACACAAAGCTATCTGCCTCAACAAATGCAGGATTAAGCTTAGCTATAAACCCTATGCACTCATCTTGCTTATATACAAACCCACATTGGTATGGATGCAAAAGCTTAGGAAAATCCTCAGTACTTTCAAATCCAAATCGCATAAAATATTCTCTGGCATTGGGATGATTGGAGGCATTTTGCAATCGAAACTCCCCAATGGCATTACCCAAAAGATTTGCGAAACTAAAAAAATCCCATTGCCTGCCTTTAGGATGAGGGAAGCTCTCATCTTGCATAAGCCCACTTACAAATACATTTAAACGTGTGCTTTCACACCGCTTCGCATCATAAACACTACCGATCTCAAAAAGCTTGATACTCTTAAATCCCAGATTCCTATTACGCTCTGTGCTTGCAAGCATACCTGGGATAAGACTTGTGCGCAATGTATCAAGCTCAGACACAATAGGATTGAGCAAGCCAAGAGAGGAATCTACTTGCACAAATCCTAGTCTTGCTAGCTCACTAGAACTTGCAAACACATAATGCACACACTCATTTAGGCCATTATCTAAAAGGACATGTGCTATTTGACGCATTTTTTTGTATTGCAAATACTGGGTGTTTATCTCTAGAGATTGGGTGAATTCCAAAGGCTTTGGCTGGATGGAATCTATCCCATAAATGCGCAAAATCTCCTCGCTCAAATCTTGGATATTAGCAATGTCATGGCGATAGTTTGGCACCGTCACCATAAAAAAGTTCTCATCACAAGTAGCATCGATCTCAAAATGCAGCCGCTTGAGTATCTCTGTCATCTCCTCTCTACTGAGGGTATTACCGATAATCTCACAAATCGCGCTAAAAGTTGTTTTGATTTTCACATCTTGTGTGTATTGCTCGATATTATGCGTCCCTGAATAAATCAGCACATCATTAGATACAAGCATGCTCTCACACAAAAAATTCATGCCCTGCTCTAAGTCTGGATTGCTTCCACGACTAGAGCGATAAAAGACAGAATCCGAATACTTAAGATTATTTTCAAACACAATTTCAGAGACAATATTTGGCGGGATAAAGCTCGCCTCCAAAATAATCACTTCTCTTTTTGTCTGAAAATTTGTCTCCAAGCGACTTATGCCTATAGATGAAAGCACTTTATCTTGTGTGCCAACGACTTCTACACCCTTCTCATCTTTCTTGATATACAGCTGCGCATCAAGAGAATCTGTATTGTGCGTTTTCTCTAAGCGACATTCATCCAAGCGATAAGCATTCAAGATAACACCTGTCATATAGCTGGCATATTCCAAAAAATTCTGCACTATATCAAGCCTAAGCGTGCCATTAAGCGCCAAGATAAATGCGATATGCAAAGGAAGTGCGATCTCTTTGATTTCAGCGATTCTATACAAAAGACAAGAATCTAATTTGTTCTCAACGCACACGCCTAGCACTCGTCCAAGCCCAAGAGCCAGGATATTGTCTATGTCATTGATTGGTTTTAAGCGGAGATTAAAGCACGCCGCAATATCGCGCGCAATCCCTAGCACACTCAAACAATCCCCGCGATTTGGCGTGATAGACATCTCAATAAGATAATCATCAAAAAGAGGCAATCCACAAATCTCAGCGCCCAAATCAAGACTCCCTACACTTGCATCTAGCACCATGATGCCCTCATTGATACTAGGCAGCCCCAATTCACTGCTAGAGCACAGCATGCCAAAGCTCTCAATCCCGCGTATATTTGTTTTCTGAATCTCTATAGCCTCGCCTTTGGCACTAGGCAGCAAGGCACCTTCAAGCGCGACTGCCACAAACTGATCTCGCGCGACATTCTTAGCCCCACATACTATTTGCAGCACCTCAGAGCCGATAGTTACCTCACACACACTGAGCTTATTTGCATCTGGATGTGGGCTTTTAGAGAGTATCTTGCCTACTACGACCCTACGAGGCAATACAAAGGATTCTACCCTCTCAACCTCCAAGCCAATACTATTAAGCTTCAGACACAACTGCTCACGAGTAATCTTGCTAATATCCACAAACTTCGACAATAAGTTTTTTGTAACAATCATTAATGCCCCTAAGAAATTGCTTGCTTGATTTTAAAACTGCTCTAACACACGCAAATCACTCTCATAAAAACTTCGCAAATCACTCACCCTATGAATAAGCATAGCAAAGCGCTCAACCCCAAGTCCAAAAGCATAGCCACTCACATCCTTATACTCTACAGCTTTAAACACATTCTCATCTACCACCCCACAGCCTAAAACTTCAAGCCAACCTGTATGGGAGCATACCCTACAACCATCGCCTTTACAAAACACACAGCTTATATCCACTTCTGCACTTGGCTCTGTGAAAGGAAAAAAGCTCGAGCGAAAGCGCACCTTCACATCGCCAAACATATAACGCAAAAAATCCTCTAGAATATATTTGAGGTGGGCAAAGCTTACCTTGCCTGTTTTATCTACCACCAAACCTTCGACTTGATGAAACATCGGTGAATGCGTTAGGTCATAGTCTCGTCTAAAAACTGCGCCCGGAGCAATGATGCGGATAGGCAAATGCGAATCTTGCATTGTGCGAATCTGCACAGGAGAAGTATGGGTGCGTAAAAGCATGGAATCTTTGAAGTAGAATGTATCTTGCATATCCCGAGCTGGATGGAATTTAGGGAGATTGAGCGCTTCAAAATTATGAAAGTCATCCTCTACCAAAGGACCTGTTTGGATTGAAAAATTCAGCGAGACAAAATACTCAATAATCTTTTCCAAAATCTGATTGATTGGATGTCCTAAACTCTTAGGCTTTAGTCTATGAAACAGTGAGGTATCGATATATTCTGATTCTAATTTCTCGCAAAGTTCAGTAAGCTGCAGTTTGTCCTTAAGTGTATGCAAACGAGATTCAAAATCTTCTCTGATAGTATTGAGCTCTTTGGCTACTTCTTTTTTCTCTTCTGTCGCAAGATTTTTTAGTTCTGCAAAAAGCAAGCTCAAAGCGCCTTTTTTGCCTACTATACCAACGCGCAAATTTTCCAAATCTTTCAAACTGCCTACATCTGCAAACCCAGAATCTATCTTTTTGCGTATTTCTTGTAACCGTTCTAACACAACAAACCCTATCTCTATGAAAGTTCTATCGCGGGGATTTTAGCACAAATTCCCATCTCCAAAACCTCTTAGAATCCCCATAAATATGTCGAAAATAGATCAAATTGGAGTGGATTTTGCTTTTCACTTTGTTTAAAGCGAAATAAATACCAAAGGCTTATTTTTATGCAAGGTTCAGAGATAAACGAGATTGTAAATAAAAGAAAGCTTTGCCAGGAAGCATTTGTAGCAAAAAACTACAGCGAATGCATAGGTCTATGTATAGAAATCCTAACCCTCGAGCCCACAGATGTACAAACTTGGAATCTCGCTGGTTTTATCATGATAGAGCGCAAAGATTTTAAGCGAGCTATCGAATATTTCAGCGAAGGACTAAATTTCGCCAAGACGCAACTCACCCTTCTGCAAGATGAGCTAAGCACACAAGATTCTCATACAAGCTCCACCGCCCTATCCCAAGCATTTAGCACGATGTGGAATCTCTGCGCAGGGATATGGATAAATCTCGCCGAAGCCTACAGACGCCACAAACTCCCTCAAGAATCAATCAAGCTCTTACAAGAGGCTTTACAGTCCCTACCACTTTTGCGCGAAAACGCCACCTTCCACTTTAATCTTGCAAAAGCCTACATAGACGCGGAAGACCCCCTAAACTCCATCAAGCATTACACGATAGCAATCAAACTCGACCCAACCGATCTAGGCGCAATGTATAATCTCGCCAATGCGCACGTGAGACTAGAGAATTTCCCTCAAGCCATAGAGCTCTACCAAAAAGCCTACCAAAAAGGATTCTTAAAAGCCGGCATAAACCTTGCCAATACCTACATAAAGCTCGGATATTTCTCGCAAGCGCTCAAAATCTTTACAGAGATAGAACCACATTTCCTCCAAGACAGCGTGTTTATGTTTAATTACGCAAACGCTCTGAACTACACAAATGCCAATTTTGCAACAACACAAGAATACTACTTGCGAGCGCTAAAGCTAGATTCCACCCGAGCAGATTTTTATCTTAACTACGCACATTTCTTGCTTAAACACAAAGAGTTCGCACAAGGCTTCAGGGTTTACGAATCAAGAAAGAAATTTGACAATATGCTCCCCATAACCCTCCCTAACCTCTGGCATAAAGACAAAGAAGATACGCTAGCTTTCAAAGACAAAGTAGTATGTGTACATTATGAGCAGGGATTTGGTGATTGTATTATGTTTGCTCGATTCTTAGTGCCACTGCAGCAAATCGCAAAAGAAATAGTTTTCATCATACAAGAGCCACTCAAGAAGCTTTTTGAAGATATTTTCGCTAGCCAAAACATGAGAATCTGTACAAATCTTATGCAGTCAGATTTCACTCATATTGACATAAGCATATCTTTACTTTCTTTACCGCTAGCACTTGGTATTGGCACCAAAGAGCAGATACTAAAAAATGAGCAATACCTCGCTTACACAAGTATGCTCAAGCGCGCACTTATCAAAGGCAGTGCCGATGAGATATATGGCATAAAGCCCAGCACGCTAAAGATAGGTGTATGCTTCCAGAGTGATTCAAACTTCCATGAAGTCAGTCTCAAGAATATTCCACCAGAGCCACTCTTTGCCATGCTACGCTCACTTTTTCCCGATAGCCAAAAGACTGAGCTCTACTCTCTTACTTTCAGCGGTATAGACTCTAAGCTGTGTGAGGAACTCGAGATTCTTGATTGCCAAGCACAGATGCAAGATTTTTTCCAGACAAGAAAGCTTATAGAAAAGCTTGATTTGGTTATCAGTATAGATACCGCCATAGCTCACCTTAGTGCATCGATAGGCAAGAGCACGCTAACGCTTCTTAGCAAGCGCTACGATTGGCGTTATGAGAATGGCATAAACACATCCTGGTATAGCAATATGTTATGTTTCACCCAAAGCGAGCTTAACAAATGGGAATATGTATTGGCAAATCTCAAGTCCTACCTGGCGGGAATCTACAAAGAATATATCTGAGTCTTTTTAGACTAGTTTATTTTCTTAAAAAAGCAGCTTTATAGTCATGGGATTAAACTTATAGATCCCTTTGCTAGCTTGCACATGGATTGCTTCATGTGGATTGTTATACTCGAAGCTATTTTAGCTTTGAGTACCAATGACCCCAATGGGGTCATTGATAAAAGTCTCTATAGTACTAGCACTTAAATACACTGCATTGTCGTTACTTGCCTTTATCAAGCCAGAGTTTTCAAAGCTTGTGATAGTTGTGTTGTAAAACATTAAAGCTGGATCTTTGTCTGCCTTTATAGTCCCCTCATTGATAAAAGTCCAATACTTCCATCATAGCCATTCTGTCCATTTCTCTCAATCTTTATTGCAACCGCATTTCCAGTCGCTGAAACCGCGATTCCACTATGAGAACGTAAAAAAAGTATTCGCCTCTCAAAAGGATTAAGATTGTAAGATTGTGGCAATGTAAGTGTTTGTAGCTGGATATTATGGATTGTTACTTCTAAAGTTTCTAAAATTTCCTTTAAAGCCTGTGGAATCTCACTCAACGCCCAAAATGATAAGATATTGAAAGCATAAAGACTTTGCAAAGCCTCTAATTTTTCTAAAAGCTTAGAGGCTTCAACCAAAGAAAAAGCAATAATTTTTTGCGCTTCATACACTACCACACTAAGTGTGCAATAGGAGTCCAAAAGAATCAAGCAAGTTTTAGCATCATGAGAAAATGGGTATAGAAAAATCGGATGACTCAGATAAATGTCGGCATTTTTTACATAAGCTTTTAAAAGTTCTTTTATCTAGCAATATGCAATGATAATCCCTGCCATTTTGCGCTAAAGAGTAATGTAAAAAATATTCTTTAGTACTTGGCAAATTAAGAAGCACACAAATCCTATGCTCTAAAAAATCCACAAGTAACTCGCCATATTCTTGCGATTCTTTAAACGCTTCATCTTATTAAAAATACAAAAACCTTTAATAATGTTTTTGGAATGTTTATTTTAGGGTTTTTAGCAATACTAATCATAAACACGATGTATTACGATTTGTGCATTCTTCAAAAAATAGGCTTTATAGAGAATCTATCCTTATAAAGTGAATTTAAAATTTACAACTATTACAAAAAGTAACTATTTGATATTGTTAAGTTTAAGAAACGAAACAATTTCATAAGTTTTTAGCTATTGTATCCCAATGATTAAAAGGTTAAAGGCAAAAAATGCGAAATCTAAAGGTAGCTCTTATTCAGATGAATCCAAAACCATACGAGCTTGAATATAACCTTAATTTATTCTTAAGCATAGCCACCAAGGCAATAGAACAAGATGCCAAGCTTATAGTTTTGCCAGAGCTTTTTGACAGTGGATATAGTGTGGATGAGAAGGATTTTGCTATGGATTTTAGCAAGATAAATGAAAATGAGACCTTGCAAACTCTAAGTGCTTTTGCTAAAAAAAATAAGATTCACATTATTGCTTGTAGTATAGAAAAAGACGAGGATAAGTTGTATGACACTGCTTATATCATTGACTCAAAAGGCACATTTATAGGCAAACAAAGAAAAATGTATCTTTGGGGTGGCGAGAAACAAAGGTTTTCAGAGGGCGAGAAACAAGAGGTTTTTGAGCTTGATTTTGACGAGTTTAGAGCCAAAATTGGCGTTGGGATTTGCTATGAAATCGGCTTTAGCGAAGTAGCAAGGACACTAGCCTTAAAAGGAGCTGAGATTTTAATTTACCCTAGTGCATTTGGTAAAGCTCGTGCTTATGTGTGGGATCTTGCCAGCAGAGCTAGAGCACTAGAAAATGGTTGCTATATCCTAGCATGCAATAGAAGCGGAGAGGAGATACATAGAATTACTAAAGAGCAATTCCAATTCGCTGGGTGTAGCAGAGTGATAGACCCCAAAGGCGAAGTTATAGCACAAGTCAAAAGCGAGAATGAATGCCTAATCGCCACGATTGATATAGATCAAATATACAAACAAAGAGAGGCATTGCCTTATCTTAAAGACATTCATACAAAGCTTAGCAAAGGAGCTATGCTTTAATTAATTTAACAAAAGGAGAATAAAATGGCAAAAGAAATTTTAGTTGCTTATGGCGTGGATATTGATGCAGTAGCGGGTTGGCTAGGAAGTTATGGGGGAGAGGATTCGCCTGATGATATTTCAAGAGGACTTTTTGCAGGTGAGGTTGGCATACCAAGATTGTTAAAGCTTTTTAAGAAATACAATATACCTGCGACTTGGTTTTCGCCGGGGCATTCCATAGAGACCTTTCCAAGAGAGATGGAAATGATAGTTGAGGCAGGACACGAAATCGGTGTGCATGGCTATTCGCATGAAAACCCTATAGCTATGAGTGCCAAGCAAGAAGAAGATGTGTTGCTAAAATGTATAGAGCTGATAGAGAAAATCAGTGGCAAAAGACCTACGGGCTATGTGGCTCCTTGGTGGGAATTTTCTAATATCACTAACGAGCTTTTACTCAAGCACGGCATTAAATACGACCATTCTTTAATGCATAATGATTTTAGTCCTTATTATGTGCGTGTGGGGGATAAATGGACTAAGATTGATTACAGCAAGGAGGCAAAAGACTGGATGAAGCCTCTGGTGCGTGGGGAGGAGACGGATTTGGTTGAAATTCCTGCGAATTGGTATTTAGATGACCTACCTCCTATGATGTTTATCAAAAAATCCCCCAATAGCTTTGGCTTTGTTTCGCCAAGGGATATAGAGCAGATGTGGATAGACCAATTTGACTGGGTGTATAGGGAAAATGACTATGCGGTCTTTACTATGACCATACATCCTGATGTAAGCGGACGTCCTCAGGTCTTGTTAATGCATGAAAGAATTATCGAGCATATCAATAAGCATTCAGGTGTGAAATGGGTGGATTTTAATACCGTAGCCGATGATTTTCTAAAACGCTATCCAAGAAAGAAATGAAGAATGCTTGTTTTTAAACAAGACAAACCTAGCCAATTTGGCTGGGTTTTAGGATAATTTTAAATTTTTTAACTAGGCTTTATTTTAAAAAAAAGCTAAGGCTTAAGAGTGAATTCTAAGGAGTATAAATGTGTGTGCTGTGTGGAGAAATGGTAAGTTCCTTTCACTGGAGTGATATAAGCTTTAAAGAGCAAAACGAGCTTATAAGCGTAGGAGAACAGCAAAAAGAACGGCTACAAGCAAGATTAAAAAAAGTAAAGATTCTTAATCAAATTCTAAGCTTTTACCGCCTGAATTTAAAAGAATGGCAGGGTAGCAAATATATCTTAAGCAATCTTAGAGGAGGAAGCATTATAGTCAATGACTTGGGCGATTTGTGGGCTAAGGTTTATGAGCTTGAAAAAATTAGTCCCGATACCCTAGATATCAAACTTCTTCATTTTTTACACCATGGCTAAGATAGCCATACATATCATCACAGGCTTTTTAGGCAGCGGAAAGACTACCTTTTTACAGGAATTTTTAGAGCAAAAAGGCGGTAAAAATATAGCTCTCATAGTCAATGAACTAGGAGAAGTAGCCCTCGATAATGAACTCATTCAAACTCAATTTGTCAAAGAAACCCTTGTACTAAATGCAGGTTGTATGTGCTGTAATAAAAGAGAGGATTTAAGTCAAAAATGCAAAGAAGTGCTAGATGGTTATGAAAAAAGCGGCAAAAAATTAGAACGTATACTTATAGAAACTACAGGACTGGCAAATCCAGCCCCCATAGTTTTTACTCTGCTTAGTGATGCTTTTTTGGCAAATCATTTTTACTTAGCTAATATCATTACCTGCGTAGATGCCTTGGATGGACTTAAGCATTTAGAGCAAAATGCTGAGGCTCGTAGTCAAATCATAAGTGCGGATTATGTGGTAATAACAAAGACTGATTTACACAAAGACACGCAAAAATTAAGAGAAAAAATATTCTGCATTCATCAAGGGGTGGGTATAGTGGCTAAGGAAGACTTTAATTTTAACAAGCTTTTTTCTTTAAAGAGAATGGAAGAATTTTCAGGGCAAAAATTCCCACAAAATAGCACTCCAACAAACTTGCATCAAGCCCATCAAAACAGTGTTAATTCTCTTTGTCTGTGCTTTGATAAACCCTTAGATTGGAGTGTGTTTGGGATATGGCTGAGTATGCTTTTGTATGCTTATGGGGATAAAATTTTAAGAGTAAAGGGTCTTTTGGATGTGGACGAGGATTATCTAGTCAATATCAACGGCGTAGGGCATATCATCTATCCACCTACACATACGAAAATCTCTTCAAGGCGGGATTTAGATATTAGGCAAGATTTAAGAATAAAACAAAGTCCAGCTTTATCAGGTGGAAAAGATGAGTCTGGTTTGACAGATCAAAATAAAACTTATTTAGCTAGGCAAAGCAGACTGGTTTTTATTGCTAAGAATTTAGACCTTAAAAATGTGGAGTATTCTTTACGAGCCTTTTTAAAGCTTAAAATTTAAAAAAGCTAAGCTTTAGATTTGGATTTGAAGTTGAATTACTTTTTCTAAAAAGTTGTGAAAATTTTTTACTAGTTCCTTTAAAGCTCTAAAGGTCTTTAGCTAATAGGGTTGTTTTAAAGCTAAATTTTAAGGTATTTAAGAAATTTTTGCGAATTCAAAGCTAAATTGTTTGTAATTTTGCCCTTAAAAATCATAAATATCACTATCTCAAATCACTACATCCGTTCTCATTGGCTTTAAAACTTAAATTTTGATTTTCCTTACAAATCATATTGGAATCAAATTCTTTCAAAATCTCACCGAGTCCGCAAAAATGCTTTTTTGTATTTTTAAATAAACTCACTTTTATTCTTCTTTACTTGTTTTTAATAGATGAAATATTAATAAACTATTAAAATTTTTTATCTTGTTAAAATAAGTATAGTGATTAAGAACTTGCCAGTCTTGCAAAAAAACCTTGAAGCAAGTGATTAATTTCTCAGTAGGAGTAAATCCTATTTTGCGACAGGGAGTTATACTTCTTTGATCCATTTAAAGTCTCCTGTCTCACTTGCGTAGCTATTGACATATCTGACTTTTACTTGTAAAAATGAAGCAAGTTGTCTCTTTTTTAAAACCTCACAAAAACGAGACTTTAAAAACCAACCTATCCGTAGCCGAAAATTTTAATTTTGTTTTGGATGAAAACACATAAAAAAATTTTTAAAGTATTGAAATAAGTATTTTTTGAGTTTGTAAGATCTTTGATTTGACCTTATCTAAAATGCTAAAAAATCTTAAAATTCATCAGTGTATGGAATTTTAGGAATTGAAATTTCTCTTTTATTTGCCTTTTAAAGAGCGTTTAATCGCTTTTTAAAACAAACAGACTTATAGATTTTGGGATTTTTATGCTTTAAATTGAGAAAAAATCATTTTTATAGCTTTGAAAAATCTGTTATTTGGGAATTTTTCCAAAATTATTTAGAGATAATTACTTGTTTTTTAAAAATATTGTTTATAAGATTAAATTTCGTATTCTTTAAGAATATCTTTACTTTGTTTTTAAAAAAGTTTAGAAAGCTAAAGATTTCATTAAATTTGAAGTTCATTTGCCTCTAAACGATGAAAGTGATTTATTTAAAATTTAATTTTAGTTTTAAATTTACAAGCTTTTGGAAGTTGAAAAATATAGGATTAGCAAAAAGGAGATGAAATTCAAGTATGTTTAAAAAAAGTCTAAAGCTTAAGCTTTAGACTTTTCTACTCTTATCTATCTTCTCTAGCAACTACGACTAGGTCTTTGCTAGCTACTCTTTTAAAGTTTTCATTTTCATAGACCCAGTTCATATCCGCACTAGTACCTAAAAAATCATCGCTTAAATTTTCTAGTTCTACCTGTGGATATTTTGGCAAAATCCAAGTTTTCATCACAAATAAATACACCACAAAACCAACCGCAAAGCCCACTAGATAAGAAATCGAAGGCAGAGCTATGGCGACCACTCCTGCCACAGCCCACGCTATAAGTCCTGCCCAGTTAAAACCCTTAGCAAAGACAAATTGTCCTTCATAGCTGTAAAGATGAGGTACATTGAGTCTTCTTTTGCGTAAGACATAATAATCAGCCACTATTATCCCTCCTATGCCTGAAAGCACTGCTCCGTAATAGCCTAAAAAGATAAAAAGATTATCTAAAATCAGCCAAGGCATAATGATAGTACCTGCTATGCCAGAAATTACCACAGCGGTAAAGTAGTGTAGTTTAGGTGCACCTGCATTGATAAAGGCAAGGGCTGCGGGGACGAGATTTGCCGGAGCATTAGTGCTCCACTGCGATAAAATTACCATCACAAGAAGAACGACCATAGTAAAGCCTGTACCGTTATTTTGTATCACTTCAATGGGATTCCAAATTCCAGTTGCTATAAAAGAAATCGCCCCGATAGCCCCTATCCAAGCCTGAGTCATAGGCAAGGCTATAAGCTGGGCTATGAAGACATTTTTATTGCGTTTGAAGAAATTCTTCTCTCCGCTTGGGGTCTTTAGAAAGCGGGTGAGATTAGGTATATCGATAGCTAAAGCCGACCAAAAGGACATATTCGCAAAGAAAAATACAAGCAGATTGATATTATCCGTGCCTGCAAAGCTCCAGATATTTATGCCCTTAGTCTGTGCCATCACATCAAGAGTAAAATACATCCATACCGTTACGGCGATAATGCAAGGTGCGGCTATGGAGGTAATAAGTTCGATCGTGCGTATGCCCATGCCTGTGCTAATGATTTGCACAGCGGCAAAGATAATATACCAAATGAACCAATTATTAAAGCCAAAGAGATATTCAGAAATGCCATTTAAGGCAAGGGCACCAAGATAGGTTTGTATCCCAAACCAAATGGAAGCTCCAATGCCCCTAGCGATGGAGGGCAAATGTGTGCCTCTTATGCCAAAAGGAGCACGCAAATACACAGAAAAAGACAGCCCATGCTCAGTGCCAATGTCCGCTACTAAAACCATCACAATAGCGATGGCAACATTTGCCAAAAAGATAAGCCCTATAACTTCCCAAAGTGCAAGAGATTTTATGCCTGTTTCACCCAAAGAAAAGGTGGCGATAATCACAGCCATACTAATCCACATCCAAATGAAAGTAAGGAAACCTATGGTTCGCTGGTTGTTCAACACTGGGAGTATGGCTTCTTCTAGGAGATGATTTTTTTCATTCATGGTTAATCCTTAAAAAATGCTTTTGTTATATTATTAACACGAAATGAAATAATAAATTTTTATTTTTGCAGTTAACTTGAATTTAAATGAAAATATGCTACTAATTTACTCAAATGGGATTTAGCTTACTAAAATCAAATGAGATTAAACCCAGAGTCCAAGCTAGGTCAGGTTAAATTATGCCAAAGCAACGCACAGGAAAGCCCGGAAAACTTTTAAATTTAGGCACTCCTATAAAAATCACTCCACATTTAGCGGGTAGTTCAGTTAAATTTTTTAAGCAGTTCTACTTGGAATTTATTCGCATCTAGCGCAAATTTTTCTGCATATAAAAAGCCTTTTTCTAGCACATCCTTACTCGCATCCGTATCCATAGTTTCGTGCCCTACATCTAAAACCCTTAAGTTCTATTTTGCCGTGTTCTTCTTCAAATTCTAAAATATCTTTAGCGCTTAAAACAAAGTCATTATTTTTTTGGACTTATTTTTCTTTGTTTATCATATGCAGTATAAATTCCCTAAGACCAACACAAGCTAAATTTTTCTTTGAAATCAATATTTCTATGGAAAATTCTCTTGTAGATAAAACCTAAGAACGGCTTAGGTGAAACAAAAATTAGCACCTCTTAAGCAACATTTTACATAATTGTTCTTTCAAGGAATCACAACTATAGTTTCCTCATAATGAAAGCTTTTGCCCTATTAGAATTTCTAGTATTTTTAGCCGTGTTAAGCATTGTGATTGTCGCGATGGCTTCTAGTATTTCTTTTAAACAGCCCAAGCGAAACGCACCATTAAATATCACTTTATGCTCTACCTTAAGCACACATTGCATTTTAGATTCTAAGATTCCACAAACGCATTATTATTTTGAAGTCAAATAAACCATCTTTTACACTCTTTGAAGTAGTCTTAGTGCCAGGATTGCTTGGAATCTTTGGCGCATTTAGTGGGCAGTTGCTTCTTGGGATTTATCAAAATTACGCGCATGAACGTGATAACTCTAACGCGCAATTTAGAGTGCAAATAGCATTACTCCAAATTAAACGCATTTTAGAATCAGCGTATTTACAAAGCCTACAACTTAGCACAAACACAGCTTCATTTTTTCTGTCTTCATAACATTCTCCTTACAAATATATATTTCAACAATATGTATTGCGTAAAGGATATATATAAAGCAGTTGTTCTCAAAAAAGCAAGAAATTTATAAAGACGTGTAGAAAAAAATATAAGGAGAAAGATTGACTTACAAAATTCATCAATAACACCAACCCTTGTTTTTTAGAACAAAATTGTCTATATATCTTCCATCAAAACATGCCTTGCAAAACATTTGTTCTTGACCAATGCTCTTTAGCATCCCATTTATTGAAAGAAAACCCAAAAAATCTGCACCAATGTATTCTCGTACTTCATTTTGATTCTTGTTTGCGCAAATAAGCTGGCTTATATCTGGTGTATCTACACCATAAAAACAAGGTGATATTGTAGGGGGTGCTGAGATGAGCATATAAATCTTTCTGGCACCTGCTTTACGCAAAATCTGCACAATCTGCTTGCTCGTAGTCCCTCGCACTACAGAATCATCTATCACGATAATATCTTTGCCTTTTATGAGACTAGCGATTGGATTAAGCTTCAGACGCACTTTAAGCTCGCGTGTCTGCTGTGTGGGTTCAATAAATGTCCTGCCTACATAATGGTTACGGATAATGCCTAGTTCAAAGTCAACGCCACTTTCTTTTGAGTAACCAAGCGCTGCTGCTACACCAGAATCTGGAACAGGCACTACCATATCTGCTTTTAACTTGTATTCTTTTGCAAGCTCTATACCCATATTTTTGCGCACTTCATAGACATTCTTACCATAAATCTGACTATCAGGACGCGCAAAATACACGTATTCAAAGATACAAGGCGCCAGTTTTGACTCAAAGATTTGGATGCTTTTTGGTTCGCAATTTGAAAGAGGCGTATAAGCGCCTTCAAAAATTAGCATCTCCCCTGCTCTCACATCGCGTATAAACTCCGCACCTATCAAATCAAATGCACAAGTCTCACTGGCTACGATATAACCTATTGAGCCATCTTCATTGGTAATCTTGCCAAGACTTAATGGACGCAATCCATACCTATCGCGCACGACAAACATCTTACTTCGTGAAAGAAACAAAAAACAATATGCTCCATCGACAAACTCCAGCGCATCAATAATCCTGTCTACAAGCCTACTCTTTTGCGAATGTGCTATAAGATGTATGAGATTTTCTGTATCAAGATGGCTTTGGAAAATAGCACCTTTTTTGATGAGATCTTGGCGTAAAGATTTGGCATTTGTGAGGTTGCCATTATGCACAATCGCAATTTCGCCTAAAGAATAACGTGCAAACAAAGGTTGCGAGTCGTTTGCGGAATCTTCACCAGCAGTAGAATAGCGATTATGTCCTATGCTCGAATAGCCCTCTAACTTTAAGAGTTTGTCTTTGTCAAAAACCTTTGTGACAAGTCCATTACCTTTGATTGTGGCTATTTTTACACCATTTGCTGTACTTATACCACTTGCTTCTTGCCCTCTATGCTGCATAGCAAATAATGCGTAATAGCTTAAAAACGCAGAATGCTTGACATTATATACACCAACTACAGCGCATTCCTCATTCCACTCTTTCACAATATCCCCTCATCTGTTGGATTTGATACAGTCTGGATTCTATAAAAATAAATCTGATTCTATAAGTTGACTTGCACACAGATCTGCTCACTGTTTGGGTAGATCAAATAGCCAAAAGTCTTTTTGGTAAAAAGATTTTGTACAAATTTCATATAGCCTTGCACCTGCTGTTGGTGCTGCTTTTTATCCAAAGATGTACTTTTATAATCCAGCACATAGCAGCAAGCATCGCTTACAATAAGCGTATCGATTCTAAACATCTCGCCATTTAAGAGAAAAGAGACTTCTGTATACACGCTACCTTGTGCTAAAAGCGCTTGGAACTCACTACTTTGGCTTGCTCTATCAAAAGTCTTTTTTACAGAATCTCGCTGTGTCTTATTCAGGATAAAACCATAGAGATTCTCTAAGATTGACTCTAGTTCTACAGACTTTTCTTTAGCGTGCAAAAAATACTCAAAGCAAGTATGCAGTGCCTTCCCATAAGTAATTGCACTCAAAGAAAAACTATCAAATCCTGGCTCTACATGCTCATCCTGTATAAAGTCTTTTTGTACTCCGAGTTTTGGCAAACGGATACAGATACTGCTTTCTTGTAATTTATCCTGGGGCTGCTGGCTTGGTGTGGTGCATTCTTGTAATTGCCCAAACTCTTGGGTATGTAGTCTTAAAGATTCAAAGCGGGATTTTTCTTTTTTCTTAAGAACAATGAGACTCTTTCTTGCCCTTGTGAAAGCGACATAGAGACGATTTAATTCTTCATTTTGTTCTAATTCTTGCATTTGGCGCTTTGCTCTTGCGTAAGATATGTCTACATTTTCTCGCCCTGCAATGTTGTAATAAACCTTTACACAATCAACCCCATCATATTCATAGATGAATTTTGGCTGGGTGTTTCGTTTTTGCTGGAAATTATCACAGACTATCAAATGCTCAAACTCTAAGCCCTTAGATTTATGGATAGTCATGATCTTCACTCCGCTAAGGTTTTGTACCGGTGTAGGAATCTGAAGCTTTGTGTATTCTTGTAAGAATGTCTCAAGGCTTTCAAACTTGCATACACATTCTAAAAACTTTGCGCTCAAAACCCCACCAATCTCAAGAGATTCTATAAGCATAAACACATATCTTGCTAAGTCCCCATCAAACTTGGGCAACTCTAAAACAGAAGTACTTAGTAGGCCTAATTGCTTCTTGGCATTAAGCAAAAAGAGTGTGTTGTTTGTATGGGTGAAGTGCAAGAGATTTATAAGGACATTGCAAGGAAAGCGTGCAAAAAAATTGCTGCTTGATTCTGTGACAAGCTTGAAAGTACGTTTTTGTGATTTAATAAAATCGCTTAGGGCTTGCACTTCATTGTTTTTGGACAACAAAATTGCGATTTTATCGCTTGGTATATTCGAGTCTATAAGCTCACACAGCGTCATATAGACTTCTTCAAATGTACCATTGACTTCGCGTACACTCACATAACCTTTATTATAAAGACTGTTATCTGGGAGCTTTTGTGGCTTATAATCCTCATATTGTGGCGCAAAAGTTTTGTTAATAAATTCTACTATGTTACCCTCAGATCGATAGTTGTACGGCAAATTGTCACTTTTTAACGACTTGGCTGCCTCCTCAAACACACTTGCAAAGCCACCTCTAAAGCTATAGATGCTTTGCTTCTTGTCACCTACGATAAATACGCTTCTCTCGCCTATACGTCCATCTCCTCCACATACCTCATCAATGAGTGGTTTGAGAATCTTGTACTGCAATATGCTTGTATCTTGGAATTCATCAAGCAAGATATGCATAATCCTGTCATCGAGTCGGAAATAAAAAAAATCGCGATCGATGCTCTTGACTAAGAGCTCATGATTTTTTTCCGTAACATCATCAAAACGCAAAATGTTGTTTTGGCGCAAAATACGATTCTTAAAGTACTCATACTTTGCACTGTATTGTGTTATCTGCCCAAAAACCAATTCTTCTTTTGCCACTACAAATTCATACAAAAGCTGCTGTAGTTCGTGCTGTAAGGGGTGCAAAGATTCTAGATCTTTGGCAAATTTCTTCAAAAAACTATGCTCTTCAAACTCAAAAATCCATTTCTCTGTTAATAAAACTTGAGGTTTTGGTTCTTTTTGGAGGAGTTTTTGTACTCTGGGTGTGATATTTGGAATCTTTAAAATTTCTGTTTTAAGTAGGTGGAAATTCTTGGTAATTTGGTTGTTAATCTCTGTAATACTCTTTGTTTGTTTGTAGCAAAACACCTGCTTATTCAAAGATAGGAGTGCAAGAAAGCTTGAAAAACTCATATCAAGTGTATCTATAAATTTTACAAACTCTCTTTTGTCGCTTGCATCTAGAGAACCCAAAAAGAGTTCATAAATCTGTTCATCGCTATAATCTCCAATGATAAAGCTACTGCCTATACCTACATACCAACAAAACTTCCGCAAAATAGTGTAGAAAAAAGAATCGATGGTCGTGATTTTGAGGCTAGCAGTCGAAAATTCCTCATAGATTCTGTGGATATTTTGTGTAAGAAATTCTTTGCTTATACCATTTTTTTGCAATTCTTGAAAAAGAAAATTTTGCTCTAAATCTGATTGTGTACTGGCAGATAGCAATTCTCTCAGATTATTATGGATACGGGTTTTCATCTCATTTGCTGCTTTCTTAGTAAAGGTGAGAGTGAGAATCTCCCAAGCTTTGGCACCTTGACATAGCAGATAAATAAAACGCAGGGCTAAGGCAAAAGTCTTGCCACTTCCAGCACTTGCCTTAAGAGCTAAAAACTGCTCCATCATAACTCCCTTAATACAAACTACGAACCAAAAAGCTCCTGCTTAGCAGAAAAATCTCTATCCAACATACAATCTTCTAAAACATCTTGTGCGCCCAAGATTCTGTAGGGATGTGTGTAGATATTACAGCGATTGCCACGAGCAAAGCCAATAAGGGTGATACCTAGCAATTGTGCGGATTTGATTCCAAGCTCTGTAGTAGCAGAACGAGAAATAACAATGGCGATATTATGCATCGCGGCCTTTATCACCATCTCCATTGAGAGACGCCCGCTAACAACCAAAAGCGCTCGCGAAATATCAATCCCATCTAGACGAGCTTTTCCCACTACCTTATCGATTGCGTTATGACGTCCTACATCTTCACTGACTAATTGGGTGCCGTCCTCAAAAACCAAAATGGCTTTATGCACACAGCCTGTCTTTTCAAACAAACCCGAATCTTGCTCGAAATTTTCAATTAAATCCCAGAGTCGCTCTTGTGGGAGATGCAAATCTGTGGAGATAAACTTCTCTACAATCTTGCCTTCAAAATTTGCACTCACGCCCACACAACAACCTGAAGTTAGAGTTTTTTCATGAAAAAGGTTGTTTATATTCTCTTCATTAATCTTAGCTTCCACATACACGCTAAAGCCATCTTTTGCAATGCTTAGATGTGTAATATCTTGCATACATTCTATTACACCCTCACTCATCAAAAAGCCGACCGCATGTGCATCCTGATCTTTTGGTAAAGACATAGTAGAAAGCAGCTTTTTACCATTAAGATAAAGAGCAATCCTCTGCTCCTTGATAATAAGATCCTCTTTATACTGGATACAATCCTCGCCCTTTGCAAGGCTTACAATGGGAATACTAGTAAAAAACCGCTCCATTTCTACTCCTTTGAATTTCTAAGCAGCTTTGGCTAAAAGTGTTTTAATGCGTAGAGACCCGCATAGAATCTAGCTTGCCTTGCTTTTTGAGATCCTCATAATAATAACTATGGAGCATTGAAACTTCCTCTTCACCCATTTGTCCATTAACAATTGATTCTAATGCGCCCTCAATTGCAAATGCCGCCATATAGATATGCGTAATGAGTAGAGCAATCACAGCAAAACCTATGATATTGTGGATTAGCGCCATAAGACGCAGGGTGTTTATATCTGTATTTTGGAAAAACATCACAGCACCGGTTACAATCATCACCACACCACCTAATGTAGCTACCCAAAACCACATCTTTTGCCCGGCATTGAATTTGTGTGCGGGGATTATGCGGTTTGCCTTATCCAAATAGCCACCCATAATCATAAACCACTTAATATCATACAATCGTGGCAAGCAGTCCTTCACCCACATAAAAAACATCAAAGGGCAAAAGATCGCAAAGCCAATCGTGCTTAAGCCATGCAAATCCCTCACAAACCTAACAAGTGCCCCACCGCCAAGCTTGTCGCCAAAAACCATCATAAGTCCTGTGATACAGAGCAACACAAAAGGCACAGCAGCAAACCAATGCACCAAAATATTGTATTTACTAAAAACCCTGAGTTTGGAATCATGATTGTATTTACGCGCGCCAATGATTTTATAATGTCCAAAAAATGCCAGTGGTGTAAAAAGCACAATACAAAAGAAAATAAGAGCAAAATACTCACCTTGCGCGATTGTGAAAAGCTCTCCCAAGCCATTCCAACCGCGTATGCCAGATATTTCCTGCCCGCTAGTAAGTGCCTCTATACTGCTACCATCTCCGGGGATTACATTGCCTAGCACCACGCCTGATGTGTTTGTGCCTAATCCCCAATTTTTAATAGCTTCAATCTGTGAAGTACCATAGAGATGTTTGTTGTATGAAAGATCCACTTCTTTATCGTGGATTCCGATATGTGAGGGATCTACATAATTTTTTTTGTCTGTGGAATGCGCGCTAGATAACGAACAGAAAAAAAGGCTCAATAGAGATAACAAAAATACCATTCTCATACCCACCTCCTAATCACCATAGGCTTTTTTCCAAGTATATGGGATCTTTGGTGCACCTTCACCCTTAGTGATAGCTCTGTAGCGGATAATCGCACTTACATCATCGCTTCCACCTGCAAGCAACGCTTTTGTGCTACACATAGCCGCACACGCTGGGACTTTTCCTTCTGCGATTCTATTCTGCCCATACAACTGCCACTCCTCCTCGCTATGTGTCTCCTCTGGACCTCCAGCACAAAAGGTACATTTATCCATAGATCCACGCGAACCAAACACATCGGATTTTGGAAATTGTGGTGCACCAAAAGGACAAGCATATAAACAATAGCCACAGCCTATGCAAGTCTTTTTGTCGTGCAAGACGATTCCATCAGCACGGATATAAAAGCAATCCACAGGACAGACTTTCGCACAAGGTGCATCAGCACAATGCATACAGGCAATAGAAATAGACTTCTCAGCCCCCTCTATGCCTTCATTCAAGGTAACTACTCGTCTGCGACTAATACCTACAGGCAAATGGTGGGCCTCCTTACAGGCGACATCACAGCCATGACAATCGATGCAGCGCGTATCATCGCAATAAAACTTTATGCGCTCATGACCAGGATGATTAAAACCATTCATTAAATTCTCGCTCATTGTCTCCCTCCTTATGCTTTTTCTATACGGCAAAGTCCGCATTTTGTCTCAGGACAAGCACAATTGTAGTCAAAGCCATAGCTAGAGACCATATTTGCCGACTCTCCTATGGCATAAGGCGCTGTGCCTTGTGGGTAGTTTTCTAAGAGATTCTTACCTTGATCCATTCCTGAGAAGTTTTGTGGCATCCACACGCTGTTATAATCCACGCGGTAGCTAAGCTTGGCTTTTGTGAGAATCTTTGTGCCCATAGTGCCATGCACCCATACCATATCACCATCTTTTACTCCTAGCTCAAAGGCTTTATCTGGGTGAATCTCTACAAACATCTCACCATACACTTCAGCCAAATACTTTGCACTTCTGGTCTCTGTTCCTGTTCCTATATGTGCTACAACTCGCCCGCTTAGTAAATTGATTGGATACTCTTTTGCCCAATCTTTCTCTTTTTGACGTGAGCGATACTTTACATTAGCTCTATACAGATTCTCTTTATCCGGGAAACTTGGATATTTATCAACCAAATCTGGACGTACAGAATGCAAAGGTTCTCTATGCAATGGAATCTTGTCATACCAATTCCACACAACTGCACGCGCTTTCCCATTACCATAAGGACAAAGCCCCGCTTCTAATGCCTTTTCTACCAAGATATTATTCCCCATACCAAAAGAATAAGCACTCATATCAGCAATGGCTTCTTTTTCTTTGTCCGTGAGCTTCACACCCAAAGATTCTATATTTTGCACACTCACTGGCGGGTGTCCTGCTACTTTTGCACCCGGTAAGGTGTGTGCTGAGAGCATACTTCTGCCATCTGGTGCAGTTGCCCCCCAATTCACTCTAAAACCCATACCACCTTGCATTACAGGGATAGAATCATTATAAAACACTGGCGTGCCGGGATGCTTATCACTCCAGCAGGGCCAAGGAAGTCCGTAATATTCGCCTTTAAATGGACCTTTACCCATAAGAGTTACTTTGTCAAACATATGCCAATTTTCTTGATGGGCTTTCAGACGCTTGGGACTCATACCTTGCAAACCTATGCTACGAATAGATTGCGTAAATTCTGTCGTCGCATCCTCTGGCCACATAAATTCACTGCGCCCATCAGCCTTAGCGATTTCATACAAGCTTCGCTGGAATTCCTCCAAAAACCCAAAGCGTTTCGCAAAATCAAACAAAATCTCTTGGTCCTCTCTGCACTCATAAAGTGGCTCCATAACCTTGCTTCTCCATTGGTAGCTGCGATTTGTCGCAGCCAAAGAACCTGATGTCTCCATTTGGCTTGCAGCTGGAAGCACGAAAAGATTGTTTTGTTTTTCGCAATAAACTGCCAAATCATTCACATAAGGATCGATAAAGACAACGAGCTCAAGTTTATTCATTGCCTTGCGCTGCAAATCGAGCAGCGAAACGCTTGTCATACCCGTGCCAATCACCACAAGTGCGCGTAGCATTGTGTCACCATTATTTTTGGCATTCTCCTCATCAAGCACACCAAATTTCCAAGTAGAATGCGCAAAGCCCCCTGATTCCATCATTTTTTTGTTTTTGAATCGCCCTAAGAGCCATTCATAATCTACACGCCAATGCTTTGCAAAATGCCTCCAAGAAGCTTCTGTGAGTGGATAATATCCTGGAAGTACATCAGGATTTGCAGCCATATCTGAACTTCCTTGCACATTATCATGTCCACGCAAGATATTCACACCACCACCATTTTTACCCATATTGCCCAAAAACATCTGTAAAATTGGAACAATACGTGTATTGCTCGTACCAACCGTATGCTGTGTAAGCCCTTGATTCCAAATTGCACTCGCTGGCTTTGCAGCCGCCATTTCTCTAGCTATGTGGATTATAGAATCTGCTGGAATACCTGTAATGTTACTCACTTCTTGTGGATCAAACTTTTGTGCTTCTTTGATAATCTCCTCATAGCCATAAACGCGATCTTTTAAGAATTTCTCATCATAGAGCTTCTCCTTGATAATCACATGTAAGAGACCATAAACAAATGCTATATCTGTCCCGCTTCGGATTCTATGGTATTCATCGCACTTTGCTGCAGTTTTACTAAAATGCGGGTCGATACACACAAGTTTCGCACCGCGCTCCTTTGCGCGCAAAATATGCACCATTGATACAGGGTGATTGACCGCAGGATTTGCACCAATGATAAGAATGTATTTTGAAAACATCATATCACCTAAATGATTTGTCATACCACCAAACCCAAATGTATTCGCCACACCGACGACTGTTGGGGCATGTCAAACGCGATTGCAATGATCGAGGTTATTTGTCCCGAAAAATGCTGAAAATTTACGCAAGTAATAGCACTGCTCATTTGAGAGTTTCGCGCTTCCTATCCACATAATCGCATCAGGTCCGCTTTCCTCTCTGATTTGCATAATCTGCTTTGAGATTTTATCCATTGCAGATTCCCAATTAGTGCGCTGCCACTCTCCATTGACTTTCTCCATTGGATAGCGCAATCTCGTCTCACTTCTTGCTCTATCAATCAAATCAGCACCCTTACAACAATGTCCTCCTTGAGAAATAGGATGGTCTTGGGCTACTTCTTGGCGCACCCACACACCATCTTGCACTTCAGCAATAATTCCACAGCCCACAGAGCAATGTGTACATATGGTTTTTACACGTTTTGCTTGTGGGTACATCTCTTTTAATTCCTGCTCGCTTGCCTTGCGTATCACACGCGCACTATCATCTCCAAAAGCACTTCCCACACCAGCTACTGATGCTAATGCAGAAAGCTTAAGAAATGATCTGCGTGCTGAACGTCTAGTATTTACTTCACTCATCTTAACTCCTTATTATTGTTAATTGTCCTATTTCGCTACCGAGAAATATTCCTGCCAATACTTTGTATCGTTGCGATACAACACTTCTTGCTTCTTGCTCTTACCTTTGATAACTTCTTTTTGTGTGTGCCCTTCCTTGCACCCGCTCAAAGCCATAGAGCCTACCGCTACAACCGCTGCACCAAGCGTAGCATTTTTCAATACTGCACGACGAGTGCTCAAATTCTTTGCGTTAGACATCACGTCTCCTTAGAGTTAGTTTTGGGTTGCTATCCCCATCTAAACCTTAACCTAAAGCTTAAATGGAGATAGAGATTCTACGCGTGCTGCTCTAGATGCAAGAAACTCTCAAACAATGCACCAACCAATCCATAACAAGCTAATTCTCTATCTTGCAAAGCTTTGGCAATATCTACTCCCATAGGCAAGATACATTGATGAAAAATCTCGCGCGATAAAGTCTGTGAATTTTTTGCATACTTGCTTGAATCTTGTAGTAAATGACGCATCAAAAGCAGTAAAAAACCCAAATGATCTTCACTTTCTTTAAACTCCTTGGCATTAAGTCTAAAATGCGTTTGCTTGATGAATTTTTTGACCTCTATGAGACTTTCGCCATTCAGGCAGCCATCTTTATAATGGCTTAGATATAAAAATACTTGTGGATTTGGGATATTTGCATGCATGCCTTTTTTTCCACCTGTAAACTTTGGAAGATTCTTTGTAGCAAAAGGGAGATTGAAAGTCTGTGTGTATTCACGGATCACAGAATCCATAGTGGTATTTTGCAAATAAGACTGCAACATGGCAAAACGTGCAGAATCCTCGATTCCAATTGGGTGTTGAGACAAAATGCTGATTTGTCTTAATATAAGGTCTTTGCGTTTTACTAAAAGCTCAAACAAAAAAAATCCGGCAAAAAAGTCATAATACAAAGAGCGTGCAAGATTTAGCGTCTGGGTAAAATCTTGTATCTGTATAGCTTGAGAATCTTGCATGGCCACTCCTGTACCGATGTGATTTAAGAATTTTCTTTAGGACCAAAAATAAGCTTGACCTTGCAGTCAGCACAACATTCAATACTTCTTTGTTTGAGTAAATCACCTTCAAATGCATGAAAAAGCAGATTCTTTATTTTCATGATTGATTTGCTTGTCGCAAAAATCTTTCCACACTCTACACATTTAAATGGGTCATCTTTGGCTTTTTGCACATAAGCAAAACTTGCACCCCTCGCATCTAAAACATTGGACTGCATACTTATCACCTTCTCAGCACACGTATCTACACAATACCCACAACCTGTACACAACGCATGCTTGAATAAAAGCTCAAAAGAGGAGTTGTTATTGATAAGTGCATTTGTATTGCAAGCTTCCACACAGGAAAGACAAAGGGTGCAATCTTCTGTTATTCGTATATCCGCAGAATGCGTGAAATCTATCTTTCCAAAGTTATTGTCTCTTACCCATGCATGCGCTCTTTGTGCAAAAACTTCCTTGAGCGATTCTCCTTGTCGTGGTGTATAGATAAAATATGCTTGTGGCAGGCGGGAAGCTTGCTTGAGAGCAGATTCTAGCTGGCTTTTATCCTGCACAAGTAAGACACAATCTAGCCCAAAGATTGCTTGCGAAAGATTATTGATTGCATCCACACTCTTTTGTAGAACACTATGAGCTTGTGTATAAAGAATAATCGTGCTTGCACTCTCTTGCACAAGAGATAGCAGATAAGTTTCATTCAAAATATTTGGTTGTCCAATAATAAAGGGGAGCAAAAAGGGATGAGAGGAAGCTCTTAAAACACTAAGAATTTCTTGCACTGCCTCCTCTGCATGCACAAGCAATACATAATCTTTACAAACTCTAGCTTGGAAACTAAGAGATTCCAAGCTCTCACTCTCGCGATACAAAGCACCAGTAGGACATACACTGACACATTCTCCGCAGGCTACACAATCCATCCCGCTTAAATTTATCTCCACTTTTTTCTCATTGTGAAAAACACCTCGCACAGAGCAAGTATCCACACATGCTAAACAATAGCCGCTACCATCTTTTTTTATCCTTCTATGCTGGTAATCACAAAGATTTGGATCAAACACAATTGGTGCTTGGTATTCATAGCTCCCACAATTTTTATGCAACAAGGCAATAAGAGAATCTTGATCTGGATAATCACTCACCCAATGCACACCCTTAATGCTTGGCACATTATCAAATCTTGTAAAAAAAACCACTTGAGCAACTTCTAAGACTTGGGGGGTTTGGGAAGCTGTATCAGTATAAAGCACGCCAAAATTCCCTAGATTCCCATTTAACCCCAAAAAATTTTGTGGCAAAAGATGGAAAATCTCAGCATCTGCAAAATGTACAAATTCTTCTTTGGCCTTTGATTCTACAAGTCGCTCTAAGAACGAATCAACCAGCTCTCCACTGCCAACAACGGTAATTCTTGGTTTGATAAAAACACTCTTATGTGTGTATAGAGGTAAAAAATCAAGACGAGTCTCATTTACTTCATGCAATATCTCTTGCTGCTGTGGCGAGAAAAAATCATTCTCTAAAAAATCTTTGTAGATATTTTGTGAAAAATAAGTAGCAGTCTGCATTTTTTTTCTCTTTGGGTTGTTCAAAATCTTTAAAAATCATCTAAAAGTGCCACAAAAACCTGATTTTTACATTTAAAGTAAAATTTTTCTTTATCTTTTGGATGGATTATAAAGGCCAAAAACTAACTGCACTCATAAAGCAAAAAATGCTCATTTATATAAATGAAAATATAATTGTAATTTAGTAACACTGAAACATTGGTTTGAGATAGCAAAAATTGCCCAAATATTATTTACAAAATATTTTTACAATTCCCACCGCTCTTAGCCCGACTAACAATCGCTAAGAAATTTTTTCTGTTCTCACAAGGAGTAAGTAATGAGTAAAGTCATCGAGCAACTCAAGCAAATTCAAGCTGATGCGCAGGTATTCTATATTAAGGTACATAATTTTCATTGGAATGCGAGAGGTATGGATTTTCACAGTACACACAAATCAACTCAAGAGATTTATGAGAAATTTGCAGAAATTTTTGATGATCTTGCTGAGCGTGTATTACAGCTTGGAAGCACGCCTTATGTAACACTTCAACAAATTCTACAAAACGCTAAAATCAAAGAAGTCTCTTCAACAGAATTCGACTCAAGAGGAATAATGGAAGCGATTCTAAGTGATTATAAATATTTTTTAGATGCTTTTTTGGAGCTTTCAAATATGGCAGATGAAGCCAACGATAAAATTACTGCAGCTTATGCTGATGAAAATGTAGCAAATCTACAAAAAGCTATTTGGATGCTTCAAGCACAGCTCAACTAAACACGTGGTTGCCCACCCCACCTCTTAGACGAACTTCTCTAAATTAGATTCAATCTAGAATGCTTAAAAGATCCTTTAGGCAAGACTTTTTGCGTCAGATTGAGATTAAAACCACTTAAAGTCCTAAAATCACTAAGAGCGCCTTGACTATTCTCACTAGAACTCAAGAGTTTAAAACTCTCAATTCCCATTTCTCGGAGAATCTGCGCGCCAATACCAAGTGTCTTCACATCCTGTGATTGTGGGCTGTCAAGACACACAAGATAACCACCTTGATTCTGTAGCATTTTCACACCTTGCAAAAAACTCTCTCGCACTTCTTGTGATTGCTCATAAAACTGGTAGTCTTTTTGGATCGCATGGAATTTCACTAATGGATTCTCAAGATTGCTCCCATACACATATACAATATGCTCTCTGTTGAAGTTGTCAATAAAAGTCAATTTCATACAAGCCATACCCAAGAAAACACTTTGCTCTTTCTTATGAAGAGTAATGAGTTTCTCAAATTGTAATCGGTATGCAATCACATCTGAGACATAAAGGATTTTGAGATTGTGTTGCTTTGCAAACTCTGTTAGGTCATTATTACGTGCCATTGTTCCGTCGTTTTTCATAATCTCACAAATCACACTCACAGGCTTTATTCCTGCTAGTTTACAAACATCTACACTTGCTTCTGTATGCCCAGTGCGCACAAGGGTGCCACCTTCTTTTGCAATAAGCGGAAAAATATGTCCTGGACGCACGAAATCTTTTGGCTGACTGTGTTCAGCACATAAAAGCTGTATAGTCAAATCGCGTTCATATGCTGAAATTCCCGTCTTTGCTTCCGCTGCGTCAATAGATATAGTAAAAGCAGTTTCGTGGTTTGAGCTATTGTTTTTTACCATTGGGGAAAGCTCTAGTTTTGTCGCAATATCACTAGTCAAAGACACACAAATAAGCCCGCGCGCTTCTTTTGCCATAAAATTTATCTTTTCAGGTGTGCTGAAAATCCCAGCCATCACCAAATCACCTTCATTCTCTCTATCTTCATCATCCATAATAATAATAATCTCACCTGCTCTAATAGCTTCTAAGGCTTCTTTCATTCTTTGTGCGTACATAATCTTTACTTAGACCTTCAAAAAATTTTTTGCATTATACCCCAAGAAATAGCGCTACATAGCTTTCTTGAAGTTTAAGTAACAACAGACTACATTTGCATTTTCTTAACATATAGTTTTGGAATATCTCTTAATAAATATTTTTGGGAATCTGTATTGGCGCTACAAGACAAAAGATTATCTTGCTTTTTATTTTTGCTATGCATAGTCATTGGTGGCTGCTCGCATAAAGATTTGATGCAAAGCTTCACAGAAAGCTATTACCAAGGAGATTTGCCTAAAGCTTACAAAATAGCAAAGGACAAGTCTCAAAGCAAGGATGCATTATTATGGAGCATGCAAGCAGGAATAGTGGGCTTACAACTTAATGAGAAAGATAGCTTTGAGCTTTTGGATAAAAGCGAGCAGCTATTTAGCCAATACGAAGCGCAAGGTCTATTTTCTGGATTATTCGCAGATACTGCTGCAATCCTTGTGAATGAAAATGCCAAAACCTATCGCGGGAATATGTATGAGGGTGTGCTGCTTAATTACTACAAAGCTCTCCTCAGTATGCAAAAAGGGAATCTAGCGCTTGCACGGGTTGAGTTTAACCGCGCAAATGACAGGCAGCGCAGAGCAAAAGATTATTTCAGTAAAGATATACAAAAAGCCATGCAAGCACAGCAACAAGAAAATGCCAAAGATTCTAATTTCAACCAGATTGATTACAGTTCTACAAACCAAGGACTGGATTCTTATCTCCAGCAAAACTACACAAACATCGATAAATTCAAAGCTTATAGGAATTTTCTCAATCCAGCAGTAAGCTATGCATCAGGATTATTTTTCATGCTCGAATCTGATAATGCCAAAGCTCTTGATCTCTACAAACAAGCCTATGGCATGAGCAATGCACAAATCATCAATCAAGATATTGCAATCTTACAAGAGCGCCAAAATCGCATATTCAAACCTCACACTTGGTTGATTATAGAAGAAGGACAAAGCCCTATCAAAGAAGAGATTGCCTTGAACTTTCCAGCATATTTGCTCAATGACAGAATCTTACACATAGGACTTGCTTTGCCCTTTTTAAAGGATGCAAAAAGCTTTTATACAAACCTTCATGTCACAAAAGATTCCCAACACATCTCTGAAACTTCACTCATAGCAGATTTTGAAGGGGTAATTGCCAATGAATTCAACCAGCAGTTGCCATTTATCCATGCAAGAGCGGTAAGCTCAGCAATCATCAAGGCTATCATCCAATCAAATCTAAGCGATCAGCTTGATGTGTATGGTGCTCTCATAGGGCTTTTATACTCCAGCGCTACAACAAATGCTGATGTGCGGACAACCAGCGTCTTGCCTTATAAAGTCTATGTCGCACAGCTAGAAAACACACAAGGAATCTATGAACTCAAAAACTCCAAACAAACTCTTTTGAGCTTTGAAATAAGCCAAGAGTGCGAAAAGCAAGGGTTGGTTTTGTGTGAAAAAAATGATAATATTGTCTATCTTAGGTTGCGTCAAGGTAGCTTCAGTGCGCAAATTCTCTATACGAAACAAAACAAATAACGCACACAAAAAGGCAACTAACTTTGCAGAATCATAAGGAGTACATCATGAAAAAATCATTGCTTTGTATGGCTATTTTGGTGGGATTTTTTAGTGCTTGTAGCAAACCAAAATATGTGGATATTACAGATTCTAAATCCTATACAAGCATGGGATTGGATTACCACGATATAGAATCTGTAGTCCAAAAATCTGTGCAATCTCTTCTAGACACCCCATATGTGCGCAATATCAAACAGCCAAAAGTACTTGTTATCTCAGATATAGTCAATGACACTATGCAGGTAGTTGATGTCGAGCAACTCAGTCGTAAAATAACACGGGATATGCGTAATAGCGGAAAATTCAAGCTTTCTTTAGCGCTTGCAGGCACAGGCGCCAAGCAAGATAAGATGGTTGATAGAATCCGCGAAGCCACACGTGATAATGACGAATACAACCAATACAGCGTAATAGAAAAAGGACGACTCCAAGGAGCCCAGCTCTCTTTGTCAGGCAAAATTTGGCAAAAAAATGTCAAAGTAGGCAAAAAACAGCGCACAGACTATTTCTTTCTCTTAACCCTACTCAACCTTGAAACTGGCGAAGTGATATGGGATGATGAAGCAAACATCATCAAAGTCGGATCTAATAGCTCTGTAACTTGGTGATAGGACTCTAAGTGAAATTAAAGAATACAAACTTTGTAAAAATCTCAAGTAAGAACTCTATGAGAATCTTTAAGATTCTCTCTTGTGCAATTTTATTGGGTTCTTG
Organism: Helicobacter sp. 10-6591; assembly: GCF_003288805.1. Classification (GTDB taxonomy): domain Bacteria; phylum Campylobacterota; class Campylobacteria; order Campylobacterales; family Helicobacteraceae; genus Helicobacter_F. The sequence continues at coordinate 3,365 of NZ_NHYK01000010.1, read as the reverse complement.
TAAAGAGAATCCACCGCACTGGTATTATGCAACACAAAGTGATACAGCAAACCTCTATGGAGTTGGCAGTAGCCCTGACTTACAAAATGCAAAGGATAATGCAATCAACGATATGCTTTCTGCTATCAAAGTAGATATAAGCTCCCATACAAGCTTTAAAGAAAGTTTTGTTAATGGGGTGCAATCTAGCGCTACACATCAAAATATTCAAAAAACCATCAACACCACGACTCTCAGTAATGTGAGCTTCAAACAAGAACTTGTCAAAAAAACCTACTATGTACAGGCACAAATGACAAAAAATGATTTTATCAGGGAAATCAAAGACAAGCAAAAAAAAGTTCTCCTTGCACTTGAAGCATTAGGATTCAAGTGCAAGGATCTCAATATCAACCAATTAAGCAAATTAGAATCCTACCTCAAAGAATTGCAAGAATTGGAGAGCTATCTTGGTGTATTTGGGATACAAACCCCCTCGTCATCTTATGAAAAATTATGGCAACACAATACACCAAAACCAAAATTAGCACTCATCTTTAAAGATTCTCTCAGCACAGACATACAGGTATCCAACATACAAGCAACCATAGAAAGAGAATTATTAAAGTTCTACACACTAGATTCCCGAGCAACCCAAAAAGCATATTTTAGTTTTGATACATTACAATCCGTCACAGATCTTACTTTCAATGCAACATTGAAAATCACTGACTGCAATGCGCAAAATACCTTTTTGACACAATTTTCTGCAAGCTTGCCACACAAACAAACGGATAAACTTATAAAAAAAATTGGCGTGCTTTTATATAAACAACTCAGTTCCTCTATATGATGAAATCAATGCTAGGCAGAACACAAGCAAAAAATCCCAACCCCAAAGAAATAACAATGAGTAAAAAGACCTTTATTTTAAGTGCTTGTTTGTTTGCCGCTATCATTGTCTTAGCAAACTTCAGTGTGCAATATCCAATTTTTAATACCCATCTCACTTTTGGCGCACTCACTTATCCGTTAAGCTTTTTGCTTATGAATATCCTTAGTGAAAAATATTCTAGGAAACAGGTGTTACAAACACTCCGCTTGGGGTTAGTACTTGCATTTATCCCAAGCATTTTTGCTGCAGAATTTCGTATAGCAATCGCGAGTATATGTGCGTTTTGTGCTTCGCAAATACTCGATGTATATGTATTTTTCTACCTTAAAGAAAAATTTCCTCGCATTTGGTATTTGCGCAGTAATGCTGCTACTATGCTCTCTCAGCTCATTGATACAATGATATTTTTTCATATCGCATTTTTATTTACAAAACCTCTTGGAGATATTCTTTTTATGATTCTCGCTGATTACAGTATAAAGGCTATCCTTAGTTTTTGTAATACACCATTTTTCTATGCTTTAGCTATCCGCGGTAAAAATATTCTTACCAATCCGCATTAAGGAGTGTTTATGTTTTTGAGCAACATCTGTTCTCGTATTTTTGGCTCTTTTGCTAAAACTTGCTTCCCTACACCAATACAGGAGTTTATAAATTCTGTATATGTCAGAATTTTTCGTATCAATTTAGATGAATTTGAAACGACAAGATTCAAGAATCTCAACGCACTTTTTACGCGCCGCCTAAAAACAAAGCGTACCTTCGATATGTCCCCAACCCAGCTTATTTCTCCAACAGATTCACTTATTACAGAATCTGCACTTACTACTGAAGGCAAGGCGCTGCAAATCAAAAGTATGCAATACAGCATAAGCGAGCTTTTAGGTGAAAACTTAGACTGTGATTTTTTTTATCTTAATTTTTATCTCTCTCCAAGAGACTATCATCGATATCACGCACCTTGTGATTTAGAAATCGAAGAGATTCGGTATTTTGGCGGGTGTCTGAGACCTGTAAATATGCCTTCACTTATGCGCGTGCAAAATTTATTTGTCAAAAATGAGCGCATTGTGGTGAAAGCGAAAATGCCAAATGGCAAGAAAATATATTTTGTCGCGATAGGCGCTCTGAATGTCGGATCAATCATATTCCACTGCGAACCCAAGATAAAAACTAATGCTAAGAGAGCCAACCAAACTTATACCTATGCTACACCCATAAAAGTTGCAAAAGGCGATGAACTTGGAATGTTTGAGATGGGAAGCACTATTGTGCTCTTCATACAAGATTTTACACCAAACGTTGCGACACAGCAGATTGTAAAATTTGCCCAAAACATAGGATACATTAATTAGATAGGGACTTTAATGACAGCCAACACACAACTCAAAACAAAAATCAAAGAACTTACAAAAAAACTTGATGCACTACTCGTAGCACACTACTACCAAAGAGATGAGATTGTAGAGATTGCAGATTTATGTGGAGATAGTCTGGAACTTTCCTCCAAAGCATCGCAAAGTCAGAAGAATCTCATTGTATTTTGTGGCGTGGCATTTATGGGACAAAGTGTGAAAGTCCTTGCTCCAAACAAACGTGTCATAATGCCAAAAATGGCATGCTGCTCTATGGCACGTATGATAGATTCTGAGTATTTTGACAAAAGTATAGAGCTTCTGCAAAATCACGGGATCAATCAAATTTTTCCTATTACCTACATCAACTCAAATGCTGATGTCAAAGCAAAAGTAGCTAAAATGGGTGGGCTTGTCTGCACAAGCGCAAATGCAAAAAAGATTTTTGATTTTGCTAAGACCCAGGGTAAAAAGATTTTTTTTCTTCCAGACAAATGTTTAGGGCAGAATCTAGCAACAATAGATGGGAAAAGTTCTTGTGTACTTGGAAACGCCAGCAAAGAGGAGATTCTTGAAAGTGATGTGGTCTGTTATGATGGATTCTGTTCTGTACATCAACTTTTTAGTGTGAAAGATATTGAATTTTACCGCCAGAGATTCCAAGATATAAAAATCGTAGTCCATCCAGAGTGCGCGCCAGAAGTAGTGAATCTTGCAGATTTTGTCGGTTCTACGAGTCAGATTATAAAATATGTACGAAGCCTACCATTAGAGCAAAAAGTTGCAGTTGGCACAGAATTTAATCTCGTCAATCGTTTGCGACCTAAACTCAATGGGATAAATACAACCTTTGTGCTTTCCAGCACAAAACCTGAGTGCCCTACAATGAATGAAACAAACTTACGAGATTTGCTTGATTGTTTGCTTGCCTACGAAGATGGAGCACCAATCAATGAAATAAAGCTGGATAATGACACACAAAAATGGGCAAAAATAGCGCTAGATAGAATGTTGGAATTATCATAATCCACACATTGCTCTCTCCCTTAAACCAATTTTAAGCATTATGCTCGTAATATTGCGCTTCCCAATGTTTTTGGCGTTCCTTATTTCCTAAAGTGTTTTTTCTCACATAT